>CAZWGA010000045.1:0-49336 GCA_964633285.1 uncultured Solibacteraceae bacterium | reverse complement strand
ACCGGAGTTCACCACTACACGATCAACCATATTGTGAAGCATATGATCGTCCGCTGCCGCGAATTGAAATTGCGGCTGACAATTCCTGAAGAGGAGGCGCGACAGCTCAGTATCGTGACCTTGACCATGCAAGTCATGCAAGTGCTGCGAACGGGCTATCATCGAATCCCACTGTGAGATTCAAACCGAAGACAAAACTTCGAATCATCGTACTGCTGGCACAGGAACTCATGCCTCCGGATACAATTCCCGAGGGAGTTGAAAAAGAGAAGCAGTTATGGCGAACCGAATATGACGTTATTTCAACGCTGAAATCGATGGGGCACGACGTCTATCCCGTCGGCCTGCGAAGCGATCTTGCGGTCATCGCGAACGCCCGCGAAGAACACAAACCGCAAGTAGCCTTCAACCTTCTCGAAGACTTTGAAGGGCAGGCTCTCTACGACCAGCATGTTGTCAGCTACCTTGAACTATTGAAGCAGGCCTACACCGGTTGTAACCCGCGCGGCCTGACGCTCGCCAAGGACAAAGCGCTGACGAAAAAAATTCTTTCTTACCACCGGATTGCCGTCCCCGGCTTTGCCGTTTTCCCAATGGGACAAAAAGTTGTTCGGCCACGCCGGCTGAAGTTTCCTTTGCTCGTTAAATCTGTGGTTGAAGAAGGCTCTGTAGGAATCTCTCAGGCTTCAGTTGTCGGTGACGACACAAAGCTGGCCGAACGCGTCGAGTTTATCCACCGTCAAACCAGCAGTCACGCCATCGCCGAACAATATATTGAAGGCCGCGAAATTTATGTCGGAGTGATCGGCAATCGCAAACTGCAAACCTATACGCCGTGGGAACTCGTTATCAAGAATCTACCGGAAGGTTCGCTGAACATTGCTACAGGCCGATTGAAGTGGAATCCGGATTATCAAAAGAAGGTCGGCCTGGTCACCCAACCCGCAGATCTTTCTCCGGAATTGCAGAAAAAAGTCCTCCTGCTCTCCAAGCGTATTTACCGGCACCTCAATCTCAGCGGCTATGCGCGCCTGGACTATCGGCTTTCAAACGACGGAGAGTTTTATCTGCTTGAAGCAAATCCTAATCCGCAAATCGCCATGAACGAAGACTTCGCGGATTCCGCAGCCCACTGCGGTATCAGCTACCCCCAACTGCTGCAGAAAATCATCACGTTGGGACTGAGCCACAACACGGGCGTGTACCTTATTATTTAGCGCTCGCCTTGCGGAGTGCGGCGATTCGCGGTGCGCGGCTTTTCGGACTGTCGAGGCTGAAGGATCGCGCATCTTCCAGTTGTTCTCGAATGTATTTCCCGGTTTCCGCGACCGCGTCCTCGAGAGCTTTGTCTTTCACTCCGAATGCCGTCCTCGCAATCGACCGGGTCTCCGTATCGTATTCCCACAAACCAACCAGCCGGCCGCGATCCATAATGGCGTGATTCGGAAAATCGGCAAGTCCACCGAGCGGCTTCAGGCCTTTGTCGACCAGGACGGGGCGATCGAGATCTTTCTTTTCGATGAGGCTTTGGATATCGCGGCGCAATAATGAAATGGCATCGATGGAACTCACCAGATTGTATTGGGGCTTTGCCGGCGTTTTGAAATTTTTGAACGCGTCACGATCCTTTGCGAACATCAGCCGCTCGCTCCCCTCTTCCGCTGGAACAAGGTCGAGCGGCTCCATCGCGGCTTTCGACGCTTTCACGCCGAGACCGGAAAACCACTGGAATTCCGCGGCCGTCGCGGGACCAATCCAGCGAAAGTAGCGGCGCGCCAGTTCGGTGAAAGCTTCGTCGAGGGAAAGCTTGAATTTGCCGAGCGGGTTGGGACGCCACAATTCGTATTTGTAGCGCTGCGAATCAAGGCGCCCGGTCAGCGAAATTCTCCGGATTTCTCCCATGTTCTGAAGATTCCCCAGCGCAAGAGGAAGCGTGGTTGTAACACCTCTTTTCTTTCCTTCTTCGCCCAGGCTGCGTGACGCCTTTCCTGTTGCCTCTCGAATCTGTTCGGGATCGAGCGGACCTCCGGCCAGTGCTCGGACTACTTCTTCGCAAAGCTTGTCCACTTCCTTGTCGGTGACGCCGAGTTTGTACGCGACCTTCATCGCTGCTTTGCCGAACTCCTGTCCAACCTTTAAACCCAGAGCGAAGTCACTTGCAGGTAGCACGTATGTACAACCACGCGCCGACGGCAGTTCGTGAATCTGCAGTTTTGCCGTTGCTTTATCCGTTTCGTCGAGGCTCGTACGGGCCCGCGAGAACAATGTCAGGTAGGGACCCACGCCGCCGACCGACCTTGCCCATCCCGACTGTTCCAGAACCTGTGAAGGGCTCTTTCCCTGAAGAGATCCATCCAACCCCTGTTTGTGCGACCACCATGCTCGCAGCTTTGATTCATCCATGGCGCGACATTTTATAATGTCTTGCCTATGGAGGGTTGATGAGCGAGACACTTTTTGCAGTCTGCGTGCTGTTTGGCAGTACCGCCTTCGCGCAGACTCCCGAATGGAACGCCGCGCCACGCCGCGCACCATGCGCCGTCTACTTCAAAATCGCGGACTAAAACTCGTCTTCATTGCCAATGCCGTCTCCATGATCGGCAGCGGCATGAACACGGCCGCCGTCACCTGGTTCATCCTTCAGACCACACATTCCGAATTGAGTCTGAGCACGTTGATTGTTTTGCAGACGGTGCCTGCATTGCTCATGCTCCCTTTCACCGGCGTCATCATCGATCGTGAGGATCGACGCCGCCTCGTCATGCTGCTGGATGCGAGCCGTGGCCTGATCATCGGCATCGTCGCCGCGCTTGCAATCATGAATCGAGCGCAGCTCTGGCATTTGTACCTGATGGGAATGCTGGTGTCGGCCGGTTTCTGGATGTTCTGGCCGACGATTACAGCGCTGATTCAGGAATTGACGCCGGAAAGCGAATTTGTCGGTGCCAACACCATATTGCTTGCGGGCGTACAGGGCGGCTGGATGATCGCGGGTGCAATTGTGGGATTCGTCTACGAACATATCCATTTGGGCGGCGTTCTCCTTATCGACGCCGCGACATACGCTGTCTCGCTGATCTGCTATTTTGCGGTGCGCCGGGGAACCGTTACAGTCGCTGAACACAAAGCGTCCGGCGCTGGTGGCGGATCATGGTCGCGATATTTGCACGAACTCAACGAGGGCATTCATTACCTTCGCGGCAAGCGCCATATCGTTCTGTTGGGAATCGCATGGTCGCTCTTCATCGCCGGCATGCTGACGCAGGGCGTAACCACTGCGCCGCTCAGCGAACGCGTTCTCCATGCCGGAGCAAGCGGTTACGGCTGGATGAATGCAGGTTGGGCGATAGGCGCTTTTTCCAGCGCCCTTTACGCTCCGATTTTCATCCGCCGGATCCGCTCCAGGCAGGCCGTGACCTTTGCAATGACACTGATGGCCATCGGCCTCGTGGCCGCGCCTTACTCGCGAGTCGTGCCGTTGGCGATGCTGTGTTACGTCGTCATGGGATCGGGACGCGGACTTGCGGGCGTTGCCATTTCCTCGAGCATCATGGAAATGGTTCCCAAACATTTCATGGGCCGCGTGCAAAACACGTTTCTCTTCATCGGAACGCTTCTGCAACTCGTGACCAGCGTTGCCGTCGGCGCCGTCGCTCAGCACATTTCCCTGGCACTCAGCTTCGCCATGGTTGGCGCAATGTATGGAGTGGCTGCTTTAACGGCAGCCTGGCCTGTGGCTGTGCCGGAAGAAATTTCAGGAACACAGACAAATTAGGAATTCCCATGGTTAAGGAATATAAACGGGCGGCTTGATGTTGTAGGTTCCGTCTCCGACGATCAACTCTGAAGCGTGATTGTTATCCTGGCAGACGAACTCAAAGCTCTCGCCCGGAGTAAGCCGCAGATAGAAACCGCTGTTCCAGGATTTCGTGTAAGCGCCGGGATCGTCCACGGTCACTTCGTATTTGATCGTGTTGAAGTCAGTGCGAGTGAATTTCTCGATCAGGTGAAGCTGTTCGGTAGTAGGCACTCCGAGGTTGTCGATCCATACCCGTTCATTGAAACCGACGGTATCGATGACAAGGGTGTCTCCTTCCCAGTGTCCGACGGAGTGTCCTCGGCTGGAGGGTGACAGATTTACCGGATGAGAGCGGCCATCCATATATATCGTTCGAAAGCTATGCGCGCCGCCTGTCTCGAAAATATAGAAGCGCTTCTGCTCGCGATCGTCGACGAATTGAGTTCCATATGCCGTCGCGACCTGCCGAGCGCCGGCTGAAGGTTTGCATCGCACGTAAGGCTCGTTTCGAATCTGGACACGATAATCAAAGAGCGCCCGGGCCCAGGGCTGAAACGGAATCTGACTCAGCTTCGGCTTCGCGGCCATGAACGGATCCGCCGGTTCGCGTGCGTCTGCCGCAAAGAGTCCGAAATCCGCGGCCGTATCCGGTCTTGCCAGCGGAATGTTCGTTGGGCCCGCATCCCACAAACCTGGCGGCTGTCCCGGAACCTGACCCAAATTGATCCGGCCATCAGGAAAACGAGGCGCAGGCCTGGCCGGCGCGGCCTGCCCGCGGCCTCCCCGGCCCTGCGCATGAATCGACGGCGCGATTCCCAACACCAGCGCCAACACCATTCCAAGTTGTATTCGAAGTTTGTTCATGGCCGGTTATCCTGACAGTAAGAAACGGGAAGATCTTCAGGCACCCATTGAAGCGTCCATGCCGCGGTCCAGGATCGCGTATATGCGCCGGGATCGTCGATGGTGACTTCATACTTCAGCGTGTTCATGTCGGTGCGCGTGAATCGTTCGATCAGATGTAACTGCTCGGTGTGGGGAAGGCCTCCGTTGCTGAACCAGAATTTCTCATTCAATCCTTTCGTATCGACGACGAGAGTATCGCCTTCCCAATGTCCTCGCGCGTTTCCGTAATAAAGAGGATTCGTGTCGTTGCCGCGCGGATCGCCTTTTTGGGCTCTTCCATCCGTATAAATGAAATGCCAGTCATGATTGCCGCCGCCGCCCATCACGAATATCCGTTCGAACGCTTTGTCTTCGAGAAATTGATTTCCGTAGGGCATCTGAAACTGGCGGACGGCTCCGGCAGGCTTGCAATAAAGGAACATGGGATCGTCTTTCAGGAATTGACGTTGGCGATATTCATAAAGATCGCGTGCCCATTTTTGAAACGGCGCGACTTTATCGACATCTTTGATGTTCTTCAGCAAGCCGTTCAGGTCCGTCGAGACATCGACGCCTTTTTCCATTAACGATGCCGCGCTCGGCCTTCCCCAATACCCGGGTTCTCCCATCGCCGCTCCCAACCGCGGTCTACCGTCGGGCCAGCGCGGAGTGGGTTTCGATGGTTGCCCACCGGGTAACGGCTTTAATGCAGCGATGGCATCGGCCGACAGTGCCAGGATCTTTTGGCCTGTGTTCGTCAGCGTGATGGAGTTTCCCCAAACCTGCAGGCTTCCATCGCGGGCCCGCAGACCCTGGACAGTCACAGCATCGCCCGGCTTCAGAGAGGTTCGATTCCACCCGCTGCGTTCCAGGTCCAGCGGACTTTCCACTTCGACAGCCCACTGTGCCAGGCGCGCACCCTCCGGCACGTTCATCAGAACGTGCACGTGAGGACTCGCCCAATCCACTCTTGTCACCGAACCCTTGAGTGTTTGAGGTTTGGCCGGATCAAATTTCCCAAAGATCTCGTGGTGAGCCAGGAGGGAACCCGCGGCCAGCACGAGGGCCAATCCCGCCGTCACCAAGCGGACACGACTTCTGCACATTCAAGGTCTCCTTCAAAACCTTCGCACCATCACTGCGACCGGTGCCGCGGGCATTATATATGTTTAAGGGAAGTTGCGATCAGCGGTCCCATGCGATCGATATTGCTGTTTCCCGGGTATGCGCAGACACGAGCCCCGGACGGCTTTTCAACATGGGAGTCGCGGGCTGATGCAGAGATTTCGGGAATGCCGGCCAGTAAACAGTGGCCAGAGAATAATTGGCGCCATCCTGATCGAATATGATTCGGACGCGTTGCTCCCGGCTGACACGCCTGACAAATTTCTCGGAAACGATCCTTTTTCTTCCGTCGGTATTCGAACGGATTTCAAGAACTCCCGACGCTAGTTGTTCGAATGTGTACTCTCCAGCCGGGAGGAGCGTGCTCTCAAGACGAAACTCAAACGGAATGCGAATGCGCATTCGGGCGCTGTCGACGGGAGGAGCGTCGCGGGAGAGCGGCCACGACAACAAGACAACTGCGGCAAAGCCGGCAGTCAGTATTACGGACATCCATGTTCTCTTGATCAAAGTACGTCTCCTGAATCCTTCATGGCTCAAGTTGTCGCAAATGCCGCGCCAAACAAGCGCGCAAGTACAAACTCTCCCTTCTCAACGTGAACAGGAAACCAGCCCGCGACTCGCGATCGCAAAAACCTCCGTGGTGATCTACGCACCTGGATAGACTCCCTATCCGCTTCGATAGAACGAACCATGCGTGACTCTGTGCATCACAGCCCGTACGTTCGAGAACAAAAGAGCTTAGAGCACAAGGGCACGCCCTTCCGCTTCGGCGGAAATCTTGCTTAGCGGAATCGAGGTGCCATATAGTCATGCGGCTTTCGCGAGGTTGAAGCTGTGCAGGAGAGCACAGATCCAGAACATATTTCCGATCTGAGCGGTCATTCCGTCGGACGCTTCCAGGTGCACACGTGGCTGGGCCGCGGCGGGATGGGAGAGGTGTACCTCGCGGACGACACGAAACTGAAACGCAAAGTTGCGCTTAAGCGGCTCGCGCCGCGCCTTCAGTCCGACTATCGGTATCGGCGCCGATTTCTCCACGAAGCAGAGAGAGTTTCTTCACTCAGTCATCACCCCAATATCGCTGCGCTTTACGACGTCGTCGATGAATCCGGCGAGTTGTTTCTCATCATGGAATACGTGGAGGGAAAGAATCTCCGCGAACACATGGGCTCGCCCTATTCTCCAAAGGATTTCTTTCCGATTGCATTCCAGGCACTCAACGGCCTGAAAGCCGCGCACCAGCAGAGGGTGGTTCATCGCGATATCAAACCCGAGAACATCCTCCTGTCGAATTCCGGTGAACTGAAGGTTTGTGATTTCGGTCTTGCCCGGAGGGTGAATCCGGAGGACGGCAGCACGAAAATCAGCGAGGACTTTTTTCTGGGCACGGTTGCCTATACCGCGCCCGAAGTTCTGCTCGGTAAAGATGCAACGTTTGCATCGGACATTTTTTCGCTGGGCGTGGTGTTCTGGGAAATGCTGACGGGCCGCTCACTCTTCTGGGCCCAGACCTTCGTCCAGTCGTCAGATCGAGTGATTCATACCACGCCGGGACGAATCTGCGCAGTGAACGCGGCAGTTTCCGAACGCCTGGAGAGGATCGTCCTGAAAATGCTGCAGAAGGATCCCGCGCAGCGTTACTCGAGCGCCGGTGAAATTTCAGCCGAGCTGAAGAGAGTGGAATCCAACACTCCAAACCGGTCTTCACGGTTTCGTACCGTTGCTGCAGCCGCGGTATTGGCTCTGGCCGTGGCGAGTTCATGGTTCGGCCACAAAGTTTTCGAAATGGACCGGACGATCTCCGTCGAGAACATCACGCATCGGATGCTGATCGCTGATTTTGACAATCGCACCGGCGATCCGTTCTTTGATCGCACTGTACGAGAATTGCTCGCCATCGGCCTCGGTCAATCACGATCGTTGAACGTCTTTCCACGCGATCGCGTGATTGAAACGCTTCAGCACATGCAGCGCACTCCCGTGCCCGAACGAATCGATCCGGCAACGGCAAAGGTGGTGTGCCTCAAGGAGAATCTCGACACCTTGATCAGCGGCGACATTGTTGTGTCGGGCAATGGTTATCAGATCGTCATACGCGCGGTCGACCCTCGAACGGATGCGGCGAAAAAGCTCATTACGGAAACTGTAGCCACAAAAGACGAACTCACTCGCACGATCGACACAATTTCGACAAAGTTGCGGACCGGTCTGGGCGAAGAACCCGCGTTGGTTGCAGCGACGAGCAAACCGCTCTCGCAGGCCACAACGTCATCCACTCTGGCTCTTGCTCGTTTCTTCGAAGCACTCGACCTTCACAGGGCAACAAAGCTGACGGAAACTCGGGCTCTGCTCGAGAACGTTGTCCAATTGGATCCGGATTTTGCGATGGCGAGAGAACATCTCTCATCTCTCTATCGCACGGAGGGTGACTGGGAGCGCGGCCTGAACGAGATCAGCCGGGCTTACGAGTTGCGCGATCATCTAACCGAACGTGAAGCATATCTCATCTCGGGCACTTATCATTTTCAACGCACCGAATATGGGGAATCCGTCGAAGAGCGCCGCCGCGCCACACTTCTGTTTCCCGGCGATGCTTATGCGCACAAGGACCTGGCACAGAGTCTCAATAAAGTCGTGCGCCTCAATGAAGCTGTCGCGTCCATGGGCCGCGCCGCGGAACTGGACCCGGGTGATGCAAACATAGCGGAGCAATATTGCCTTTTTCTGGCGCAAGCCAACCAGCCCGATGAGGCTCTGACTTCGATTCAGCAAGCGAAGGTCAGGTTCCCCACGATCCGCAGATTTATCCAGGTCGAAGGGTTCGCGTGGATGATGAAAGGCGACCTCGAAAAAGCGCGTTCTTACTGGGCGGAATTCGGCCGCGGTAAAGACGATCAGACCACGACCCATGTCTCGGCCGCGCAGAGTTTCATGCTTGATGGAGATTTGAAATCCGCTGTGCAGGAACTCGAGACCATTCGGGCCGAAAGGCCGAAGCCGACTTACGCACAGTACGACACAATGGCTCTCGCTTTCCTCGCAAGGCTGTATTTGCAGCTTGGGATCAAGTCCGAAGCCCTGCAGATTGCCCACACACTCGGTGCTGCGAAAGAGTCGCCATCGACCGCCCACTGGCTGCGCGAGGCCGGGATTGTCTTTGCGCAGGCGGGTGATCGAAGAAGCGCGGAAGCCGTACTTCGAAAACTTGAAAAAGTGGCGGCTGAGTTTTCGAGTGAATACATCCGCGGAATTACCGCTCAGGTTCGAGGCGAGATCGCTCGAGCGGCCGGCAACACGGAACTTGCGCGTCAGAATTTTGAGACGTCGCGAGACGGATGGCTTGACCCGTCGACATATTGGTCATCTGCGGTCTTTTATTTCGATCAGAAGGAATACCGCCAATCCCGGGATCTGCTCAAGGCAATGATCGCCCTCAAAGGCGACCTCCTGCGCTGGCATTTTGGGTTGACTCTCCCGATGGCTCATCTGTTGATTGCCAGATGCGAGCGCAACCTCGGCAACAACGCTGAAGCCGACAAACATTACGCAGCTTTTTTGGAGCTCTGGAGCCGCTCAAAGGATATGGCGGCATTCGTCAACGAAGTGCAGCACGAGCGAGACACACTGCTCTTCAGAAGATAAATCGCTACACACAATTCAAAATTGAATAGGAGATTCAAATGTTCACAATATGGACCGTCCTCGGCCGGGCCGCATTGGATGGAAACTACCGCGATGCCCTCACCAAACTAGCCATCAGAAACGACCTCAACAAATCCTTAATGACAAACCTGCAAGACCGGGGATATCACATCAGTCTCTTTGAAGTGTGGGACCTCTCGCGGTTCCTGAGCCGCGATTCGCAGGAGAAGAAACCTCTATTGCCCCAGATTGAATCGATCTACAAGAGTTTCGCCGACCCTAAAAGCGGAACGCCCAGTCCTGAGTTTTGCGCCATCATTGGCGTGTCGATGATCGACCGGAAGGTTGCTCTTGAAATTGACGGCAAGAAAGGCGATCGGCCGAAGCTGGACCGCTTTCTAACGCGGGATCCCCTTCATTTCCAGATTTCGTACATCGAAACGCAGCTCATTGCGCATATGTTCAGCAATCCCGACATGTACAAGCTATGCGAATTGTTCAATGGCAATAATTGGGAAGACAGTTGCGAGGAAGGCTGCATCTACGACCCGAAGTATGACAGCCTCCACCCTACGGGTCCCGATGTATCCGCAGCAGGCAGTTGGTTCAATTTGACCTGGCTCGCCCATCTCCTCGATCAGGACGATATCCTCCGCGCTCTGGCGCTGCGCAATAATGCGCGGCTTCTGAAACATTGCGCGGCCGATCCGGCGATACTGCCAAAACTTCAGGAAATCGTTTGTCCCACATGTCTGCCGCCCGCACCGCACCCGGGTCACAAGCCGAAAAAGAAGGCGAAGAAGGCCGGTGGGAAGAAGGTGTAACCGCGATGAAGCAACATGGCGAGCCACTATTGGACAAGACCGTCGTTGCGCCCCTTTCACCGTTTTACGAGGGACCGTACGGTCGAATGTTTCGCAACCTGCCGGCGTACGAACCACGCCCTGAGAATCTGGCGCCCGGAATTGGCTGGGGATCCTCCGTTGAAGAGCCTGCGCTGGGTTATTTTGAAAAAATTGCCGAGACCATGGCTGAACCTCTGTCAAAAGCCATGGATCCCCAACTCGACGGACAAATAGAGGCCGGGTATACATATCTGGGGCAATTCGTCACACACGATATTACATTTGACCCGGTAACCAGCCTGCAACGCCGCAACGATCCCAACATGCTCCAGAATTTCAGAACTCCCCGTTTCGATCTGGATAGTTTGTATGGACGCGGACCTCAGGACACTCCGTACCTCTACGACTACAGGCAAAGCGACAAGTTTATTTTTGGAACGGGAGAGAATCTGGCCGAACAGGATCTTCCTCGAAACGCTCAGGATGTCGCGCTCATTGGCGATCCGCGGAATGATTCAAACATCATTCTGTCGCAGCTTCACGTTGCCTTCCTCCGCTTTCACAACAGCGTTGTGTACAAGATTGAAACGTCGTCGGGTCTCAGCGGCGATGATTTGTTCCGGGAAGCGCAGCGTCAGGTGCAGTGGCACTACCAGTGGGTTGTGATCAAGGATTACCTTAGAAACCACCTTGTGTCCGATCCGAATTATGTGGACCAATTGCTCGAACAGGCCACACAACGAAAACCCTTCTCCGGCTTCACTTCTTATTCCTGGAAGAACGTCCCATTTCTCCCTCTTGAATTCTCTGCCGCGGCGTTTCGTTTTGGTCATTCGATGATTCGTTCGTCCTACGATATCAATGATGTTCTCGGCAACGTTCCTCTGATCGACGTTCCGGGCCCATGGGGCGCGAACTCCGGCCAATCCATGCTCGGCTTCCGAAAACTTCCGAAGGGCTTCACCATCCAGTGGGATCGGTTCTTTCATTTCCCGGGCAGCCCCAATGCCCAAAAAAGCCGCCGGATCGACACGTTGCTGGCCGCTGTGTTAACTCAATTGCCGGGAGAACTGTCGCCATCGCGGCGGTCTATGGCATTTCTGGATCTCGTTCGCGGCTGGAAACTCGGTCTTCCGTCCGGACAAAGCGTTGCAAAAGCCCTGGGAATTCCCAGAGATCTGATTCTGGATGGACATGATCCACTCTGGTACTACGTGCTCCGGGAGGCTAAGGAAAAACAACAAGGATTGAAACTGGGCCCGCTCGGCTCGGCTATGGTTTCCGAGGTTCTGGTTGGACTGCTGGCCGGTGATCCCCAGTCGTTTATCAACATCGAAAGAAACTGGAAACCGCATCTGCCTGCCGTTGAGCCAGGGAACTTCACCATGTCCGATTTATTGGCGTTCGCGGAAGTACCGATTACCAAGCGCGACGTTGAACTTGTGATTGGCGATTCGCACCCGAATCCAACACAAGTAAATGCCGCTGGACCATGGCGCATGAGGCGGGGAATACACCGTCGATAGCAACTCAATAAAGCCGGCGGAGCGTGGCGGCATCGCCCGCAGAAAGACCGGAGAATTTTGCGATGTCGGCCCGCGAGCGGAGTTTGTTGCGATACCTCATGAAATAGTCGAGGATATCGCCGCCGTTTCCGAAGAAATACATGATGTCTTCGAACTGGCGCGTGTGTGGAAGTCCCACAGCATGTCCCAGTTCGTGGACACACGTGAGATAAACGATCGTATCGCGCAGAAGCGCGTCCTGCACGGCATGGCTTGCCAGCGGTTCACCTTGAGCCGCAACTTCAGGAATAACGAAAATCATCGCGCCGGCTTTTCCGTTTACCTGAACACGCTGTGTTTCTCCGTAAAGACCTTCACGCGATGAGATCCAGCGGAGACGAATCAACGCCGCATCTCGCGAACGTGACTCGGAGAACTTCAGCTTGCCGTTGCTTTCCCGCGACCATGCTTCGAACGCCAGCTTCGCCAGTTCATGATCCGTTTCCCGATATCCCGGCACACCTTTTCCATCTTCAATGAAATAAGGTATGACTTCTTTCGCGTCGAGAAGAGGCGCAGCCGGCGGGCTGATTTGCCCCACGATGAGGCCCGTCAGGAGTATCAGTGCCGACCCGAGCTTAAGCATCGTTTAACAATTCCTTCGCGGTAAAGAGTGGGTAGAAAGGATAACGCTTCGCTATGAGATCTGTTCCGCCCTCTTCACGATCGACGACGCAGAACGTCGCAGCGATTTCATAGCCGGCTTCTTCAGCTTTGTATGCGGCCTTCATTATGGAATCGCCTGTCGTGCAAACATCATCGACAATGATGACCCGCGAGCCCGGCTTTCCATCGTAACCTTCGATCGAACGCTGCGTTCCATGGCCCTTCGCTTCCTTTCTCACGATGAATGCAGGCAGCGGCGTTTTTTTCATTGCGCTGACAACGGCAACCGATGTCGCAATCGGATCGGCTCCCATCGTGAGTCCTCCGATCGCATCGGCGTGAATCTCGTGCTTATGCAGCGCATCGAGAATGATCTCGCCGATAAGCCACGCGCCGCGCGGATCCAGTGTGGTCATTCTGCAATCGAGGTAATAAGAACTTTTCTTGCCGGACGATAAAGTGAAGTCGCCAACCTTAAGCGATTTTCTGCGAAGAATTTCCCGGAGTTCCCGAAGTTGCTCGTCCATGGAAAGACATCTTAACAAATCTCAGCACTTCAGAATTCGATGTGAATGCCGGCGGCTGGGAGAATACCAAACGAATCGCCGATTCCGATGCTGTAGGATCCGGTCAGACGGAAGCGGACGAGGTCGGAATTCAGATTGTATGTGTTTTTGTGGTTCAACAGATTCAAGACTTCACCCGACAAAGTCCATTTCCAACGGCCGTGCAGAAAGGATTTGGTTGCGCGCAAATCGAGCCGGGCGTAGTCGTCAAGCCGAAGCTGATTCCTCTCTGAGCCGAGCTCAATGCGGGGACCGTCGCGCTTCAAGAATCCGACCACGGGTTGGCCACTGCCGTATCGAAACTGTCCGCTCAGATTCACCGTGCGTCCCATTCGCCGTGATGCAAACACATTGAGCGTGTGGCGTTGATCAACATCACTTGCAAAGGCAAGCGAGTCTGTGGCGTCCTTAAGCCATGTTCGCGAATAGCCATAAGAAATCCATCCCGTGAACCCGTTTGCCGTGCGGCGCTGAAGCGTGAATTCCAGCCCGCGTGCATATCCATCAAGCAGGTTGTCATACGGATTCGATGCGATCGTCGGCTTGCCATCCGAGCCGAGGCGCGGTTCCGCGAGCGAAAACGCGGACCCACGATCCTGCCGCGCGTAGCCTTCAACCACAACTCGAGTTCGAGGGTTCAATTCACGCTCAAGTCTGAGGTTGTAATGGATTGCTTTGTCGGCTTGAAGCCGCGGATTCCCGAAAAATCCAAAGAGCTTGTCGAAATCCGGAAATTGATAGTAGAGACCGAACCCGGCCCGAACCGTGAACCCCTTTCCAGCGCTTGCGGCCACGCCACCTCGCGGCGAAAACAAACCCTGATGTGTTGTGTTCCCATGATCGATGCGGCCTCCACCGGCAAACGAGACGGGAAAGCCTTCTTTACTCCAATTCTCCTGAACATAGTAAGAATCTTCCTCGCCGCGAGCGGCGTAGTTTTCAAGAATCGTTGGAGCAGGCAATCGATATGAAGAATCAGTCTTCCTGGCTTCCAGTCTTGTTCCATAAAAACCGAACTCCAGCCGATGCTCCCGGGTCTGTAGCGCTGTATCGTTGCGAACGCCGAATTGGGTTTCGGTCTCTGTTATCGAGTTCAAGGCCGCCGATCTTGTCATTGCGATATCTGCTCTTCACCAAAAACACTCGCGTGCTGCTTACAAAATTTGAGCCCGGTGTGTATCTCCAGTGACCGTTGATAAGACTGTTTCTCGATTTGAAGCGATCGATGGCATCGGGATCCGAAGCAATGTTCGTCCGATTGTCTTTCCCGGTAAACAGGCCGCCAATCGTTGACAAAACAACTTTGTGAGCCGGAGAAAAATCGTATGCGATTTTGATGTTTGCATCGCTGAAGTCGATAGTGGAATCGCCGCTGTCTTTGGTTCCGGTGATGTGTTGGATCAGCCGTTGAAGATAATCGGCATAACTTGTTCGAGCCGATACAAGCCACGAACCACGATTGTGCGCAAACGGCCCATCGAGTACTCCGGAAGTCGCGACTATGCCCGTTCCAAAGCGTCCAGTTGGACGGACACGATTGCCTTCCCGCGTTTCCACGACTGTTACCGCGGCAGTGCTGTCGCCATATTGGGCCGGAAAAGAGCCCGGTAAAATCGACAGTGCCTCAACGGTGTCCTGATCGATCAAAGACAACGAAACTCGATCGTCGGTATTTGCGCCGACGAACGAATGCACGAAGTTGTCGGTTCGAATGCCGTCAACGTAGACGGCTATGCGATCGAACGCAGCGCCACGTACAGAAAATTCCGACCTCAAATCATTGTTCGAAGCGACACCGGGCAAGGATTGTGCAGAACGCAGGGCATCACCAACCAATACCATCGACGCATTTTGAATCTCCGATTTCGTCATGCGTTCTTCAGATGACACCGACGTTTCGACGACTTCGAATGGTTTTGTAGCGACTGTGATTTCTTCCCGGGCCGCCGCGCCTTCGGGAACCAAAACGATTTCAAGATCCCCTGAAGGCGATGCCCCGGTGACGATCTTTCGGGCAAGCGCGTAGCCCGCCGCATTCACATAGATCGTGATCGATTCACCGCCAACATCTCTGAACTCGAATCTGCCGTTTTCATCCGTGGTTGTGCTTCGGTGACTTTCGCTCAATACAACCTGCGCCCGCGCGGCCGGTTCGCCTGTCTTGCCGTCAATGACGTGACCGTCGATAGTTCCCGAAATCTGCAAAAGAAGAATGATGAGGAGTGTCAAAGCGAGTCCTTCGACGGGTCGCAAGAAGGAATGTGAGAGAAAAGCACGTTAGATTTTCGGATGATGTTGGCGCCAGGCATTCGATTGTTCGTAAGCGTGAGCCAGGCGAAGTATTCCTGCCTCGTCGAAGGCGGGCCCCACAAACTGAAGTCCGAGGGGAAGGTTCCCGGGTGTAAAACCACACGGTACGGAAATCGCCGGGAGTCCGGTGATATTGCCGAACGCGAGGCTTCCTCCACCGCTGACCGTGGGATTGGAAACCGCCAGATTCGGCGTATCCACCAGCGACGCAGGTTCATTGGAACTCGGCGCAACGAGAGCCGCATATTTTCGTAAGAGACCGGTTCCGAAATCGCAGATCTCGGTTCGAATACGCTGCATCTTCAAATAATCCACGGCCGGCAAAAGACGCGCAGCCGACCAGTCGAGCGCGCGTTGTTTATTGATCATCGAATCGATCTTTCCGGTTTTCCAGATGGGTTCAAAGACGCAGGCGGCTTCGATGTTGATCGTATAGCGCGCAATTTCCTGATAGGGATAGTCGTCGAGCGAAACTTCTTCAAGAATAAGTCCCAGGCTTTCGAGAGATCTCAACGCATTCCGGAACACCGCTGATATTTCAGGAGCGGTGATCGCATTGAATTCATCGCGCAACACGCCGATCTTTTTCCCCTTCACGGATGATTGGGGAACAAACCGGAAAGGCATGTCGATGGTGGCCGAGTCCAGAGGATCGGCGCCATGGATGGCGTCGAACACCATGGCGCAATCTTCAACAGTGCGGCACAACGGTCCGACTTTATCCATGCTCCAACTCAACGTCATAACGCCGTAACGGCTGACGCGGCCATAGGTCGGGCGCAATCCGGCCACACCGTTCGTTGTGGCCGGCGAAATTATCGAACCCAGCGTTTCCGTTCCGACTCCGAAACCGACAAGTCCGGCTGCGGTCGCCGATCCGGGGCCGGCGGACGACCCGCTGCTCGATCGCGCCGGATCCCAGGGACATCGTGTTGTGCCGCCGAACCATCGAGAACCGCTTGCCAGTTCGCCCGAGGCAAGTTTGCCGATCAGGACAGAGCCGGAATCTCGTAATTTACGCACCACGGCCGCGTCATAGTCGAACACCTGACCCTGATACAACGGCGAACCCCACTGCGTCGGAATTCCGTGGGTTGCGAACAGATCTTTCACGCCCCAGGGAACCCCATGAAGCGGGCCACGAAACTTGCCTTTCATCACTTCCCGTTCGGCGGTTCGCGCCTGTTCCATGGCCAGATCTTCGGTAAACGTGACGAATGCGAACAGTTGAGGATCGAGTTCACGGGCCCGGCTGAGGTATTGCCGGGTCAACTCCAGAGGAGATATGTGTTTGGATCGAATCAACCGGCCAAGTTCAGCCGCCGATCTGTATAGTGTGCTGTCGGTCATTGAAGATTTTCGAGGCGTGGCCTGGTTTTGGAGCTGTTCCAGGCTGGACCACGCCTCGAATTACCACAATGTAAATAAAAGGTAAAGTTGTGAAATAATTGGCCGGCGTGTTCAATCATCGAAGTTGTTTATAGAGAGGCATTGATGGTCAACCTTCAGACTCAGGAGCCGGCAGCATCCGCTGTCGGCGACAAAATCAAGAATAAGAAATTATTGCAGTGGGTGGCCGAAGTTTCCGCGATGTGCAAACCGGATCGCGTTCGTATCTGCGATGGAACGGATAACGAATACCAATTGATGACGCGCATCATGCTGCAGACCGGTACAGCGATGCCGCTGAATTCGCAAAAACGTCCTAATAGCCTTTATGTTCGTTCCGCCACGGTCGATGTGGCGCGTGTCGAAGATCAGACTTTCATATGTTCTCAAACCGAAGACGAAGCCGGACCTACCAACAACTGGGAAGATCCGGTTCGCATGAAGCGTGAACTCATCGATTTGTTTACGGGTTCCATGCGAGGCAGAACGATGTATGTGGTGCCCTATTGTATGGGCCCGCTCGGTTCTTCGATTTCAAAAATTGGCGTTGAAATCAGCGATTCGCCTTACGTTGTCGCCAATATGCACATCATGGCTCGAGTTGGAACACAAGTTCTGGAGATGCTGGGCCCCGATGGCGATTTCGTGAAGGGATTGCATTCCGTAGGGGCGCCGCTCGGTCCGAATGAGCAGGACTCTCCCTGGCCGTCTAATTCGGAACACAAATACATATGCCATTTTCCTGAAACGCGTGAGATCTGGTCCTATGGATCAGGTTACGGAGGCAATGCGCTGCTTGGGAAAAAGTGCCATGCGCTGCGTATCGCGTCGGTGCAGGCTCGAGACGAAGGCTGGCTCGCCGAGCACATGCTCATTCTCAAGCTGACCAATCCCCAGGGTGAGGTGAAATACGTCACCGGAGCGTTCCCCTCGGCTTGTGGAAAAACCAATCTCGCAATGCTGATTTCAACGGTGACCGGGTGGAAAGTCGAAACGATCGGCGATGATATCGCCTGGATGAAATTTGGCGCCGATGGCCGGCTTTATGCGATCAATCCCGAAGCCGGTTTCTTCGGCGTCGCTCCAGGCACCAGCATGAAATCCAATCCCAATGCCATCCTGACGATCACGAAGAATTCCATTTTTACGAACTGCGCGCTCACACCGGACGGCGACATTTGGTGGGAAGGCATGACCGACGAGAAACCGGCCGAACTCACCGACTGGCTTCGGCGTCCCTGGACGCCTGAATCGGGACGGCCGGCTTCACATCCCAATGCGCGCTTTACAACTCCCGCCAGGCAATGTCCCGTCATTGCAAAGGAATGGGAAGATCCCAGGGGAGTGCCGATCGACGCCATCCTCTTCGGCGGCCGCCGTGCAAATGTCGTGCCTCTCGTTACGGAATCGTTCGACTGGCAACACGGAACATTCCTGGCCGCAACCACGAGCAGCGAAACCACCGCCGCGGCCGCCGGCAAAGTCGGGCAACTTCGCCGCGATCCCATGGCGATGCTGCCGTTCTGCGGTTACAACATGGGCGATTATTTCGCGCACTGGCTCAGCGTCGGCGCAACCCAGGGCGCGAAAATGCCTCGCATTTATTTCGTGAACTGGTTCCGTAAGGACGACAAAGGCAAGTTCCTGTGGCCCGGTTACGGCGAAAACAGCCGTATCCTGAAATGGATCTTCGAAAGATGCAACGGCACTGCCGGGGCTGTAGAGACGGCCATCGGAAGGTTGCCCCGGCCCGAAGATCTTGATGTTCGTGGATTGGATATTCCTCCTGCCGCTCTCTCCCGTTTGCTCAGCGTCGACACCGAAGGCTGGCTCGGCGAAGTTCCCCTGATCAACAGCTTTTTCGATGAATTCGGGGACCGGTTGCCGAAGGGTCTTCGTGATGAAGCTGCCCGGCTGGAACAACGATTGAAAAAGAAATAAGACAATTCCAGGGACGCACCCCCGAATTCTCAAGTGCAAGAATTCGGGGGTGCGTCCCTGGAATTGTCTTAGAACAGATCTGTGGGTTTTGCCGGTTTGACCGGTTCTGCCGGCCGTGGCGTGATATGCGGTCCCGTGACCATTTCCTTGTAGCCCATTCCGGGTCCGATCATCGGAAACACGCATGCATCGGGATCGATCATCACTTCGAGAAATGCGGGTCCGTTGTGGTGGACGAATTCCTGGAGCACGCGTTCGACTCGATTCTTTTCGCTGACTCGAACCGCGAACTCGAATCCGTCGGCCTTCGCAGCGTTCACAAAATCTTTCCGGTGAAGAAATTTTTCCGTTCCGCAGAACCGCTCCGCGAAAAACATCTTCTGCCATTGTCGAACCATTCCATCGCCCTGGTTGTTGAAGAGAATCGTCTTCACCGGAAGGTTGTAATTTGTAACCGTTTCCATTTCGCCGATGTTCATTCGTAAGCTGCCGTCGCCATCGATATTGATGACCAGCCGTGTCGGACACGCAAACTGCGCGCCGATAGCGGCGGGCAAACCAAATCCCATGGTACCCATCGATCCGGAAGTCAGGAACGTACGCGGATATTTATAGTCCAGATATTGCGCCGCCCACATTTGATGCTGCCCGACGCCGGTACAGATGATCGCCTCACCCTGGGTGATTTTGTTGAGGCATTCGAGGACGTAATGCGGTTGAATGAACTCGCAATCCCGATCGTAATCGAGCGGATGATTCTTTTTCAGATCCGTGATGTGCTTCAGCCATGGCGAAAAATCTTTTTTGAAGTCTCTGCCGTACCGCATCAGATCCTGAAGACCGCGGCGCGCATCGGCAACATGCGACCAGGTAACCTGCTTGACCTTGCCGATCTCCGTTGCATCGACATCGATATGCGCGATGTTCTTCGCTTTCGGCGCGAACTTCGCCACGTTGCCGGCAACGCGATCGTCGAATCGCGCGCCGACGGCGATGAGAAAATCGCAATCTTCAATCGCGTAATTCGCATAGGCGGTGCCGTGCATTCCCAGCATATGGAGGGACAACTCATGGGTGGTATCAAACGAACCCAGCGCATGCAGCGTTGTCACAACTGGAAGGTTGTACGTTGTCGCAAACCGGCGCAGGTCGCGCGCTGCATCACTTTTTATGACCCCACCGCCGACGTAAAGGATCGGCCGTTCGCAGTTCTTCAGCATGTCGAAGAATGCAACGCCCTTCGACTCGGGCATCGGCGAACCATAGAGCTCGGTCATACGTTCGCGGTAGCCACGCAGTTGCAACAATCCTTCGCCTTTGAAGACGCCTTTCCAGTTCTGAACGTCTTTCGGAATATCCAGAACAACGGGACCGGGCCGGTCGCTCCGCGCAATTTCAAATGCGGTGCGCACGGTGGCTTCGAGCTCTTCGGGATCGAGAACGAGAAACGCGCGCTTGGCGCAGGCACTCATGATGTTGAAGACCGGAGCTTCCTGAAATGCATCGGTGCCGATGGCGGCGCGCGGCACCTGCCCGCAAATGAGAACCATGGGGATCGAATCCGCCATGCTGTCACGCACCGGGGTTACCGTGTTTGTGGCTCCGGGGCCGGACGTCACCATGGCCACACCGGGCTTTCCGCTTGCGCGCGCATAACCGGCGGCCATGAAGCCCGCGCCCTGCTCGTTGGCCGGAACCACGAGTTCGATCGGCTTGCGCCGCTTCGATTCCTGCTCGATGTTGTATCGGGCGAGGGCGTCCCACGTTGGAAGAATCGCGCCGCCGCTATAACCAAACAGGATATCGACGCCTTCATCGGCGAGAATCTGAATCACCATATCCGCACCGGTCATGGTCTGACCGGCAAGCGGATGACGCGACGCTTCTCCCTCTGACAGAGGGCTGCGCGAAGCGCCGGGTTCAGGCCGATCGAGCTTCGTGCTCATCGATCCTCCCGGGCTCCAACCCCCGCTGCAACCGGAGCCGGCTTATGTTTGGGTTTTTGCAGGAACGACATCATTTCGCGCAACGATTTACCGACAGCTTCGATAGGATGAGCGGCTTCACTTTCCCGCATCTTTTTGAAGTTTGGACGGCCGGCTTCGTTCTCCGCGATCCATTGCTTCGCAAATGTACCGTTTTGAACTTCAGCAAGAATCTGCTTCATCGTTTCCCGAACCTTTAAGTCGATAACTCTCGGCCCGCGTGTATAGTCGCCATACTCCGCCGTATCGCTCACGGAATAACGCATGTAGCTCAATCCGCCCTGATAGAACAGATCCACGATGAGCTTCAGCTCATGCAGGCATTCAAAGTACGCAATCTCCGGCTGATATCCGGCATCGACCAGCGTTTCAAACGCCGCCTTCACCAGGGCGCTGACGCCGCCGCACAACACGGATTGCTCACCAAAGAGATCGCTCTCCGTTTCTTCCTTGAACGTCGTTTCGATAACGCCCGCCTTCAGGTTGCCGGTAGCCCATGAATAGGACAGAGCATTCTGCTTCGCCTGGCCGCTGACATCCTGATGGATGGCAAGCAATCCCGGCACGCCCACGCCTTCGACAAACAATTCGCGCATGCGATGCCCCGGCGCCTTCGGCGCAATCATGGAAACGTCAACGAACGGCGGCGGCACGACCTGCCCGAAATGGATGTTGAAACCGTGAGCAAACATCAAAGTCTGGCCTGCGCGGAGATTCGGCTCGATCGAGGCTTTGTAGACTTTCTTCTGAGTCTCATCGGGTGTCAGGATCATGATGACATCGGAAGTCTGCGTGGCCTGTTCGACCGTTGTCACGGGAAGCCCGTCTTCTTTCGCTCTCGCCGCGGATGGACTGCCGGCGTATGTCGCAATCGAAACGTTGACACCGCTGTCGCGCATATTCAGAGAATGCGCGTGCCCCTGGCTGCCATAGCCGATGACCGCAACCCGCTTGGATTTGATTAAACCGGGGTTTCCGTGTTTTTCGTAGTAAACGTTGGCCATGAAATCTCCTTGTCTGTCACTTCCACCGAGATGACATCAATCTGCTTGTGAAGTTGTTTAACGATTTGTTCTGCGAGTGCCGGACTGCACCGCGCCGCCATCGTGATACGCGAGAGTCCCGGTTCCGAATCCGGAACGACCATCAAACGCTCGATGTTGTATCCGCGCGAACTGAACAAGCCCGTGATATTGAATAGAACGCCGAATCGATTTTCGACCAGAATTGAAAACGTAAATGCCGGAAGCGTTTCCATAAAATGAGTACCTACCGACCGATCGGTAGGTGATTGTAGCATGGATGGTGGTCCATCGCTATGGTAATGTCGTTAGCCCTATGAATCTTCTGGAAGGCAAAACCGGACTGGTTATGGGGATCGCCAACAAGCGCAGCATTGCGTGGGGTATCGCCAATGCCGCCCATCGGGAAGGCGCCCGCCTGATCCTGACCTATCAAAATGAAAGGCTTGGCGAGAACGTCCACGAACTTGCCCCGCTCTTGAATAATCCTCTGCTGATTCCATGCGATGTCGGAAACGACGAACAGATCCGCGCTTTGATGGGCCGGATTACCGAAGAAGTCGGCCATCTGGATTTTCTGGTTCACGCGCTGGCTTTCGCACCTCGCGAAGCGCTGAGTGGAATGTTTGCGGAAACGAAACGCGCCGATTTCAGCCTTGCCCTTGACGTCAGCGCTTATTCGCTGGCCGCGGTTTCCAATGCCGCCCTTCCATTGATGAAAAACCGCCAGGCCGGCATCGTCACATTGACGTACCTTGGGAGTGAGCGAGTAGTCCAGAACTACAACGTCATGGGAATCGCAAAAGCTGCGCTGGAAGCCTCCGTAAGATATCTCGCCAACGATCTGGGACCGCATGGTGTGCGTGTGAATGCTGTTTCAGCCGGACCGATCAAGACACTGGCATCCAGCGGTGTGGGTGGAATTTCCAACATGATCAAGCTGCATGCCGAACGTGCGCCATTGCGGAAAGCTGTCGACATTGATGAAGTCGGAGACGCGGCATTGTTCCTGATCAGTCCGCTGTCGCGCGGAATTACCGGCGAAGTGATTTACGTGGATGGTGGATACCACGTATTGGGTGTTTGAAGGCCTCAGGCCGCCTTGTGCATGGCCAGCAGTTCGTCATAGGCCGCAACAACTGCGGCACACTGGCGTTTGAGCATCGCGCGAGTGCGAGCGGGCATTGCCGTTCGCAACGCTTTTTCATACCGCTCCAGTGCCAGCTCGAACGCCGCTTTCGAAGCAGCCGCAGCGGAGTCGGGTGGCGCTCCAATCTCTTCGGCTCCCAGCCGCCCCAGTTCCAGCCGCAATTCAAATTCAAACTGGCTCAGATCTTTCTGAACTCTTTCAGCAAATAGGTGGAATGTCGGATGTGCAGGACTCGAGGCCGATTCTGCAATCTTTCGAGAACATTCGATACATGAATCGATCAGCTTCAGAATGCTCTGGATCGACTCCGCCTTACTTTCTCGCATACGACACCGAGTAAAGATGGATGTGGCAGACAGGTTCCACTGCGTTATCCGGGAAAAACGGTGTATTTGGATCTCCTACCAAGGTAAAACTGGGCTCCCTTTCCCTGAGCGTCATACTCAATCACATACCGCTAGGCCGCATTTTCATCACCGTATACAAATTCGGTGACTCCAGCCTCCCGGAAGATCGCCTTGACCTTCTCTCGTTCGTCAACCGTACTCGTGCGCACGGATACGAGGATGTTTTCGCCGTAAGCCTGCTCTTCGTACATCCTGAAGAGCCCTGCGGCTCGAATCATTCCCGCGATGCGCCGTAGTTGACTTTCGCTAACCGGAAAACACGATACCGTCATTGCTCTCTTCCCCATTTATTCGGCCCTTGGTTGGGCACGAGGATTTTCAGCAATTCACGAGCCAATATGGAGGGGGACCGAGTGGTTCACTTCTTCCTGCGGATCTCTCCAATGGTCGATGACGGAGATTCTCTGAACGCACCCCACCGTGCAATGCGGAGCGCAGTTTTTTTTCGTGAAGTATTCGCGTTCAACATCGGCAAACGTGTAGTCCTCAAGAGGAATTGCGGGATAACCGCGTTGTTGCGAGCAGTAATGGACAAGGCCGTCTTCGCACACGTAAATGTATCGTGCGCCCGCGCGGCACTTCCACTCGTTAGGATTTCCGCGAGCGAGATTGTCCTGGAACCAATCAAACCGGCCGTAGCTGCTTTTGCCGTAGGACTTGATCTCGTGGTAAAGGCGTTCTTCGTGCCGGGTCAGAGGTTTTACCGATCCATTGCCATCATGGATGATGCCGAGGGAACTCGCGAAACCCAGACTCAGCGCGCGCTTCGTTATGATTTCAGCATCTTCCGGACTTCGAATGCCTCCGCCGATCACGGAATTGATATTCACCGCAAATTCCGCAAATTCGGCAAGGTATTCGAGTTTCCTGTCGAGAACCTTCAGGCTCTTCATGGAAACATCGTCGGGCTGCAGGTTATCGATGCTGATCTGCAGATGTTCAAGACCGGCATCATTCAATGCCTGAATTTTTTTGGGAGTCAGAAGATATCCGTTGGTGATGATGCCCGCGATCATTCCATGATGCCGGATCCTGCGAATAATGGCCTCAATCTCCGGATGAAGCAACGGTTCACCGCCGCTTAATGTAACGATGGCGGTCTTCAGGCGCGCGAGATGATCAATACGGCGGAGCATTTCTTCCGTGGGAACAGGTCGAGAAAAGTCGTCGTATTCGTTGCAGTAGCCGCAAGCCAGATTGCATTTACGGGTGGGAATGATATGGGCCAGAAGCACATGTTTCGTGGACGCTAATCCCCTGGCAATCATCTGGAGTTCGCGCCACCGGAGCTTCCGCTTGTTTCGTGGCTTCATGTAAAGCTGAGTACGATAGCACATTCGAATTGCGAAATTCGAATGACGAATCTATATTGCAGGTCCCGATGTCTTCTCCGGATCTGCGCGAGATTCTCGCAAAAATCAGTGATGGTGTCTCGGTACTCGCAAAAGACGGCGAGATCTCATTCGTCAATGAAAAGGCATCGAAGATTCTTGCCGCCGCGGATCCGCCGTTCTGGAAGCGTATAAGAAAAGCCGCTGAAACTCGTGACGCCGTCCGCTTCGAATATTTCCATCCTTCGCTGAACCGGTGGTACGAACATCAGGCATATCCGGGAAGCAGCGAGGAACTGACCGTCATTTCACGGGACATCACGTCGCGACACCGGCTGGAGGAAGCGCTGAGAGCCAGTGAGGATCGTTTCCGGCGCATTGTCGAATCCAACATTATCGGCACGGCGGTTGTGGAAACAGGAATCATTACGGAAGCCAACGATGTTTTTCTCCAGATGCTCGGTTACACCAGACACGATCTCGCGACGCATCAACTTCGATGGCGGGAATTAACACCTCCGGAATTTGACGAGTCCGACGCGAAGGCGCGCAAGGTCCTCGATGAGACCGGCGTATTTCGTCCTTACGAAAAGGAATTCATCCGGAAGGATGGAACACGCGTGCCCGTGCTGATTGGAGGTGTGTTTGCTCAGAAAAAACTCGTCGAAACATTCTGCCTGGTTCTCGATCTTTCCGACAGGAAACGCGCTGAGCAAAGGCTGCGATGGCTTGTCGAGGGCGGCAATATTCTCGCGTCGTCATTGGAGTGCCAGAAAACCTTCACCGAGCTCACAGAATTTATCGTTACGAATATCGGCGATACCTGTTCGATCTTCATCAGGGAAAATAAAGATCTCAAACGAATCGCCGCTTCCTGTGCCGCTCCGCCGGGTCTCGACGAACCGCTGGTTGACCTGGACCGCATCGTTTCGACCGGCCAGGCGGAAATGGCGCTTTATCCCGTGTCTTACATTGCGGTTCCCATCGCCGGATCGGGCCCGGCCGCAGGAGTGCTTGTGGCGGCTTCTAAAAAACCGGCAGCTTTCGATACGGAAGATCTCCATCTGTTTACCGGCCTCGGTCACCGGGCCGGCATTGCACTTGATGCCGCGCGCCTGTATCAGGAATCGCAAAGAGGGAGCCGTTTGAAAGACGAATTCGTCGCTGTTGTTTCACATGAGCTTCGAACTCCGCTCACTCCGATTCTTGGCGGCGTGTATATGCTGAAAACGGAACCTCACAACGAAAAGACATTTGCTCACGCACTTTCTTTGATTGAACGAAACGCCAGGATGCAGGCAAAAATCGTTGATGATTTACTGGATGTTACCCGCGCGCTCACGGGAAAGCTGCGGCTCAACCTGGAAGCGGTCGATCTCGGGGCCGTGATACGCGAAGCGGTGGAATCCGTTCAGCCCGCGGCCGACGCCAAAGGAATTCAGGTTGATGTTCGACTCGGTCAAATCCATCGCGAATTCACCGGCGATCCCGATCGACTCCGGCAAGTTGTCTTGAACCTGGTATCGAATTCAGCGAAATTCACGCCGAAGGGCGGACACATTCTCGTCGAGCTCATCGAAACTTCCGGCGAAGCGGAGATTCGAGTCACAGATACCGGAATCGGCATTGAATCGGAGTTCCTGCCCTTTGTGTTTGAGCGCTTTCGGCAGGCTGATACTTCACGCACGCGCGAACACGGTGGACTCGGGCTGGGGCTCGCCATCGTCCGTTATCTGGTCGAATCCCACGGCGGCACCGTCGATGCATTCAGCAGCGGAAGTTCGAAAGGCGCCGTCTTTGTGGTGAGGCTGCCGCTCCCGGGACAAGTGAGTTCCGCAACGTCCGGTTAATAGGCTTGTGTTTCCTTTTTCAGGGAACAAATTTCAAAACAATTCTGACCTTCGCCGGAACCGGCTCAAACAACCATTGACGAACGGCCGCTGTAGCCAGGGAGCCGAAAACATCGGGCGTCGCGGAAACCAGCCACATGCCGCCGACGCTGCCTTCCGCCGTTACCTGCACATCGAGCACAACTTCACCCGGCAGTTTTTCTTCCAGAAGCTCTGCGGGGTAGTACGGAGGGATGAGCGTCTTCACATGTGGTTGATCGAGCGTTTCGCTTCGAAGCTGATAAGTCAGGTTCTGAGCCGAACCGTGGTCGTAGATATGGATGAAGGCGTCGGATGCAGGGATTTGAGTCTTGTATGCAGGCGCCGCCGCAACAGGTGCAGAGTTCTTCTGCGCGAGCTTCACGGCCTCCTCTATCCTGCGGACGTCCTCCGCGTAGATGTTGGCAAGCGCCCAATACACTTCAGGGTTGCGCGTTCCCGATGCAGACGCCTTTTCCAGCAGACTCCGTACAGTGGGAATGTTCTGTTCCCCCATTCCGGCGAGTTGCACCGCGGCTCGTGGTCCAAGAAATGGATCCGATAAGGCATCCACGAAATAATCCCGCGCCGCGGGATCTCGCGTCATTCGGGCCAGAATTCCGCGATAGTACGACACTCGAGTGGAGGCCGGAACGGAAGCCGAAAGACTCTCGAGATGTTTTTCGGCATCGTCAAACTTGCCGTTCGCCAGAAATATTTCTGCGATCGAAGTTTGTGCGTCGGAATCTGGAATCGAAGCGACATTCATGTTCCACGTTTCACTCGAAAGCTTCACAACAGTTCGGGTCGCCCTCGACAAAAAATTCCGGACATAGTTTTGAAACTCCAGATCGAGATCGCGCTCCCCGGCCTTCACAAACTGAAACAGATCGGCATCCCCCTTTGTGAGGGCATCGAGATACAGCTTGAACTCCGAGGCGTGAGGGCCATGCATCATGTAATGCACGAACGCCCATGACTCGGTATAGAAGATGTTCGCTTTCAAGGTTTCGTTGTAATAAGGAGATTTTTTATCGACCGCGAAAAAGGACCGAAGGGGAAGCAACGACGTGGTCTTCAATAATTGAAGCCGGTCGGAAGAAACGCCGCCCAGCGAAACTTCTTCGTCGCGAATTTCCGCCATCGCGAAATACTCGGCAAGACCTTCGCTGAGCCACACGGGCTGGCTTGCGAGAGCGCGGCTCGTGAAGTAATGCGTGAGTTCGTGATAAACGATGCTCGTCAGAGTCTCCGGAAACACGCGGCCGGAAAGAACGATGAAATCCCGGTCGTTGCCCTTCTGATAATAGCCGGCTACCGGCACTTTCCGGCCATTGTAGACCGGTTCGAGTTCCTGCAAAGTCGGCTCGTCACCAATGAGCAGCACTTCAATGGGAAGCTCAGGAAGGTTTGTGTGTCGAAACACCAGCGTGCCGACAAGCTGATGAAAGTTCTCAAGCTCTTTGAGAACACGAACGGCACGCTCCTGCCCTGCGGACGATTTGACGATATAAGTGTCCGAGCTCACCTGAACCCAGGAAAGCGCGAGCAGCAGGGCCAGCGCAGAGGTCATGAAAGGAATTTAGCCACAAAAAATGCGCAAAAGATCAGAAAAGTTTTCTGCGCCGTTCGCGCCTTTTTGTGGCTAGAATTGCCCCGCAATGACTCGGAGATTCACGTTTGGCCTGCTTTTGCTGTTTGGCACGTACATCTTAGGCGGCATCGGCTACAAGATCCTCAGTCCGGGCAGTTCGTTTGTCGATTGCCTGTATATGTCGGTGATCACAGTGGCCTCTGTGGGCTTCAATGAAGTCATCGACACAGCAGGCAGGCCGGGCGTGAGGATCTACATGATGGCCCTGATACTGTTCGGCGTGGCGATTCATATTTACGCCGTATCGGTCCTGACTGCCTTCGTGGTCGAAGGCGATTTATCACACTATTTTTGGAAAAAGCGTATGAGCCGGAAAATTGAATCCATGAACGGGCACTTCGTCGTATGCGGAGCCGGTAAAACCGGCATGCGGATCATTGAAGAACTCGTCAAGACAAGGCGTGATTTCGTCGTCATCGACTCGAGGCAGAAAGCCATCGATGATCTTCGGTATATGAAGGACGTGTTTGTCGTTCAGGGCGATGCCCACGAAGAACACATCCTGGAAAGCGCCGGCATACAGCGCGCCTCAGCCGCAGCGATTGTGTTGGGCAGCGACCGGGATAATCTTGTGACGGCCCTGAGTATTCGTACCTTGAATCCCAAGGTTCGAATAGTCGTCAAAGAAGTTGAAAGCGGTATGGCGTCACGGTTTCGACGCGCCGGCGCTGATGCGGTTGTCAATCCCGCGGAAATCGGCGGCTTGCGCCTGGTTTCCGAAATGATTCGTCCGTCGGTGGTGTCCTTTCTCGATTTGATGCTTCGCGACCCTCAACATACCTATCGCGTTGAAGAGCTGTCGATCTATCCCGATTCGCCTTGGGCCCACCGGCCTTTGAAGGAGATTCCGCTCTATTCTGAATTCAAGCTTCTGGCAGCGGCCGCGCGCCGGCGAGACTCTACCGACTTTGTCTACAATCCGGATGAAGAGTGGGTCCTCGAGCCCGGACAAACGCTGATTGTTCTTGGAACTGCTGCAGATGTGAATCGCGCGCGCCAGGTTGCCCAACCCCAGCCGGTATGACTCTGAAGTTCACCTGGAAGATTCCGGTGGACGCGCCTCCGGATAAACTCTGGCGATACATTTCCGACACAAATCGGTTGAATCAATATGCCGGTCTTCCCGAATTCACGTTCCATTACGTCCCGGAAACCGATGGCGGCTCGCGACAGGTTGGAGAAACGCGTTATATGGGCTGGCGTCTTCGATGGGATGAACATCCTTTCGAATGGATCGAAGGACGCTATTACGAAATCGTTCGCGAATATCACAACGGCCCGATTCGGAAATTCCATACCGCCGTTACGCTGACTCCCAGCAATGGCGGCAGTCTCGTCGAGCAACGCATGCTGTGCGAACCACGATGGTTCTTCGTTATTCCCGCGATCTATTGGGAAATCGGATTCTCATCTCGACGCCGGTTTGAAGCGGCATATCGAAAGATCGAAAAATTTCTGCAGGGGAATTCCGACGCTCCCTTCGTGCCGGTTCCTCGAATCGCAATTCCGCCCGGCCGAATCGAGGTCATCCGGCAAAGGCTCGCGCAGGCGGCAGGCAGACAGTGGCTGCCACGCCTCATTGAAGCGATCGAAACGCTGGCGGATGAGGATCTCGATGCGATGCGGCCCTTCGTCTTCGCAGATCAATGGAAGGCCGATCGGCGTGAAGTACTGAAGCTGTTCCTGCATGCGTCTCAGGCCGGTCTCCTCGATTTGTCCTGGGACGTCATTTGTCCCGGATGCCGGGGCGCGAAGGAACGGCACGACAGCCTGAAGAAGATGAAGGCGGAGGCTCACTGTCCGGCATGCAATATTCAGTACGACGCGAATTTTGCCGAATCCGTGGAAGTCACCTTCCGGCCGAATCCATCCATTCGGCGCATCGATGTTGTTCGCTATTGCAGCGGAGGCCCTATGAACGCTCCGCATATCGTTGCCCAGCAACAGATCGCCGCCCGTCAATCGAAGACAGTCGAAATGGAATTGAGGCCGTGGAAGTACAACGTCCGATCGCCCAAACTTCAGGAACGAGCTTTCCTTCGCACGAGCGCGGATGCGAAGACTTCCAGGGCAACCATCCGGATACACCGGCCGGCCCTGGAGCCTTCAGCGTTGGAACTCGCGCCGGACGTGGCGCTCACTATCGAAAACACGGACGCCAAGCCGATTACGGTGATGATCGAACGCGTTGCGGGTAATGAGAATGCGGCAACGGCGGCAATGGTCATCGCGATGAACGAATTCCGGACGCTGTTCTCGGAGGAAGTACTGTCGCCATCCATTCCCATTTCCGTTGGAGCTGTGACATTGATGTTCACCGATCTCAAATCCTCAACCGCACTCTACGAACAGATCGGTGAGGCGCCGGCCTATGCGGTCGTCCAGCGTCATTTCGATTTACTGCGCGAAGCGATTGCGAAATGCGACGGTGCGCTCGTCAAGACCATCGGAGATGCCGTGATGGCCGCATTCTTCGATCCCGCCAAAGCGGTTGAAGCTGCGTTCGAAATGCATCGCGTCATCGAAGCCGACAACGCCGCGCGGGGCGGTGAACCCAACCTCATGCTGAAGATCGGCATTCATCACGGTCCATGCATTGCCGTCAATCTCAATGACATTCTCGATTACTTCGGTACTGCAGCAAACCTCGCCGCACGCGTTCAAAAAGAAAGCCGAGGTCGAGATCTCGTGGTTACGAGTGAAGTATGGGCCGATCCCCATGTGCAGGAATTTCTGAAGAGCCGGAATTGCCGGAATGAATCCATGGACTGCGTGGTGCGGGGATTGATGGGTACGCGGCGGCTGTACAGGATCGAGTTGTCCGAGGCCTGAAGCACCCGAATTCAGGCACCGGATTCCGAATTATCTGCTCACCCCTCGAAACCTTGCCGGTCTAAGAGCCGAAATTCGAACCCGGGAGTGGCCTATGCGATTATTTGCTCTGCTCGTGCTGACAACGGTCTCCGCCCTTGCTGCACAGGTTTCGCCTCCGGCTGCTGCCTCCCAACAGAATTCCGCCGTTACTTTCAACAAGAATGTTCTTCCCATATTGCAGAAGAACTGTCAGGTCTGCCATCGGCCCGGCGAAGTGGCGCCGATGTCGTTTCTGACCTACGAGAGTACGCGGCCCTGGGCAAAGGCTATCAAGCAGGCGGTTGTGACAAAGAAGATGCCTCCATGGTTTGCAGATCCGCATTATGGAGATTTTAGGAATCGGCCCACGATCACGGATGCCGACATCAAGACTATTGCAGCGTGGGCGGATAACGGAGCCCTTGAAGGCGATGCGAAAGACAGACCGGCGCCAACGCAGTGGCCGGATGGATGGCGGACGAAGCCGGATGTGATCGTTTCCATGCCTGAAGCGCACAACATTCCGGCATCCGGTCCCGGAGAGATCAAATCGTTTCTGATCGACAATCCGTTCAAAGAAAACACCTGGGTCACTTCAATTGAAATACGGCCCGAGCATCCCTCGGTTGTACATCACGTCATGCTTCAGGTTCCGGAGGATGTTTCAGGCCCCTCCTTCTCGTGGGGAGGTGGCGCCGCCAACGTGTGCATTCCTCCGGCCGGCACCCAGGCACTCTTTGAGAGCCCGGTTGCACTCGGACAGAATCCGATCCAGAAGCAGCCACCCGTGAAACCGCCGAAAAACTTTGCCATCCTGGAAGCGGTTTATGTTCCGGGAAGCCCCGTGACAAATTTTCAATATCAGGACTCGGCGAAACTGATTCCCGGCGGCGGCAAGCTTCGCATCGAAATGCATTACACACCGAACGGCAAGGCGGTATCGGATCAAACAAGAATTGGATTCACAGTGGCGAAAGAATCTCCAAAGTACCGGTTCATCACTCTCGCGCCAAAATCCCTGGCCAATCCAAAGCAGCCGATTCCGGCCGGAGAACCGAACTGGGAAACACGCGGAGAACTTGAATTCGGCCAGGATACGCAACTGGTGTGGTTTATGCCGCACATGCACCTGCGCGGCAACGACATGACTTTTGATCTCATTTATCCCAACGGCCGCAGGGAAACAGTGCTGAGCGCAAAATTCAATTTCAATTGGCAACTGGGATACGAACTTGACGAACCGGTCCGTGTTCGCAAGGGTACGCGCATGGTTGTGACCGCTCATCACGATAACTCTGCGAACAATCCTTATAATCCCGATCCCGCGAAGGAAGTAAAGTGGGGAAACCTGACATCGGAGGAAATGGTGCTTCCGTGGTTCGGCGTCATCGTGGACAAGAATGCGGACCCGGAAAAGATCCTTGCCCTGCGAAGGGGTGGATGCAGCGTGACGAACGGGCTGCTGTCAACGTTGCCGGTTCAGTTGCCGGTGAAAAAGAGTAAATAAACTCGGTCACGCATTTGAGAGTGGAGATCCCAATATTTGAGATCTCAGATTCTGGGATCTCCACTCTCAAATGCGTTGGTGCGTCCCTGTAATTGTGCTTTTGCGCCTTCCTCGCTATTGCTTCTGCCTTAGTCGTAACCATAGAATCCCCTGCATTCGCTAAAGCGACGCGGGAGGGCTATCTATGGACGCGCGAAAGATTTTCAAGTGGACGCTGGTGTTTGCGATTGCTGCATTAGCGGCCGCGCAAATCATTCTTGGCCAGGTTCAGATTCGAGATTCAAAACAGGCGATCGACGAGGACTATACGAAGAAGATTCGGGAATACACCACCGAACCATTCTTCAATTCGCCCTGGACCGACTACCTTCCGGCATCCCCAACGGTCCCGACGCCCAAAGCGGTTCTGGGCGATGTTGCCGGCGCGCCCAACAAGCTTCCTTATTCAGCGGATGTCTATCGCTATATGCGTATGCTCGAAAGAGCGACGCCGCGCGTCAAGGTCGTTTCAATCGGAACAACGGAAGAAGGCCGGGAGATGATCGCCGTCGCCGTTGCTTCGGAAAAGATCATGGCCGATCTGGAGCAGAACCGAAGCCGTCTGGCGCGGCTGGCGGATCCGCGGCTGATCAACATGGACGACGCTGAGGCCGATCGGCTTGTCGCCGCTTCCGTTCCGATTTACTACATCACCGGCACCATTCACTCTCCGGAGACCGGAGCGCCGACGGCGCTGATGGAATTGGCATACCGGCTGGCTGTGGATGAGAGTCCGCGCATTCAGGCGATCCGCAACGGTTTGATCACGCTGATTACTCCAATCGTTGAGGTCGACGGCCGCGATCGTGAAGTCGACGTCTATAACTGGCACCTCGCGCACCCGGGTCAGAATTGGCCCAATCTTGTCTACTGGGGAAAATACGTCGCGCATGACAACAATCGCGATGCGATGGGACTCACACTCAAGCTGACTCAGAATGTCCTGAAGACATTCATTGATTGGAAAGCCCAGGTTCTTCACGATCTTCATGAATCCGTACCTTATCTCTACGACAACACGATCGGCGATGAACCTTACAACGCGTGGCTCGATCCCATTCTTACCGACGAATGGCAGATGATCGGCTGGCACAACACCTCTGAAATGACGAAGCTCGGGATGCCCGGGGTTTTCGCTCATGGCGATTTCGATACCTGGTCGCCGGGATATTTGATGTTCGTCGCGGCTACGCACAACGGCATCAGCCGCCTTTACGAAACCTTCGGCAACGGCGGCGCGGACACCGTCGAGCGCACTCTCACTCCGCAGCAATACGAGCGAACCTGGTACCGCCAGAATCCTCCGCTTCCGAAAGCAAAGTGGTCGCAGCGTAACAACAACAATTATGAACAAACAGGATTGTTGATCTCCCTCGAACACTTCGCGCAGAACAACAAACTGTTTCTTCACAATTTTTATTTGAAGAGCAAGCGTTCGATCGAAAAGCCGAAGAACGAGGGACCGGCGGCGTATGTATTCCCTGGAGACGATCCGCGTCCGGGCGGTCAGGCCGAGTTGCTTCGAATTCTCCAGACACAGGGAGCCGAGGTTGTTCAGGCGACCGCTGCGTTTTCGGTCACGATGCGAAAAGCGAAAACGGGCAAGGATGACAAAGACAAGAAAGAGCCCGCAACCGAAACGGTGCAGTATCCGGCAGGTTCGTATCTGGTACGAATGGATCAGCCGTACAGCCGGATTGCCGACATGCTTCTCGATTATCAATATTGGAGCCCGACCGACCCCCAGCGCCGGCCATATGACGACACAGCCTGGACGTTCGGTGAATTTGGAAATGTGAAAGTCGTTCGCGTCACCGACGTCAAGGTTCTCGACGCGCCTGTTAAGAAAGCGCCGGTCCCGCTCCGCGCGGCCGGTGGAGTCCGCGGCGAGGGCCAGGTTTTCGTTGTGAATCACAACAGCGATAACGCACTCGTCACTCTGCGATACAAACTCCGGAATGCGCGAATCGATGCGGCGGAAGAGCCATTCGAGTTCCAGGGAGCGAAATTCAATCGAGGATCGTTCATCATTCGCAATGTCAGCGCCGCCGATTTTCGCGCCGCCGTTTCGGATCTTGGACTTCAGGCGGCGGCCGGAGCCGACGCGCCTTCCGTTGTGACGCATCCCGTGCGTACCGCGCGCGTGGCGATCATGCATACGTGGCTGACGACGCAGGATGAAGGATGGTGGCGCCACGCATTTGACGATGCGAGTGTTCCTTTTACCTACATCAGCACGCAGACTGTGGCTAAGGATACGAATCTCCGCTCGAAGTATGACGTGATCGTTTTCCCGCCTGCAGGACGCAACAACACGCAGTCCCTCGTTTCGGGATTGCCGATGTGGGGCAATCCTCTGCCCTGGAAAAAGACTCCCGAGACGCCGAACATCGGGACACCGGATTCTACCGACGACATGCGTCCAGGCTTGTCGTGGGGCGGCGTGGATAATCTCAAAGCGTTCGTTCAACAAGGCGGGGTTTTGTTGACGAGCATGAACACCGCCGATTTTGCGATCAATATCGGAGCAGCCCCGGGAGTATCGATCGGAAACAAGCAACGGTTTAAAGCAACAGGCACGGCATTACGGACGAAACTTGTCGATGCCGCCAGCCCTCTGGCTTATGGCTACACCGACAATCTTGCAGTGTACTGTTTCGAGTGCTCGATCTATAACGTCAGCAATCTGGCAACCGGTGGTGGCGGGCGTCCGCCTGCCGAACCCGAACGCATGACGGGACGTGGAACCAAAGATGATCCCGACCAGCCGCAGGGACGTCCTCAGGCCGACATCCCGGAAATCCCGAAAGCCGAAACGTGGGAAGCCGTGCCGCTCACGGATGAACAAAAGCGAAACAACACCGGTGTCATTCCGCCGGAGTTTCGTCCTCGCGTTGTTCTGCGCTACGCGGATTCCAAGGACCTGTTCGTTTCCGGTCTGCTTGATGGCGGAAATGAGATCGCGCAACATCCGGCTGTGGTCGATGTCCCAGTGGATCGCGGGCATATCGTGTTGTTCTCGAACAATCCCATGTGGCGTGGCGAAACACACGGCAGTTACTTCCTGGTGTACAACGCCATTCTCAACTTCGACAGTCTCAACGCCGGCCGTAAGAAGGCCGACGCGGCCGGCACGCCGGCCACAACCGGCAAGTGAAAGCCAAAGACACCACGATGCGTCGATACATTGCAATGACCTGTGTCTTCGTGTTTCTGAGTTTGTGTGGTTTCACAACTCCGGCCCGAGGCGCCGACAAATGGCTCAGTGTTCGTTCGAAAAATTTTCTGCTTGTCGGGAACGCCAGTGAGGCTCAGATTCGCCGCGTCGGCAGGAACCTCGAAGAATTCCGTGCCGGTCTTGCGGTTCTGTTTCCGATCATTGCCAGGCAGTCTTCATCGCCGATGAATGTAGTGGTCTTCAAAGACGACGCTTCATTCCGGCCGTTCAAGCCGCTTTATGAGGGCAAGCCCTCGAACGTTGCCGGATATTTTCAATCCGGCTCGGACGTCGATTACATTGCGTTGACCGGAGACACCGAGACACCGCGGGTTATTTTTCATGAGTTCGTTCATTCCCTGACCAGGGACGCATCGTCGCCGCTTCCACCGTGGGCGAGCGAAGGGCTGGCCGAACTTTACAGTACGTTCGAGTTTCAATCGGGCGACAAGCAACTGGTCCTCGGCAAAGTGATTTCGGATCACGTTCTGTTTCTCAAAGACAAGACGTTGCTGCCGTTCCGTGCGCTGGCTTCCGTGGATCATGGTTCTCCGTATTACAACGAGGGAACCAAACAAGGTGTCTTCTATGCGGAGTCCTGGGCCGCGGTTCACTATCTGCTGCTCGCGAACAACAGCCAGCGGAAACCACAGTTCGAAAAGTATCTGAGCCTGCTTGCCGGCGGCCGTTCGATCGATGACAGTTTCAGGGAAGCCTTCCAGATGAGCTACGACGAGTTCGATCGCGAACTCCGGCAGTACGTGCAGGCGCGCGTGGCGTATCCCGCGCTTCAATTCAAGCTGCAGTCAAAAGTCGATTTCGATCGCGACATGCAGGCCGCTCCGGTATCGGACGCGGAGGCCCAGTTCTATCTGGGTGACCTCTTGATGCATATGAATCGTCTCGATACCGCTGAAGCCCAGCTTCAGAAAGCCATATCGCTCGATTCGAAATTTGCTGCCGCATATGCGTCCATGGGAATGCTTAAGATGCGCCAGGGCCACCGCGATGAAGCATTGAAGTTTCTCGAGACCGGCGTCGAAAACGATTCACGCAATCACATGGCGCATTACTACTTCGCGTTCATGCTTCAGGAGAACGCGCAGCAGGCCGGTGGAGACCGTCGCGCGAGTCTTGAGCGGGCAAGAACCCACATTAAGAAATCCATCGAACTGACGCCGAATTTTTTCGAAGGTTATAACCTGCTGGGTTACGTGTCGCTCATGCTGCAGGACCAACTCGAGGAAACGGAAACCATCCTCAAGAATGCGGTCAACCTTGCTCCCGGCCGCCAGCATCTCCGGCTCCGGCTGGCCGAGGTCATGGCCATGAACGGCGAGACGCAGGCGGCGCGCGTTGTCGTGTATGGGTTGAAGAATTCCGCCGACGAAGAGATTCGCATGCAGGCGGAAGGACTCATTTCCAGCTTCGATGCGCGTCTGGAAAACGAACGCGCGCTCCGGGAATATGAGGAACGCCGGAAAGCCCTGGCTGCCGAAGAAGCGGCGAGGCCGGCGGGAGCAACGCCGCAGCCGGTAACAGCGCAGCCGTCCCCGACTTCCGATGAGCCTCCGAAGATCGCTCGCAACGAATCGGCCAATCGTTTCGACAATTTCGTGTACGAGACGGCCAATCCTCAACCGAAGGGTCCGTCAGGGCTGCAGATGGAAGGACTGCTGGTGTCTATCGATTGTTCCCGGGGAATGACGATACGCGTTCGCGCCGGCAACGTAATCGTCGAACTGCATTCGAACACGCCTGAGAAAGTCGAATTCGTAAGCTCCGTGGCAACCGTGAAAGACTCGATCGCCTGCGGGATCCAGAAGGGGGAGCCCGCGGTTGTCATAACTTATAAGAGGAACACATCGGATCCGCGATTCCTCGGGGAGCCGCTGCACGTCGACTTCGTCGAGAAAAAGTAATCATGGCGGAAGACGAGTTCGAAACCACGGAGTTCAAGGAAAAGCTGGAAGAAGCCACCGAACGCGCCGTTGAAGCCGCAGAGCAGCGCTCGCGATGGGTGGTTTATCTGTCGTTTTCAACCGCCGTCATCGCCGTGTTCGCCGCAATTGCCGCCCTCGAATCCGGCACGTTTTCCAACGAGGCATTGATTCAGAAGAATGAAGCATTGCTCGATCAGGCCAGAGCGTCGGATCAGTGGGCGTACTATCAGGCCAAAAGCGTCAAAGCCACAATTTATTCCTCTCAGGCTGCAGCGTTGCAGTCGTCGAATCCCGACCTTGCCGCAAAAGCTCTGAAAGAAGCCGGCCGTTATTCGCATGAAGAAGAGGAAATCAGTAAAACGGCGAAGGAGCTTGAGAACAAGGTGAAGGAATACACGGAAGAGTCGTCGAAGAGCATGGAACACCATCACCGCTTCGCGTACGCGGTCACCATGTTCCAGATCAGTATTGCCCTGGCCGCGGTCGCGGTATTGAGCAAGCAAAAAGGAGTGTGGTTCCTGGGACTTTTCGTCGCTGCGGCAGGCCTGATTTATTTTATCGATGGTTTTCGAATGTTCTTTTAGACTGCCCGATACCTTTCTATGTCTTTGCCGCTAATGAGCCGCCGACTCCAACTTGTGGCCGTCGTCTCCTTTCTTCTGTTCCCCGCCGTTTTTTCTGCTCCACGGCAGCAGGAAGACGACAGTCCTCGGCTCGATCTCAAATCCATTCCAATCTCGGACTGGCTGAACGGCGCTGAAAACGCCGAGATTCCCTGGAATGTCCGGGTCAGTGACGCTTATCTTCGCACCGATCAACGGCTGGAGGTTTCCTACTTCGCGCGTATCGATGCCAAGGATCTCAATCGCGCCGGCAAGGCGCACGAATTGTTTTTCATTACTCGCATCAGCAGCCTCGAGGGGGAGTGGCTGAACGAAGCCAACGTCGTCAAGCAGAAGCTCGAAGAAGAAATACCCAAAAACGTTCAAGCGCAATACTTCCAGCGCGTGGTCGTTCAGCCCGGAGAGTATTTGTTCTGGCTTGTGCTCTATGACCGCAAGACCGGCAAGCACAATATGGCACGCCGCCGCGTCCGTGTTTCGGAATTGCACAACGATCCGTTGCCGGACCTTTACCGGCGCATGCCGCTCGTGGAAGTTCCTGAATTCGACGATCCGGAAAAGGGTGATGCCGGGATTGTCAAAAGTGAACTCTATCTGCCGGTGAAAAACAAACACAAGCTGCAGGTCGAACTGATTTCGATGGTGAGTCCGCCCGAGCAGTGGACGGGCCGTGCGCGTGTCATCCGCGTCCAAAACGACGATACCGTGGGCGCTCTCGCGGCGCTGTCGCAATTGGACCTGATGGATGGATCGATATCCATGGCCGGGCTGGATCTCGTGCGGCGTGAAATCGCATTCGAGCAGCAGGATTTCCGGACTGTCGACTGGAAGAAAGTGCAGGCGGCCTTAAAGAAAGCGCAGAGCCCGGAAGTCAGCGCCAAGGCGCTTCAGGGAGCCAAGACAAACGCCGCATTCTTTCGGGAATATCTGAATCGCCGGATTGCTTCAGTAGCCTCGGATGAAAATCCCTTGCGGATATACATCGTCATCGCAAGTCCCCGTCTCTTCGAGCCCGGATCGGATCTTGCGCCGTTGCCCGTCGAAGGCGATTGCCATTGCCGCGTCTATTACCTTCGCTTCCGTCTCAACCTGGCCGATGTATTCGACGAAGTTGAAAAACTCATGAAACCCCTTCGCCCGCGCACATTCAATCTCATGAGCCCACGCGATCTGCGCAAAGCGATCGCGGAGATTGTCGAGGACCTCGGGAAGCTGTAGCAGTCGTTCAATTACGGGTCCGAGCGTGGTAGCGGCCGTATCCGAAGTAGACCGCTTGTCCGATGATGAGCCAGATGATCAGGCGCAGCCAGGTGTCCACGGGAAGACTTGCCATCAATAACAATGAAATGATCACGCCCAGCAAAGGCACGGCCGGCACGGCGGGAGTTCGAAACGGCCGTTTGAGATCCGGACGTTTGTGGCGAAGAATCCAGACTCCAAGGCACACGATGATGAAGGCGAAGAGCGTTCCAATATTCACGAGATCGCCGAGGATGCTGATGGGAAGCAGTCCGGCAAATACCGCGATGAACAAGCCGACAACAATGGATGAGATCCACGGCGTGCGAAAACGCGGATGAATGGTCCCGACCCATGGGGGTAGGAGTCCGTCTTTCGACATCACGTAGAAGATCCGCGATTGGCCGAGAAGCGTCGTCAACATGACGGTGCTGAGTCCTGCGAGCGTTCCGGCTTTGATCAGCAGGCTGCCCCATTGCACGCCTGTGGCATCGATCGCCAGCGCAACCGGCGCGGCAACGTTCAGTTTGTCGTAATGCATCACGCCCGTGAGAGCCGCGGCGACCAGCAGGTAAAGGATCGTGCAGATCGCAAGAGACACAAGAATCCCAAGAGGCATGTCGCGTTGTGGATTGCGCGCCTCCTGTGCCGCCGTCGAGACTGCATCAAATCCAATGTACGCGAAGAAAATGCTTGCCGCGCCGCGCGCAATTCCAGACCAGCCGAAGGCGCCGAAGCGGCCTGCGTTGGGTGGAATGAATGGCGTCCAGTTCGCTCGCGCAATTTCAGGATTCCTGTAAAGGTAAGCGGCGGCAACGACGACAAACGTGATCACCGTTCCAACCTTGATGAAAACCACGACGACATTCACATTCGCGGACTCGCGGACTCCGACGACGAGAATAACCGTAACGAGACACACGATGAGAAAAGCGGGCACGTTGAACACCGCGTGATTTGCAGGAACGTCCGTAAACCGGCTCGGCAGTTGAATGCCGAAATCCTGAAGCAGGCTTACCATGTTGGCGCTCCAGCCCGAAGCAACTGTTGCGGCGCTGAATGCGTATTCGAGAACGAGATCCCATCCGATGATCCACGCGATCCATTCACCGAGTGATGCATACGCATACGTATAGGCCGATCCCGAAACGGGAATCATCGATGCCAGTTCCGCGTAGCAGAGACCGGCAAATGCGCATCCCAATCCGGCCAGTACGAACGACAAACCGATGGCCGGCCCTGCGAATTGAGCCGCTGCCGCGCCCGTGATTACGAAGATTCCGGCTCCGATCACCGCGCCGACGCCGAGCGCGATGAGATTCAGGGGACCGAGGACGCGTTTGAGAGCATGTCCGTCGCTTCGTGTTTCATCCAGCAACTGATCGACGGTCTTGGTGGCGAGCAGTGAGTTCATGGAGCAACATGCTCGGCCTGACGGAATTTCAGGGAAACGGAGATGTGACGGGCGGGACTAGCTTTGTGACGAACGTGAACCGTTCAGTGTCGAATGCAGGGCCTCTCGATAATTGCGGCTCAGTGTGAGTTGAGTCCCGTCTTTCAACACGACGTGATATTCGCCGTGCCACCACGGGCGCAGTTCGCGAATCCGATCCATATTTACAATCTGCGATCGATGGATGCGCGCAAATTCCTGCGGATCGAGTTGCGATTCCAGGCCTCCGATCGTCGCACGAATAAGGTAGGACTCATTCTTCACGTGGAGCCTGACGTAGTTTCCTTCCGCTTCAATCCAGTCCACTTCGCCGGTTTTAAGAAAGAAAACGCTTCCTCGAGACTTCACAACCAGGCGCTGAAGGAAACGGGTTCCGATTTGTGTCTGGCGTACATGCGAGCGAGCGCGTTCAACAGCCCGCTGGAATCGCGTGCGGTCGAAAGGTTTCAGCAGGTAATCGACGGCGTTAAAGTCGAAGGCGCGAACCGCGTATTCATCGTGTGCCGTAACAAAGACGACGGCTGTGGACGCATTGAGATTCACCGCCGATAACACTTCAAAACCATCGCGTTCAGGAATCCGAACATCCAGAAAAACAAGATCCGGCCGCGTGGTTTCAATGACGGAAATCGCTTCGGCGCCGCCGGCGCATTCGGCGATCAGATCGACATCGTTCTCCGATCCCAGCATCTTCCGGATCAGAGCGCGGCCGAGCGGTTCGTCTTCGACGACAACTGCGCGAAGTTGTTTTGTGGATGTGTTCATGAGCGGTACACCGGAATCTCGATGCTGACGAGAACTCCGCCTTCCACGGCGTTCATCATATCGAAACGATGCCTGTCGCCGTAAAGCTGAATCAATCGCGCCTTGGTGTTGGCAATGCCGATTCGTTCTTTTCCCAGGGTCGCCACGCCCTCGTTTCGGACCCGCAGGCAAAGAGTCCCGTTATTCCGCGAGGCCTCAATCTGAATTTGTCCGGGCCCGGTCTGCGAAGCAACACCATAGCGGATTGCGTTCTCGACCAGCGGCTGAAGAATCAAGCTCGGCACCGGCAGATCCAGAGTTTCCGGAGCTATATCCATATTTACAGTCAGGCGATCCTGGAACCGGATACGCTCGATCTCCAGATACGACTGGAGCAATTCCACCTCACGCCGAAGCGGTATCTCGTTCGCGCCGGAGCTTTCCAGTGTGAATCGCAAAAACTCGCCGAGCCGCGCGGTCATACGGTTCGCCGCTTCGACGTCCGTCAATTGAAGAGCGGAAATCGAGTTCAGCGTGTTGAACAGAAAATGCGGCTGAAGTTGAGCCTTAAGCGCCTGCAGTTCGGCGTTCGCCGATTTCGAATAAAACTCCATCACGTTGCCGACGAGAAGAAACGTGGCGTAGCTCATGAAACCGGTCGGGAGATTGAAGAAAAGATCCGAACGGTAAAGGTCGATCAGTGTCGGAATATTCCGGTACGCGTCCACGTAAAGCAGCCGGCAAATCGCCAGATAGATCAGGCGATGACCGATCGTCAGGAGCAGGCACGTGCCAATATGGACAAACGCGTTGACCTTCCACGACTCTCTTCTCAGCGGAAAGCGGTGTGCCAATCGAAATACAATCGGCGCCATCGCGGCCCAGAGAATCCAATAAGGGATTTCCCAGACGAGCATCTGGAGAAATGTCGGAGGAGTCGTGAAGATTTCAACGTAGTGATGCGCGTAGTGGTAGTAGTTGAACGTGAACGACACCGCGATCAGCATCCACCCTGCCGCGATCGATGCCCAGAGACCTCTTTGCCGGGGAATCATTTCGGGCAGACGATATCACCACCGTCAATTTCTTTTAAACAATTCCCGGAGATTCGCCGCATGCCGGATGACCACAATCCCAAGCATCACAGCCGCAAAAAGACCCGCTTCGACGCCCCTCAACGCAAGCACCAGCACCGTAATCGCCGCCGCGGTGGAGAGTGACGCAATAGCTCCTTCCTGTTTCCACTTCATTTTGGTTCCCACAAACCGAAGGATGGGATAAAGCGGCAGGCACGGAAGAGTGATCCACGGTTCGAGGTACAGCAATGCGCCGAATGTTGTGGCGACGCCTTTACCGCCATTGAAGCCGAGGAAAGGGCTCCAGCAATGGCCGATCACTGCCGCAACCCCCATTGCCCAGAGCGCGCCTTCGGACGTTTCGCCGCGGCTGAGAATCAACAATGCGAAAAAACCTTTGCCCAGATCGCCGATGAGCGTGATCGCCGCTCTCCACCAGCTCGCAACACGGGCGACGTTTCGAAAGCCCGGATTCTTCGAACCGACTTTGGTGATGTCGATACCGGTTCCCAGCAATGCAACTTTGGCGAACGGGATCGCGCCGATTAGAAAACTGAGGAAGAATTTCAGAACGAGGATCACTTCACTTTATAGCCAAAATTCCGCAACAGCGCCTTACGCGACGCTTTGTCCGAGTCCTGTTCGATGCCTTTTGGAGAGGATCCGTCGATCACACCCATGATCCCTCGTCCTTGCTCCGTCTCGGCCACGACAACTTCCAGGGGATTCGCCGTTGCGCAGTAAATGCGGCACACTTCCGGGCACATTTTAATGGAATTAAGAACGTTTATTGGAAAAGCCTCGCGCATCAGAATCGCGAATACGTGGCCTGCTCCAATGTTTTGCAGAATCCCGGCGGCTGCCTGAGTCAATCCGGAGTCATTGCCTTCGAAACGAATCAGGCATGGCCCGGATGCCTCGGTGAAGGCGACGCCGAACTTAATGTGAGGCGATGCGCCGGCAAGAATCTCATAGAGATCTTCCGCGGTCTTGATGAAATGAGTCTGGCCCAGAACAATATTGGAACCTTCCGGAATCTCAACTCGAACCGTTTTCAAGTCCATACCAGCTCCGCGTGCTAGAATCGGTCTTCAAGGTTTAAGTGGATGCTACGTTACTATGCCGCAATGGGTCTTCAATTGCTCGGCCTTATTCTAACCGGAGAAGCATTGCTGAATTATTTCGGGCAAATGGGACCATTGATGACCACAACTGCTCTCGGAGCCGGATTATTCTACGCAGGCTGGTTCATACGGCCGAGAAAAGGTAATTAAAGATGTCGTCACGATACCGGTCAAGATTCTCTGGATTCGGAATCGGAGGCTGGACTCCGGCAGTCAAAGTCCTGATTATCAGTTGTGTCGTTGCATTCTTTCTTCAGGTTTTTGATCGCGTATCCGGTGGTCCTTCGTTTACCTACAAGTTCGGCCTGACACCTGCGCTTGTCACACACAATTTTTATTTGTGGCAACTGGTCTCGTACATTTTTCTGCACGATACATCGTTTCCATACTTCCATTTGCTTTTCAATATGCTCGGGCTCTGGATGTTCGGCTCCGAACTTGAAAGAGTCTGGGGCAGCCGTCAATTTACAAAATTCTTTTTCATTTGCGGCATCGGCGCAGGAATCCTGACGGTTCTGCTTTCACCGAATTCCGTGGCAACCACGATCGGAGCGTCCGGAGCCATTTACGGAATACTTGCCGCCTACGGGCTTTTGTTTCCGGATCGGACCATCATTCTTTATATCTTTCCCATTCCCGCCAAATGGTTCGTGATCGGCCTGGGTGTGATGGCCTTCATCTCATCGCTGTCCGCGAGTAACGGAATCGCGAATGTCGCGCACCTCGGCGGCATGCTGTGTGGATTGATCTATCTGCGCGGAGGCCGGCTCTTTCACGATATCCGTTCCAGTTACGATCGATGGCACCGCAATCGCCTTCGCCGCAAGTTCGAGGTGTATTACAACGAACGGCATGGCGATGACGACGATCAGGAAAAATGGCGGAGATGGAGGAATTAAAATCCTCAGCCGGCGCTGCGCGCCGGCCTCCAGACGGAGAGGCGCGATTCCGATCCTATAACCGCTGGCTTCAGGAAAAGTTCGGCGAGCGCGTTTACAAAGTGATTGTGGATGCGGGATTCACGTGTCCGAATCGCGACGGAACTGTGGCCGTTGGCGGGTGCGCGTATTGTAACAACAACTCGTTCCGTCCGCCTTCCGCAATCAAGACGGATCCCATTCGAGACCAGGTTCGCGAAGGCATCGAATACATCCGAAAACGATTTGACGCGCACAAATTCATCATCTACTTCCAGCCGTTTTCGAATACCTACGCCCCCGCAGAGCATCTTCGGCAGCTTTACATGGATGCGATCGATCATCCGGAAGTTGTCGGTCTTGCCATCGGCACGCGTCCCGATTGCGTCGATGAAGAAAAGATTCGAATGATCGACGACATCGGCCGCCGGACCTTCGTGTCGCTGGAATACGGCGTCGAATCGATCTATGACGACACATTGCGGCGCGTTAATCGAGGACATGATTACGCCTCATTCCTCAACGCCATGGCACTGACGCGGGGCCGCTCGATCCATATTGGCGCGCATCTGATTCTGGGTTTTCCCTGGGAAACGCGCGATCAGTGGCTGGCGATGGCCGATGAAATGTCGCGTGCCGGCGTGGATGCGCTGAAGATCCATCATCTCCACATCGTTCGCGGGACGGCGCTCGCCGCCGAGTATTCACGACAACCGTTTCGAGTGTTGGATTACGAAGAGTATCTGAATCTGCTCTGTGATTTTGTCGAGCGCCTTGATTCGAATATCGTCATCGAGCGCATGTTCGGTGAAGCTCCGTTCGGATTGCTGGTCGCTCCCAACTGGCGCCGGAACAAAAACGATCTCGTGCGCGATATCCATCGGATCTTTGAGGAACGAGACGTGAGGCAAGGGAGGCAATTCGGTGTCAATTCATTCGAACAATGAATGGCTTGAGATCTTCTTTCCGGAGCTGCGACGCCAGTTTTTCCGCGCTTTCCAGATCGGGTTCGCCGATGCGAACTCGATAGATCGTCCTCTCGGCAACGAAGGGTTGAACTGTAACACCCGAGTATTTCTTTTCGAGCTTCTGCTTTAGATCTTCCGCGGCCGTCCGGCTTTCGAACGCTCCGATTTGAACTGCAAACAATGCCCGAGCCGTTACAACAGGCGGAGCTGCGGGGGCTGCAGCAATCGTCGCGACTTCGCCTTCTTTGAGTACCTTCAGTTTTACCGGCGCAACTCCCGGCCCGACGAGGTCGATCTGCCGCGCGGCCCGCAGTGACAAATCGATCACGCGTCCATCGATGAACGGCCCACGGTCATTGATGCGCACATCCACTTCGCGGCCGTTCGTCTTGTTGGTGACCCGGACCATCGTATTGAAAGGCAGCGTGCGATGCGCGGCGGTCATGCCTTGGTAGGTATCGAAGATTTCGCCGCTTGCTGTACGCCGGCCGTGATACGGCTCGGCATAATACGAGGCCATGCCCTCTAGTTCGCTGGAAGAAACAGCGGATGGTTGAGGAACTCGGACGGAAACTTTCTTATGACCGCAAGCGGTGAGGAAGACGAAGGCACAGAGAACAAATATCAGCCGTCGCACGCGCCTTTAATAACATAGGTGCGCGCAAAATGGCCACAATACTTTGTTGTATCGGAGCGCTATTCCACAAGCGATCGCTGTATTTCGCTAATTCCTAATTTTCCGACGGCTGTTCGGCGTGTTCGATCACGATGGCATCAAGCGGGATTTTTTGAGCTTCGAGCTTGAGGCCGATGCGCTCGAGGGCATCGCCATATGTGGATGCGTCGGCGGTGACGGCCGCGCGTTTTGCGTCCCCGATCGATCCGTCGGTCTGGTTCGTCAGGATCAGGCTGAAATCATAGCGGCCGTCAAGGCCCGTGCGGTCGAGGACCGGGCGGCCCAGTGCGGGGAGATTCGTCAGGAGCTGTTCGAGGTCGGACATGGACGCGCTTCGCAAAGTGAGACCACCGTTTGCAGGCAGCAGTTCCCGTTCTCCTTCCGCTTTTGCAGGCCGAAGTTTGTGACCGTTTTTTCCGACGGTGAGTATGTACACGGGCGTTTCCTTGCTCTGTCTCGCGATCGTGAGCTTGAATCGGTCGGCCAGCAGGTGTTGCAGCATGGTGCGAAGCTGATTCTCCGTTGCGGCAGCGGCCGGTTTCGCAACAATGTCGAAGCGAGTGTTGCCGCGCCATTCCGGACCACCGGATATCTGAAAATCGTGAACGTTATATGCCCAGCGTACACACGACAGCAGCGTGACGTTGCGCATCGTGAGGTTCCCCGGCGTCGCGTCGATGCTGATACGCAGACCCTCTTTTCCCGATGAATCGGTCTTATTGACGCGAATCGACGCAACCTCGAACGCCTGGCCGTAGGCCACGCTCGCGAAACCTGCAATCAACACCAACCGTAGAATTCGATTCATTGTTCCTCCCGACGCGAAGACTATACGATGTCCAGCGCCTTCGGTAGGTCAAGAATTGTCAAGGCCGGCAGTGTTGGTGGTAACTCAGTTGGGTTCTTGTTGGGCTGCTTGATAATCACGGAAAGTACCTGTAAATCTCTTTGCGATTCAGGCATCGAACGAATGTGATCTCGTCCTTGTTGGCGATGATTCCAACACGGTAGTCACCGAGCTTGATCCGATAATAGGCTCCCTTCGTCTTGAGCTTCTTGACATCGGGAATTGTCCGAAGGTTCTGAGCTGCCAACGACTATATCGATCAACTTTGCGATAGCGTCCAGAACCGTCTTGTTCTTGATTGCCTTTAGGTCCCTGGCGAAGCTGCTCTTGAATCCGGTTTTCACCGATTCTGTTGCAGAATCTTGAAAACTTCCTCACGACTGATTGCTTTGGATCGGGAGCCGGCTTCGATGGCTCTTGCCAAACCGATGTCTTCAACTGCGTCGGCAAGGGCGTCCCGTACCAAGTCCCGCCGCTCTTCCAGAACCTCAACGACAGCGGCTTTCAAAAGCTTCTTCAGTTTCGCTTCTTCAGCGGTCAATGGCATATCGCCCTCCGTCCTCGCATTCTATCATCCTCAATGGGATGCCGGATTCGCTGGCCGCCGAATTCGAGTCACCGCTGCAACTTTTTTAGGCGTCATAAAGCTTCGGTTGACTGACGTAAAACATCACGAGATCGCGGACAGTCCGAACACGACCGTATAGTGGGTTCCGCGACTTCGCGGCCATCGAGCGTCCAATGCGAATCGCAATTTCTTCGGCAAGATCGTCAAGATCTTCCTCGTCCATCACCAGGTCGCTTAATAAATCGTCTGTCGCACGAAAGGGAAATTTCGGAACATTGCTGTAGTAGTCTTGAAGTCCTTCGTAAACCGCTCGGATGATCCAAGGATCGACCAAGTGCCGGTCAAACTCACGTGCGAACGTGCAGATGTTTTCATCATAACGTTTGTCCGCGATACGTCGTAGGCGCCGGTTATGCACAACGTTGAAAACGAGAGTGAGTACGAGGAAACTTACGACAACAACAAAAACGATTGAAGAAAACTCCCATGAAATGTACAAGACAAGCACCATCGAAACAGCAAGCGTCCGCCAAGAAAGAATTCTCTTTTTCGGAATCGGCGGCATCCTGCGAGAGATCTTTCGCATTCTGGTTCGCTCCGGTAATCGAGTACGCCTAACTCAATTAACTTAACTAACGGCCTGCCGATTAACCCCGCGCGAATGGAGGAAACCGATGTGAGCGCGAGAGCGACCACGTTGGCGTCGGGTTCATCGGCTTATGCTTTTTTGGGGGTCTCGAGCTCTTCGATCAGCCGAACCTGCTTCCGAACGATCCGATTGACGATATCCCGCACGTTCCGGCCAGTCCGATTTGCGAGATCCTCAACTTCGTCCTGAACCGTCGCGTCCAGGTAGATCGGAAGACGAAGAATCGCACCCTTTTTATAGAATCTGCCGCGTTCAGCTTTCGAAAAATCGTATTCCTTTTTCATGTGTTTCGTTTTTCAAATTCCATCGTTTTGCGTCGAGTCGTTTTTCGCGCTGAGAAGATCCGAATCGTCGCACTTTGCGACGTTATCTGTCGGTATGTGTGGCATACGACCAGAAGCCGAGTAGACTTATCCAAGCCAAGGCTAACCCACCGCTCCTCGTCCTCTGCATGTTCGTCGTCAGCTTGGGACAACAAGTTCGCGTCGAGAAAAACTGTTGCGGCCTGCTCGAAAGTGACGCCGTGGTCCTTCCTGTTTTTCTCTGCCTTCACGGGATCCCATTCGAACTGATATTCAAACCTATTCGCCACCGCGCCATTGTCTCATGGGCCTGCGAGCGGGACACAAAGCCATTACGCTGCCGATTAACCTGCGCCGAGCGAGCGTTCTCTTACGAGCGAGGCGACGGGTTCATCGGCTTGTTATGAGGGATCGAGTTGCTCAAGCGTGCTCACAAAGCGTTCTGGACTTCCCAGACTTTCCTAGACACTTTTCACAGCTAAAATGAGCTGCCGAAAA
>CAZWGA010000044.1:41435-49617 GCA_964633285.1 uncultured Solibacteraceae bacterium | reverse complement strand
GATGGGGATCGAACCCACGACCACTGGAGCCACAATCCAGCGCTCTACCAGCTGAGCTACGCTCACCAGAAACGCGATTTACATCAACTCTGCCATGATCTCCCTGAGATCGCCTTCGCTGGGCTGAACTCTTTCCTGAGAGAGCGTCGCTAGCGGAGCATCCGTCATATTCAATAGCGTCAGGAAATCCGGCTTCGTCTCATTAATATAAATGAGGCCGGTCAAAAACTCATTCACATCCTGGCAATGCCGCAAAGTGTTGAGAGCTTCCGACTTGTTGGTGGGGTCGTAACCCTTGTCCGTTTTTCGCAGGCGGATGTGAGAACCGTCGTGTAATTCGACATCCTTCACTTCACCCGCCGCATAGTCCACCGTGATCTGTTCAAAGAACGGCACGTAGGAAATTTCGTGGAGCAATTCTTCATGATCTTTGGCGTACTTGTAGCTCTTCGTCGAACCCTCGTGATTGTTGAAGGTAACGCAGGGGCTGATGACGTCGAACATCGCCGTCCCTTTATGTCCGAGCGCCGCCTTCAGAAGAGGCACCATCTGTTTTGGATCGCCCGCGAACGATCTCGCGACGAAGTTGCAGCCCAACTCGATTGCCATCGCGCACACATCGATGGCAGGCAGATCGTTGCTGACGCCGCTTTTGGCCTTCGAGCCGAGATCGGCGGTTGCCGAAAACTGTCCCTTCGTCAAACCGTAAACACCGTTGTTCTCGATGATGTAAATCATCGGAATGTTCCGGCGAAGCAAATGCACGAACTGTCCCATGCCGATCGATGCCGTATCACCGTCGCCGCTGACACCGATGGAAACCAAAGTCTTGTTTGCAAGCATCACCCCGGTCGCCAGAGCAGGCATGCGCCCGTGCACGCCGTTAAAGCCGTGAGCCTTGCTCAGAAAATAAGCGGGTGTCTTGCTGGAACAGCCGATTCCACTGAGTTTCGCAACCTGATGAGGTTCAACTCCATATTCATAAAACGCCTTGATGATCTGCGACGTGATTGCATCGTGGCCGCACCCCGCGCATAACGTTGAATCCGCGCCTTTGTACTCTGCAATGGTGTAACCAAGGCGATTCGAATTTTTGGGCGCCGCTGCGGGAGGTTGCATCGTTGTTGACATTAGTTCCCTTCTCCTTTCTCTGCAGCCACAACTTCATCGGTAACAAATCGGGCATCGATCGGAATTCCGCTGTAATGGCGAATGCTTCGCAATTTGCCGATTAATGCAACGGGCAGTTCGAGTTTGATCAGTGCCGCCATTTGCGCGTCACGATTCTGCTCGACCACGTACACCCGATCGTGTTTTTCAAAAAACTCCACAAGATGTTTCGTGAATGGAACGGCGCGCAATCGATAGTAGCTTGTCGGCACTTTGTTTTCGCGCCGAAGCTGATCGCGCGATTCGATGATCGCCCAATGCGTCGTTCCAAAAGCCAGCAAGCCGATCTTCGCGTCTTTGTCATACGTCACGTCAGGCTGCGGCACATGGTCGCGCGACGTTTCGTACTTCTTGTTCAGCCGATCCATGTTGTTCTTGTAGTCATCCGGACGCTCGCTATATACGGCCTTTTCGTTATGGCCGCTGCCGCGCGTGAAATATGAAGCGGCCGGGTGATCGGTACCGGGCAACGTCCGGTACGGAATACCGTCGCCGTCCACATCGGCATAACGGCCGAAACTTCCCAGCTTCTTCAGATCTTCGGCGGACAGGACCTTGCCGCGGTCGAATTTCTTTGTTGGATAGACAAATGGATCCGCCATCCAGTTGTTCATTCCGAGATCGAGGTCGCTCATCACAAAGATCGGCGTCTGAAAACGTTCGGCGAGATCGAACGCGTCGTAACCCATCGTGAAACATTCTTCGACGCTCGCGGGAAGCAAAACGATGTGCTTTGTGTCGCCATGCGAGCAGTACACCAACGAAAGAATGTCCGACTGCTGGGTTCTTGTCGGCAACCCCGTGCTGGGACCCACGCGAGTGATATCGAAGATGACCACCGGAATTTCCGCGTAATATCCCAACCCGATAAATTCCTGCATCAGCGAAATGCCCGGACCCGCTGTCGACGTCATCGACCGTGCGCCGGCCCAACCTGCTCCCAACGCCATGCCGATTGCAGCGAGTTCGTCTTCGGCCTGAACGATGGCGAAACTGGCTTTTCCATCCTTCTCGAGTCGATAGTCCTTCATGTAGTCGGTGAGCGTTTCACACAGGCTCGATGAAGGCGTGATCGGATACCACGTTGCAACGGTTACGCCGGCGAACATGCATCCCAGCGCCGCAGCAGCATTGCCGTCGATGATGATTTTCCCCTTCGTGGCATTCATCCGCTGCGTTTTATACGGCACCTGCGTTTTATCGAAATTCTCACGCGCAAATTTCCGGCCGATTTCCAGAGCGGTTTTGTTCAGGGCAACCGCTTTCGCTTTGCCTTTAAACTGCTTCGTCAACGCGACATCGGTCTCGGCTGGATCGATTTCAAGCAGCTCGCCAACCACACCGACATAAATCATGTTGGCCAGCAATTTCCGCAAACGCGAATCCGGCGTGATCTCGGTCGCCAGTTTCACAAAAGGCACCGGGAAGAACACCAGATCCTTCCGGTACTGATTCAGCCTGAGAGTTTCTTCATAAACGACGACGCGATTGGGATCCAGATTCATCACATCTTCGCGGGCCGTTTCGACATTCATCGCAACGAGGAAATCGATTTCCTTGCGGCGCGCAATCCAACCATCCTTGTTCGCGCGAATCGTAAACCACGTGGGCAGTCCGGCAATATTGGATGGAAACAGATTCTTCCCGCTGACGGGAATTCCCATCTGAAAAATAGAACGCATTAAAACTGTATTTGAAGACTGGCTGCCGGAACCGTTGACTGTCGCTACCTGAATGCTGAAGTCATTGATGATTGGACCCCCGTTGCGCCGTTGTTCCTCCTCCGCAACCAAAGTCTGGGGGGATTGTTCTGACACTACTGATTCTCCTTTCGTATCCACCGAACGGACCTGCCGGATTTTTTACTTTCTCATCATCTTGATGCCGGATGAATTCCGCCGGTTCCCGCACTCTCTATTGGCTTTAATGCCGCGTCCAACCCGCTACTATATCAGATTCACGCGGCTCTTTTCGACACCTGCAACCCGTAGTTTATAATCGTCGGCACGGAGGCTCCAAATGAACACTCGCCTGACACTTATCGTTGCTGCGGCACTCGTCTTTCTACTTTCCACACCCGCGGTTGCGCAGTGGATCAATTATCCGGCACCGGGAGTTCCCCGCTTGCCCGACGGCAAGCCGAATCTCAGCGCGGCCGCTCCTCGAACTTTAGACGGGAAACCGGATCTATCGGGGATCTGGCGCGCGGGCCGCTCGGGCGAATATGGTTTCGATTACAACGTCACTCTTAATCTGAAACCCGAAGACATTCAGCCGTGGGCTGAAGCACTGCGTCAGCAGCGTGTGCAGGATTTCAGAAAGGACAGTCCGCTTGCGCGATGCCTGCCCGTAAGCATCCCGTTCCTGAACTTCAGAGGTTTATCGCAGGTTGTCCAGGCTCCGGCAATGATGGTGGTGTTGCACGAGTCTCCGAATAGTCCTCACCGGACCATCTACATGGACGGAAGAGAACTCCCAAAGGATCTCAACGATTTGAATCCTGCCTGGCTCGGTTATTCGGTTGGACATTGGGAGGGAGATACTCTGGTCGTCCATTCCGCCGGATTCAACGATCTGGGATGGCTTGATGTGGGCGGTCATCCTCAAACGGAATCGCTCCGGATCACCGAACGTATGCGGCGCCTTGACTTCGGACACATGCAATATGAGATGACGATTGACGATCCCAGGGCCTTCACAAAACCATTTACTGTGCGGGCGGACAAAACGTTGGTGCCGGACAGCGTTCTACTGGAAGACGTTTGTGAGAATGAGCGGTCCGGAACCCATCTCGTCAGCGGCGTGAAAATCGCTCCCGAAGTTCTGGCGAAATACGCAGGAACATATGAGTTTGCTCCCGGAAGACGCGTCATCGTCACTGTGGCCGGCGATCAACTGCTGGTGGAAGACAGTGCGCATCCCGCAGACCGGTTGTTTGTCGCCAATTCGCAGACGCTCTTCCTGTCCAGCTTGAGCATGGCGTCTGTCGAATTCGTCAAAAACGCGCAAGGCGCAGTGACACATCTCGTCCGAACAGAGGCGGGCAAAAGCGAACGCGCGGCAAGAAGCAGCCGTTAATGCGTACTTAATGGCGCGTTGCGGACCCGTATGCTCCGCTGAGGTCAACCCGCCTTCTTAACATTCTCTGATTCGTCTGCCATTACCCCGCGCTCGCGAAGCTTTGCTTCGTCTGTCACGGCTTCAACGCCCTTAATGGGTCTGACGCAGAAACGCCGCTCTTCCGCGTACAGCTTCGTAAACTGGGCGCCCAGAAACAAGATCTGAGACGAGTAATAAACCCAGGTCAGGATGATTAACACCGATCCTGCGGCACCGTAAGCTGAACCGACTCCGCTGCGTCCGAGATAAAAACCGATTGCGGCTTTGCCTCCTACAAACAGGAGAGCGGTCGCTACAGCTCCCGTCCATACGTCCTGCCAATCGATGTGCACGTCGGGAATGATCTTGAAAATCGCAGCGAACAAGACGACGACAATTCCAAATGAGACCACGGCATCCAGGAGATGCCAAACGAAGTTGGCGCCGGGCAGGAGATTTTCGAAGTAACCCGTAATGGCTGCAAGCACCGCGCTCACCAGCAGAGAGACCAGCATCAAAAAACTCACGCCAAGGACCATCGTGTAGGAAATGACCCGCTGTTTGAAGAGATCGCGCCAGAAGTGGCCCGGCTTGGGTTGGACACCCCAAATGCGATTCAGCGTCGTTTGCAGTTGTCCGAAGACGCTGGAGGCGCCGGCCAGCAAGACGATAATGCTGACAATGTTCGCAATCATGCCGTGCCCGGACGTGCGACTCGATCGAATTGCGCCCGTAATGGCCAGGGCGGCATTTTTCCCTACCAGATTTGAGATTTGCGTATTGATATAGGCCAGGCTGTCGCCTTGATAGACCAAACCCACAACCCCTAAAGCAATGATCAGTAATGGAGCAATCGAAAAAGCTGTGTAATAAGCCAGCGCCGCGCCCCATTCCAGGTTTTGGCCGCTCCAGGCTGACACTGTTTTCCGGACAAGTGTCCAAACTCTTCGCATTAAGCAATTAGACGGGTTTTGTTTGATCTCGGCTCCGGTAGATGAGATTAGGGTATTTCATGACTCGAAATCCTTGCCATCATCGACAAAGCGGACGCATACCTTCCGGTTTCGCTGACGGCGAGCGTTTCCACCGTTCCAGCAGATACCGAGCGTTTGGGATTCGGGATTTGTTGCGATCAATCCCAAATCCCAATCTCGGAACCATGAACTACGGCGTGCAAGGATCCGGTAGTTCCTTTACGGATGTCACACGGAAGTGCGGCATCCCCGCGTCGTTGGTCTTCGCGCGTTCCTTGATTTTGACGTCAGGCGCGCCCTCACGCTCGACCTTGGTCTTCGTCTCCACCTTCGTCTCCTTGCCGGCGGGGATCATTACGCCGCGTACACATCGAGGCGAGCCGATGAGGACTAACATTGTTCTTGATGAAGAACTGATTCGCGAAGCAAAACAATTGACGGCGTTACCGACAAAAAAAGCTGTCGTGGACGAGGCGTTAAGAACGCTCATACGCCTCAAGAAGCAACAAACAATTCTTTCACTCCGAGGGAAGATTCGTTGGCGAAGAGTGGACATACGCCGCTTGCGGACCCGCCTAATCATTGAATCCCAATAGGCCCGACAGGACTCGAACCCGCGACCCCCTGCTTAGAAGTCGGCCCTCTGCGAGTCTACTGAATCGGCTATTTTCATCGACTTCTGTTTCAAGCAGTTACGGTTATCGTGTTGCGATATGTTGCGCAACATTGCGCGCGGAGGCTTCTGAGAGCTACAAATCTATCTACAATTTCTTGGCGCAAACGTCATCGATCTGGCAAATCGTAAGACAACTCAGACGGCAAACATCTCTTGCAAAACTTGCAAGACTGTCGACATTGTGTTCGGACTGATGCGTCCTAAACGCTTCGTGATTCTTTCCGCATCTATTGTCCGGACCTGGTCGATGGCAACGAGGCCGGTGCGATTCTGAAAACGACAGACGACGCGCCACGGATACGCCTGCCCGCCTGTGGTCATCGGTGCCACGATCAGAGTCCGCAGGTGTTGATTGAGGTCATCGGGCGATATCACTAAACACGGGCGAGTCTTCCGAATTTCACTGCCACGCGTGGGATCGAGTTGAATCAGACAGACGTCCCCGCGAAGGAATCGACTTGCTACTGCCATTTCCATTCGTCTCGATCAAAACGCGTGGGCGGTGCCGAATCAATCAGCCGGTCTTCGCCACGCTCTCTCATTTTCCTGGCCGCCTCTTCCCAGCCCATTCGAGGCGCTCTTGCCGAACGGATGACAATGCATCCCGGTTCCGCTTTTAACTCGACTTCGTCGGCCAGTTGAGCTTCCGCGAGCACTGTTTTGGGTAAGCGTATACCCCGTGAGTTGCCGATCTGAACTAACCGCGTCTTCAAAACAACCTCCGTGAATTGTAATTACATTGTACCTACTGCCGCTTGCTGAAGGCAATTAATAGTTCCGGCTCAATGTGGAAGCACGTCTGTCTTACGCGTCCAGCCGGGACGGAGAGAGACTCTCTCCAGCCACAATTTCATTTACGTTCGTCCAGGGTAAAATTGAGTCATGGACGGCACCGAAATTCTGCGATCAAAGCGGCAGCAAGTACTACAGATCGCGCGCAAGCACGGTGCGTACGATGTGCGTGTTTTCGGATCTGTTGCGCGAGGAGAAGACCGACCAGACAGCGACATCGATCTTCTCGTGGCGATGGAACCCGGTCGAAGCTTGCTGGACTTGGGAGGACTCGTAATGGAACTCCGGCAGTTCCTCGGGCGAAGTGTGGATGTCGTGACAGAGCGGGGACTCAACAGCCGTATTCGTGATCGTGTGCTTTCAGAGGCCACTCCCTTGTGAGGGATCCTCGTGAACGATTGAAAGACATTCTTGAGGCGATTCTCCACATCCAACGTCACACGGCAAAGGGCCGGCAGGCCTTCGATCAAGACGAACTCGTTCAGAATTGGTGCGTTCGTCTTGTTGGCAGCCAACCCTCGTCGACTAAGTTGGCAGAGAACGGCGACGTTGGTATCAATGAGGACTGGGATCATTTGGAGAACGGCTTACGTTTCTCTTTTGCCTGCTGTTTGCGAACCTCAGCAATTTCGCGGTCAATTTCGAGCAGGCTCAAGGAGGCGCTGCCTTTGCTTTTGGCGTCCTGACGGATCGCTTGATAGGCGGTCGGCGCAGAGGCGATATTCTTAATGTAGTCTCTAATGCTCATCATGATGACGCTTTCTTGGTTGATGATGTTGAGAAGGAATCGGACAAACAGCAAGTCATCTGCTGCAAGAACAGTTCTGAGCCGGAGGTCCCCAAAATCCATCCCCGTCCTCGACTTCCTTCCTATTTCGTTCAGAGTTGGAAATACGAGTATTCGCCTTTGATCTCTCGATTGAAGTAATTTCCCTTCGAACTCGCACGCCAAAAACTCTCAAATACCGACGCTTCGACGTCTTGATAAACGTAGGTGCGACCAGTCTCGAGAAACCGGACATACAATTCTCGAGTTCGGCGAACGTAACCGATCGCTGCAATGCTCGTTGACTCCACTCGATGCATTCGAGGCATGACCTTGTAATCGCACCATTTCGAGCGAAATGCAAACAACGCGAAGTACTGTATCCGCGGGGACCTGTCCATTAGGCAGAGGGCCGGTGAACGGAACGCGTCGCTATGGGACGATTTGTAAGGGTTTGCATGATCAGGCGAATCGCAGCTATGTCCATGTAGATAAAAGCGCAGATGCAGTTTCGTCCCCTCGCAACACTTCCAGGTTGAAACGGTCCATATTGCATTGAAACAAAATAGGCCCGGCAGGACTCGAACCTGCGACCCCCTGCTTAGAAGTCGGCCCTGACGGATCTTACCAATCTGTCTTCTTTCACTCATTTGTATTTCAAGCAGTTGTGGGCATCCCGTTGGGCACTGTTGCGCGTTATTACTC
>CAZWGA010000044.1:22606-41335 GCA_964633285.1 uncultured Solibacteraceae bacterium | reverse complement strand
TTGTATTTCAAGCAGTTGTGGGCATCCCGTTGGGCACTGTTGCGCGTTATTACTCAATGATGCGTTCAACAGCTACAAATTCCTCTACATCCCGTTGCGGTCTTTGGTAGTCCGAAGCATCGTTTTTTTGACGGATCATTTTTGCCTGCTACAATGAGTTTAACTAAGTTAAATTGAGTGGTGCGAGGCAGGGCCCTATGAGTAGAACAACTAAAATTCTCGGTTTTTCAGTACCTCCCTTAGTCGTCAAAGAAGTTGAGACGTTGGCGAAGGAGGAGCGACGTACCAAAAGCGAGCTCTTTCGAGAAATGGTCCGCGTGTATCGGCGATACCGTCAGCATCGCGATCGAGACGAGGAGCGTTGGATAAACCAGATAATCGAGGAAGCCAAGGCGGAGCAAACGAAAACCCCCAAAAGCACGAAAGAATTGATTGAGGAAGATGAACGGCTCTTACGTTATGGAGAACGGCAGGCCAAAAAGCTGGGAATAAGAGCGAGGGACGTGAATCGTATCGTGCATGAGCACCGGAAATCGAAGACGACCTCTACTAAATCGACAAGATCTTAGAGTCGTCCTGGACACCAATGTCTACTTCTCCGCCTTTAGCTATCCTAAGGGTATTCCGTCTCAAATATGGAGGCGGGCGCGCGAACGGCAGTTCACGCTGTTGGTTTCGCCGGCGATCATGCGGGAATTGGCAAACGTTTTGCGCCGGTATCTCGGATGGTCAGAACCGGCAATCGTATCGCGGCTGAAGCTCATGGCGAAACTTGCTGAGATCGTTAATCCAAAGATGAGGCTTAAAGAGATCGTCGAGGATGACGACGACAACCGAATCCTGGAGTGTGCTTTGGCAGGAAAGGCCGATCTAATTATTTCCGGCGACAACCACCTGCTGCGTTTGCGCGCCTTTCGCGGGATTGCCATCGTTAGGCCTAGAGATTTTTTAAGGATGTTCGAGCAATAGGACAGGCTGAACCGTACCGCGGAAATCCGAGCGATTGTCCACGAACGTTGCTAATTGCTCAGCTCGAAAATCGTCTACGAGCCGCGTCGTCGTCGCTGACGCTTGAGGCAAGGCAGGATCCCGATGTCTTTCTTGTTGATGATCTGCAGAGCGAACCGGACAAGGAAAGAATCATCAGGAAATACTACAAACTGATGTTCCAGCACAAACTCGAGGCGTGGTTGTTTTGTATTTCTCTTGAAATGTCTTTGAGGAACGTCATGCCCAGAATTGCATCGAGTGGAGTCAACAAGCATTGCAGCGATCGGTTACGATCGCCGAGCTCGGGAATTGTATGTGCGTTTCCTGGAGACTGGCCACACCTACGTTTATCAAGAAGTCGACGAGTCCGTCTTTACGGACTTCTTGCGGGCGGATTCAAAAGGGAATTATTTCAATCGAGAGATCAAAGGCGACTACTCGTATTTCCAACTTTGAAAAGGCCAATTTGCTTTTGACCAGGGAAACTCAGGCGCTTCCGGGAACCTGTTATTAAAGCAGAGGGTCGGTTGTCGCAGAATGCTGGGAATCGTTGTACTTGCGATTCCCAGATTTGCAAATGTAGATGAATCTGTAACTGCAGCAACCTCACGAAACAACAGGCGATGCATATCCGCTCGTTATAAACCATTGAATCCCAATAGGCCCGGCAGGACTCGAACCTGCGACCCCCTGCTTAGAAGGCAGATGCTCTATCCAGCTGAGCTACGGGCCCGAAAAATGATCCTGAAAGTTTAACATTACCGGAAAGAGGCAAAGGAATTGCAGAAGGGTTACACTGATGCAAGACCATTTCTTTGGGAGGACGAATGAGACAACTGACACAAATCACAACGTTGATCGCGGTTATCGCACTGATCGCGGTGCCTGCGTTTTCGGATACGTTGATCCTCAAGAACGGTGAAAAACTTTCCGGATACTATGAGGGTGGGTCAGCCCGCGTCATCAAATTCCGTGCGAATGACGGAATCGTGAAGGATTACGATCTTTTATCCGTTCAGCAGATTCAGTTCGGAGAAGATAAAGCTGTGACCGTACCGCCGACGCTGGCTGCGCCCAGACCGGCAACGACAGGCGCTTCCGCCGAACCCCGGCTACTGCCCGGAACTGAACGTGTAACACGGCCGGCCTCTCCAAATGCAGCGAACTCCGCTTGGACGATCGGCACGGGTTCAAAGATCGTTGTGCGTATGATCGACACCATCAACAGCGAGAAAAACAAGATCGGCGACACATTCATTGCGACGCTCGACGAGCCGGTTTCGCAGGGTGGAGTTGAAATCATACCTCGCGGCGCGGACGTTCGTGGCCGAATCGCGAACCTCAGCGGAGCGGGACGCGTTGCCGGCAAGGCTGAACTTGGATTGGAACTCACCAACATCACTGTCAACGGCATTCCGTATTCTCTGACCACTTCCGAATACCAGGAAGCCGGAGAGAGCCGTGGCGCACAAACCGCAAAACGAGCCGCTGTAGGCGCCGGAATCGGCGCGGCCATTGGTGCTATCGCCGGCGGCGGTAAAGGCGCCGCGATTGGAGCAGGCGTTGGCGGCGGCGGCGCAACGGCAGTTCAAGTTCTGACGAAAGGTGAGAAGCTGAATATTCCATCCGAAACGAAGCTCGAATTCACCCTTCGATCCCCACTGGTTATCGCGGCAAGGTAAGAACACAGCCACAACAAGGCACAGGATCCACAAACAGCATTTTTGTGATTCCTGCGCTTTTTTGTGGCTGGTCCTTTTTCTCAGAATCCCTGAACCTGGCCGGATTTCTTGTAGCACTGAAAGACGATGTGCCAGCCGATGATGATGATCACAAGCCAGACGATCCAGAAATACTGGCCAGGCATGGTGACCATCCCGAAGACGTGAGTTCCGCCGAAAAAGTAAGTCGTGTGTTGCCCGATCATGGCCCAAAGGAGCGGCAACGACAGATACGTGTTGTGCCGCGATCGCAGGCCGGCGAGTTTGACAAGACCCGCATCGGGCGTTTCGCCATTCTTTACCGCCCGAATAATTTTCTGTTGTGCCGGCCAGATCCGGAACCACACGTTGAACGCCATGATGCTTCCGAACATGGCTCCCGTGTGAATCAATGTTCCGCGCTGGCTGAATCCGCCGAAATAGTAAAACAATGCAACAATGACGGCGACAATCGCGTACGAAACAATCACGCCCGCGCGCACGTTGTTCGCAATACTGGTCTTCCAGAGTATGTCGTAGATAAAAACCGCGAGAAACGTCACCAGGATCATGATGCCCGTTGGAGCCGACCATTCCGCGGTGGCGTTATCAAAAACCGCTTTCCCGTGGTAGTAAACAATATCCAGCAGCAGCACCCCCGTAATCCACGTATAGGCAGCGCCCCAGCGGAACCAATATAGAGCTCGCGGCAGGAGTTCAGGGTTGACGGCTTTCTTGGTGGGACCATCGAGTTTGGCCTGCAGCGGTCCGTTAACCCAGTTGAAGAAGTAGAGGTGTCCGATCCAAATGATTCCAGCGAAAATGTGTATCCATCTGAAGATCGCTTCCAATCCAGGCATGACTCTTCCTCCTCAATTGGCGTTTGTAACGTTTTCCAAACCGGGGACGTTACCACAACAGCGCGTTAGGATGCTATAGGCGGATTGAAGAAGCGCGCTTGAACAAATCGTTTGCTGCACTCCAGTTGAAATTCTTCCAAAAGGCCTTCAAATAAGCCCTGCGATCGGCACCGTAATCCATGAAGTAGGCGTGTTCGTAAACATCGAGCACGATCACCGGCAGCGCGCCCCACACTCCACCCTGATTGTGCGCATCGCAGTTGTAAACCCACACGCGATTCTCTTTGGTATCCCACGCAAGAATCGTCCAGCCGCGAGCGGCCATCGCGCATTCGGAGAAGTATTTGATGAATGCCTCGACCGAGCCGAAGGTTTCAGCTATGGCGCCGCTCAACTCCTGCGCGTTCTCCAGCGTTCCGGTTCCGCCAAGAATCTCGAAATACCACTCGTGAAGATAGACGCCGTTCGTCGCATAGGTTTCGCTGTCTTTAAGGCCGCGGAGTTCGCTGAAAGTGGTGTTGACGCCGTTGTCCTGGCCCGCAACAATGCTGCGGCCGAGTTCTTCCAGGCGATTTTGGATTTCGTTCCTTTTTTCGACATAACCGGCGTAAAGCTTGTCGTGATGATTCTTCAGCGCGCGATCCGAAATACCGTTAAGCGGAGTACGGAACGGCAGAGGCCTCGCGCGATAAGTGTGTTTGGGTTCCGATTCGGTATGACGTTTTAGATTGCGCATATATCCTCCATCTATGACGCCCTGCGGAGCTTTTCCTCGAACTCGCCGACAACTCGCGCGACTTCCCTTTCCGCCCGCGTCCGGACATAACCATACCGATGTTCGAGCAGGTGTACGAGACTCTCGCGCTTGCCGTCGATAAGATCGAGATCGCTGGAATGCAATTCACTCCAGTGATAATTCGCTTCATTCCGAAACTGCTTCCATTTTGTCCGCAGAACATCCTGCTGCATTGAACTACCTCTGACTGATTTGTTTCGCTCCAAAGCTTCCGGGTTCAATCTTCGGTCCTCTGGATACTTGAACTGCACATGGTGTACCGCCCGGTCCACTTTGCTTTTTCCGCCATCACATCAGTTGATTACAACGGTAGTCGAGTGGAACCCGTGTCTGGCATGGGTTTTACGCGAGGAAATTAATCCGTAGTGCTTTCGAAGGCTTCACGCTGCCGTCCAAATCACATGCGAGAGGAGGTAAAACCTTTGAGACCCAAAATCTTAATTGCTGCAGGTTTAGCGCTCGCTTTTGTATTGGGAATGGCGAGCGGAATTTATAACGCGACGGCGCGGGCGTTTAACCCCGTGGATCAGAACGCTGTCGCTTCGTCAGAGACAGCGAGGCCTGCTGCGGCAGTCAGCCGCACTCATTTCGTCCAGCCTCGAGCCGTTTATGTTTCCAATGCGGCGGCGCCCGCCACGTATCAGGCGCCGGTTTACCAAACGCACAAGAAGCGTTCCCTTGAACGCGAAGCTCTGATTGTCGGCGGCAGTGCCGGCGCGGGAGCAGCGATTGGCGCTATTGCCGGCGGAGGTAAAGGCGCAGGTATCGGCGCACTGTCCGGTGGAATCGCAGGCCTCGTTTACGATCTGGCTACGCGCAACAAATAACAACTACCAACACTGCCTATGGAGATTTCGGTCGCGAGTCTCGAATCGGGTGAAAGAAATGTTTCCATGGCCTTGGTTCGGGATTCGCGATTCGAAATGGAGTGGATATGAATTTCCGAAAGTTCTCTTACTTCGTTGCCCTCACGCTGATGGTTGTAGCGCTGGCGGCATGCGAGCGGACCAGGATCAGCGTGATCAATGCCGATCCCGGACGCTACATGAATAAAGAAGTGGCCGTCGCCGGACAGGTCACTCAGTCAGTCGGAGTTATCGGCCGAGGCATCTATCAGATTGATGACGGCACGGGCAGGCTCTGGGTATTCTCAACCGTGCGAGGCGTTCCGAGCCGCGGAGCGCGAGTCGGCGTGAAGGGACGTGTTGTGCCGACGGTCACACTCCTTGGAATCAACTACGCAACAGTGCTGCAGGAAACAGATCGGCGATCGGAATAAAAACACCGGCCCCGCGGCTATACTCTCGTTGTGGGCAACATTGCATTCATCGTTCATGGCGGAGCGTGGGAGATTCCTGCAGAGTTACGCAGTGCCTGCCAGCAAGGCGTGCGGCGGGCGTTGAACCGCGGATGGAATATTCTGCAGAACGGCGGGTCCGCGCTCGATGCGTGCGAACAAGCCATTATCGAACTCGAAGACGAACCTGTCTTCGATGCCGGTGTAGGCTCGCATCCCAACCGCGAAGGCAAAGCACAGCTTGATGCGATCCTGATGGATGGATCCTCCCTTAAATCCGGCGGCGTCGTGGCCGTCGAGCGTATCCGCAATCCCATTCGTCTTGCGCGAGCGGTGCTGGAAAAAAGCGATCATATGCTGCTTGCCGGATACGGCGCGGAGCGCTTTGCCGTCGAACAGGGCATCCCGCTCTGTGATCCGTCGGACCTCATTACTGAACGTGAAGCGAGAATCTGGTCGTCTCTGTCCGGCAAGGTCGTCAACTTTGGAACGGTTGGGGCTGTCGCGCTCGACGTGAGCGGTAATCTCGCTTCGGGAACATCCACCGGCGGAACGCTCTATAAATATCCGGGTCGCGTAGGCGATTCCGCTCTCGTGGGCTGCGGCTGCTATGCAGACAATGAATCGAGCGGCATCTCGACAACGGGACACGGCGAATCCATTATGAAGATCGTCCTCGCGAAAACCGCGAACGATTTTGTCGTGGCGGGAAAGCCGGCGCAGGAAGCGGCCGACGCATCGATCGCGCTGCTGACGAAACGAACTGCAGGCGCCGGAGGCCTGATTATTCTCGACCGCCAGGGAAGGACCGGCTTCGCATTTTCGACGTCACACATGGCGTACGGCTGCCGCACACCCACTACTTCGGTGATATTCGATATCGAACCGTGACGCTTGCGCGAACTTCAAGTTCGCCCACCGATACGGGCGTTTCCACAGTCTGAGCAATAGTGGCTCGTGCCATCGCAAACGTTTCGACAGGTCTGGGAATGACGGTAACGCCTCCCTCTGTTGCTTCGATCACGGCGCCGAGATTGACGCGGAGAGCGTCAGCCATCGTCTCCGCTTTGCTCCGCGCTTCCGTGACGGCCTGCTTTAATGCCTGCTGGCGCGCCGTCAAATCATTGCGCAGACCAAACTGCACGCCCTCCAGTTGATTGGCTCCCGCCTTCAGTCCCGCATCGATGACTGTTCCCACCATGGCCAGGTTATCCACGCGTATCGATATCGTGTTGGCCGCGGTGTAGGACACGAGTCGTGGCGGTTCCCGTGACTCGGGGATGCGTGGCGCATAAATGGGTGTCAGAACCAGCCGTGAGGTTTGAATCTGTTGAGAAGTCACTCCTGTCTTCCCGACGGCGTTCAGAATTTCCTGCGCGACCGCGTTTGCCTGGTCCTGCGCGGTTTGCGCCACATTGGACTGCCGGACAACGCCAAGCCGTACCGTCGCTTCATCCGGCGCCGCAAGAATCTGCGCGGTTCCGGTAACAACGATTTCCGAAACCGGAGGCTGCGTTTCGGGCCGCTGGGCCAGAAACAACAACGCGGAAAGAAGGAAAATTTTCAAGGCAGCCTCCAGTCAAAAAGGTCCGATCTCTCAAATGAGCGGAAACATTACAAAGAACTATACGTGTGACGGCAAGACAATTGCACCTGAGTTCCAGAAGGGGTGCGTCATGCAAAATCCGAATGTATGGGGCGAATTGCGCGGACGTGATGTCCAAAGTGCACGCGGCACAAAAGCCGGCACGATTCAGGACGTTGTGGTTGATCCGCAAACCGGAAATGTCCGATACGTTGTTTTGTCTCGAACAATCCGGACAAGGCAGGGCTTTTCGGCGATCGGCGCCTTTCTGCTTTTCCTGTTTGTAGCGGGATTGTTCTGGGTGACCTTTGAAGTTTCGACCCGAGGCTGGGAACAAGCCAGGCAGGAGGTTACGAGTACACTTCAGGGCGCCGCCTACGCGGCGAAGGAAACATCACTCGATGCTGCGCTGAGCGCCAAAGTCAAAACCGCGCTTTCTCTATCCAAGCGGGTTCCTGCGGGCCAGATCAGCGTTGACGCTGACGGTCCGGCCGTGACACTGAGGGGTGAGGTGCCTTCCGAACAAGTCCGTGAAATTGCGGAAAGTATCGCTCGTGATGTGCCCGGCGTCGCAGAAGTTCGAAATCATTTATTTCCGGTGGCGCAATCGAAATAGATTTCGCCGGGTACGTAAAGTTTTTCTCATGATGATCCGATGAGTCTGCTATGAACGCACGACTTGTCGAGTTGGGCCTTGGACCCGGAGGCCAGCCTGCGGACTCCGCTTCTGCTGAACTCGCGGGTTTTGCCGCGCGTATCCTTGCGCTGGTTTCCGATGTCGCGATCGAAAGCGAAACCCTTAAAACCAACGATTTTCGAACCAAGCTGGAAGCCTATCGCAATCGTCTCGCCAACAGCCGCAAAGGCGATCCGGATACGGCTCGCACGGCGGAAGAATGCGTTTATCTCTGCCAGGAATATTTCGGCCGGGCCCGGACTTATTTGCTGGGACGCGAGTCCGAATTTGCGGAAGTCATCGAGATCATGCGGATGGCGCTGGGAAAGCTCGCGGGCGAGTCGAAGTCGTTCAATGTTCGCCTGATGGGCAGTTCGGAACGCATGTCACGCCTGATGGATATTGAGGATATTCGGGAACTCAAACGGCAAATCGCGCAGGAAGTGCGGGAACTAAACCGCGTGGTCATCGAAAAGCAAAAACAGGATGACTTGAACTACGCCAAACTTTCTAAGCGCATCGAAGTCCTTCAAACCAATCTGACGCGCAGCCGGGAGGAAGGCTCTCTGGATCCGCTTACACGTGTTGCGAATCGCGGAAGCTTCGATCGAGCCATCGATCGATGGGTAACGTCGCACAAACTGAATGCGAAACCCTTCGTTCTTGCAATGATCGATATCGACAACTTCAAGAGCGTCAACGACACTCACGGCCATCTTGTGGGCGACCGTGTTCTGCTTTGCGCCGCTCAATGGCTTGGCGACTCTGTACGCGCAAATGACTTTCTTGCCCGCTATGGTGGTGAAGAATTCGTTGTCATGATGACGGATTTCGAACTCTCCCAGGCGGAAGCAAAATTCACCGAACTGCTCACGAAGATCGCTTCGTGCAAATACGAATACAAGAAAGATGATCGCGTCTGTGATGTCTCTTTCACGGTGAGCTGTGGCCTGGCGGAATTATCATTCGATGAAAATCCTCAGGACCTGATCCGCCGGGCCGACGAAGCTCTATACGAGGCAAAAAGGGCCGGGAAGAACCGGGTAGTCGTCGCGAAGAAACAGAAAGGATTGTGGAAAACCCTTAAGCCATTTGCGCCTTTCCGGGAAAACGTCAAACCTTAACGCGAACGCGACCGGGCAGCCTTCCTGGATCGCGTCGATACCGACCCTCTTCGCATCGCCGGCTTTCGCGGCCGCCCTCCAAGCCGGCCGTTTCTGCGGGAAGACGCAGCCTTTCTCTTCGATCTCACTGAGCCGCGGCAGGCCGGACAGAATGAAACCAAATCGATATGATGGACCCTACATTTCGACATAGTCGTGCCTCCTTACATGCAAGACTCGTTCATTTCACACTAACGCGCTTGGATCGCTATCTTCAATAAGCTGCAATTTGGCTTCCGTGCCGGATTCGCCCGAAGCATATAATGAGTTTATGGACTATCGAACGGACGAACCGATCAAATTGACCCGCGATTGTCAGGTGGTTGCAGTGCCCGCAGGCCACACGCTGATGTTGCCCCAGGGAACAGAAGTGACGATCACGCAGTCGCTGGGCGGTTCCTACACGTTGATGGTGCCCAGCTACGGCGGGCTTTTCCGCCTTTCCAATCGCGATGCCGACGCCATTGGGATGGAAGCAACTTCGGCCGGCGCGGCAGGTGCACCGAAGCAGGCGCTCACAGGTGAGGCTCTTGAAAGCGAAGTCTGGCAAGCATTGAAAACGTGTTTCGATCCCGAAATCCCCGTCAACATCGTCGATCTCGGACTTATTTATGAAATGCAGGTCCAGCCACTTGAAGATGGAGCGCGTGTCGACGTCAAGATGACACTGACCGCACAGGGCTGCGGTATGGGAACGTCGATCGCCGCAGATGCCAGGAACAAGATTCTGGATCTGCCGGGTGTGGTCGAAGCGGATGTCCAGGTAGTGTGGGATCCACCGTGGGGCCCCGACAAAATCTCCCCCGAAGGACGCGCTCTTCTGGGAATTCATTAACCGATGGCAATGTCCAAAAGCACGAAAGTTCTGATCGGCGCCGGTTTTGCAGCGTTGATCGGATTCATTATCATTGCGCCAACGCGGCTGGCGAAAGTGGACTGCCAGGTCTGCATCGAGTTTCATGGAAAAACTTCATGCAAGCCCGCGGCGGGTACAACAAAGGACGAAGCCATGAAGACCGCCACAGATATCGCCTGCTCCGATCTTGCCATCGGGCGTACCGAAAGCATCGCCTGCCAGGCGACCCGTCCAAAAAGTTTCTCTTGCAAGTAAAATCCGCTCGTCTGATACGCTTTTTGTCAGGCGATTTATGAATGATGCGCTTAACGGCCTGAACATCCTCGTTGTCGAAGATGATGTCGATACGCGCGAACTCCTGAAAGTGCTTCTTGAGAGCCAGGGCGGACGAGTAACTCCGGCCGCGTCGGTTCAGGAGGCGCTGGCGTTCTTCGATCAATCGAGGCCCGACGTGATGGTTGCCGATATCGGCATGCCGGAATACAACGGGTATACCCTGATCGGACGCGTGCGCGCGCGCGACCGAAGTCACGGCAGGTTTGTGCCGGCCATCGCGCTCACAGCTTACGCAACCCCGCTCGATCGCGACACGGTCCTGTCGGCTGGATTTCAATTGCACATGCCGAAGCCGTTCGAACCTGAGGAGCTCGTCTCCGCTATAGGAACTCTCGCCGCCAAATACAAACAAGTGTCCACATGAGAATTTGAGTTCATCCTTCCCTGCGCTCGCGACCTCTGCCGAAGGGGGACGGCATTTCGATCCCCAGCATGTATGCGATTGCCAGAAAAACAAGGCCGTATGGTCCCAGCACCAAAACTGCGGTGAAGGCAGGATGCATGTGCGGCAGACTGAGTTTCGCAATCCAACCCACAGCGGCTCCGGCAGACGCCGCGGTCCACAGCTTGAGTACATCGTTCATCGCTATACCTGTATGGCCGATTCGACTGTTCAGTGTCCGGCGCAGCATGAGCATTTCAAACCAACCTGCCAGGCCTGCAGACGCCGTCAAACCGGCTGCGCCCCAGACCGCAGGTATGCCGAGCCAGAGCGGCAACGGAATCGCAAACACGTAACCCAGAATCGTCGTGACGATCACACGCACAATCGCGTAACGGAGCGGAGTGCGCGTGTCTCGCAGGGCGTAATACGTCGAGGAATACAATCGTCCCAGCGTTGAGGCCAGCAGTCCTACACTGGAACCCGCAAGGATGCCCCAGACATACACCGCATCGGCAGGCCGGAAGCGGCCGGCTACCAGGAGCGCTCCAGCGATAACATCGCCCAGGGCCAGGAATGCGACTGCCGAAGGAACTACAAAAAAAGCAATCTGCTTCAGGCCGGAATTCAGCCGCCGTCGAATCGTTTCCATCGCCGACGGATCGGCGCCCATGGCTCCCGACATTGCAGGCAATTCCGCCGCAGAAACCGACATGCCGAACAAACTTACCGGCAGGGTGTAGAGCAATTGCGCGTTCGCCAGTCCGGTGACCGCTCCGGTCGGAAGGAAACTCGCAATCACTGCATCAATGTATGCGCTCACCTGAACGACACCGCGGCTGACGAAAACAGGAACGAAATTTCTCACGACGGTTCGAACGTGATCGGACGCAGTGTCAAAGGCCAACTTCAAGTCCGGCGCCAAGCGCAACACGATTGGAATCTGAACCACAAATTGAAGAGCGCTTCCGGCAACGGATCCCCAGGCCAGCAGGACCGCAAGCTTCGGCAGAGGCGCACCGCCGTAGATCACCAGAGTTGCGACCATGGCGGCATTCCACATCACCGGCGCTGCATACGAAAGAAGAAACCGGCGATGGCTGTTCAACACGCCAAGACACCACGCCGAAAGAACGAGAAAGCCCGCGCCGGGAAATAAGACGCGTACGATTTCGATATTCAAATCGCGGTTCGTTCCAGTGAATCCCGGGGCAATTACGGGAATCAACAATGGGGTCGCAAGAACTCCGGCAAGAACCAATATCGAAACCGCCAGCGCAAGCAATGAAGCAACGGCGCCGGCGACACGATTGGCTTCACGCTTGTCTCCACGGGCAAGCAGCGCTGCGTACACAGGGATGAAGGACGCCGACAACGCACCTTCACCAAAAAGATTCTGCAGGAAATTGGGAATTCGAAACGCCTGATTGAAGGCATCGGCCGCTTCGGACTCGAGACCGAAGTAGTACGCAAAGGCTCGCAACCGCACAAATCCCGCAATCCGGCTCAGAAAAATTCCCGCTGCTACAAATATTGCAGAGCGGCCCGTTCGTTGTTCCCCCACGGACTCATTGTATTATTCAACACAAACCAGACAGGAAAAGGAGTCACGAATGCGACATTCTCTAGTTGGTGTAATTGGTGCAGTTTTAATAGCGGCCCTGAGTTATTCGGCTCCCGCCTTCGCTCAACTTTCAGCGTCGGCCGACTGGGCCGTTCACGCCGCCAATCACTATCAGGTTTTTCCAAACCTGACCTATCTCACCGCCAGCAACTACGAAGCAAAGCTGGATATCTACAAAAGGCGCGATACGACGGGCCCCCAGCCAACGGTCATTTACATTCACGGAGGATTCTGGGCCGCGGGAACCAAAGAGGGCTCGCTCATGTCGCTCGTACCCTGGATGGAAATGGGATGGAACGTCGTCAACGTCGAATACCGGCTTGCGCGCGTCGCTCAGGCTCCGGCAGCAGTTGAGGATTGTTTATGCGCGCTGCGATTCGTTGCCACCCAGGCTAAAACGTACGACGTCGATATCAATCGCATTGTGGTTACGGGAGAATCCGCGGGTGGGCATCTGGCGCTGACGACCGGTATTCTTCCTGAAAGCGTTGGCCTCGATCGGGAATGCGCGAGCAACACGCCGATTCCTAAAGTCGCGGCGATCATCAATTGGTTCGGCATCACGGATGTTTACGATGTTATCGAAGGGCCGCATCGCGCCAACGCCGCAATGCAATGGTTCGGAGGACTGCCGAATCGCGAAGAGATCGCGCGGCGTGTGTCGCCTCTGACGTATGTCCGTCCAGGACTGCCGCCGATCCTCACGATTCACGGCGATGCCGATACGACCGTTCCCTATCAGCACGCCGTCCGCCTGCACGAAGCTCTCGCAAAGGTCAACGTTCAGAACCAGCTCGTTACCATCCCGGGCGGGAAACACGGAAACTTTACACCGGAGGAGCGTACAAGAATCTTCACCACAATCCGTCAATTCCTGGCAAAGAACGGATTGGGAAACTGAATCTGGAATGGATTACAGATTCGACATTGCGATTATCGGCGGCGGAATTGTCGGATTGGCGACTGCGCTTCAGTCCACGCGTAAGTTCAACGGAGCGCGCATCGGGGTTCTTGAAAAAGAAACGGAGATCGCGCGGCATCAATCCGGGCACAACAGCGGAGTCATTCACTCGGGCATCTACTACAAGCCCGGATCATTGAAGGCGAGGAACTGTGTGGCCGGAGCCGTCGCAATGGTGGAGTTCTGCAGCGAGCACAGGATTCCGTACGAGGTCTGCGGCAAAGTCGTTGTCGCCACCGAGCCCGCCGAACTGCCGGGGCTTCAGGAACTCATGCGGCGCGGAACCGCCAACGGCGTGCCCGGGCTGGCCATGATCGAAGTAGCGCGGCTGCGCGAACTCGAGCCGCACTGTACGGGGATCGCTGCTATGCATGTTCCCGGAACCGGCATCACCGACTATGGCGCCGTTGCCCGCAAATACGGGGAATTGATCGAAGCGGCAGGCGGTCAGATCCTCAAAGGATGCAAGGTGGATGGAATCCAACGAAGTTCCAGCGAGCTCGTGCTGGAAACGACGCGCGGTACAGTCCAGGCTTCCCTCGTTATCAACTGTGCCGGCTTGCACAGTGATCGCATCATGCGCCTGGCCGGCGATTCACAGGGGCTTCAGATTGTTCCCTTCCGCGGCGAGTATTACGAAATCGTTCACGATCGCCGGAGCCTGGTGCGCAATTTGATTTATCCCGTGGCCGATCCGCGCTTTCCTTTTCTTGGCGTGCATTTTACGCGGCGAATCACCGGGGGCATCGAAGCCGGCCCTAACGCGGTTCTTGCGCTCAAGCGTGAAGGCTATCGAAAAACCGACTTCAACCTGAAAGACGCTATGGAAACCGCGGTGTTTCCGGGCTTCTGGAAAATGGCGGCGAAGTACTGGCGGAGCGGATTCGGCGAGTATTACCGCTCGCTCAACAAACAGGCATTCACACACGCTCTTCAAAAACTCGTTCCGGATATCCAGGCTTCGGATCTCGAACCCGCGGGCGCCGGAGTGCGCGCTCAGGCTCTCGACAACAAGGGAACCCTGCTCGACGACTTTTGCATCGTTCAATCCGACCGCATGATTCATGTGTGTAACGTTCCATCACCGGCCGCGACAGCCTCCCTTGTTATCGGACAACAGATTGCCGATATTGCTAGCTCAGGTCAGGCGTAAGCCGGTAACCATCTCCGTAAGCGGTATGGATGTAGCGCGGATTTTCAGGATCCGGTTCGATCTTCCAGCGGAGGCGCGCAACGAGGTTGTCCACACTTCGAGTCAGGGGCACGTTCTGATATCCCCAGACATTGCGCAGTAGTTCTTCCCGGGTGACGACCTTTCCGGCGCGATCATTCATGTAGCGAAGAACCTCATATTCACGCTGGCTGAAAGTAACTTTTTCGTTGTTGCGGGTGGCCGCGCACCGATCGAAATCAATTCGAAGCGAGCCCAGAATGAGACTGTTGTCCGACGGATGGATCCGCCGCAACACAGCATGAATGCGCGCGAGCAGTTCATCGAGGGCGAATGGTTTGGTGATGTAGTCGTCGGCTCCGAGGCGGAGCCCCTGGACTTTGTCTTCTTTCTGGCTCCGGGCCGTGAGCATGATGATGGCGGTACGGGATTGTTCTTCGGCGAGACGCCGGCACACTTCAAATCCATCGAGTCCGGGAAGTGTGAGATCCAGCAGGACAAGATCCGGTTTAAAAACCTGCCGCTCCTTCAGCGCATGCTTTCCGTCTGCGGCAAGCGCGACTTCGAATCCTTCGTAGACGAGGTTGTCGCAGAGCACTCGCGCCAGCGACGCGTCATCCTCGACGACCAGAATTCGCCGTTTCATCCGTCGTGATTCCCTTTGCCAAAGGCAGAACGATCTCTGCTACGGTTCCCGTACCCGGCGTGCTGAGCAGCTTCACATCTCCGTGATGATCCTTCATGATGCGCTGTACGATGGCCAACCCAAGGCCGCTGCCGCCGGACGCGGCGTCATGACCCCTGAAAAACTTCTCAAACACATGAGGCGCTTCGTCGACGGGAATGCCCTTGCCTCGATCCGCGATTCGCATCGCTACCTGCGAATCCCCTGCCGCCGCCGAGATGGTCAGATGGCGCGTTCCATTAGAGTATCGAATGGCGTTATCCAGGAGGTTCTCCAGAACCTGAAGGATCGCCGTGCGATCGGCATAAACAGCAGGGAGCGGCGCGGGGATATCGACATTCACTTCGAAACCGCGTTCTTTCAGGTACGCCTGAAACCCATTCAAAGCGTCCTCGAGCAAAGTGCCCGGATCAACAGGTTCGAATGTATAAAAGCACTCGATATCCTGAACTCTAGACAACGTCAGAAGATTGTCTACGGTTCGAGTCAAACGCGACACGTCGTTCAATAAGAGCGCCGCGTACTCGGGCACTTTGTCGGTCGATCGAAAGCGGCCTTTCGCCAGAGTTTCGCTCACCAATCGAATGCTGGACAACGGCGTTTTCAATTCATGCGTTACCGCCGAAACAAACTCCGATTTCATGGTCGCCAGAACTGCGGCGGAACGCGCGGCGCGCACCGTAAGCAGAAGCGCAATGATGGCGGCTGCCGCGGCAACGGAGATTAATAAGAAGGTGCGATTGGCGCCTGCGGCCGCCGCGAGGACCGATTCATCTCGAACCACCTGTCCGCGAATGGTCCAGTATCGAACGGGAAGAATATCGGCAGGAGTCGCGGTGCGAAGAACGGGATCAAAAAACAACAGAGGGAACTTTCTTTCACGAACCGGAGGATCCGAAGCGGTTTGAAAGCTGGCTTCAGGCTTGTTTGCGGCGATGCGCGTTCCCTTTTCATCCAGAATCTCGAGGGCCACAGTACTGCGGCCTTCCAGAACACGCGAGAGTTCGGCGATCAACTCCGAAACATAGTGCGCGCGCACCCAGTTGATGCTGACGGTGAAGCCGACGATGCTGTGCAGCGTTGTACGAGATGGAGACACGTACACGGGCCGCGCAATAACCTGGTACGGCTCACCGTTAATCGAAGTTTCAAACAGAATCACGCGGGTGCGCAGCGAGACCTGCTTTCGCAGAAGCTGCGCGAATTCCGAGAGTTGTGATGGATTTTTCAAAACAGTCGTCGGGAATTCCGTCGTTTCAATGTCGCCGTGATACCAAGCCGGAGGCCGGTCGGCGCGGTTGAACACCGTGAGGACGTTGCGGTCCGGGCCTTCGGCCCGCCACTGGAAAAACGAATCGGGATAAGGAAATCGGGCGAAAGCTTTCGCGACGTCATCGCCCAGCGTGGCTTCGGAGTTGAGATCCAGTTGATCGATTTGCGGCAGGACCTGGCTTTGCACCGCTCGCATGTCACGGCTCAATGCCTGCGTCACCAGATACATCACATCAACGTTTCTTCGGTCGATCAACAGCGCCGTGCTTCGCTGCCATTCCGATGCAGCCCGGTATCCGAACCACATCAAAAGCACCGTGGCGGCAATCAGCGCGGCGGCAAGGATCTGAACCGAATAACGCCTGATCATTGGAATAACTCTCGTTCCCGATAAAACTTCGCAGCGCCGGCATGAAAAGGAATGGGCGAAGACTGCACATGTTCAAGATCGATCTGACGAAGCGAATTCAGCGAATCGGCCAGCGCCGGCAACGAATCGAAAAGTGTGCGGGTAATCCAATAAACCAATTCCTCGGGCAGATCATCGCGGCACGCCAGCATCATGTCTCCGCCGACTGTTTCAATCTCGGGATGATCGCCGTAGATTCGCGCCGGAATCGATGTGGAATGAAGAAACGGATGATGAGATCGAATCCCCTCGATTTCCTCGCCCGAGATCGGAACGAACGAAACTCCCGGAATATTCATGATTTGCTGAACAGACGGAGACGGATCGTTTCCGCGGATGAAAACGGCGTCGAGCTCACCCGCGCGCAATGCGGCCGCAGCCGCTTCGTTCGACATGGATTTCGCGTTCATTGCAGCGAGGGACAGCCCGACGCCTTCAAGAGTCATCCGTACCGTGTATTCGAGCGGGCTATGCGGAGTCCCGATGAGAACGCGCTTCCCGCGAAGGTCCGTGAGTCTTCGAATCGAACTGGATTTCGTGGCCATCAGGTGCAGCGGAATAGTGTAAAGAACAGCCACTCCCCGAAGTTTGTGGTGCGGACGCGGCAGATCGTCGACTCCCTGTGTGTATGCAACGTAAGCAAGATCCGTCTGAACCATGGCCATATCGATCTGGCCGGTTTCAATGAGCTGCACGTAACTGTCGGATGTTGCGGTCTTCTGCACCTCGATCCGCGCTGGAAAATGATCGGGAAGAACCTTGTTCACAGCCTCGGAAAGAGGATTCATGACCCTTCCGAGGACCGTGGCCACACGCACCACACGCACGCTGTCTGCTTTCTCGACGGGTGTGCGGCATGAGGCCAGGAGTAACAGTGCCGCAATGCAAAAAGCCAGGTTCTTCATGGCGCAGTATTGTCCTTCGCCTCGAAGCGGGTCAACGGGCAAAGAATGTAAGAGATTGTCGCAATCACGAGCGGTGAAATTTTTCTTTCTTGACCCGCAACGCATAGAAATATAAAAACCGTTTACACATCCCTACAAACAGGAGATCCAGATGAAGCCAAAACGTGAACTGTTGATTGGTGTGACTTTTGTCGCGCTGCTTGCTCTGCTGGCTGTTGGCCAGAAAATACTGGAGTCGCGCTCCGTCGCGGAGGCAGCGGGAGTCCAGGCGCCGATGTTCGAGGTCGATCCGCTGTGGCCGAAGCCGCTGCCGAATCATTGGATACTTGGCAACACCATTGGTGTTTCGGCCGATGCTCAGGATCATATCTGGATCATTCACCGGGCGGGGTCCCTGGAGCCAAAGGAAGTGTATGCCTCAACGAATCCTCCGGGCGCCGAATGTTGTTTGCCTGCGCCGCCGATTCTTGAATTCGATCAGGCCGGCAGTCTCATCGGAAACTGGGGCGGGCCCGGCCACGGGTACGAATGGCCCGATTCGAATCACGGAATCACAGTCGATTACAAAGGCAATGTCTGGATCGGCGGCAATGGACGCGGAACAGATCCCAACGCGCCTGCGCCGGCCGCACGAGGAGCAGCGCGAGGAGCCGCTGCCGCAACGCCGGCAGCCGGGCGAGGGGCTGCTCCCGCGGAAGGCCAGACCGGCATCGTGGGTTATTTCCACGACAGCATGATCATGAAATTCACGCAGGACGGAAAGCTGCTGATGCAGATCGGCAAGCCCGGCGCCAGCAAAGGCAGCAATGATGTCGAAAACCTGAGGCTGCCTGCGAAGATTTTCGTCGATAAGGATACGAACGAAGTTTATGTCGCCGATGGATACGGTAACCATCGCGTGATCGTGTTCGAGGCCGACAGTGGAAAATACAAACGCCAACGTGGCTGCTACGGCAACAACCCCGTAACCACCAACCTGAGCCCTTCCAATCCCGACGCCCCCACCGCCCAAACGATTCCAAACTCCGGTTCCTGTCGAGGATTCGCCGAGAAAGGGAGGG
>CAZWGA010000044.1:0-22596 GCA_964633285.1 uncultured Solibacteraceae bacterium | reverse complement strand
GTACAAACGCCACTGGGGCGCCTACGGCAACAAGCCCGAAGACACCAATCTGGGTCCTTACAATCCGGATGCGCCGCCGGCCCAACAATTTCGCAATCCCGTTCACTGCGCGGAATTGGCGAAAGACGGCATGGTCTATGTCTGCGACCGCGTCAACGATCGCATTCAGGTGTTCAAGAAGGACGGGACTTTCGTTAAGGAAGTTTTCATCGCGAAGCGAACGCTCGGCGACGGATCGGTGTGGGACATCGCTTTTTCGAAAGATCCACAGCAGAAGTTCCTGTATCTGGTCGATGGCGCCAACGAGAAAATCTACATCATGCAGCGCGATTCACTGGAAATCCTGACGAGTTTTGGCGATGGCGGCCGTCAGCCGGGCCAGTTCTACGCCGTGCACAGCATCGCCACGGATTCCAAGGGCAACATCTACACCACCGAAACGTATCGAGGCCAGCGCGTGCAGCGCTTCTTATATAAAGGTCTGGGAACCGTAACAAAACAGGCTCAGGGAACCATCTGGCCGCGCAAGTGAGGCGAGTATGAAAAGAATCGTTTTCGCATCGATCATTCTGGCTGTGGTGTGCAACGCGCGTTTCGTGTCCGCACAAAGCACCGCTCCGACAAACGCGCTGCCCAATCCTTACGAAACCTTCAAGGATTGGGCGAAGCTTCCCGAAGGTCGAATGTGGGGCTCCACGAGCGCTGTTGAAATCGATAAAGACGGAAAATCGATCTGGGTGGCGGAACGATGCGGAGCTAACACCTGCCAGGATTCGATGCTCGATTCCATTCTTCATTTCGACGCGAACGGAAAACTGATCAAGAGTTTTGGCGGCGGGATGCTGATCGCGCCTCACGGCATCTTCATCGATCGCGACGGCAACGTTTGGATTACCGACTGCACCTGCACCGGAGGCGCAGCGCGAGGTGCGGCAGCCGGAACTCCGCCGCCGCCTCCACCGACGAAAGGTCATCAGGTTTTCAAGTTCAGCACGGATGGAAAACTTCTCATGACTCTCGGGAAAGCCGGCGGCGCTCGCGATCCGGAGTTTTTCTTCCAACCGAACGATGTTCTGGTTGCGCCTAACGGAGAAATCTTCGTGTCCGAAGGCCACACGAGCGCGGCCGGAGCCACGGCTCGTGTGCTGAAGTTTTCAAAAGACGGAAAGTTCATCAAGAGCTGGGGCAAGCTGGGTCAGGCCCCGGGGGATTTTGATCAGCCTCATGCTTTGGCGATGGATTCAAAAGGCCGGCTGTTTGTCGGCGATCGAAATAACAATCGGATCGAGATCTTCGATCAGGATGGCAAGTTTCTCGATGAATGGAAGCAGTTCAGCCGGCCCAGCGGTGTCTACATCGACAAGAACGACACCATCTATGTTGCCGATTCCGAATCCGAATCGGTTTCCCGGAATCACGACGGCTGGAAACGAGGAATCCGAGTGGGCAGCGCAAAAGACGGGTCCGTGAAATACTTCATCCCGGATCCGGTCGAAAAAACGACCGGCACCAGCGCCGCTGAGGGTGTCGCGGCCGACGCCCAGGGCAATATCTATGGAGCCGAAGTCGGCCCGCGAGCTCTGAAAAGATACGCGATGAAGAAATAGTCGAATGACAGGGACGCACTCCGAATTCTTGTACTTCAGAATTCGGAGTGCGTCCTTCGAATTGCCCTGAAATTACCGGAATTCGAGTTTTCTGAGCTTCAGCCCTTAAAACCTATCCCTTTCGGCTTTTTTCGGCCCAACCTTTGTTGACATCGCCCCGGCACAGTCCCACAATCAATCGGTCTTTTCAGAATCGGAAGTGGATAGATCTCTGAATAGAGGAAGGAGTCCTCTTGAAGACCTCCAATTTTAAAGCTCACATTCCAGGTTTCCGAAAAGCATGCCTTCTTATCGGTGTGTTCCTGCTGTTTGTACAGTCAAGCCAGGCCGCAGACGCACTCAAATACTTCAAGAATTATTTTGTTACCGGTGACTACGTTGTCGGTGGCGTCGGCCTTCGTGGAAAAGGCGTACTGTCGCCGGCGCTTGGTGGTTACTTTGCGACGGGAACCATCACCATCGGCGGAAATGGGCCCAATGGATCGGCTCCGGTACCGGCGACCAACGGCGTACCTGCAGATATCGTCGCGGCTTTTCTTTATTGGCAGACGGATGAGCCGGTTTCCGCAGCAGCTCCATCCGCGATGAACGGCTTTTTTGACGGGAATCCCATTGTGGGAGCGGTTGTGGGGAATGCCCAAAACCCAGCGTGTGCGGGAACACCCAGCGCGTGGTGGGGCCGCGTTTACAGAGCGGATGTTCTCCGATATCTGAGCATCGATCACGTAAACAACGTGAGAATTGCCAACGGTCCTCACACGGTAAGTCTTCCGGACGCCGGGACCCGGACGACCGGACCTTACACGAATGGAGCCAGTCTCGTCATCATCTACCGCACCGTCGTGTCGGGACAGCCGTTGATTGCACCATTGAACGCAGTGATTTTGTACGATGGCGCATACACGATGGCCCGAAACGCAGACAAGATGACCCAGACCATCGGCGGTTTTTATCAGGCTTACCAGAATGTGGCGGTTTCGATCACGTCGAAGATGACCGAAATCGTTGGCAACGGTCAGCCCGGTTTTGATGAGACGCTGAACATCAACACAGCAACGCGGCCGGGAACTTTCAAGACCATCTTTACAGGAACGGCAGGACCACGCTGGGATAATCCCACATTCAATTTCTATCTCCAGCCGAACGAGTCGACATGGTCATCTCATGTCACGTTTAACGGCCAGGCCTGCCTGACCTGGGGCGCGGTTGTTACGAGCATCCGTGTCCTCGATACGGACAACGATGGACTCCTCGATGTCTGGGAAACCCGCGGACTGCACCTCAACACGCAAGCCAATCCTGCAACATTCGGCGGCTGCGCCGATTATCCATCCGAACCCTGCGTGAATCTGCCGGCGATGGGCGCCAACCCGTCGCGTCAGGACGTCTTTGTTGAATTCGACTGGCTTCGAGGCACGGACGGCCACACGCACAATCCGAAACTGGATGCGCTTTCGGCAATGGCGGCGACATTCGCGTTACATGGAATCAGTCTGCACTTCGATGTCGGCAACAACTATCAGGGACAGGGATTGCCTTACATCATTGCGGCGCAGTACACGCGCGGCGGAGATGTGATCGATGAGTCCACGCTGCTTTGTCCCAACGCAAGGACCACTCACTGCGCTTTTGCCGAACCCTACTCGGTCTTGAGCTGGAAAAAAGGTTTTCGCGCCGTTAAAGACGGATTCCCGCTTTTGGGAATGCCTTCGCACTTCGATCACAATCGCAAAGATATTTTTCATTATGTCTTGTTCGCGCACGCGTTGGGAATCCCATCGGATCTGACTCCAACAGTGCCCAAGAGCACGTCGGGTGTCGCTGACCGGCCGGGTGGAGATTTGATGATCACGTTGGGCCTGTGGCGCTCCGACGATCCTGCCGCCGATCAAACCGGCACCGTGCTGGTTCAGGCAGGCACGCTGATGCACGAACTGGGACACAACCTGGGTCTCTCGCACGCAGGCCTGTATCGCGCGCCGAACTGCATGCCGAATTATCCCAGCGTGATGAACTACCTGTATCAAACGCGCGGCCTGACCGGCGCCGATCTTAAGGAACATATCGATTATTCGAACGGATTGCTGGGAAACCTGGACGAAGGACACGTGACCGAAGGGCCGCTCGGTCCGATGCCGTACCGGTTGCGATTCTACGGCACCCCGCTTCCGAACGAAGGTCTGGCCAAGGCTCACTGCGACGGTACTCCCATCAATGGCGCATCCGCCGTTCGGCTTGAAGGCTCGGGCTTATCCACACCGGATTGGAATCGAAATGGAAGCATCGACGCGCTCGACTACACACTCGACCTGAATTACAGCGGATCGATCGAGGATGGCGTCGCCGGTTCGAGATTGTTCGTCGACTCCAACGACTGGGCCGCTCTTAATCTCCAGCAAATTGGAGCCAGGTTGAATGTTCACGGATTGTCGTCCGATATCGGCCAGACGGACCTGGGACAAACGGATCTCGGGCAGACCGATCTCGGACAAACCGATCTTGGCCAGACCGATTTAGGACAGACCGATCTCGGGCAGACCGACCTGGGGCAAACGGATCTCGGCCAGACCGATCTCGGTGATGTGGATTACGACGCTGTCATATCCTCACTTGATGCGACTTCATCGGAGCAGCCGCTCACAGCGGTCAGCAAGATTGACCGGGTCACTCTGAACTGGGGCACGCCCAGCATTGGCCAGATCCGTCACTACAATATTTACCGCACGGACCCGAGCCACCCGGCTGCTGTACTGATCGGCCACGTGGACGGCGCGCCTCCGGCAACCACATACGATGATGTTGTCAGTGATACGGCACACTCCGGCGCAAGCTGCCCGAACCTGGCGACCTGTTACAACACCGCATACACCTATTACGTAACGTCGGTGGACGTCAACGGAACGGAAAGCGGCGCTTCCAATACCGCCCCCGGCAAGATAACTCATCTCTTTGCAATGGCCGACAGCAAGACGGTTGTTTACGGCGCTGAGCTTCCCGCGCTGACGTTCACGGTTTACGGCGAAGTTGCAGGTTCGTTGTCGGGCGCAAGCTGCGCGTATACGCTCCCGGCGACTCCGCATAATGTAGGCACATATTCCATCACGTGCACCGGTCCGTCCACGACTTCTGCGACGGATGGAGTAACGTACAACGCTGCGTATTCGGATGGCTTGACGCCCCATACTCCCGGCTCTCTGACCATCACGAAAGCGCCATTGACACTCACAGCTCAGACCAACAGCAAAACCTACGACGGAACAACGAGCGCTTCGGCAACTCCGGCAGTGGCGGGCCTGCAGTATCTGGACACGGTTTCGGGGACAGTTGAAACTTACGATACGCGAAATTTCGGATCCGGAAAGACACTCACAATCACCGCATATGTCGTCAATGATGGAAATGGCGGCAGTAACTACGACGTTACGACATTGGTCAATACCACGGGTGCCATCGATAAGGCCGCGTTAACCATCACCGCTCAGCCGAACACGAAGACCTACGATGCCACAACAAGCGCCGCTGCAACGCCCGCGGTGTCAGGAGTTCAGACAGGCGACTCCGTGACCGGTCTCGCAGAGATATACGACACTGCGGAAGCCGGCACCGGCAAGACGCTCTCCGTTTCGGCATTCACGGTTAATGACGGAAACAGCGGCAACAATTACACCGTCACTACGAGAACCGACCCAACAGGCGTGATCAACAAAGCGGACGCTACGATCAACATCACCCCTTACAGCCTCACCTACGACGGGAATCCACACACCGCGACAGGCACGGCGAGAGGTGTAAACAATGTTGACTTGAGCTCCGGTCTCGATCTCAGCGCCACGACACACACGGATGCCGCCGATTATCCGGGCGACGCATGGAGCTTCTCCGGCGGCAACAATTACAACAACGCGAATGGAACCACGCACGATCACATCGACAAGGCCAACGCCGCTTTCAACCTCACTCCCTATCACGTGAGCTTTGACACCAACGCTCATACGGCGACCGGCACCGCCACCGGTGTAAACGGGGTTGACCTGAGCAGCGGCCTGAATCTGAGCGCCACGACCCACACCGCCATCGGCAACTATTCGAGCGATGCCTGGAGTTTCTCGGGAGGTACGAACTACAACAACGCCGGCGGAACGATCTCCGACAGTATCTCCAAAGCCGATTCAACCACGCGGATCACTTCCGTCTCCGGAATACCGGGAGCTTCAGGTTTCTCTGTTGAAGCGACCGTGACATCCTCAATTGGCGTAACGCCCACGGGAACGGCGCTCATCACCAACGGCAATGGCTCCAGTTGTACGGCAACACTTTCAGGCGGCGTCGGAAAGTGTTTCCTTGCATCGACCAGTCAAGCAAACTTAACGGCTACGTACTCCGGGGACGCTATTTTCAATCCGAGTGCCGGAACGCAACCGTAAAGAATTTCAGGGACAGACACCGAATTCGAAGCGTGAGCTTACTTCGCGCGCTTGCGTACTTCGGCGATCAGTGGATCTTCGCCTGCCTTTTCGCGCATCGAGAGATACGTGCGATACGATTCGGCGAAGCCGGGGTTGTTTAATCCTTCGCGGACACGGCCAAGATAGTAATAGACCTGTGGGAAGTAACCGTAGGTGGGCGATTCATCGAGGAACAACGCGAGGGCCTCACCGCGGCGTTTGATGCAACGGTCGAATTCAGAATCCGCTTCGGCGAACTGATTGTCGGCAAGATATGCCCGCCCGAGTTCCAGGCGGCCGATCCAGGTATCCATCAAATTGTTGCCGTCGGTGAAAGCCTTGATCGCTTTGCGGGAATCAGCGGAAGCGAGCGCAATTTCACCGTCGATCAGCTTTCCATAAGCCTGAGGCTCGCTCTGCAATTCGTTGCCGAGCTCCATTGCCAGCTTTTGAGCCCGGGCCGTTTGACCTGCCGCAGCGAGAGTTCGCCCGGCGAGAAATTTAATTCGAAATGTCTTGCTGCTTTCGAGCGCCTTTTCCGCTGCGGCTGCGGCGAGTCCCTTCTGTCCCTGTGAAATCCGGGTAAAAGCCAGGGCCACATACTTCGCGGCGGCGCGGTCCGAATACTTGTTCATGCGGTCTTCGACGGCGCCCTGTTCCAGTATTTTCGCAGCTTCTGAGAAGCGGCCTTCGTAGATTGCGAGATCCGCGAGGCCCGCGCGCGAATCGGAAACGCCGAGCGCACCGAATTGTTCGAGTTTGTGAAACGCATCCGCGGCCTCAGTGAACTGGCCGAGACCGACTTCCGCGAGCGCCAGCGCGTTTGGCCCTGTGGAGTACGAAGGATCGAGGTTGAGAAGCGCCTTCGCTTCTTTTTCTCCCGTTTGGAAATCGCTGCCATACGATGCATAAACGGAAATGTTGAATCGATACAATGGACGCTTCGGCAAAATCATCGCCGTCTGCCGCATTTCCTCGATGGCTTTCGGCCAGTTGCGCAGCAGCGTCCAGCAGTACGCGATATTGTTTCGGGCGCCCGCATCGGACGGAAAATCACGAATCAACGTGCCGTACTCTTCGGTGCATTTCTGAAGATTACCCAGTACGAGGTAATAAAAACCCCGCGTTCGATAGCGTTCGCGCTCCGACATCCGGTCCATGTGACCGACCGCGAGCTTCACGTATTTCTCGGCGTCCTGCTGCTGGCCGATGTTCCGGGAAGCCGTCGCCATGCCGGCATAAGCAAGACCGAAATTCTGATCGACGTCCACCGCCTTCGAAAAACTCTTCAGCGCCTCCTCATGTTTGCCGTTGGACAACGCTTCCATTGCCGTGGAGTATTCGTGGACGGCTTCGAGCGAGTTTGCCGAAAGCGTTTCCAATGCAAAGCGAAGCTGGGCATCGGATGTATCGTCACCCAGCGCCTTTCGGACCGCTCCGGCAAGTTTCGTCGTTGCGAAAAGGACCTGATCCTTTTTCGAGGCGGTGTCTTCCGCGATCTTGATCGGGTTTCCCGTCACGGCCTGAATCGCTTTTATGGAAAGAGTGTATCCATCGCCCTGCCGGTCTAAAGCTCCGGAAACAACCACGCCCAATCCCTGGCTCACCGCAATCTGGCGGGCGGCGGTTTCATCAAGCCTGCCGGAAACCGGTTGCGATCCGATCGTTCTCAATTGCGTGCGGTCATAAACAGAAATAAATCCGGCGCCTTCAAGAGCCAGTTTCACGGTACGTTCCAGAGCGCCGTCGAATACGGCGTCGCCGGTGTGATTGTTGAAATCCGCGATCAGCACGGTCATCGGCGCGTGTGCGGCCGCCTGTTTTGGAGCAACGTTGCTTCGCGCAAAATATCCTGCAATCGCGGCGATGATCACGATTGCGAGTCCCGCAGCAGCGAGAGTCCAGTACCGCGAAGCTTTCCGCACTTGCGACCTGAGCCGTACCGCCGCGACTTTTTTCGACGGATCGATGTTTTCGATATCCGCGAGGATTTCAGTAAACGACTGGTACCGTTTCGCCGGCTCGAGCTCGAGACATTTAACAATGATGTCGTTGGCGGCCTTCGGAACGCTCGGATCGATTTCGGCCGGAGGAACCGCTCGCTCCTTCGTGCGCTTGAACATCGTTTCCAGCATTGAATCCGCGTGCCACGGGATTTTTCCCGTGAGCATTTCATAAAAAATGATGCCGAGCGAAAAGATGTCGGAGCGTGCGTCGCAATCTTCGGAGCGGGCTTGTTCCGGCGACATGTAGTCGGGTGTGCCGACAAGCGATCCTGTAACCGTGGCTCCCTTGGTCTGGCGGGACTGCGCAATACCGAAATCCATGACGAGCACGTGCCCGCTACTGTCCACCATGATGTTCTGGGGCTTCAGATCGCGATGCACGACTCCGGCCGCGTGCGCCGCTTCGAGCGCTGAACAGACTTCCCGAACGATCGCGACGGCATCCTTGGGATCGAACTTGCCGCGATCGCGGACCAGGTTTTTCAAATCCTGGCCCTCGATGAAATCCATCGTGATGAATTTCGTCGCGCCGTCTTCACCGATGTCGAAAATGCGCACGACATTCTTGTGCACGATTTGCTGCGCGAGCAGGACTTCCTGTTTGAATCGCTTCAGTGCTGTCGGACTCGATGCGAGCTCGGGAAGGATTGTTTTCAGCGCCACAACGCGGGTCAATTGGCGATCGAATGCCTTGTACACCGCGCCCATGCCGCCGACGCCGAGTGTCTGAATGACTTCATAACGTCCCGCGAGCAGAGTGCCAGCGGGCAGAGTCGGGACTTCCTCATCGCCGGAGCGTCCTATGGTGGGACTATCTGACGAGCCAAAGGTGCGGTTGGAACCAACAGTTCGATCGGAATCCTGCATTACTTTCTCACTTCAACCGTCGTCATTCTAGAGGAGAAGAATGGCCACAAGAAGCACAAAAGACGAGAGAAATTCGAGGAAATTTTCTGAAATTCTAACGGCGGGCGGCGGCGAAGGCTTTCGCTTGTTCGCCAACGATATCCACCAGGTTGCCCATTGCGAGATTTACATCGATCAGATGCAAACCCCAATTCGCAAGGACCTGGCCACCGGCTGTGAGATCCCCGGTGATGTCGTCGATGCGCGGATCGGCGGGATCGCCATGGACCGTGATTTCGAGATACGTCGCGTTCGCGTTGGAATTGCATTTCGATGTGAGCAGGCCGGGAACACTAACCCAGGGAGTCTCGATCGGACGCTCGGGAACGACCCACGGTTTAGGCTTTGAAGTCGCGGTGATATTGCGGCCTTCAGCGGACAAATAGGAATGCAGAATACCTTCGCCGCCGGCAAGCGCAGCCGGATTCGTGCACGCCGCCACCATGTTGGAGTCCGCGACTCTTCCGAAGAGCGAATCCGCAGGCGGCGGAATCGTCGATCGAAACGATGCAAACGTGATGACGCATCCGGTCTGCGACGAGGAATGGCAAAGAGGAATGTGCTGGAATGCCCCACCCACATCTTTGCCTTTCGGAACTGCAATCGTCGTCCCCATGAGAATCGCGGAAACCATTCTCGACTGTACGGGCTTTCCGTCGATTTCCTTCCGCATGAGTTCGGCAAGAATGAACGACCCTTGCGAATGACCGATCAAAACGAAGCCGCGGCCCTTGTTATCGTGCTCGAGATAGTAATTCCACGCATCGCGCACGTCGTCGTATTGCAGACCGGCGGCAAGCGCTGTCCCGGCGCCGGTTCCCGCGAGAAGACGCCGGAGACCCGCTAATGTCACTTGCCGGTACATCGGCGCGTAGGGCCGGCACTTCGAACCGAAGCGAGCGAACTGCTGGTGAATGACATTCAATTCCGCGGGATCGGGAGTCATATCGCTGTTGGGAGTGGGATCGGTGGAAACCGTTGGATACACGTAGAAGCAATCGATCGCGGCGTTGGGATCGGCAGTCCATGTCTCGCGAGATAACTTGCCGTCGGCGGTGATGACGGTTGTCGTGAGCTCCGTATCACACGCGTCATGCTGGCCGGGTTTGCACAGCCAGGTTTTAGTGTCGGCGTAATTGTTGGGCTGGGTTTGCAGCAGGAATGCCAGGGCCGCGCCGATCCAGAGTTTCAGCATGTTTTACTTCTCCGCGTCGGGCGCGGATGATGCGAGAAACAGTTTCCGCCCGTCGGGATAAGTGACGTTCCTGCCGTTCGCCCGTTTCAAAGTGTAATCGCGCGACTGATAGCCATCGACGATGATCTCGGTTCCCGGTTGCAGCGATTCCTTCGTGACTCCGCGACGCAGCAGCGAGTTCGGGCTTCCACCTTCAACCATCCAGACTTCTTTGGTGCCGTCCGGTTTGGTCACTTCCATGTGAATCCAGGCATGCGGATTCACCCACTCGATCTTGACGATCTTCCCCTTCAGCAGCACGGGCCGGTTTGGATCGAATTCACTCCCGAACGCGTGATGCGCCATCAATGGAGTCATGCATACGAAGAGAATGGCGGCCAGCGCCGCTGCGATTGATAGTTTCATAGCCGTTTCTCCGTTCACTGTTTCGCTTTCGCCGCTGCTTCATCTTTGTCGCGCAGACGGGCGCCACTCAAAATGTTTTCCAACGCGTAATTGGATTCATGACAGGCGTACTCGTAGATATGTTCGTTGGTCGCGGGCCAGGTGTATTCGCCGGTCCACGGACGCGCCCAGGTTGCAGGATCGTCGATCGTAAAGCGATAGAGCAGCGCATTCGGAGCCACACGCGTAAAACGTTCGACAACGTGCATGTCTTCACTTGCCCCGCGGAATCGCGTCTTGTCCGTGAAATTCGTTGTATCCACGACGAGCGTGTCGCCTTCCCAGCGGCCCACCGAATCGCCCATCCATTTCCGAACGGTCTTTGGCAGATGCTCCGCATTCATGCGAATGATTCGCGCATCATGAACCATTTCCGTCAGGATCATGACGTACTGCGGCGTCTGAACAATCTGATGAAGGTTGTTATAAAAATAATCCGGCAGGGCCGGAGGACCCGAGGTCGAGCCAAATCCGAGCAGGCAGCGCTCACCGAGGGGACGCTGTTCGGGATTGTCGTAGGATCCGGCCGGCTCCAGGCCGGGATCCCGGCTTTCCGTTGCGTCCGACGTTGGCCGTATGATGCGCGCTGCGGCCCGCTGGCGGGCCTGCGCCGTCAGTGGTGGGACGTGTCCGTCGGGTGGATCGATGACAAGCGAAGTGCGGCGCTCGCCGTCGACGATCGTGTACGACGAACCGGGATCGAGCCAGAAATTGTTGTAACCCCCGACGCCGCCGGCAGCCCCTGTCGAGCCGTCTCCGCCTTTAGGAGGCGCGCTTCGATTCGCACTGATAGGCTGTCCCGCCTGATCCTTTCGAGACGCCACATCTTTTTCGAGTTTTGCAGCTTCTTCCGCGGTGAGAGCAGCCTTCACTCCGGCCGGACGCTCGAGTGGTGTGAGCGTCGCCAGATCGTAGGTTCCCTGCAGGTCCGGATGCCCGTCCGGCGTTCGCGGCAACGTGGCAGCACGGGCGGCGGGCCGAGGCGTCTGGGCGACCGCCGGAACAACGAAGCAGATGAACAGCATCATCAGAACAATTGTTGAAACAAAAAACCCCTCTCCCCTCGAGATCGGCTGGCTCATCGTTGTCTCCTATTCCGGCTTCAGCGGCGTCTTGCGCAATCTGCCGTAGATTAGCTCTTCCACAAACTCGACGCACTTGAAGTCCATGAGTTGAGCGTTCTTTTCCTGCCGGCGGTAGAGCGGCATGCTCATCTTCCATGGACGTGTGAAAACTTTCGGGTCTTCAATCGTCGCTTCGTACTGCATTACATCCGGACTCGTGCGCGTGTAACGCTCGACGACGTGCAACGCATCGCTGTGATAATTGCCCGCGCGATCAAACCATGTCGAGTCGTTGAAACCTTTAACATCGATAACAAGCGTTTCGCCTTCCCAGTGTCCGACGGACTGTCCCATCCACGAATCAACAGGCGGCGCGCCTGGATCCTTCAAATAAATGTTCCGCACCGCGCCCGCGTATTCGTAGGCGATGAAGATGGCGCTCGAGCTTTGCAGAATTTGAAATGGATACGGCATGTACGTGGCGCGAGGCACACCGGGGAGGTAGCATTTGATTTCCGGATCCGACGTGAGCCATTTTTCCTGATTTTCTTTTTTCTTCGCCAGAGCTTCAGATTTATAAGGTAGTTGGTTTCCTTCCACCACTCCCACACCCGGAGGCACAGCACCCACCGCGCCGAGAGGCAGCACAGGCCCTGCGGGAACGGGCCCGTACGGACCCGGACGAAGCGCCAGTGCGGGACGCGCCGAATGCATTTCGATGTCGTAGTTGGCTTCGTTAAGCGCCTGCCAGATTCCATTGAAGTCGGGCTTGCCGTCAGGCGTGCGCGGAGCGCGATACGCGGGCGTTTGCGCGAGAAGTATTCCCAACAAAACAATCAGTGACTTCACGGCTTCGCCGCCTTAAAGAGGATTTGTTTCAAAGCCTGCACATCGCGCGGCAACTCGGCCTTGCCGGCGGGAAACTGATCGAAGCGCAGGATGTACGCGAGGGCATCGGCGTTTTCCTGGCGGGATAAGGATCCCGGACGATCCAGCGGCATCGACATTCGAATCCGGTCGTAGAGATCACCGACGGTGAGGCCGTCCCAATTGGACATGAATACTCCGCCGGTCAGCGGAGGCGTCATGTCTGCGCCTTCAAGATTCCGGCCGTGACAATTGGAACAGCTTTCCACAAAAACGGCTTCACCTCGTTTCGCCTGTTCGTCCGTATAGACGCCGTCCCAGACCGTGCGTTGAGAATCCTGCGCCCGGAATGGGACACATAAGGCACAAACGAAAAACACAACAGCCGCGAAATAGATAACCGCGCGCATTTTGTGTCTCGTTTGTGCCTGCTGTGGTTCGCCCGCCATTTTCCTATCGGACATCCGACGGCAACCGGTACGCAATGTACTCACCGGAATAATTTCCGCCACTCACGGCGACGACGATGTACTGCCGGCCGTTGACGCTGTACGTCATCGGTGAACCACTTTGCGGCGCCGGCATGAGAATCGTGCCGACTTCCTTGCCCGTCGCCTTGTCGTATGCGCGCAACATCGCACCGCGTGGATGGTCAGGCGTTGTGGTGACCTGAGAATCGCCCAGGACGACGAGAGTCTTGGTTACCATCAATCCGACACTTCCACCTTGTCCTGTCTTCGGAATATTCAAACCGCGCAATGCGGGGCTGTTGCGCACAGCATCCGGTGTATCGCCGTGCGGGACCTGCCATGCGATCTCGCCCTTGTCGAGATTGATCGCGGACAGGATTCCATATGGAGGTTTCACGAGCGGCAAACCTTGCACTGTTGTTCGAACTCCGGCGCCTTCGGCCTGCGCGGCAGCCGCTGGAGCCGCGGCCGCCGGAGCGGGTGCGGGATTATTCGCTGCTGCGGCCGCGCCACGTCCGCCGCGGCCTGCGGTTGTGGGAGCCGTTGCATTGGCTGCCGCCGCGCCTCGCGCGCCTCGTTGCGGTTGCGGAAAGTCTGCGGCGCTTCCAAAACCGGGACCTTCACTCACACGGAACGGCGTGCCGGCCGTTCCCAGCACATATTTGATGTCGGAAAAACCTTCCGGCGGCTCGATGAGTCCGATCGGAACGATCTGCGAATTCGCTGCCTGCGCGTACACCGTGTGTGTTTCGGGATCGTACGCGGAACCGGGCCAGTTCGTTCCACCACCTGTGGTGCCGATCGTCATTGCCGCGAGCGGGCCGCCGAGTTTACTGGCGACCGGTGGATTGAACATCGGTCCCATCTTGAAGCTTTCGGTTATCTGAAGAGCCTGTGCGCGAAGCGCGGGAGTGAAATCGATCAAGTCATCGACAGTTACCGACTGGCGCGCATATGCGGGAGGCTTCGTGGGAAATGGTTGAGTGGGTGAATACCACTCACCGGGCACATCGCCCTTTGGAACGGGACGCTCTTCGATCGGCCAGACCGGAGTGCCGTTCGTCCGATCGAAGACATACAGGAATGATTCCTTGCTAGGCAGCGCCACAGCTTTAATAGCCTTTCCGTTGACATTGATGTCCGCAAGAATCGGCGCGGATGAAAGGTCATAATCCCAGATCGGATGATGCACGATCTGGAAGTGCCACTTGCGCTGTCCTGTCTTCAGATCCACACAAACAAGACTCTCACCGAAGAGATTGTTTCCAGGCCGATGGCCGCCATAAAAATCCGATGTTGGTGATTCCACCGGCAGGTAAACGAGACCGAGTTCCTCATCGACGGTGATCTGAGTCCACACACCGGTGTTTCCGTTGGTCGCCCACGAATTGTTCTGCCACGTATCGTTGCCGAATTCACCGGGCCTTGGAATAGTGTTGAACGCCCAGAGCATCTTTCCGGTTTTAACATCGAACGCCCGGACCTGGCCCTTACTGTTGTCGTGAGTCTTTACCGTCATGCCTTCCTTCATCGACATTCCGACGATGACAACATCCTTCACAACAGTCGGAGTTGAATGAAGGCCCGCATCGCCGGTTTCCAGATCGATCTGCTGGCCGGTTCCATGAACGACGCCGACCTTGAGATCGACAATTCCGTCTTTTCCGAAGTTCGCAATCTTTTGTCCGGTTTTAGCATCCAGCTCAACGAGGCGATATCCGGGCGTGACGTACAGAATCCGCTCATCCTTGCCGTCGGTCCAGTAAGAGAGGCCGCGGCCGGAAAGCTGCCGTGGAGCGTTGATTGCGCGCGTGCCTTCGAATTCCGAGTGAGTCCAGAGGAGTTCGCCTGTTTCGGCTCGGAGTGCAACGACGGCGCGGCGGGTTCCTCCGGTCGCATAGAGGATGCCCTTCACCATGAGAGGTGTTCCTTCCAGCTTGTATTCCGGGCGGGTGCCGAGATTGTCGGTTTTGAATCTCCAGGCCACTTCCAGGTCTTTAAAGTTGGAGGCATTGATCTGATCCAAAGGCGAATACTTTGTGCCCTTCAGATCCGCGGTGTAGTACGGCCACTCACCATTCTTCGTACTCGGCTGGCCTCCGGTCTGACCGGCGAGGATATGCGTCAGCGGTACCAGAGTGACGAGGGTGATCATGGCAACGGAAATCCATCGATACGTTATTCGCGACATTGTTTTCCTCTCTTTAATGGTTCGGGTCGTTTGAGTGGTAGAAGTATCGCGCTGACTTCGAAATTGGTCAAAGGGCAAACAATGTAAGAGATTGTCGCACACCATTTCGAAAACATTTTGCGGTTGACCGGGTGTGCTGATCCTTATATACGCAATAACAAAATAACCGTTTGCCCAAGGTATCTGTACGTTTTCCGGGAGGAGGAGAGATGAGGAAGTCCGCGAGAATTCCTATTGTTATCGGCGTATTCGTGACATTGGTGTGCCTGAGTGTATTGACGCCGGCGTCCTTTGGACAGAGCGCATTCACGGGGGTCGTTAAAGACGCGTCGGGCGCCGTGCTGCCGGGCGTGACATTGGAAGCCAGCAGTCCCGCGTTGATCGAGAAACTGCGTAGTGCGGTAACCGACGAACGCGGGTCCTTTCGCATTTCGGATTTGCGGCCTGGAACCTACATGCTGGAATTCACGCTTCCGGGTTTCAACACGGTCAAACGGGAAGTCGAACTGCAGTCGAATTTCACCGCTACCATCAACGTCGAAATGATTGTCGGTACCGTTGCCGAATCCGTGACGGTTTCCACCGAACAGCCGGTCGTGGATGTTCAGAACAATCAGAAGATTCAGATTCTGCCTCGAGAAGTTCTCGACATTGTTCCAACCGCGCACACGATTCAATCGGTCGGTCAGTTGATCACTGGGGTGACCTTGTCGGCTCCCGATGTGGGCGGCTCCCGCGCCATGCAGCAGACCTACTTCTCCGTGCACGGAGCAGGCGCTGCCCAGACCACCGTTCTGATGGACGGCATGATCATTAATGGACTTCAAGGTGACGGTGCAATTCAAAGTTACGCGAATGATGCCGGCAATCAGGAGATGGTTTATCAAACCGGCGGCGGCACCGTGGATACGCCCACCGGCGGCTTGAAGATCAGCATGGTTCCGAAAGAGGGAGGCAACGATTTTCACGGTTCGTTGTTCACGGGCTTCGAAGACGGCCGCCTGCAAAGCGACAATCTCTCGACGTTTCTCGCAACACACGGCGTTAAAGCGACCGACAAAATCGGCAGGTACCGCGACATCAACGCTACGATGGGGGGAAGAATAATCCGCGACAAACTGTGGTTCTTCGGATCCATGCGGCTCTTCTCCGTCAGTGGTCCGGTCGCAAATACATTCTATGTGCCTTCGGGTCAGACCTACGCGAATTGCCTGAGCTCGGCGATCAAGTGCGAACAGGGTGTCAACAATGAAACCATTAACAGCGGCCTGTTTCGGCTGACCTGGCAGGTTACACCGAAGAATAAACTGGCAGCGTACATCGATCGTCTTTTCAAGAAACGAGACCGCGCCATGAGTCCCGGCGATGATCCGGCGACTGCGAGTGTGGTTTGGGGATCGCCTCTATACATGACGAACACGATCAAGTGGACTTCGACGGTCACCAACAGGTTGCTCATCCAGGGCGGGTACTCGAGCAATATTGAACGGTACACGAATCAATATCAGCCGGGAATCGAGAAGAAGCCGTTTACGCCCGAATGGTATGCGGGAGCGACGAAGGTTGACAGCATCCTGAGCACGCGGACGAACGCATCGGCGATCGAGTACTTCAGTTATCCGGATCGATACAATCTGCAGGGATCAGCGGCTTACGTTATCAGCGAACACAACATGAAGTTTGGCTTTCAGAATTCGTGGGGGCCATACAACCAGGCCGCTTTCGCCAACGCGGACCTTTATCAGAATTATCAGAACGGAGCTCCGGTCAACGTCACCTTACGGACATCGCCGGTACGCTGGCAGGACAGGTTGAACTCGAACCTCGGCATTTACGCTCAGGACGCATGGACGATCAAACGGCGGCTGACCATCAATTACGGCATGCGGTGGGAAAGAGTGAGCGAACAGGTCACGGGCCAACCCGCTCAGGCGGGCCGCTTCTCAAGAGTTCCCGCTTACGACACTTTCCGGCTGCCCGTATGGAAGAACTGGTCGCCGCGCGTGTCCTTTGTTTTTGACGTGTTCGGCAACACCCGGACCGCGGTGCGCGCGGGCTACAATCGTTTCCCCGCAGCCGCGACAACGACTTTTGCGGGACTGTACAATCCCGGAAACGGAATCACAAATACCGCGTCTGCGCCATGGACAGATCTCAACAAAGACGACATCGCGCAAGGCGAACTGGGCTGCGTTTACCTGACTCCCGGATGTGAAATCAATTTCGCCAACGTGCCTAAGAATTTCGGCGTGATTTCACTCGCAAGCCCGAGTTCGAAGCTGCGTCGGCCGTACGTGAATGCATACAACGTCGGTGCCACGCACGAAATCGTGCGCGGGCTCGCGTTGTCCGCCGATTGGTTCCACGGAGACGGCGGAGACATTGTTGTACGCAACAACACTTTGAGGCCCGGGACATTCACTGGACCGGACACTGTATCGAACTCCAATTACCGCGCCGTGAAAGTTTTCAGCCCGATCGACGGCCACGCAGTCACGATGTATGACCCGATTTCTACTGCTGTTCAGCAGGCGGTCGCCAACCTGGACTCGAATGAACCGCTTCTGAAGCAGCAGTACAACAGTTTTGAATTCAACTTCAACGCAAGACTAAGTCATGGCGTCACACTCTTTGGTGGTTCTGCGACGGAGCGAACGATCGCGAACACTTGCGCGGCGGCGACGACGAATCCGAACATCCTGAATTACTGCGATCAATCCAAAAGCGGAATTCCGTGGCGCACTCAGTTCAAAGTGGCAGGCACCTATCCGCTGAAATGGTGGGGCATCGTGTTGAGTGGATCGTTACAGGCGCTTCCCGGCTACATCCTGGGAACCCAGGCGCTGACACAAGGTGGCGCCGGTGCTCCGAATCTCACGGCGGTCAGCGGTGAGAGTACGATTTTTGCCGTAGTGCCGACCACTCGATACACAGTGTGTCCTGGAGACTCGGCTTCCAACGGATGTGCCGTTGGTGCATTGGTTGTGCCGGGAATGATTTCAACAAGCCTCAACGTTCCATTGATTGCTCCGTCAACGGAACTGACGCCGCGACTCACTCAGGTCGATTTCAGCATCGGCAAAAAGTTTGCCTTCGAGCGCTGGAGCGTTACACCCAAACTCGACATGTTCAACGCATTCAACTCGAGCGCGTATTACACCGTAAAGACTCTCTCGTACAGCACAGCAGCCGGCGCAGCCTACAACCAGCCGGGCAATACGTTGCAGGGACGAATCTTCAGGATTGCGGCAGTTTTGAATTTCTGAAAGGTGAAGTACAGACAAGAAATACCTCTCCTTCTGGGAGCACCCGGCGTTGACCCGCCGGCCTCTCCCAGAGCGAGAGGCGCCATCTTCTTGGTTCTGGTTTTAACCCTTCGCGTCGCGGGCGCCCAGGATCCGCCGCCGACTTACAGCCGCGATATTGCACCGGTGCTCTCGAAGAATTGTCTGGAGTGCCACCACACCGGGGGCCACGCGCCCTTTAGCCTTGAGACCTATCAAGACGTTCGTCCTCGCGCCGCCCGGATCGCGGCCGTTACAAAGACCCGATATATGCCTCCGTGGAAACCCGAGCCCGGATACGGCGGGCCGTTTCAGGGCGCGCGCGGTTTAAGCGACCAGGAAATTGCGACGATTCAGCGTTGGATTTCCAGCGGCGCCGCCGAGGGAGAACCTGCCGCGGCATCACCGATGACTCATAGCCACGGAGAGTGGCGCCTCGGCGAACCCGATGCCGTCGTTAGCATGCCCGAACCTTATGAATTGCGAGCGGACGGCCCTGATGTGTTTCGCAACTTCGTTCTTCCGATTCCAACGAGCGGCATTCGCTATGTAAAAGCGTTGGAGTTTTCCGCGGGGAGTCATGCAATACATCACGCGAACCTTCGAATCGATGAAACATCCGCATCGCGCCAGCGCGATCTCGAGGATCCTGCGCCCGGCTACGACGGCCTCATGGCGCCGAGCGCCCGATATCCCGAAGGATATTTTCTGGGCTGGACTCCGGGCCAACTTCCGCCAATGTCGCCGGAACTGGCATGGCGCCTGAATCCCGGCAGCGACATGGTGGTTCAACTTCACTTGAGACCATCGGGAAAGACCGAGCGCGTTCAGGTTGCGATCGGTCTTTACTTCACATCCGAACCGCCGCATCTTCTGCCCGCAATGTTGCGCTTGGGCAAGCAATACCTGGACATTCCTCCGGGCGCCAAAGACTACATCGTCACGGATTCCTACAAACTCCCGGTCGATGTTGACGTGCACGCCGTTCAACCTCACGCGCATTATCGTGCTCGAAGGATTGAGGGCTTCGCGACACTCCCGGACGGAAAAACAAAATGGCTGATTCGCATCTCCGATTGGGATTTCGACTGGCAGGATACCTATCGCTATGCCGAGCCGATGGCACTGCCGAAGGGAACGACGCTGACGATGCGTTACACCTACGACAATTCGACATCGAATCCGCGAAATCCTCAGCTTCCGCCGCAGCGTGTGCGATGGGGCCAGAACTCCACGGATGAAATGGGCGACCTCTGGATCCAGGCTGTCGCTCATTCTCAGCCGGAACTGGATCTGCTCGTTCGTGAATTCAAACAAAAGGTATTCCGTGAGGATATTCTCGGATACGAAAGCGTGCTCGCCGTTACACCCAACGATGTCTCGCTGCACGATGATGTTGCGCTCCTGTATATGGCAGTGGGACGGATCGGCGACGCCGTCACCCATTTTTCGCAGTCTGTGCGATTGACGCCGAACGCCGCCTCGGCGCATTTCAATCTTGCAACGGCGTTGACGGCTGCCGGCAAAGTCGACGACGCCTTGTCGGAATACAAGCGCGCGCTGCAATTGAAGCCGGATTATGCCGTGGCGCACAACAATCTCGGATCGGTGCTGCTCGCGCGGGGAAATATCAAAGACGCGGCTGTCCACCTTCGGCGTGCGATCGAAATCGATCCCGAACGGGCGGACGCGCAAAACAACATCGGCAAGCTGCTGGCTGTTGAGGGTCACGCTCGCGAAGCGCTGGAGCATTTGAGCAAGGCGATCGAAATTCAGCCGGAATATCCGGATGCTCACTACAATCTCGCGCAGGTCCTTCTGGCGTTGAACCACGTGCCGGAAGCGTTGGATCACTATCGCACGGCTCTGCGATTGCGTCCCGATTGGCCGGCGGTTTTGAAAGACACGGCGTGGCTGCTGGCCACTCATCAGGATCGAACAATTCTGGATCCGGGTCAGGCGGTGATGTTGGCCGAACGAGCGGTGGCGCTGACGGCGCGCCACGATTCGTCTGCCCTGGACACGCTTGGCGCGGCGTTCGCGGCGGCGGGAAACTTCGAGAAGGCCGCGGCTGCGGCTCGCGCCGCCCTCGATCTGATTGCGGAAGAAAACTCGCCACAGGCGGTTGCGATCCGCCAACGCCTTCGGTTATATCAACACCAGCACGCATACGTGGACACCAGGCAATGAAACGAATGATGTTGCGGAGGAGATCGTGATGATGAAATTCAAAATGGCCGGAGTAGCAGCGTTATCGATCATGTTTTCGGCGCTCGCTGTGGCGCAGTCACCCAAAGGCGCGACGTATATCACCGAAGCGCAGGTGAAGGCCGTGAATGCCAGCCCCGGAGTGGATCGTCAGCTTGTGAGCGTCGACATCGGCAAGCTTAACGAAGCAGTGGGTGTGATCCATCGCGGCGCCACAGCAGCGCCGGCCGCGGGCCGCGGCGGTGGAGCGAATGCGGCAGCGGTTCCCGCAGCCCAGCAATGCGGCGAACAGGCAGCGACGCCTCCCGGCGGCAGTACAGCCGGCGGAATTTCGCACGATCATCAAACCGAAACCTACGTGATTATTTCCGGCAGCGGAACGCTCGTCACCGGCGGCCATATCGTGAATGGCAGGAAGTCGGCTGCAGACAGCGATGTAACGAAAGTTTTGAACGGACCTTCCTGCAGCGGAATCATCGCCGGAGAGGATGTTGTTAAACGCGTCGTCAATCCGGGCGACATCATTATTATTCCTGCCACCGTGCCCCATGGCTGGACCGATATCGCCGACCACGTCGATTACCTGAGCGTCCGGCCCGATCCCGATAGAGTGCTTCCAGCCGGATACGTGAATCCGATCCTCAAGAAGTAAGGGAACAACGGGACACGGCAGAAACAGGGGAATGTAACAGTTTGTCGCACTCGGCAAACCCTTGGATTTATTGCTTTGTCCGATAAGCCCGGCGCATATAATACGGGTTTATCAACACGGTCCACATCGGAGGGATCCCGCAATGGCAAAAGCAAAACTTCTAGGCGCTCTGTCACTGGTTGTCGTGATTGCATTCCCGCAACTCATGAGTGCGCAGGCTGCCAAAACCATCACCTTTACGAAAGACATCGCTCCTGTTTTTCAGGAGAAATGCCAGGCCTGCCATCGCGCGGACTCGATGGCGCCCATGTCGCTGGTCACGTACGAAGAGGCGCGGCCCTGGGCGAAAGCGATTCGCGAGCGCGTGATCACGCGTCAAATGCCGCCATGGCACATCGATAAGACGGTCGGCATTCAGAAATTCAAGAATGACCGCTCGCTCAGCGATGAACAGATCGCGATGATCGTAAAGTGGGTCGATGGAGGCGCTGTCAAAGGCGACATGAAGGATATGCCTGCTCCGAAACAGTGGCCCGATGAGTCCAAATGGGCCTTCGCCGATATGTACGGTGGAACTCCGGATCTCATCATCAAGTCGCCCGACTGGAGCGTGCCAGCCGTCGGTCTGGATGCGTGGTACAAACCCGTCGTGCCCACGGGACTCACAGAAGCCCGTTGGGTTCGAGCGATCGAAATTCATCCTGCTACCGTGAAGGGCCGCAAGGTGACACATCACGCTCTTGCCAGACTCCAGCAGGAAGACGGCGCCGGGCGCACTGACGTAGCCGCGGATCTCGATAATGCCGCGGCACCCGCCGTGGGCGGATTGTTCATGGAGTGGGCGGTTGGCAAGCAGGGCGAGATCATGCGGCCCAACAGCGGAAAGCTGATGCTGCCCGGATCGAAGATCGTTTTCGAAATGCACTATCACTCGGTCGGCGAAGCGATCACGGATCACGTGGAACTCGGCATTTATTTCTATCCGAAAGGCCAGGAACCGAAATATCGCCAGACGCTGGCTGCACTGCAGAGCGTTGCCGGTGGATCCCGTAACATCGACATTGCGCCGGAATCAACGTTCGTCAGCCAGAACTTCATTCCGATGAGACAAGCCGGCCGAATTGAAAACTTCCAGCCGCATATGCACCTGCCCGGCAAAGCGATGTCGAATGAAGCGATTCTGCCGAACGGTCAAAACATTATTTTTAGCCACGTTAAAAATTTTTGAGCTTCTGTTTGGCGTTTTGACCAATTTTA
>CAZWGA010000043.1:0-49923 GCA_964633285.1 uncultured Solibacteraceae bacterium | reverse complement strand
AATATTTGAGATCTCAGATTCTGGGATCTCCACTCTCAAATGCGTTGTCCCTGAAATTCCCCGGCTTTCTTTTTGCCTTCGTGCCTCTTGTGGTTAAATCACCAGTATGCCCAGCGACAAAGATGACTTCCGGATGGACCTGACCTTCTCGGGCAAAGACCGGAATTACGCCCGTCCCGTGGCCATGGTTGCGGGAGTGGCCGCGGTCATTTTCATCATTGCCACGATGACCACCAGCGTCTCATCGAAAATCCTTCCGATGAGCGACGAATATCTCCTGGTGCTCGTGCCTGTGGCCGCAGACGGCGCCGAACCTCTTGCGCTGAAATCGCTCGACCAGCAGCTCGACGAAAAAACCATTTCGGTAAGCGGTACGGTGATGAACCGTGCGGACCGCGTTGTATCGAATCTGATTGCCGTGATCGAGATGCGAGACACCACAGGCCGCTTTCCGCAGACGATTCAGGCCCCAGTCCAGCCTGTTGATCTCGCGCCGCAGGCGACCGGAACTTTCATGGCAAAAGCGACCCTTCAGGAAAAGCCCGGGGCTTACGGAATAACGTTTCGACTTGCCGATGGCCCGTTCGTTCCTCATAAAGATGATCGAGGACCAGCCGTCAGCATCACGCCCCAACCGCAATCCGGGAAATGAGCTACAAAGAGGCTCAAAAAGCACAGAAGATGTTTTGTGTTGTCTGTGCTTTTTTGTTGCTGGCCCTTTCCCCGCGGCAGAACTCGCTTCGCTTCGACATCACTACAAATCTTCCTGCTGCATCGGGAAGGCTGTTTGTCATCATTGCAAAGTCCGATCGCCCGGAACCGCGAACGTTGATTGGCGATGCCGAATCCAGTGCGCCAACAAGTCTTGCCCGTGACGTCCGGAATCTGGGGCCCGGCGTCATTGCCTCCATCGACAAGTCTGCTGCGGCGTTTCCGATTGCAAGTCTTGATGCGCTCGCTGCCGGTGATTACGACGTCCAGGCGGTCCTGGCGGCGAATACGGATTTGAAGTCCGTCAATGCCCCGGGCAATCGGTACAGTGAGGTTCAACATGTCCATCTGGATCCGCGCATTAATGGCGCCGTCAGACTTGAATTGACGAAAACGGTTCCTGAAGAACAGTTGCTTGCGGAAGATGAGTACCTGAAGTACGTGAAAATGCAGTCCGGCCTGCTGACGCGCTTTTACGGGAGGCCGATCTATTTGCGGGCCGGAATAATTCTGCCGAGAGATTACGCTGTCGATCCGAACCGGAATTATCCGTTGCGTGTCCACATCGGCGGATATGGCGCCCGCTATACGGCGGTGCAGCGGCTCATGAATCCCAATTCCGCATTTCGCAAAATGTGGCTTGCCGACGAAACCCCTCGTTTTGTCTTCCTTCAACTCGACGGCGATGGACCGTTTGGCGATCCCTATCAGGTGAACTCCGACAACAGCGGACCCTACGGTGATGCACTGACAAAAGAGTTCATTCCCTTTCTTGAAAAAAACTTTCGATTGATACCCGAACCCGCCGCGCGAGTACTCGATGGAGGATCGACTGGCGGTTGGGTTTCCCTGGCTCTTAAAATCTTCTATCCGGATTTTTTCAATGCGGTCTGGTCATCGTGCCCTGACGGTGTTGATTTTCGCGGATTTCAGCTCATCAACATCTACCGCGATAACAATGCGTATGTTGACGATCGTGGCATGGAACGGCCCAGCAAACGTAACGTCAATGGCGAAATCGACTTCACCATCCGCCATGAGTGCCAGATGGAAAATGTGATGGGTTCGGGCGACAGTTGGACGATGTCCGGTCAGCAATGGGGCGCATGGAACGCCACGTATGGCCCTCGAGGTTCAGATGGCCGGCCTGTTCCGCTTTGGGATCCCAGAACGGGTGTGATCAATCGTTCGGTTGTCGATCACTGGAAAAAATACGACCTGCGCATGATCCTGGAACAGAACTGGAAAACGCTTGGGCCAAAGCTTCGCGGAAAGATCCATATCGCCGTCGGTGAAGCCGACAGCTACTACCTCAACAACGCGGTCCACATGCTCGACGATTTTGTCAAGGAAGCCAATCCGCCGGCCGATTTCCGAATAGCGTACGGTCCCGGCCGCGGCCATTGCTGGTCCGATATTTCCGAAGCCCAGATGATGAGCGAAATGGCCCTGGCCGTGGAAACGAAGGGGACAAGGAGTCAGACCCCTCGTCCCCTTTGGGAAGAACAGCAAAGCAGGACCACGGCACGGCTGCGAGGAGTGAGCGCTGTGAACCCCGATGTCGTTTGGGCCAGTGGAAGCAATGGGACTGTCGTAAGGACGATTGATGGTGGTACACACTGGCAGGCTTCTGTTGTTCCCGGCGCCGCAGACCTTGATTTCAGAGACGTGCATGGCGTCGATGCCAGGACGGCATATGTTCTGAGTATCGGCGAGGGCGAAAAGTCTCGAATATACAAGACCGTTGACGCGGGCCAGACGTGGAACCTTCAGTTCACCAATCGTGAGCCCAAAGGATTCTTCGATGGATTCGCATTTTGGGACGCCAACAATGGAATCGCCTTTAGCGATCCGGTTGACGGCCGCTTTCTCATTCTTCGCACCGCCGATGGCGGTTCAACATGGAAAGAGATTCCACGCGGCAAAATGCCTGCTGCGATACCTGGTGAGAGTGCGTTTGCTGCGAGCGGCAGCAGCATTGAAGTTGGTCGAGGCAATCACGTTTGGATTGCCACGGGCGGAGCGGCTGCGCGCGTTTTCCATTCAACGGATCGCGGCCTGACGTGGTCCGTTGCGAATACCCCGATTGTGAGCGGTTCTTCTTCGGCAGGCATATTTTCGATTCATGCGAAGAATTCGCAGGTTCTTGTCGTCGCCGGCGGTGATTATCAGAAACCGGGCGAGACCAGCGTTAATTTCGCGACGAGCAAAGACGGAGGCCGGACATGGATCGCGGGGCCGCAGTTGCCAGGCTACAGATCGGCTATCAGCGCGGCATCAGGCGAAGATCGGTCCGTTGAGATTGCAGTCGGTCCTTCGGGCACGGAGTATCGCCGTCCTGAAGGCGGCCCGTGGGTCAGCATTGGAACCGCGGGATATGATGCGGTCAGTTTCCTGCCGGTCCTGGCTACAGGTTGGGCGGTTGGGCAGGGCGGACGCATCGCGCGCTGGTACCAGCAGATTCCGTGAGGCATTCGTGAACCGCGTTTGTGTGTTTTGCGGATCGAGCGATGGTGTCCGTCCCGCCTATGCGGCCGCTGCGAGAGAATTGGGTGCGGCGCTTCTGCGCCGTCATCTGGGGTTGGTTTACGGAGGAGGTTGCGTCGGATTGATGGGAACGATCGCAACTACCGTATTGGAAGGTGGCGGTAAAGTCATCGGGTTGATTCCCGAAGCATTGATGGCGCGCGAAGTCGGACACACCGGAGTCACCGAACTGATCGTCGTTCATTCGATGCACGAGAGAAAGGCGAAAATGGCCGAGCTTTCGGATGCTTTCATTGCATTGCCGGGAGGATTCGGTACGTTCGAAGAGTTCTGCGAGATCATCACCTGGGCACAGCTTGGCCTGCACAGCAAACCCTGCGGAATTTTAAACGTCGAAGGCTATTACGATCCCCTGTTGAAATTATTCGATCAGGCGGTGACTGAGGGTTTCGTGTATCCAGAGAATCGGCTCCTCGTTATTCAGGAAATGAATCCGGAACGCTTACTCGATCGTTTGTCGAGTTATACTCCTTTTCAAACCCGGAAATGGATTGATCGCGATGAGTCCTAGAGCGCTGCTCACACTGAGTCTCTTTCCCGACCGGTATGATATTTGCCGGTTGGACGTCAAGGCGGCGATCCCGCCGTGGGCGACGGAAGGGGAATTCGTATCCATCTCGCGAACGCGCGACGAATTGTCGGTGGTGTGCGCGTCGCGAAATGTTCCTCAAGGTACGACGCGTGAACCGGGTTGGCGCATCCTGAAGTGTGAAGGTCCTCTCGACAACGCGCTGACGGGCATTATTGCTTCGCTTGCAGAACCGCTTGCCGAAGCCGGCGTTCCCATCTTTCCCATTGCCACTCATGACACCGATTACATTCTGGTGAAAGAGACCCATCTGGACGCCGCCGTTCACGCGCTTACATCATACGGTCACGCTGTCCGTGTCTGATTCGCCGAAGTTGTATGGCGAACTGGCTTCCTGGTTTCATCTCCTCTCTGATCCCGCAGACTATGCTGAAGAGGCGGAGTTTGCCCGTAATCTGATTGTCGAAGCGAGTGCGGCGCCGCCGGCCACGTTGCTTGAACTTGGCTCCGGTGGAGGTAATAACGCATCGCATCTGAAAACTCATTTCAAGATGACGCTTACCGATTTGTCCGAAGGCATGCTCGGACTGAGCCGGAGCCTGAATCCGGAATGCGAACACATTCAGGGTGACATGAAGACGCTGCGGCTTGGCCGAACGTTCGATGCCGTCTTCATCCATGACGCCATCATGTACATGACCAGCGAACAGGATTTGAAGGCGGCGGTCGAGACGGCTTGTGTGCACTGCAAGCCCGGCGGTGTGCTTCTGATCATGCCCGACGTCATCCGCGAAACCTTTGTTTCATTGACGACGCACGGCGGACACGACGGCAAAGAAAAAGATGGACGCTCGATCCGGTACATTGAGTGGACATTCGATTCCGATCCGATTGACACCGTCTACACGGTCGATTTCGCCTACCTGTTGCGCGAGTCAGGCGGGCCGGTTCGCGCGGTACACGACACACACACTTTCGGCATCTTTCCCCGCGATACGTGGCTGCGGTTATTGAATGCCGCCGGTCTTATTCCAACCGTGAAATCCGATCCGTGGGGACGGGAAGTGTTTGTCTGTCGCGGCGGTCTATGACCGGCGGATGTTCGTTAGTTTCTCGAATACCAGTGCTTTTTCGCTTTGAGCGGCCGGAGACTTACCAGCGTAACGGAAACGACGTCTTCCACACCGCGTTGCGCATGCTTGTCGATCAGCCACGTCAATTCTTCACCGGGCATCCAGACTTCATTGGTCCAAAAAGAAAAGTCGCAACCGGTCGTATGCCGCGCAACCTGCACGCAGAATTTGGCGTATCGAATCGCCTGGCCCGAATCATTCCGGCCTGATGCCGTCAATTCAGCGATCTTTTTCGGAAACGCGGTGAGTTCTTCCTTCGCATTTCGAACATCGATTTTTAGAGAAATCGAGATCGGGCCAACTTCGCCTTGGCTGACCTGATAATCTCCCGTGGCCGCGGGCAAGTTCACCGCCAGCCCGAGAGCCAGTAATAACAGCCCCGAACGCATCTTCATTCTTTGCTTATCGGCATCACTTTGAGTCATCCTTAGCGTTCGTTGATATCATCCGCATTCAAAGGAGACAGGTCATGATTCGAGCATTCGTGGCGGCCGCCATCATTTCGTGCATCCTGGCGTCCGGGACATTCGCACAGACGCTGCCGCTGGGCGTAAAGAAAACAGATTCGATGGGAGGCGTTACGGAATACGATTTTCCCAACGGATTGAAGGTTCTTCTTTATCCGGATCCGGCGCAGCCGAAAATCACCATCAACGTGACATACCTTGTGGGATCTCGCCACGAAGGCTACGGTGAAACCGGTATGGCTCACCTTCTCGAGCACATGAATTTCATTGAGACCACGGGCGGGAGGAAGATCAAAGATGAGCTCGTATCGCATGGCGCAAACTGGAACGGAACAACGTCGCGCGATCGCACGAACTACTACGAGACCTTCACGGCTACAGACGAGAACCTTCGATGGGCGCTCAGCCTGGAAACCGATCGTATGGTTCGGGTGAAGTTCACGAAACAACTTCTGGATACCGAAATGACGGTGGTTCGCAATGAGTTTGAGCGCGGCGAGAACAATCCTGCGTCCATTCTCAGCGAGCGCGTCGCTGCGACGGCTTATCTCTGGCACAACTACGGCAAATCCACGATCGGCTCGAAAGAGGATATCGAAAAGGTTCCGGTGGAACGGCTGGCCGCGTTCTACAAGAAGTATTACCAGCCCGATGATGCAGTGCTGGTCATCACGGGAAAAATCGACGAGGCCAAAACCCTGCAGATGGTGGCGGAGTCGATGGGCAAACTCCCGAAGCCCACGCGTGTATTGGATCAGACGTACACCGTGGAACCGCCGCAGGATGGCGAACGCTTCGTAACGCTGCGCCGGGTCGGCGAAGGTCAGAACATCATCGTGGCGTTCCACGCGGTCTCCGCGGGGCATCCCGATTCTGCGGCGCTGGAGGTACTGGCTGCAGTGATGAATGGTCCTGCAGGCGGTGGCCGCGGGGGACGTGGAGGCCGTGGCGGTGGCGGACAGGCGGAGGGACGTTTGGGGAAAGCGCTCGTCGATACCAAACTGGCGCAGTCGGCCAACATGGGTTTCCAGCAGGCTCATGATCCGGGACTGGTGGAAGTGTCTGCGAGTCTGAGCAAGGATCAGTCGCTGGATTCCGCACGGGAAGCGATTCTGAAGGCGCTCGATGATGTCGTCAAGAATCCTCCAACAGCCGATGAAATCGAGCGTGTTCGAAGTCAGCTCTTACGAAGGCTTGAAAACAGTTTGTCGGATTCACAAGCCATCGCCACGGGAGCACTGAACAATGCGATCGCATCCGGGGATTGGCGGCTGATGTTTCTTGATCACACGATGTTGTCCGACGTATCTGCAGCAGATGTAGTTCGAGTAGCAAAGACCTATCTCAAGCCATCGAATCGGACAATCGGTTATTACATGCCCGACATGAATCCGGATCGCACCATTGTGCCGCCTCCGCCGGATCTTGCGAAAACGCTGGCGAGCTACAAAAGCGACGTCACTGTGGCGCGCGGGGAATCGTTCGATCCTTCAATCCAGAATATCGACAGCCGTATCGTCCGTTCCCGGCTGGCAAATGGGATGCGAGTGGCGGTTTTGTCGAAGAAGACTTCCAACAATATGGTGACGGGTCTGATTGAACTACGCTTCGGTGATGCAACAACGCTGGCGAATCGAAGACGCGACGCCTCTTTCGCCGGCGGGTTGTTGATGTCGGGGACGCGAAGCCATACCCGGCAGCAGCTTCAGGAAGAATTCAGAAAACTCAACGCTCAAGTGACCGTTACCGGCGGCGGAGGAAACGGTGGTGGCGGAGGCCAGCGCGGCGGTGGCGGAGGCGCAGGCGGCGGGTCCATCTCCAGCGCCCGCGCCAGCATTACTGCGCCGGCCGGGAATTTTATCGCGGCGATGCGACTGGCCGTCGAGATCCTGAAGGAACCCGCTTATCCAAAGGATGAATTCGAAAAAACCAGGACGCAGCGGCTGCAGGCGATCGAGGCGCCTCCTACGGAGCCAAACCAGATTGTGACGGAACGCCTGAATCGGCATCTGAGTCCGCTCGCAAAGACGGATGCTCAATATACGCCGACACGCGAAGAGCAGATACCGGAGATCCAGAAGGCAACACTTGAAGAGGCGGTGAAGTTCCACGACGAATTTTATGGGGCTAATTATGGCGTGCTCGCCGTTGTCGGTAACCTGCCGCCGGGAGACATACAAAAAGCGGCTGCGGATCTTCTGGGCTCGTGGAATACGTCGAAGATGTACAAGCCTCTGATAACGCCCTTCCGGAAGGTGCCCGCGATCAACGAGAAGATAGAAACACCGGATAAGGCGAACGCGCAGTTTCTGGCCGGCGAACGATTTCAACTGTCGCAAAACGATCCGGATTATCCGGCCATTGTTCTCGCGAGCTACATGTTCGGCGAGCCCATTACGTCGCACATCGCCGACCGCATCCGAAATCGTGAAGGTCTCAGCTATGGCGCAAACGCGCGCATTACGGTTCCCGAAGAAGGCGATGCCGCGACGCTGACGGGAACAGTGAGCCTCAATCCGGTCAATGGCCCGAAAGTAGAGGCTAGTTTCGTCGATGAACTGAAAAAGGTTTATCAAAACGGATTCACAGCCGCGGAACTTGCAGAGGCCAAGAAGGCCTACCTTGATGCTCGCGCCGTTGGGCGCTCAACGGATACGGCATTGTTGAATCTGATGGTCACTCACGAAGAACTGGATCGCCCGTTCACCTGGGACATCAACCTTGAAGAGAAGATCCGTGCGCTTACGTTGAATCAGGTGAATGCCGCATTCCGGAAGCACATTGATGTGAATGACCTCTCCATCGTGAAAGCCGGTGATTTCAAAGCGAGCGGAGTTTTTCAATAGGAGAAAAGATGCATATACCGAAGGGCAGATTCTTTTTGTGGCTCTCATTCATAACGGCAAGTGCTTTCGCGCAGGTTCCTGCAAACATCGAAGCCGAGTTGCGAAAGATCGGACAGGTGGTGGATCCGCCGTGCACAGCGAAGTTGTACCGGCCTTTGATGCCAAAGAATGACTACAACACCTATTGGGCGCCAGGAACGGCTGCCCCGGCGAGCACAGCTTCGCTGTATCCGGGAATCGCTCTCGCGCGTGACATAAAGTTCGGTTCAAATCCGAAAGACCTCGTCGATATATTCACTGGTGAAAAGGGCGGGAGCTCGCGTCCGGTGTTGATCTACGTTCCTGGTGGCGCCGGAAACAAGATCGAACAGCAGGCACGTGAAGCGAATGCGTTCTATGACAACATCGGCCGATGGGCCACTGAGAACGGAATGGTCGGCGTTCTCCTTCAGCGTCACACTGGAACCGAGTGGAATGACGGCGGCAAGGACATTTCAACGATGATTCAGTGGCTGCAGGCGAACGTATCGAAATACAAAGGCAATCCGGATCGCATGTTTATCTGGGCGCACTCGGCCGGAAACGGACCCCTGGGAATCTACATCGGTCATTCGGATCTCTGGGGACCGAAGGGTGCCGGTGTGAAGGGCGCAATCTTCATGTCCGGGAATCCCGTGCAGGGTTTGGGGGCGCCTCAGGGTGGCGGCGGAGCCCGAGGAGCGGGAGCTCCGGCTGCCGCACCAGGAGGAGGTCGTGGCGGAGCATTTGGAGGCGGCACTTCAACATGTGGAATTGCGGCGGGAAGTACCGAAGGCGCCATCAGTGGACCGAGTGGAGCGACTCCGGCACCTGCTCGCGGAGGCGCTGGTGGCGGCGGAGGCCGGGGCGGTCAACAACCTGATGCTGCGACGCAGGCGGCGCGTTCCAACCTGCCCGGCTTCAAGTCAACGAAGGTCGCTGTTCTTCTTGCACGCGCGGAATTGGATCCCGGTGTTACAGGCGCCATGGCCGCTTCCGACATCGCCCTTCACGATGAAATGTGCAAGCAGGACGGTCCCAAAGCCAAAGATGGCGCCGGTCATTGTCCAACGATGCTCTATCTGAAGGACGAGAGCCATATGTCCGAGGTGTTTTCCGTCGGCACTCCGGACAAGACGGTATCCGGACCCATCCTGGCATGGATTAAAAAAGTGAAATGACCCGGTCACCTGCTATGCGAAAGACTCTTGCAGCTTTGTGCCTTGCAATGTTGGCATTTCCTCCGAATGTTCGGGTGGCGCATTCCGCCGAAGTCCGGCCGAGGATTCGGGCGGTCACGGCTTTCATCGAAATCGATTCGACGAATTACTCCGCGAGAATTCAGGAAGCACAAAAGTTTCTGTCTGCAGCTAAGGATGCTTTGAATAAAGCGGGATTTGAAGGCGCGGGTGGCCGGCTTACAACGCAACCCTTTCCGCAATACACGAAAGGGATGGATGCGGCCGCTGCCGTTGAATTCACCGGTAAATTGCGAGAAGCGGCGCAAAAGGGCGGAAACGCGCTGAATATCGGTGCGGCGATGCTGCACGACAGCGACGATCCGGCGGCTGCGGCGCTTGCCGTGAGTATCTTGTCGAAGGTGAGCGTTAACGCCAACCTGATCATGGCCGACGAACAGGGCATTCACTGGAAGTCTATTCGCCAGGCAGCGCGGATCATTAAGCAGCTTTCCGAACGGAGTCCGCATGGTGATGCGAACTTCAACTTCGGTGCGATAGCCATGATGAAGCCTTTCGGTCCGTATTATCCCGGCTCATATCACGTGGGAAAGGGTCATGCGTTCGCGATCGCAATGGAAGGCGCCGAAGTCGTTGGTGATGTTTTTCGCCAATATCGTGATCCCGTTGAAGCCGAGCGGCATCTGTCTGCCGTCCTGTCGAATTACACGAAACAGGTTGAAGCTGTTGCAATGCAAGTGGCGAAGACAACGGGCTGGACCTACGAAGGCATCGACGCGACACCCGCCCCTTTGGGTGACCGTTCGATCGCTACCGCAATTGAGAATTTTCTCGGCGCGCCGTTTGGATCGGTTGGAACAGAAACGGTTTCGGGAATCATTACCCGGGCCGTGCAGTCCACTACAGTGAAGCGGACCGGTTATTCCGGCCTGATGATACCGATCATGGAGGACAACGTTCTTGCGAAACGCTGGTCCGAAGGAACCTTCACTTTGGATTCCATTTTGGCCTATTCGGCCGTTTGTGCGGGCGGCGTCGATACCTTGCCGCTGCCCGGCGATGTGACGGAGGATCAGATTGCGCGCATACTCGGTGATGTCGCAACGCTCGCTCATCGATGGAATAAACCGCTCGGCGCCAGGCTGCTTCCGGCTCCCGGGAAGCACGTTGGTGATCAAACCGAGTTTTCAAACGGAATCCTCGTGAAGACCACGATTCAGCCGCTGCCGGGGAAAAAGTAGGCTACGAGAATCGCGCCTCAATGGATCCAAAAGCGCCAAAATCCATGCGTACGTGATCTCCGGGTTCAACTCGAATCGGTGTGATGCAGGTGCCGGTCGTGACAATCTGCCCTGCGCGCAACCCATCACCAAACTGAATCAATTCGTTGGCAATCCACGTAAGAGCAATAAGGGGATCGCCCAGAACACTTGCTCCGCTGCCGGTGCTTTTGAGTTCACCGTTTCGATAGCCGTCGACTTTGTGCTGCGCCAGGTCGAAGTCACGCCAGCGCGCGTTTGCCGGCGGGCCCGGAATAAACCAATGAGCGCAGGCAACGTCGGCGATCAGTTGAGGCGCTCCAACGAGAGTGTAATCTTCGTATCGTGAATCCGGAATTTCGATAGCGGCATGCATGGAGTCCACCGCATCCAGCACTTCGCTCAGTTCGTACGGCGGATTCCGCTTTTCCAAATGTTTTCGAAAACGAAAAGCAAATTCCGCTTCAGCGACACGCATGAGATTGCGGTGAAGCGAAATCGTGGCGCCGTTCTCCAGAATACGATTTTCGAGGAGCGGTCCGGCGAGCGGGCCATCCACATGAATGTGTTTCTGGCCGGCGGAACTCGTTGCGGCGATTTTCCATCCGGCGACGTTTTGCCCGGACAGTTCGGCCAGTGTTGCCTGAATCGCGTATCCTTCGGCGCGATCGGCGGGCCGGCAGTGTTCGGGCAATTCGCGAATCCGGATCGATTGCTGCCACTTCTGCCATAGAGTACTTGCGGCGAAGTGGATATCGGCTTCTTTCATTTGAATCATTCCATGCGTAACGCAACAATCGCATCGACCTGAGTTGCTCGCCACGCGGGGATACAACACGCAAAACAGGCGGTCAAGAGGAGTACCAGGCCGACCCCTGCAAATGTTGCTGGATCGGTCGTTCCCACACCGTAAAGCAATCCGGCCATCAGGCGGGTCAGGCTCAGTGCAGCGGCCAGTCCAAGAACAACACCGGCCGATGCGAGCGCCATGCCGCGGCCTGCAACGAGCCAAAGAATGTCGGCAGGCCGCGCGCCGATAGCGATACGAACGCCGATTTCCTGAGTTCGCTGCAAGACCCAGTAAGAAATGACACCATAGATTCTGACGACTGCGAGAATCAGCGCAACCCCCGCAAAGGCTGCGAGAAGCATCATCTGGAATCTTCTAGGAGCCAGCGAGTCCGATTCGAGATTCGACATCGTCGTCACCGACGAAACCGGTATGTCTTTGTCGAGCGCGAGAACCTGGCGCCGGATTGCCGGAGCCACGCTTTCCGGATTCTTTGCGGTTCGCACAACGACAGCCATGCTGCCGATCACCGCGGTCATGATGGGTTCAGGGATTTGTGGATATGGAAAAAACAACTCGATATCGGGTTCGCTGTTTAGTCCGCCGAATTTCACGTCACCCACAATTCCCACAACAACGCATCGCGCGGGCGCGATATTCCCGATCGCAAGAACGACCTGGCCCAGTGGATTCTGGCCGGGCCAGCTTCGGCGTGCCGCGGTTTCATTGATGATCACCGCACCTGTTCCATTTTGATCGTCGTGCGCATCGAAGTAACGGCCTGCGATCAACGGCATCCCCATGACTTTGAAATAGTCGGGGCTGATGATGCGGTATCGAAAAGTGAAGCCGCCTCCATTCGGGGCGTTGGCGGGGCGACCCTCAACGGTAAAGCCGTATCGGGGATCCGTGCCGCTGAACGGCAAGTCGCGAACGATGGCGGCCGACTGCACTTCGTTTTCGTGAGCGAGTCCTTCAAGCAGTTGCTTATAGAAAGTCCGTTTTTTCTGAGGTGGGTAAGATCGCGCCGGCAGGGCAATGCGAGCGGTGAGCACATTATGTACGTCGATGCCGGGAGCCACTTCAATGAGCCGGCGGTAACTCTTCAGCATCAAGCCTGCCGCGACGAGAAGAACAAAAACCAGCATCACTTCCGACACCACCAGCAGGCTGCGAAGCCAATTCTGCCCGGATCCGGCGATCGAGCGGCCGCCGCCTTTCATTCCTTCCTGCAGATTCGATCCGGAAACATCGAGCGCGGGAGCGAGGCCAAAGATGAATCCGGTGGCTGTCGAGACAAATATCGTAAAGGCGAGAACCCGAAGATCAATGTTAACTTCGCCGAGACGCGGAATATTCGCCGGCCCGACCGTTACCAGCACGCGATTGGCAATGAACGCGAGACCAAGTCCCAGCACGCCACTCAACAGTGACAGTACAAGGCTGTCGGTCAGGAGTTGCCGGACGATTCTCCCTCGCCCGGCGCCCAGCGCGGCCCGAACAATGAATTCGCGCTGACGCGCAGTCGAACGGGACAACAGGAGGTTCGCAATGTTCGCACAGGCGATCAGCAGAACTAACGCTACAGCCGCCAGCAGGAGAATCAGCGCCGGCCGCAGTTCGCCGACCTGATTTTCCTTCATGGTGGTGACGACGACTTGCAGTCCCTGCAACTCCGACGGGTGTTCGCCTACAAGCGACTGTGTGATCAGACTCATCTCACTTTGAGCCTGTGCCGCGGAAACTCCGTGTTTGAGGCGCGCCACTGCTCTGAAACTGTTTGTGATCCGGTCGTTCTGAGTCGTGGGAGCAGGCCGGGTAAGCGGTGTCCAGATCTCCGTGGCCGCGGCGAATTGCTGCCCGGCCGGCATTTCCAGGCCGCTTGGAAATTGAAAGCCCGGCGGCATGACGCCGATTACCGAGTAATCTTCGTCATTGAGTTTTATGGTCTTCCCGACGATCTGGGAGTCACCACCGAAATACTGCCGCCACAGGTTATAGCCAACGACCGCGACATGATCTCTGCCGGGTTCCTCGTCATCTGCCGTGATTATTCGTCCGTTGAGTGGCGCTACATTGAGTGCCTGAAAAAAATCACCGGTCGCGCGTGCGCCCTGAATCCTGACCGGCCCGGAAACCCCGGTCAGATTGAGGCTCGTATTCGACGCCGCCTGATAAATCGCGAGAGGAGCGAATACGTGATTCCGCTCTTTCCAGTCGCTGACATTTTTATATGCGACCCCGAATTTGCGAACGCCGGCCGCCGGGAATGAATTCCAAACCGTCACGATACGGTCCGGATCGTTGTAAGGCAAAGGCCGCAGCAGAATCGCGTTGAGAAGGCTGAAGACGGAAGTGTTCGCTCCAATTCCGAGGGCAAGCGTTCCGACGGCAATCAGCATAAAGACCGGATTCTTTCCAAGAACGCGCAAGCTGTACCGCAAATCCTGAGTAAGCGTTTCGAGCATATCGGCAGCTATTGTAGATGAAGACGGCAGGGAGACGAGAGACCGCGAGGCGCTTTATTGAATCTCGTAGACCAGGCGATCGCTATCGAGAGACGCGTACGCAACACGAGCGCGCTCGCAACCGGTTCCTTCGATTCGCCAGTTTTTGCCTTCGCCAACCAGATGCATCTGGCTTCTTTCCCTCCACCAGCGGTCGACCTCACGAGGGAGCGGCATCCAGACATTGTTGTCCGATCGAACCCGGGATAGGAGTTCAAGCAGTTCTTTGTAACTGTCCTGAGCGCGGCCCGAGGTCACGTAATCGGGATGGATAAGAATCGTCATCAGTCCGTGCGTCTCGGTGATGATGCGGATCTGCTTTTGCCACAAATTCGTGGAATAGTCGCCCATGATGTGGAACAGGCTGTAATCCTGTGTTGTAGTCAGGGGAAGTTCCGTCATGCCTCCGGGGAGAAAGAACGGCATCACCGTGCAGCATCCACCCCGTTGAGGTTCCATTCTGCCGGAACCCGGCAGCGACATATCGTAGGAAAAATCCAGCTCGCTGAGCCAATCGACATTGCGATACATCGATGGAGATCGAAAACCAATCGATCCGAATTCCTTCGCGTAGTGATTAATTTTCTGCGCTCTCTGCAAATACAATTCGCGGTCGCTGAACAGATTTCCATCGTGATTGAGGCCATGCACGCCGATTTCGAATCCGCGACTCCTGATCGATTGCAAAAAATCTGCAGGAACTTCGTATCGCTCTTCCGGCACAACCTGAAATGAGGACTTCAGCTTATACGCATCATCGATATCCATCAGGCCGCCGCTGAAGTCTCTTCCGGTCGCGGTCTCCACATCATGGGTCACCATCGCGGCAGCGTTATGACCATTGGGCCAAAACCAGATAAAAGGCAATCGATCGATTCCGGCGGCCGTCATCGCGATTTTTAGAGTTTCCTGAAATAGAGAATCAACAGTCCGGTCCACAGGCCATGTGGGAAAAGCAATGCTTTCCCAGTCCTTGAGATAAAGCTTTTGAATGTGTTTCCGGACTGCCACGGACAACAGCGGGCGCAGCAGGTAATAGACTTTTCGAATAGGGGAATTCTGAATCCGTTCATGCCAACTGGAGTCCACCATGTAGCGCTCGTAACGCAGGTTGTCTGTCACCTGATTCAGATCGAAAGGCAGGACTGCCTGCCGCGATGTGTAACGAACACGCGATAAGGAGTCCATAAGATTCCCGTTCACCGCCGAACGAGGCGTGACCGCCGACCGGCCAAAGCAGACGACGTCTGCACCAAAACGGAAAAAGCCGGCGGGCTCCGTCAGAGTTTCGGTCACACCGAAATTCGGGAGGATTTCCGGAAGTCGAAAGTACTCGAAAAGACGCGTCGCCGGAATGCTGCCAGCGTTCTTCGCTGTCGCTTTTATCGCTGCAACGCCATCGGAGCAATTCACGTTCGACAGAGGATATCCCTTCTCCCAGAACCTCGCGGAGTCCATCACCATTTTCCTTTCGACGAGATCGACATTGGCGGCGAAAGGGAATAGTAGATCACGCAGTTTTAGGGTCTTGCATCCTGCATGGGATTGTCCGTACGCTCAATCGAGTTTCCGGACGTGGTTCCGCGCAATTCCGCTCAAAAAATAGGCCTCTACTATGCACGTAAGGCAAATCGAATGAAATGGCAAAAAAGTACTGCCGTAGCGAGTTTGGGACTAAAGTACTCAATCAGGAATGGTCAGGAATTCACCGGTTGAACCACGTTTGGTTTCGAGTTGCTTCCCACGCGCTGCGTCGTTTTTTGCGTTCCGTCGATGGTGCGGGTTATCCCGCAATCGGGACAGGTCCAGGTTTGTTCGGTTCCGTCAGTTTCTTCGTATTGTAGAACCCAGTCTGCCGCGCACTGTTCGCAATGAAATCGAAGGATCACTAACATAAGAGTTATCCCGTCTCCACGCCATTAACCGGCGCAATAAGAGGAAGATTTTTTGATTGTTTGAAAGTCGTTAGTGGAGAGAGGGCCGAGGCTAGCAGCGGCGGATGCAGGTCATCTCTATGGAACAGACTTGACGTTGTTCTGCGATGGAATCCGCATCCGGCAAAAAGCCCGATGCCGTAATGTGGAGATCCGAAGCGCACGCTCTGCGAACAACGTGAATGCCAACGATGAACTGAATCGCCGCGAAGAAAGTCTTGCTGAATTCGGCGAGGCGCAACACGACGACTGGATCGGGCGTCTCAGGATTCATCGCATCAAAAATGAAGAGAGATGCTCCGAGAAGGATGATGGCGGCGATTGTGACGTGAAGTGCTTTAATCCAACTCATCGTTACCTTGCATCCTGACAGATGTATTCGAACAGTTCACCATCGGTAATCCATTTGGAAGCGGTTGTTTCTGAAATCGTCCAGCGGCCGGACCAGGGTTTCGTATAGGCGCCGGGATCGTCGATTGTCATTTCATAGGTCAACGTCTTCAGATTGGGTCTGGATATCTTTTCGACAATATGAAGCTTTGCCGTTGTCGGGAATGATCCCGCTCCCCAGATTTTTTCGTTAAAGCCGACAGTGTCGATGACAAGCGTATCGTCTTCCCAATGTCCAATGGAGTGCCCAAGAAACGTAGGGCGCAGATCATCCGCAGGAGGGTGTGCGCGTCCATCCATGTAGATCACGCGCCAGGAATGCGGCCCGGCGATATTTAAAATGAAAATGTTCTTCACTTCGGGAACGTCCACAATTTCAAAACCCGGCGCATTGAAGAATGTCGGACCGCCGGCAGGTTTACAGGCGACGAGTGGAGAGTCTTTGGTATCGGTGGCCTGCCGATAATTGTAGACGGCTCGAGCCCACGGTTGGAACGGCACATCGGCGGGTCTTGGGAATCCACCCAGTCCGGGCCGGATTTCCCAGTATCCTTTCTTGCCCGGCGCAGATCCGAGATTGACTTTTCCGTCGGGCCAGCGCGGCGCCGGCTCGCTTGGTGCTGCGGGCTGTGCATTCGACGGGTTGCCGCCTCGTTGTCCTCTTTGGGCGAACGACAATTCTCCAACCAGGCAAATCAACGCGAATGCCGTAAGGAGCCTTGAGCCAAAAGTCACATTTACCTCATGACCAGTTTCTGGCCGGTGGACAATGTCATCGAAGTTGTTTGCAATGACCCCGCCGCATTGGTCCCGTCTTTGGCAAGCGCTGCTCCTTCGACGGTGACCTTGTCGCCGATCTTGATCGTGTCGCGCTTCCATCCGCCGCGCACGAGCGCATACGGCGGTCCCATTTCGATGCGATAACTCTTCACTGCGCCTGTTTCGTCTTTCGAATCGATATAGACGTACGCGTGAGGATTGATCCAATCGAGTTTCGTAACAATCCCGGTAACCGTCGCAATTTTTTTGGAATCATACTCGGCATCGAACGAATGATGCGCCGCGAGCGGCTTTACTGCTGCAGTCGCGGCAGCCAAAGCAAGAAATAAGCAAACTGTTCGAATTCTCATTTGTTTCTCCTGAGCGCTTCAGGTCGAGCGCTACCTTACAAACGTCGATTCTGCATTGTCTTCGCAGAAGTATTCCTGAATTTCTTCATCGGGAACCCACTTTACAGTCCAGCCACCTTTCCACGTTCTTGTGTATGTTCTCGGATCATCCACCGTGACTTCATATTTCAGTGTATTCAAATCAGGCCGCGAAAACCGTTCGGTGAGATGAAGAGCTTCCGAATGGGGAAGGCCGCCGGTGCTCATCCAGAAGTGTTCATTGTAGCCGACGGAATCGACGACAAGCGTGTCACCTTCCCATCGTCCAACAGACGTGCCGTAATAGCTGAGAACCACGTCCGCCGGCTGAGCGACAGGGCGCCCATCGGTGTAAATGATTCTCCAGTTGCGATTCCCGCCACCCAGCAGTACCAGGATACGTCCCAATTCCGGCTGCTCGATAAACTGAAACCCATTGGGAGCGAGGAACTGGCGCGGGCCGCCCGGGGGCAGGCAGCGCGCGTACGGGTCATTCTTCAAAAGATTGCGCTGACGTTCCAGGTAGATGGCCTTTGCCCAGGGTTTGAACGGGGCGACTTTGTCCGCATCGGAAAGGTTCGTCAATAAACCTTCATCGTTGACGGAAACGTTCACCAGGGTGCTTTCCATCAGAGTTTTTGCGCTCGCGGTTCCCCAATAGCCTTTCTTTCCCGGCGGGGGGCCGAGTCTCACGTGACCGTTCGGCCAGCGAGGCGCAGGCGCGGAGGATGCAGCCGCAACTCGCTTCGGCCCCGGAACGAAAATGCGTTTTCCCGTGCCCTTCACGACAACAGAAGTTGCGAGCGCCTGCCGTGTGGGACCTCGAGAAGGAATTGCCTCTACTGTGACCCCATCGCCAATATGCAGTGAGTTTCGTTTCCAGCCGTCTTTTTCAAGATCGATCGGATTTGCAATCTCGATGGCCCAGTTCGTGATTGTCGTGTTCGTGTCTCGTGTATCGATAAAGAAAAACGCGCGAGGATTTGTCCAATCGATTCGCGTCACAGTCCCTTCAAGTTTGATTTTTCTTTCGCGGTCGTAGACTCCCGATGAAGAGCGCTGTGCGGACGCAGCAGCAGCAAAAACACATAGAGACAGGGCAACAGCGGCAAGGAAATATGTTCGTTCCGGGCGCAATTCGTTAATCCCTCGTGACTTTGAAATCACCTTTGACCGGCCCCTGAGTCCAACTGCCCCTGAGAATCCGGTGATAAGAACCGATATCCTCGAGCTTGCCTTCCGCGGTGATGTGAACCGCCTTGCCCGACGAGTCCTTGCCATCGGCATCGAAGCGTACCGTCCAGTTCGTCACATCAAGAAAAACTCCCCCAAGGGTAATGGCGTCTGGACCTGGGTTGATGATGCCGGTTACTTTATCTCCGTCCCAGTTCATCACAAGCGTAACGTGAGTGCGTTGTGCTGTGCTCGGACCCCAATCACCCGCCCACGTTCCTGAAAGAGGATGACCTTCCTGTGCGGTAAGCGTCACAGCCCCGATACAACAGATCAAGATGCAAAAGAGCGGAAACGTCCGCATCGGCCCTCCAGATTCAAAGTGCCGCCAAATATATCGCTATGGATGGCATAGCGCAACGTTGCTCCTTGCAATAGAGGTTGGTGTTGCATACATTACGGGCGAATTCGTGAAAGAAAGGAAACGGAAATGAAGCGATGGTTTGTACTGGCCGGGTTGCTTGCAGTTGGAAGTTTTTCGATTGCTGTTGCGGGAATTCAGGCGCCACCGTCGGGTCCATCGGCAGTGGCATTGGCTGCGACGAAGATCGAGAAAGTTAAGGACAACCTTTACATGATCACCGGTTCGGGTCTCGCTGATCCGAACGCATTCAGTGGAGGTAACACTGGCGTCTTTATTACGGACACCGGTGTTGTCGTGGTCGATACGAAACTTCCGGGTTGGGGGCCGACCATTCTGCAGCGCATAAAGTCAGTTACCAACAAACCCGTGACGACGATCATCAATACCCACACCCACAGCGACCATACCGGCAGCAATGAATTCTTCGGCGCAATGGTGGACAGCGTCGTCCAGGAAAATACCAAAGCCAACATGGTGAAGATGGACGAGTTCAAAGGCGAGAAAGCCCGGTTCCTTCCCAGGCGTACTTACAAAGATAAACTCACCATGGGCAGCGGCAAGGACGAGATTGATCTCTACTATTTCGGGCCCGCTCACACCAGTGGTGATACGTTCGTTGTCTTTCCAGCCCTTCGTACGATACATGCAGGTGATGTTTTCGCGTGGAAGGCGTTGCCTTATATCGATACGGACAACGGCGGCGACGCTTTCAAACATGCGGAGACTTTGAGCAAGGTCATCAAATCCGTGAAGAACGTGGATACGGTTATTACCGGACACATTACCACGCCCCTGCCATGGGCGGATTTGAAAGAGTACGCCGATTTCAGCGCGGATTTTGGCGCTTTCGCCACAAAGGAAATGAAAGCGGGCAAGACTGTCGATCAGGCTGCAGCGGAATACAAGATTCCAGCCAAATTCAAAGGTTACGTCGTCACAGTCGACGAGCGATATGCCAGTGCGAAGATGAACCTCCAAAAGGCTTATGACGAACTGAAAAAGAAATAGCCGCTTATTTCACGGGTTCTGGAATCGACCCAGCCGGATCGATATCGACCGGAACATCTTTCGCGCTTTCAAGGGCAGCCTTCAGATCGCCCGGCATAACGTCATAGCGCTTGAACCAGTTCTCGGCGCGAGCGCGATCTCCAGTAGCTTCGATTTCGAGCAGTTCTTTTGAAAGTTGAGCGATTGCCGCGGGCATTCGTGCGTAGTCGATGCGATAACGTGAGGTGGAGGCATCGCGCACGATGGCTTTTTCCTGCGACAGGTAATTGAACTCCATCATTTCTGCGCGGCCGTGTGCTTCGCCGGTTCCGAAACGCAGCGTGCGAAAAATACCCGCGACGTAGGAAGCATAGTATTCCTCGAGCCGGTCTTTAGGCAGTGCGCCTCGATCCACAAGCCACTTCAATCCGAACATCCCGACCACATCGGCTTTGGCTTCTTCGAGTCCGCTGTAGACCGGCCCGATGGCTTCGCGTATGTCCACCTGCTTCCCGTTCTGCCGCGCAAACGCCGGCCCGAGGCCGTGAGAGATTTCGTGCAGGAGGACTGCCGCGAGATAACCTTCTCCGGAAGCCCTGGCCGCCTGATCACTTTGCATTAATCGTTTCGCGATGGGCAGGATCACGTAATTGACGCGAGCATCCATGAAGTTTTTGAAAAAGATCTTCTTCGAACCCTTCTGCTCGTGAATTCTGGGATCGTTGGGCAGGTTGTCCGCGACTGCCTGATACCCGTGCCTTAAATCGCCGGAGCGAAACGGCGCGTCCATGACTTCCATCGGCGTTGCATGGCCGCGCTTCGAAGGACGATCGGCTACGGGAAGCGGCAGCGCGTCCTGAATATCGGGAACGTACTGCTGATAGACAGCAAGCTTGCGGCTCTCTGCCTCATTGCGGATGAGCACGGCCGCGCCATATGACGTTTTCACGCCGAGAAGATCGTCGAGATACGTTTCATAAGGCGCAAAGATCACGTCGAACTTTGGATCCTTGAGGTCGAGCCAAAGCAGATCGCTTTGATAGTAATCGTCTTTGAGAAAAGCGTCTGCGCGCTGTTCCAGAAACTTCGCGAATGCCTTGTCGTCACTGAGCGCGGCGGCTTCGCGCAGCGCCTTCGCCATGGGTTGCACGAACTGCCGAAAGACTTCGTGGTAAGGCCGCCCGGCAAGATCGGCGCCGCGGCGTTCCACCACTGTATACGGGTTGTAGATCTCGTCCTTCTTTTCCGGATGGGCTTTCACGTACTGTTCGATCTGTTCCCGCGTGAGACCTTTTGGATACAGAGCGCGCCCCGGAGGCATGGGCTCGTTTCCAACAAAGGGCCGATTCTCATCGATTAGATCGAATCGGCTTCCGTGAATCATCAACAGGCGGCGAAGCTTCGGATCACGAGTCGACTTGTAAAGCGCGAGTCCATCGGGATCGCTTTGCCTCCAGTAAATCGCGTCGAGGTATTGCGACGCTTCAACAAGCTTTTCCACCAACTTTCGTTCGCGTGCGCTCAGCGCCGATGAGTCGAAAGGCATCTTCACCTGCTGCCATTTGGACAAGCGCTGATCGAGATCATTGCTCTGGGCAACGACGAGCGGTAACAAAGCAAGGATGAACAGTATTCTCATGGCACGCTCCTCTTTACGATGCGGGACCCCGATAATACGACGTATGAATCTCCTGGTATTTGCCGCCAACCGATGAAATAACCTTGTATGCAGTTCCGATTCGATAGCTCGCCTCGACAATCAGTTCGTCGGTCCCGTCACCATTGAGATCTACCGTTGCTATGGCATAAGCGACATACTGCGTCTCGCCCGCGGCGGGCTTGAAAACGTACAGCGGTTGAAGGCCGCCCGGCTCTTCGAGAAAGACTCCCCAGGGATGACTTCCCTTTGTCGTATCCGGCTGGCTGTAGTTGAGAATCCACAGTTTGCCGATGCGATTTCGAATCGAAGCTTCGATCGATGTTCCATAAAGAAAACGCTCACTGCCGCCGGGATCATGCGGGTCCAGCAGTTCTTTGGCGGCCTCGTATCCGGCGGGTAGTCCCGACGGATCCTCGACCGGCAGAAGATTTTCCCATTTTGTCTCGGAAAGTTTTGTTCGAAGCTGGAGCTTGCCTTTCGGATTTCCCGCGAAGCCTACGATCAAATCATCCGGCGAGGGTTCCTTCCGAAGACCGACAAATGGATCCCTCGGCATCGCGAGCGTCGAGACGAGATGATATCCGCCTTCGGTTGTCGTCATCCTGTCTCCCATAAAGACTCCGATTCCCTGAAAGGTTCGCTGCCGCGTCCGGTTCTGCAGGTTCAAAAGAGTCCACTGCCGGGGGTTCACGAGCTGCTGGGATCGCGTGTTGACTTTCATGTACGGCAGCAATGCGAGGCCAAAACTCAGAAGAGGATGCGGAAGAATCCGTTCCGCTTCGCGAACAGCCGCCTTGAAATCATTTTCCGGATTCAATTCGGGTGTTTCCAATATCTCAATGTTTCCGAGATCGAATCCCAGGCGCCACTGCGCCTGCCGCGGTTCGGCGGTAAAAGGAACCGGAGTCGGCGAAGGAAGATCGTCCTCCTGCGCCGCGGCCGCAGTGACAAGCAAAGCCAGACAAAGGATTGGAACCAGGAGTCTCATTGCGAGTGTGCGAGGTGAACAGTCAAATCATAGGCGCCTGTGGTACTGCGCAGACCCCAGATTTGGACGTAGTAGGTAGCGTTTGGTTGAATGGGAACAGCCATGCTGTCGGCGTTACTTTCTCCGACGATGTTTTTCGTTGAGTTCCAGACTCGCAAAGCCGGCATGAGTCCGCCGGACACACCGTGTGAATGCAGTTCGAGCCGCGTATCCGACGAACCCGAAGTAACGCGGTAATAGTCGGAATCGCTGCCATCGACGATGTTCCCCTGTACCGCATGATCGGGTGCGATCGGCCTGGCATTCGACACATCCCGGCGTACAGGATCGAAAGAAAAATTATTGGAACTTGGAGTTGTAGGTATCGTCCACATCACACCCACGATCAAAAGGAGTGCTGCAAAGACTGAAGCGATAATGCGCACATCGACGGACCGGATGCGCGCGAGCCACGTTGAAGTCATGGCCATTACTTCTTGAGTGATTTTTCGATCCTGGCCCAGGTATCTCTCAGCGTCACCGTACGGTTGAACACAAGAGCGCCCGGGTTCGAATCCAAATCGACGCAGAAGTATCCCTGCCGTTCGAATTGAAAACGGTCGCCGGGTTTCGCGGATTTCAATCCCGGTTCCACCTGAGCCGGCGTCAGGATTTCCAGGGAATTCGGATTGATCGGCGAATCGTTGTCTGGACGCTCCTGATTAAACAATCTGTCGTACAAGCGAACTTCAGCCGGAATGGCGTGGCTTGCTGAAACCCAATGCATGGTTGCTTTGGGCGACCGGCCATCCGGAGAATCCCCACCGCGCGTTGCCGGATCATAGGAGCATCGAAGTTCGACGACATTGCCGTTTGCGTCTTTCACCACGTCTTTGCACGTGATGAAATACGCGTACCTCAAGCGCACTTCGCGGCCCGGCGCCAGTCGGAAAAATTGTTTGGGAGGATTCTCTCGAAAATCTTCCTGTTCGATATAGAGCACGCGGCTGAAAGGAACTTTGCGCTTGCCTGCGGCAGGATCTTCGGGATTGTTGACGGCTTCGAGTTCTTCCGTTTCGCCTTCAGGATAGTTCTCGATCACCACTCGAAGCGGCCGCAGCACCGCCATCACGCGCGCCGATCGTTTGTTGAGATCGTCTCGAATTGCGTGTTCGAGTTGCGCGACATCGACGATCGCGTCGCGTTTCGCAACGCCGATCGCTTCGCAGAAATTTCGAATCGCTTCGGGCGTGTAGCCGCGGCGGCGAAGACCGCTGAGCGTCGGCATTCGGGGATCGTCCCATCCCTTGACGGTTCCTTCCGTCACGAGCGTCAGCAGCTTTCTCTTGCTCAAAACGGTGTAGCTGAGATTCAATCGGGCGAATTCGATTTGTTCAGGCCGCGACGGAACAGGCAGATTGTCCAGGCACCAGTCGTAGAGCGGACGATGGTCTTCGAATTCCAGGGTGCAGAGAGAATGCGTGATGTGTTCCAGCGCATCCGAAATGGGATGAGCGTAGTCGTACATCGGATAGACAACCCACTTCGTACCTTGCCGGTAGTGCGTCACCTTCATGATCCGGAACAATACCGGGTCGCGCATGTTGATGTTCGGCGATGTCATGTCGATTTTCGCCCGCAACACGTGCGTTCCGTCTTCAAATTCGCCGGCGCGCATGCGTTCGAAAAGCCCGAGGTTTTCTTCGACTATACGATTGCGATAAGGACTCTCTCTGCCGGGTTCTGTCAGAGTTCCGCGATGCTCGCGGATTTCGTCCGCGCTTAAACTGTCGACGTACGCTTTGCCGTCTTTGATAAGGTGCACGCCGTACTCGTAAAGTTTTTCGAAATAATCCGAGGCGTAAAACATCCGGCCGTCCCAATCGAACCCGAGCCATCGCACATCTTTCTGGATGGATTCTTCAAATTCGACCGTTTCTTTGCTGGGATTCGTATCGTCAAACCGGAGATTGCACAATCCGGAGTTTTCCGCGGCAACTCCGAAATTCAGGCAGATCGATTTTGCATGACCGATATGAAGATATCCGTTGGGTTCGGGAGGAAACCGTGTATGCACACGTCCCTCGTATTTGTTCGCTTTGATGTCCGCAGCGACTCTCGCTCGAATGAAATCCAATGAGGGCGTGGACTCTGCATCAGGCATTTTTGTTGCACAAAAGAAAAAATTCTAACACAGATGAACCGGCGTCACTCCGGCTTGTCGATGTTTCCACCGGTGATCACTACAGCGGATGGTCCTGAGATTCGAATCTTGCCCTCGGCGATTGCGGCCAAACCCGCCGCGCCAGATCCTTCAACGAGCAGTTTTTCACGATAGAGGAGATGGTCCATTGCAGATCGAATCTCTCCCTCCGAAACAAGCACAACGTCATCCACATATTTCTGAATGAGCGGAAACGTCATCGTTTGAAGGTCGATGTTGCCGGCAATGCCATCCGCAATCGACGGCAGATCGGGAACCTGCACCATGTGCCCGGCGTTCAGGGAGTGATAGACCGCCGCTGAGTTTTCAGCTTGAACGCCAATCACGCGGATATCCGGCTTCAACTGTTTCGCGGCAGCGCCAATGCCCGCCGCAAGACCGCCTCCACCGATCGGCACGACAATGCTTGAAACGTTTTCCATTTGCTCGATGATTTCAAGCCCGAGCGAGCCTTGCCCCAGAATGACAAGCCTGTCGTTGTACGGCGAGACAAAAACGTATTGATCTGTGTTCGCTGCAAGCTCAAGAGTGAACGCTTCCGCTTCGTCGTAGTTCGAGCCCTGAATACGCAGATCGACGCCGTAACTTTGAATCGCTTCAATTTTCGTTTTGGGCGCGCTTTCGGGCACAACAACCATGCATTTCAGCTTGAAAGCCGACGCGGCTCTTGCGATCGCCTGTCCATGATTGCCGGCGGACACCGTGAGCACGGTGCGCTTATCCCGCCTGCCGGCGAGATCAAGAACATTCGCGAAAGCGCCGCGCACTTTGAACGAGTGTGTATGTTGCAGGTTCTCCAGCTTCAGAAAAACGTTGGGGATTTCACTGGGAACAATCGGGGTCAAACGCACATGCGGTTGGATACGAGTTCGAATCTGGCGAAATTCATTGAGGGTCATGTTCAGAAATATTTCTCGGCGAGCTCCATCCATTGAATCTGATGCCGCAGCGCAACAACTTCACCGATCACAATAATGGCAGGCGGCTTCAAATCCTGGATTTGGTCTGTGATGTTTGTGAGAGTTCCCGTGCGGCAATCCTGAATCAGATAGGTACCGCGTGAAATCACGGCAATGGGCATGGTCGCGGCACACCCCTGTGAGACGAGATTGTCTCCAATATCTTTCAGGCGCCCGAGACCCATGAGCACGATGACGGTGCCGCCCGCCTGCAGCAACGTCGCAGCCGCCCGCCAGTCCGGCGAGCTGAAATCATGGGAGGGGCTTCCCGTCACGACCATGAACGAGTGCGCGTGGTCGCGATGCGTTACGGGAATACCGGCATATGCGGGAACGGCGATCGCGCTCGATACGCCGGGAACGATTTCAAACGGTATGCCCGCCTCGGCAAGGGAATGCGCTTCCTCGCCGCCGCGTCCAAAAACAAAAGGATCGCCTCCTTTTAACCGGCAAACACTTTTGCCCTCGCGCGCCTTTTCAATCATCAGCCAGTTGATGTCGGTCTGACGAAGCGTTTCGCCGACTTCTTTTCCAACATTGATGATTTCGGCGTTTGCTTTTGCTTCTTCGAGCAGGTGCAGATCGATCAGGCGATCGTGCATCACCACATCCGCCTGGCGGAGGCAGGTCAATCCGCGCACGGTGATCAGGTCCGGATTTCCAGGGCCCGCGCCGACGATGTACACAGTGCCCGGTTGCTTCACGCTCTTTTTCCCTCGCAAATGAACTCTTCGATAATCTCCTGTAACCGGTGTTCGGCGCCGGCGAGATCATGCCGTCTCAACAACTGCAGGACGTTGGAATCGAGAATCCGGTATTGCACAGCCTTGCGTTCCTCTTCGTTCTGAATGCGGGCACGTACGCTGCTCCGGGCCCGTGCCATCAAGTCAGCGAGAATAGCGTATTCGGGACCGATGAGTCTTGAAATCTTCCGGCCCAGACGCGCTGCCAATGCGGGGCTGGATCCGCCGGTGGAAATCGCTATGCCGATGTTCCCCCGCTGAACCACTGCGGGCATAATGAACGCGCACAACGAAGGTTGGTCCGCAGTATTAATGAAAATATTCGCTTCCGACGCCTCCTTCCAGACGCTTCTGCCGGCTTCAGGATCATCCACGGCCGAAAATACCAGAACGGCTCCCGCGCAGTCGCCGTGAACATAGTTTCGGCGGTGCGCCTGAATGCGGTTTTCGGCGGCGAGAGCCTCGAGCTTCGCGGTGAACCGTGGGCTGATGACCACGATGAGCGCGCCCGTGCCGAGCAGCGACAGCACCTTTCGCTCCGCGACTTCACCGCCGCCCACAACGACGACGCGTTTTGCTTTGAGATTCAGATAGACCGGAAAAAACATGCCACTCGTGCCGCTAAAAAAAGTCCGCGACGGCCTGTGCCAGCGCGGCCATCTTCGATTGCGCAGGCACAATCTTCGGCGTGAGGTGTTTCTCGCCAAGAGCCCGGGTTGTCACTTCACCGATCGAGGCGATCACAACTTTCTCGCGCAGGGATTGTTGAAGAGCTTCCGAGTTCCCAAACTGCGATGCAAAATCGAAGAGCATTCGAACCTGCGGACTGCTTGTAAATGCGATCACGCGAATCTCACCGTTGATAATCCTGCCGATGAATGTTTCGACCGCTGCGGAATCCGAAGCGGTGCCGTAAGCATAAACTTGAACGGTCGTGACTTTCGCTCCCTTCGCTTCCAGCATCGCGGCGAGTTGAGGATTGGGCGTGCCGTATAACTGCACTCCGACGCGCCGGCCGCGAAGATCGCTCGAATCCAGGCTTTCAATGACACCTTCTGTTGTCGGGTTCGCCGGCACAATATCCGCATGAACACCAACCTGCCGCAACGCAGCCACCGGCTTGGGTCCGCGGACGACGATCGTCAATCCTTCAAGAGCGCGCAGAAAATCGTCCTTGAGTCCGGACGCCTCTGCTTCGGAAATCAGAAATTTTGCTCCGACTCCGGTCAGGAAAATGATCATGTCGAATTGGCCCGATACTGTCCGCCGTACGAAGTCCTGAAGTTCCTGGCGATTCTCAGCCGGCCTCTCCTCCAGCATCGGACACGCAAACACTGTCGCGCCCTGACGTTCGAAAAGTGTCGCAAATTCCTTAGTGAAACGATGTTCAAGGATAGCGACATTAATGTTGGACAGTCTCTTCGACATGCAACCTAGATTCTAGCATTCTCGAAACGGCTGCCCTGATATGATCCCCGTGTATGTACGACGCTGCATATCAAGGCACGCGCGGCGCCAACAGTGAGGATGCCGCCATCGACCTGCTGTCGTCTTCAGCGAACCTCATGCCCAGGGATACGCTGGAAGACGTCTTCAGCGCCGTGACACGCGGCGAGGCGAAGTATGGTGTTGTGCCCATCGAAAACACACTGGCAGGCTCGATCCACCGCTGTTACGACCTTCTCTTTGAACATGATTTAAGAATTGTCGGCGAGACAGTGCGGCACATTGTTTTTGCGTTGATTGCCCCGCCCGGTGTGGCCATCCATGACGTTCGAAAAGCGATGTCGCACCCCGTGGCATTAGCCCAGTGCGAGCAGTTCTTTCGAAAGCATCCTCAAATTCAGCCGGTTTCGGTTTATGACACGGCTGGAGCCGTCGAGAGCGTCATGCGCGAAGGATTGCGTGATGCCGCCGCCGTCGCGAGCAGACGCGCCGCTCAGGTTTATGGCGGAGTCATCCTTGCCGATTCCATTCAGGATCATTCGGAGAACTACACCCGCTTTCTTCTCATCACGCCGCCAAAGCTGGCCAACGTGCCTTCAACATCCGAAACCGGATTCAAAACGACGATTGTCCTCAGCGTTAACAACGTACCCGGCACTCTGTATCACGCCCTCCGTCCCTTCGCCGAACGCAGGGTCGATCTGGCGAAAATCGAGAGCCGGCCGTTGCGCGGCTCACCGTTTGAATACCTCTTCTATCTGGATTTGATCGGACGCGCCGATTCGCCCGCAATTGCCGAAGCACTCAACGAACTGGGATCCCAATCGAAGTCCGTGAGAGTCCTGGGAAGCTATCCACGGTATAAGGGCTGAATTACCGGGAGGTCGCGCGAATCGTCAGCCGCTCTTTCGGATCGTTGCTCACCTGCGCCAGTTTGAAATGAGACTTCAAGGTCTGCTCCAGGCCGGCATTCAGCGAAGATTCTATCGAGGCCAGCGTTTCGGCGTTGTTTGGCGCGGCAAGGCGGTCGTTTGAAACGATAAGCGCTTCATGCATTGTGAACCGGAGGCGATTCCGGAAGCTGCTCTCTTCCTCGAGCAGGCGGCAAGCCTGAACCGCAGGTTTGACGATATCGGCAAATCCACTCACCGGCTGTTTGCGGTAATAGAGAAGGCCGGGCCTCTCCAGCGTCAGATCGAAACTGAAGTTGCCCTGGTGCCCCACAAGGAGAATGCCGGGTCCCTGACTGATGTGGCTGTAATTATGAACGTCGATCAGGACATGGTCTTCGATGAGTCGTTTTTGAATCCAACCATGAAAGACGGGAATGAACTCCGAAAGCTGGATGGACCGGGCATCTTCGGCAAAGAACTTGATGCCGAGGCGATAGAGTTCCATCAATTCGCGGCTTTCCCCACTTGAACCGGCGATGGGACTCGCCCGGCGCCGCGTTCCGTTATCGAATCACGGCATGCATACACCGCTTCGATGAACAATTGCGCTTCTTCGACTAACCGGTGAGCCTGATCACGCGAATGTTGAGTGGGCGGCGAGTCATGGCGCCGGAACAGATATTGAGCGAATTTACTGCCGGCATACCGGTCGCCCAGGAGATTCGTATCGTAGAAGCGCGTACGAAATTCGTTGACGATGGTGTCCGGCTGATCGGAGACGTCCTGGAATTCTGTTCGTACCAGCGCGAAGGCCGCCTGCAGCATCGCGCGATACGCGAGCGCGTCGGCCTCATCGAAGTTCTCTTCTTCGAGCTTGAGCTGGCTTTCGAAGACCAGCCGCTCGGCATCCGCGAGGTCGAACTGAACAGTTGAGATCACTTCGCCCGCACATTCACCCATTCCCAGATCGCCCAGCGTGAAGACACGCGGATCGCCCCAATCGGAGTAGAACGAAGGATCGGTTTCGAAAGAGGGAACGTGCATGAAACCTTCAAGCATCGTTCGAAGTTCCTGTTTACCGATGCGCTTTGTGAACTCCTGAAAACTTTCGTCGCCGTTACGGTCTCGAACGAATCGTTCGGTGATGCATTCGACGACGTCGGGTATCCGCTTCGATGGCACCGTTCCCATCGCCAGCCCGTACGAGCCCGCATTTTTTTGCCATTGCCCGCCGACGACAACCTGAAAATGAGGAACCTTGCGATTGGCGATCGTGCGGTTTGTGCCGTAGAAGCCCAGATCCGCAACGTGATGCTGTCCGCAGGAGTTGAAGCAGCCGCTGATCTTGATGCGGAGATTCCTGACCGCATCATCGAGCGTGAAGAACTTTTCGGTGAGCCGGCTCCGGATTTCTGCGCCGAGACCTCGGGAAGACGCAATGCCGAGTTTGCACGTGTCCGTACCCGGGCACGCCGCAATGTCCACGATCGTGCCGGCGCCAGGGTCTCCCAATCCAATGCGCTTCAACTCTCGATACAGATCGAGAAGATCGGCTTCGCTGACCCATCGCAGAACGAGGTTTTGCTCGACAGTCGTCCGGATGTTGTCTCCGCTGAAACGGCGGGCAATTTCCGCAAACTGCCGGCACTGCGCCGCTGATAAATCGCCAAGCGGCAGAGTGATGGTCGCGACCACATACCCATCCTGACGCTGACGATAAACATTCGTGCGGAACCACGCTTCGAAACCTTCCGGCCGGGCATGACCGTTCAGAGAAGAAGGCTCCTTCTGCGGCGTTTCCCGGTAGCCGGCGACGGTGGATAGATAGCTCGTCCATCGCGGATCTTCCGGCATGATCTTGCGCTCTTCGAGAACAAGACGGCGGAATTCGTCGATGCCGAGTTTCGTGATCAGGAATTTGATGCGCGCCGCGGCGCGATTTTTCTTTTCTCCCAGCCGCGCAAACACGCGTGAAATAGCCTGAGCCATGGGAAGCAATTCCTCTTCAGGCAGGAATTCCGTAAACAATTTCGCCTGTTGCGGCACAGCGCCAAGCCCGCCTCCCACATACAATTCAAACCCGCGCCGTTCCTTCCCGTTTTCAAGTCTCTTTACCGCGATGCAACCCATGTCGTGCATGCTGGTGAGGCCGCAGGCTTCTTCCTTGCATCCGGAGAAAGCAATTTTGAATTTCCGGCCAAAGCCCTGAGCATCGGGATGACCGAGCATGAATTTAGCGGTGGCTTTTGCGTATGGAGTCACATCGAATGCCTCGCCGCGGCATACGCCGGACAAGGGACACGCGGTGACATTTCGAATCGAATTGCCGCAGGCTTCCCGAGTTGTGATCCCAAACGCCGCAAGACGCCTCATCAGATTCGGCGTGTCGTCGATGTGGACATAGTGCAACTGAAAATCCTGGCGCGTTGTTACATGAAGGACGCTGTCGGAATATTCCTCCGCCGTATCGGCAAGCGCTTCCAATTGGCCGGCGGTCAGGCCTCCAAAAGGAATTTTGATCCGTTGCATTCCCGGCGCATCCCAAAGAGTCTCCGGCCCTTTGGTCATGTCGGCTAAATAGGGAAGTTGTTGCGTTTGAATGCCGTCGTGGCGATGGCCGTTATCGTAACGCTGGCCGTAACAACCACGCCGAAGACGCGTTTCCGCAAAGATCTTTTCGTCCAGCTTGCCTTGCCGGCGAAGAGCCATCTGAGTCTCAAAAACATCAATCTCTTCGGCGAGTTGGGGCTCCATCCGGTCGGAGAGCTTTTCTTTCCAGGTGGGCATACCGTTACCTTTCAAACTCCACACAGAGCCTATGATTCTTCCCTTTTTCAAGTGAGTTTGTCAACAAGGGATCCTCGAATTCTCCTCCGTCCCCTATTATCCCGTGCTAAAGTCCACGAACCATGAATCTTGCGGTGCTTTCCGTCATCGCTTTTGCGATCGCGATCATCATTAGTTGTGTGTCTCAAATCAATGTCGGATTCCTGTCGATCGCCTTCGCATTTATCATCGGCGTCCTTTTTGGCGGAATGAAGGCGGCGGATGTTGCAGCCGGTTTTCCCACCAGTTTGTTTCTCATTCTTGTTGGAGTCACGCTGTTTTTCAGCCAGGCTGCGGTCAACGGAACGCTCGATAAGATCGCCAAGCATAGCGTAAAACTTGCCCGGGGGAATGTCGGAATGATTCCGGTCATTTTCTTTTTCATGGCTGCGGGATTGGCGAGTATCGGAGCAGGGAATATCGCGACCACCGCCTTGCTGGCTCCCGTTGCAATGACCGTCGCCGGCAATATGGGAATCAGTGGGTTTCTGATGACTGTGGCCGTTTGCTGTGGAGCCAATTCCGGCGCGCTTTCACCGGTGGCTCCGACCGGAGTTATCGCAAATGGTTTGCTGGCGCGTATCGGGATCACACATCAGGAATGGCCGGTATTCTTCAATAATTTTGTGGCGGAAGGTTTCGTGGGACTCGCCGGCTATTTCCTTCTTGGCGGATACAAACTCATGTCGCGGACGGCATCGCAGAAAGCGGTGCGGGCCGACGAAAAGTTGCTGTCGCATGAAGAACCTTTCACATGGAATCAAAAGCTGACGCTGGCGCTGGTCGGCGCCATGCTGGTGTCGGTGTCGTATTTCAAGATCGATGTCGGAATGGCCGCCATTATTGCCGCTGCGATCATGACGCTGTGCCGCGCGTCCAATGAAGAGCAGGCGGTGAAAACCATGCCCTGGAATGTCATTCTCATGGTGAGTGGCGTCACTGTACTCATTTCCATTCTGGAAAAGAAAGGCGGCATGGACCTCTTCACCACGATTCTGGCGCGTTTCTCGACACAGACTTCGGTCACTGGCGTCATGGGTTTCGTAACCGGCCTGATCTCTGTTTACAGCAGTTCTTCCGGCGTCGTGTTGCCTGCATTCATGCCGACGATTCCCGGGCTGATTCAGAAAATCGGCGGAGGAAACCCAATGGCGATTGCATCGTCTGTGAATGTAGGCGCGCATCTTGTCGATGTTTCGCCTTTATCCACGTTGGGAGCGCTCTGCATTGCAAACGCGGCTGCCTCTGAGGATCGAAAAGCGCTGTTCAACAAGTTGATGATCTGGGGTCTTTCGATGAGTGTAGTCGGCGCCCTTGTCTGTTGGGTGTTCTTTGGCCTCTTATGAAACGGTTTCTCAGTATTCTGTGGCTGTTTCTCTGCGTGCCGTTGCATGCCGAAGACATCCATGTGGCGGCGGCTTCCGATTTGAATTTCGCAATTAAAGAGATCATTGCGGGATTCGAGCATCACTCCGGACAAAAGGTTCAACTCACACTCGGGTCGTCGGGCAACTTCTACTCTCAAATCATCAATGGAGCCCCGTTTGATGTTTTTCTCTCGGCGGATTTGAACTATCCGAAGAAACTCGAGGACGCGAATGACGCCGTCCGGGGTTCGACGTTCGTGTACGGAGTGGGGCGCATCGTGTTGTGGGTACCGAATCGATCGGGTCTCGCTCCGGAAAAAACGGGAATGCAGATCCTGGCCGGTCCGGCTGTGAAAAAAATTGCGATCGCCAATCCGGAACATGCGCCTTATGGACAGGCTGCCGTTGCCGCGATGCAACACGCGAAGGTTTACGAGGCCGTGAAGAAGAAGCTGGTTCTTGGAGAGAACATTTCTCAGGCGGCTCAGTTCGTTCAATCGGGAGCGGCCGATATCGGCATCGTTGCGCTCTCACTGGCGTTATCACCACCGATGAGCCAAAGCGGAAAATACTGGACGGTGCCCGAAAGCACTTATCCCCGGTTGGAGCAGGGCGCGGTTCTATTGAAACATGGCGGTGATTCCGCGAAAGCGTTTCATGTGTGGTTACGCAGTCCGGAGTCGAAAATGATTTTTGCGAAGTATGGATTCGTATCGAAGCCATGAACTGGGAAGCGCTCACAACGACGCTGGAACTTGCGACGGTAACCTCGGCCATCCTGATGATTGTTTCCCTGCCTCTCGCGTATTGGATCGCATTCTCAAAGTGGCGATGGAAGTTTCTCGTTGAAGCGGTCGTGGCGTTGCCGCTGGTTTTGCCGCCTACGGTGCTGGGGTTTTACATTCTGGTTGCGATGGGACAGCAGAGTCCGCTGGGCCGATGGTACGAAGCGATTGCGGGGCACGGACTGCCGTTCACCTTTGCCGGCCTGGTCGCCGGTTCGGTTCTCTATAGTCTTCCGTTTGCAGTTCAACCGATCGCGGCAGCGTTCGGTTCCATCGATCGCCGGTATGTTGAAACTTCCTGGATGCTGGGTGTCTCAAACATCGGAACGTTTTTTCGCGTGATTATTCCGCTGTCGGTTGCAGGCATCATCACGGGATGTGTTCTCAGTTTTGCGCACACTCTGGGCGAGTTCGGAGTTGTGCTGATGGTCGGCGGGAATATTCCGGGAGTGACGCGCACGTTGTCGATCGATATTTACGATCAGGTGCAGAGTTTAAATTATTCGTCGGCAGGCTTGACCTCCGCGGCGCTGCTCGTCATATCGTTTGTGATTCTTTCGATCGTTTACAGTCTCAACCGGAAGGGATGGTTCTTTGCTGCTGATCGCCGACATCGACAAACGGTTTGATGGCGGTTCCAAAGTCGAGGTATCTCTTCAAATCCCCGAAGGCGCAACCACCACTATTCTTTTTGGGCCGTCCGCGGCGGGGAAAACGACGGTTCTTCGATGCATCGCCGGGTTGGAAAAGCTCTCGAGGGGCCGTATCGTTTTCGATGGTTCCGATTGGACAAATATTCCTCCGCAGGGGCGTCCCATTGGTTTTCTCTTTCAGGATTACGCTCTCTTTCCGCACCTGCGAGTGCGCGACAACATCGCATATGGCGTCAGGGAATCTTCGGGCGTTGTTGAATCATTTGCATCCATGTTGAAGGTGAACGATGTTCTGGACCGATGGCCTTCGGAGCTGTCGGGCGGTCAGCAGCAGCGCGTGGCGCTGGCTCGCGCGCTGGCGCGCAAGCCCAGGCTGTTGCTGTTGGACGAGCCGTTATCGGCTCTCGACGCCGCAACACGCGACCACGTTCGCGCGGAGCTTGCCCGCCTGCTTCACGATCTGGCCATTCCCGCGATTGTGGTGACTCACGATTGGGTCGATGCCTTGACTCTCGGCGACCGAATGTTTGTCATGGGCGGCGGACGAATTCTGCAGGAAGGATCTCCTCAGGAAGTGTTCGCCAGGCCACAGAACACCGAAGTCGCCGCAGCGGTCGGAGTGGAAACCGTCGCCGCCGGCAGAATTCAGAGCCGCCAGGCCGGTGTTGCGATGCTCGCTGTCGGATCCGCCCAGCTTGCCGCAGCCGATCCCGGCGGTGAAGCCATGGATTTTTATGTCTGCATTCGCGGCGAAGATGTCACGGTCGAAAGAGGACGGGCGGAACGAAGCAGCGCGCGCAACCACCTGTCGGGGACTGTTGCGGAAATCATTCCGGCAGGAATTCTGATGAAAGTCATAATGGACGTGGGTTTTGAAATAACCGCGTTGGTCACCCGGCAGGCCGCGGAAGATCTGGGGTTGAGCCGGGGCGCTGCCGTTGTTGCGGTGTTCAAGGCATCGGCCGTTCACCTGATTCCCAAAGCAGGTTAATCTCATCCTATGCCGGTCACGTTGATTTACGATCAGGCCTACCTGAAACACGATACAGGTTCCCATCCCGAGACCGCCCGGCGGTTGAATTCCGTTCTGGCGGCAATCGAAGAAGATCATGAATTCTCGAAACGCCTGGCGCGTGTAACACCGCGTCCGGCCCCGAATGCCGACATCACCCGCTGTCATCGTGAAGATCTGATTCATCACATCGAATCCATGTGCGAGCGCGGTGAAACGTATCTGGATGTGGACACCAAAATCAGTCCTGAATCGTTCGGAGTCGCGCGGCTGGCGGCGGGAGCTGCCATCGAAGCCGTCGATGCGGTGATGAAGGAAGAGGGCGGCCGGGCCTTTGGATTGATTCGGCCTCCCGGGCATCACGCCACCATCACCACGGCCATGGGCTTTTGCCTTTTCAATAGTGCCGCAATCGGCGCACGGTACGCCCAGGCGAAATATAACGTGGAGCGTGTGCTGATCATCGACTGGGACGTCCATCATGGCAATGGCACGCAGGAAATTTTCTGGAACGATCCAACTGTTTTTTATTTTTCGACGCATCAATATCCCTATTACCCCGGAACCGGGTCTGCCGGAGAACGCGGCGACGGCAAAGGAGAAGGCACGACGTTGAATATTCCGTTGCCTGCCGGGACTTCAGCCCGCGATCACGGGCAGGCTTTCGCCGATGCCCTTGACGAAATTGAGAAGCGATTTCCTCCGGACTTGATCATTATTTCCGCGGGATTCGATTCCCGGCGCGGCGATCCTCTCGGCGGTCTTTTGCTGGAAGACTCGGATTTCTACGAAATGACGAAAGAAGTCCTCCGTATAGCCGAGAAGCACGGCCATGGCCGGCTCGTCGGCTTATTGGAAGGTGGATATAACCTGAATTTGCTCGGAGGATCCGTCAAAAGCCACTTGATGGCCCTGTTGTAAGGTTTCGCGGCGAGCGCGCGTCCGTGCTCGGCTGTGCCGGGGCCTTTTCTGATTTTTCAATTCAATACGGACGAATTTTTTCGATTACGGCCGTTTTCACTGACCATCTCGTCACTTTCACTGACCAACTCGTCACTTTTCAAAAAATATGGCCGAATTCCAATTGAAAGTCGCCGCTGACAAATTTTTTTGGACGATTTCAGTTCAATATGGCCGCTGACGAATTTTTCTGGAGACTTTCATTTCCAAAGTGGACGTTGACAATTCATTACGGCGATTTTTCTTTTCAAAGTGGCCGCTGACGATTCATTACGGGCGTTGAAAAATAATTACGGCCGTTTCACATGAATTATGGCCGTTTCACATTGAGACTTCGCGCAAGGCGATAGAGGTGCCTCGATGTCAACTTCAGTCTGACCGCCGCAATTTCAAAACCACCATTAGTCTCGTATCCCCTTCAACACTGAGACGAGGAGTGCGGTTTTCGACTTGTTTCTCGGCTTGGCGACACTTTTGTGTTCCCGGGCTCGCGACTTATTACGAAGATTTGCCGACAAAGAACCGGGTATACAGATCATTGGCGAAGCTGGTGACGGTCGTGAAGGTTTTTTGCGATCGATCGGCTTCACCCGGACGTTACCGGCGATAGGGCATACGCATGCGGGCCGTAAAGCGAGTAGTCGTATTATCGATCGAACTCATCGGAGAAGCGGTTCTTCTTGGCTGCTGGCTAGGCGTTCTTGTGGCTGGCGAAATCGGCTTGCTCTACGGGGTGGTAGGATCGGCACTCTCTGTTCCAGTCGTGCTGTTCTTGCATGGGTATTACTTCACCAGAACGCTAGCCAGAATAGCATTGAGGATCCCAACGCGGTGGTTGTATCCAACAATAGCAGCCGTGCTTTTCGTGGCGCATATGTATTTTGCAATCGCCCGAGCGAAACGTGACCTGACTCCGTTTGCCCAAGGAATAGAGGTTCCATTCCTCGCTGGTGGTGCGTGGGTCGTATTCGCGTGTGCTTATGGCGGTGACTGGCTCTTGGGGATGTGGGTACGACGGGGTAGCAGACAAAGTGCGCAAAAGCACCGAATAGAACCGAGTAGTGCGAACGGATGAGCATGGTTGAGTTCACCGGCAAAGAACGGGGTCAGGAGTTTCAACCCCGACAACGTAAAAGCGGTAGGTACTCTGCAAGCCATCCTTGAGCGGCGCTCAAGCCGTCGCTCGAGAGCAAAGCGCAACGTCGCAGACGATTTTGAGTGCGCCCCGTCGACTGGAGAGTTTTCCCGCCTGAGTTAGTGCATTCCGATCGGCTTCATACGTTGGAACCACCTATGGCACGTTCAAAAAAGGCGCTGGGCTTTTGCAAAATATGCTAAACAGATCCATTGGTATTCGTCCTCGACAATGAAGAGTCGACAATGAAGAGTCGGAATTGGCTCAAACAGATTTACGAACGCGTTGCGTTTTCACTTTTTCTGCTCTGTGTCCTCTTCTGGTTGTCGATGGCCCTAAACTGTTTTTATGGTTACGCAAGGAGCGGTCTTCCGGGTATTCGCGACACGGTCTTGCACGTCTTGCGCGTTCCTCGGACTCGCGACGCAGACTCCCGGTGGGATTTGGTTATGATCGATTTTGCCACCATTGCGGCTACGACAGTCTTGTCCGGAATCGCCAGTAAACAGTGCGCTCTAGGCAATCCAGCGGCGTGCGGTATATTTTGATGCGTGAAGTTTTCGCAGCCTTTGTCTTGGCTTTGATCTTCGTTGTTTTCTGCTTCGCCCTTATGTTCATACCAAGTATTGGACGTATCGGTGAAGTGCTACTTGAACCTGGGTACTGGCTGCCTGAAGCCTATTGGGGCGGAATACATGATCCAATTCAATTGCTATTAGTGGTGATGTTAAACCTGTGCTTCTACACGCTGCTGTTCTGGGCCAGTCTTGCAAGTTGGTCCTGGTCACAGCAAAAGATGAGAGGTTTTTAGCGTAGACTTTCTTCATCGAATTCTCTGCAATTTAACCCCCTTTTCTTACCCAATCTTGCTGCAACCGTCCAAAGACGCTACCATTTGGCGTTTGGCCTTATGAGGAGGTAGTTGTTTGGTGGTGGGGGCTCTTGCTCTGACTCTGCTTTTGTCCGCGGTGCCGGCTCAAGCCGCATCCAAAGCCAATCCTGTTTACGGACAGATCGATCTGGCCTTTGAAAAGAATGTGGGTCAGGCCAACTCGCGCGTGCAGTTTCTCAATCGCGGGCCTGGCTATTCGTTATTCCTGACTCCGGACGAAGCCGTCGTTCAGTTTACCGCGCCAAAATCGTCTGTTCTGAGGATGAAATTTCTCGGACAGAAGCGGAATCCCGCGGCGCATGGTGAAGATCCTCTATCAGGTACCACCAACTATCTGAAGGGCGGCGCCGCGTCCAGCATTACGAACGTTCCCCTGTACCGGAGAGTCCGGTATTCGGAGATTTATCCCGGCATTGATGTGGTCTATCACGGGAACGGGCGGCTGCTGGAATACGACCTTATTGTAAATCCGGGTTCGGATCCATCACGGATTCGGTTTGGTTTCTCGGGAGCGCGCAAGACGTCGGTGGATTCTTCGGGAAATCTCGTCCTTGCAACCGACGGCAATTCTGTCATTCAAAAACGGCCTCGGGTGTACCAGAACATTGAGGGTCACGAGCAAAACGTGGAAGCGGCGTATGCCGTCTTTAAGGATCACGTTGGTTTCAAAATCGGAGATTACGACAAGACCCGGCCCTTGATCATCGATCCTGTTCTTGTCTATTCGACATACTTCGGCGGTACAGGACCCGAGCAACCCTGGTCGATTGCCGTTGATGTGACGGGCGCGGTTTACATAACCGGTTTGACGACGTCGACGGATTTTCCCATCGCTTCCGCTGCGCAGCCGGCTTACAAGGGAGGCACGACGGATGCCTTCATCATGAAACTCGATCCCACGGGGACGCAGGTTGTGTATTCGACTTACATTGGAGGATCGAGCACTGAAGAAGGACACGCGATTGCGGTCGATGCCGGCGGCAATGCCTACATTACCGGATACACACTCTCGAACGATTTCCCGATCGTGAATGGATTTCAGAAAACCCGCGGGGGCGCGCAGGATGCCTACGTTCTGAAATTGAACAGCACCGGTACAGCGATTTTGTTTTCTTCGTACCTTGGAGGAACTTCGGACGAACGGGGATTCGGCATCGCTTTGGATGCGGCGGGCAGCATTTACGTAACCGGTACGACCAGCTCCACGAATTTTCCGGTGGCGAACGGATATCAGAATCACAATTCCGGCGGTTTCGCGGATGCCTTTGTCACAAAAATCGGCGCGGCCGGCAATGTGATTTATTCGACGTATGTCGGGGGTATCGGCAACGATAATCCGTTCAGCATTGCCGTGGACGGGAACGGCGCAGCATATGTGACCGGCTTCACGAGTTCGACGGATTTTCCAAACGTGAACGCCTTTCAAACCGACTTCAGCGGCACAAAACCGCCGGTGGGGACCGATGATGCTTTCGTTTTCAAACTAAGCCCTTCAGGAACCACTCTCGAATACTCTACTTTCATTGGTGGCATCGGATCCGACGAAGCCACCCGTATCGCCGTCGACAGCTCGGGCAATGCTTACATCACGGGATACACAAGTTCGCTGAATTTTCCGACGCTGAATCCCTTTCAGGCCACGCTGTCCAACGGTTCGGGATTCGATGCCTTCATCACAAAACTTTCCGCTGATGGAAAAACGCTGCTCTTCTCCACCTATTTCGGCGGTTTCCAGACGGACAGCGGCACCGGCATTGCCGTCGACAAGAACGGCTATATCTACGTCACCGGTTATACGACCTCCTTCGATCTTCCTACCGCTAACGAGGTTCAGAGTTTCATTGCCGGCGACCGCGATGCGTTCCTCGCGAAGTTCGACTCGGACGGCATTCTGGTCTTTTCCACGTTTCTCGGAGGCAGCGGCACCGATGGCGCAGTCAGCCTGGCGGTAGACGATAAGGGTGATGCCTATGTTACGGGTTTCACCAAATCCGGAGATTTCAGAACAGAGAATCCGCTGCAGGCCGCCGATGCGGGCGATCTTGATATTTTTGTCGCGAAACTGAATTCATCCGACATCGTATCGTCGCAGGAGTTCCAGGTGGCGCCCCGCGGCCTGTCGTCTGTGGTATCAAAAGGAACACGCACCGATTCGGTTTTTGGATATGCCACGGCCGAGCCAACGGTACCGGGAACGCCCCTTACCGGCCTGTCGATCATCGATCGCCGGCAGAACGGTTCTATGGTGAGTCAGGTGGGGATCCCCTCTCCCAGTCTGCTTCAGGTCGGACGTCTGTTCGTCGACGTGTCCGGCACAGGCCGTTCGGTTATTTCGATCGCGAATCCTAATGATGCCGATGCATCGGTCGATTTGTTGTTCACCGCTGAAGCCAGCACGACTTCGATGTTGGTGAACGTCACGGTGGCGGCTCACCAGCATTTTTCAAGATTTGTCACCGACACACCTCTGGGTATTTTCGAGCCGGGTACGTTGAACTTTACGTCTTCGATACCGGTTGCGGCGACGGCATTCCTGACGAATTCCAATGAAGCCAGCGAACTGCTGCTCAGCGAAACCCCGATTGTCGATCCTGTCGCGCATTCGGACAGTGTCGGCAATAAGATTCTGACGATTCCTGAACTTGCTGAAGGCGGCGGCTGGCACACGGATGTTGTTCTGGTGAATACAAGCGAAGATCGTATGAACGGCGAGGTTCATTTCTTCAGTCAGGGAAGCGGTTCGGAGCCCGGCGCTCCTCTCGAAGTATCCACGGGGGATGGAACAACATCTTCTTCAGCTATCGAATTCGATATTCCGCCCCGGGCATCCCAGAGAGTGATCACGACCGGCAGTGCGACGAATTCTGAGGCGCCGTTTACCGTCAGGCAGGGTGCGTCGATTACGACGCCGGGCGCGGGAGCATTCCAGATTTCCGGTTTTGCCACTGCAGACGCCGATTCCGCAGACGCCCAATTGAGCGGTCTTGAATTTCTTCAATACCGGCAGCTTGGAATCACCCAAACTCAAGTTGCGGTTCTTGCGCCGCCCCTTCGTCAATTCGGACGGTTGCTTGTGGAATCAACAGACAAAGTCCGCACCTTTCTCGCAATGGTCAATCCCACAGATGCGGATGTGAACGTGGATATTTTCCTGACGGACGACGGAGGAACCTCGACCGATCCCGTAAGCGTCAACGTTCCTGCCAACGGACAGTTCTCAGGTTTTGTCTCCGATGCGCCGATCAGTGTTCCGAGCGGCACCGCCCGCTCGCTGAACTTTCAGGCTTCGAGTCCGATTTTTACGAGCGCTCTGCGCTACGTCTCGAATGAACGTGGAGATTCGCTGCAAAGCTCGATTCCGATAGCGGATCCGACGGTCGTGGTCAGTCAGCCTGTCGTGATTCCACGTTTCGCGGACGGCGGCGGATGGAGCACGAAAGTCAATCTCATCAATTCAAGCGATGACGAAATGCGCGGCGAAATCCGCTTCCTGAGCCAGGGCGCGCCGCCCGATGTGCCTCAGGGTATTGAGGTGGGAACTGCGCTCGGGACGGCGTCGGTGTTCGAATACGATATCCTGCCGCATAGCTACTTCCGTCTCGAGACGAATGGCCTGATGGATAATCTTTCCATTGGATCCGTTCGTATTGTTCCCTTTGAAGGAAACAATACACCGCACGCCCACGCGCTCATTCAGCAGCAGATTGACGTGAACACGATTTTTCAAACTTCCATCGAAGGCCAGACGGGAAGCACCGATCTCCGCTTTTACGCTGAAGCCATTGGCGATTTTTCAAATGGAGAAACACGATCGACGGCGACGTCGATCGCCATCGCCAATCCGTCGAGCGATATCGTCACCGCTCAGTTGCAGTTAACCTCGCTGGACGGTCCGGTTCTCGGCACCTCGGCGCCGTTTCAAATACCCGGCAATGGCCAGATCTACGGTTTTCTTTCCGAGGTTATCGGTCTGGAGGGTGTGAAGCAGCCGTTTCGCGGCATTCTGCGGTTAAAGGTTTTGTCGGGCGCCGGCCTCTCCGCGGCGGCGTTTCGCGTCCTTATCAATGAACGATCCGATCATCTCGAAACGACGGTCGGACCGTTGAATGAAAACGCGGGATTGCCCGGACATCTCGTCTTCCCATACATGACCGACAGCACCGGATACTCGACACAGTTCATCATCGTCAATCGTCCCGGTGCGCCGAATGTTTCCGGTGTTCTTCATTACAAGTCCGCCGATGGTTCTCCGCTGCAGATCGATGTCTTAAGATTGGGCTCGATACAAATCGTACCGTTTGACGGCTTCAATACGCCGTACGCGCACGCCGTCCTCTCTCATCGAGAAGGGACAATCCTGACGTTCCAGACATCGGTTCGCGGTCAATTGCCGTCGAAACGTCTCACGATGTATGCCGAGGCTCTGGGCAGTTTTGATGCGGGAACCGCCGGAGCCACGCGAAGCAGTATCAGTCTCGCGAATCCTTCCGATGCTCCTGTCCCGGTTCGCCTGGAGTTGCGTGGAACCGACGGACGCGTTGCCGCCGTTTCGAATATTCAGGTTCCTGCGATGGGCCAGTTTTCTTCTTTGCTGCATCAGCTCCCGGGGTTCGAAAGCTTTCCGGTTTATCAGGGGACGCTGATTGTGACCGCTGAGGCGGGTATTACCGGCGTTGCGTATCGTGGAACAAACAATGATCGCGGCAATGTGCTTTTCACGACGGTGGGGCCACTGGATGAGCAAGCCGGCGCCTCCGGCACGCTGGTCTTCCCACACATTGCCGAAGGCGGTGGTTACACTACGGAATTCATAGTCATAAGCGGTTCGGTTGTGGAGAACAACTCAGGAGTGCTGCATTTCTTCAACGAAAAAGGCAATCCGCTGAACCTGACGCTGGCTCCGCACTAACCTGCGTGGCGATCACGGCGGTTGTCTCCCGGCCGTCGATTTGTGGCTGCGCCATCCGGCCTTGCAGTTTGCGGTAGCGCTTCATTCACCGTGAGGACCCGGCCGCCCATGCGCTGCCCATTGAGAGCGGAAATGGCGTCCTTCACTTTCCACGCATCATTCAGCGTGACAAACCCAAATCCGCGCGACTGGCCTGTCGACCGATCGCGAATGATTTGTGCCGACTCTACCGGATAACCCTGGGATTCCACCCACTGTTGAAGCTCCATCTCCGACGAAGCATGTGGAATGTTGCCAACGAAAAGTTTTGACATTTGAACCCTTTCGAAAGTTGCTATTCGAAAGAGTATGGAACGGCGCTGAGGTGAGATAAGTCAGCGCCGGAGTATTTCGTCGTTAGGTATTTGTCCTACGGGTTTGCTTTGCACAACGGGAGGGAAATGGGGTCTGCCCCTTTTTCCCGCCCATTGTGCAAAGCTGTACTGAGTCTGAAGTGCCTACTTCATGCCGTGTGCCTGATGATTACCAAAATGCAGCGGACCTGAGACCGTCAGAACGACGTTGCCCGATGCATCTCGTATGATGAACGTAGCCGTGTCGTTCCGTCCGGGTTCGCCGGCATCCGTCAACTTAAGCTGGATGGTTGCTCCATCCGTACCGTCGAGACGTCCTGTGCCTGTTGCCGTTAAGGTATCGAAATTTGTCTTCGGATTTCCGGGATCGATATTGGGGTCATCCGTGCACGCGACCGAAGTCAGGTTGAGCAGATGGAACTGATGATGACGCCAATTGATTTCCAGCCGGTTCGGCATATCGGACGCATTGCAGTGAAGTTCGAATCCGTGCGTGACGCGCATTCCTTCCGAAGTAAAAATGCTGCCGCCACCCGTCATCCTGCCGTTTTGATTCTCGGGTGGCGGCGGCGGTGGCGGAGTCACGTGAGGCGGAGGAATTCGAATAAGGCTCTTGACGGTGAAATGATCGGTTCCAGACCCGAAGCTGCCAAGCAGAGCGCCGGTCGTCAGGTTGAAGTGATAGATCATGGAATTACACCAGCTCGAGGCCCAGAAGGTCGTATGGTCCGGATCCAGCGCGAGGCCAAGAAAACAGTTTTCTCCAGCCGCGTCGTACAACGCAGTCCGGAATCCGGATGCATCAAGACGTTCGATGACGCTCATATCAGCAACCAGAAGCCCGCCGCCCGGCAACACAGCCAACTGGTTTGCTCCATTTGAGGTGTCGGACAGAGGAGACTGGTTGAAGTTTGCGAGTTGGGTATTTGCGCAAACGTCGAATTGCTTCACATTGTTTCCTGCAGACGTGTACAGGAGTCTGCAGTTGTCCGGCAATAATGCGATGTGCGCCGAGCCTCGATGTTCCGGAGCGACGTCGAACGCGGCAAGTGGATTTCCATTGGCGTCGAATTTCAAAACGTCACCGGAGCAGTCGGCCTGACCGACGTACACCTTACCCGATGAATCGAAAACGATTGAGGTTGGATTGCAGTCGTAGCGGCTGCCCCACTCACCGAGCAGATTGCCGGCGCTGTCATATTTCACAACCGTATTGCCCGAAAAGCCGGTGCCGTACCAGTGAGTCACATAAAGATTTCGGGATGTATCGAAGGCCATACCTTTTGCCTGACCATCCGTAGTTGCATGCACGGTACCGACGCGTGTTCCATCTGAAGATCGGTACACACCGAGATCGCCGTTCGACAGAGAAAGCAGAAGATCTCCGCCGAACCACGGCGTATCGGCTGCGATTGCCGGGGCAATCGCCATAACAATTAGAAGACACCACAGAACACTTGATTTCATCGTTGCGCTCCTTCAAAGATTCAGAGTGCAACGGTCGTTCCCAACAATCAGGGAATTGATTAGGAACGAGTTGTAGCCACGGGATGAGACTCAGACCCCCGACTACCAAGGAATTCCTGTTCATTTTGCAGTTGCTCCTATTTGCGCCTATCAGAGACAATACGACGCTTTTGGTTTCTTTCAGGGAGGTTGTATGAACAAAAGGATTTTGAAGACAGGAGCGTTGGCTGTGGCCGCGACTGTCGCGTTCGCTATTTTTGCTTTTAGAGCGGCGGAATGGACTAAAGGGCTTAATTCCGGATTCATCGCGTTTGGCCAAACGGGCGGTACAGGAGGTGGCGGAGGCGGCGGTGGTGGGGCGACGACCTGCACACCGAGCTCCGGCGGTGGAAGCACCAGCGGCACCGGTAGTGTCGGTTCGACCACGTGTACCGTCAAAGTTATTCCACAGATCGCTGTTGGAAGTTTCGATCAATCGGCGACCTATTCGACGATCATTGAAATCGTCAACACCAATGCCAACGCGGTCACAGTCACCGGCAATTTCTACAAGACCGATGGAACACCGTCCGCGCTTGTGCTGGCAACCAACCTGAGTTCGACTCCGACATTTACGGGAACGCTGAACGCCGTCACGCTGGGGCCCAGTCAGGTTCTCGTCATCAGTGGTGGAACAAAGACGGAAACGACACCTGCAAACGGATCCGTTGCCTGGGGAAAGTTGACGACGAGTGGTACCGTGAGCATCGCCACATTTTTTGAGCTTCGCAGCATTCCGAGTTCGACGGTTCCTGATGTTCTCTATGGACGCGTCGGCGTTTCCGCCAGCCGCGCCGATCTGCAGAGTTTTGTGATTCCCCGCGTTCGTGACGTGGGTGCAGGCCTGGATGTCGCGTTCGCTCTTGTGAACACAAGCACTACAAGTCCGGCAACAGTTACCGCAACCTTGAAGGACGCGAGCGGGGCGACACTCGGGACTCCGACTGCGCTGACTTTGGCGGCAGGATCACAGGTCGCTAAGTTTACGAAGGAGTTCTTCTTCCAAACGGGCAACGAACCTTCGTTGGCGGCGGGAAAGAACTATCACTACATTACGTTCAGCTCGAACTCCCCTTCAGTTGCGGCCATCGCGCTGGCTTTCGAAGGCGGTGTGCAGGCGAGCTTCCCGGTCGACGTGCTTCAATAGGATTTCGTAAAACGCAATCCTGAATCCTCTAATTTCCTGCGACTCGACAGGGTGAAGTTCAAAGTTGGACTTCACCCATCGATCCACTTGCCATTCTTCGCTGTCCTGCACATTCGATCGAACGCCCGAGTGATACCAGGCTTTGCCGTTGCGCCGGATCTCGTCTTCCAGAATGTCCTTGTGATCCCGCGCGTAAAACGAGTTCAGCGCTCTGCGGTTCTGATTGAGAAACATCTCGGGTTCCGTGCTCACGATCAGATTCTGCGGTTGAAGCCGCGAGGCGAACTGGGCTGAGATTCGATGGTCGGATTCGAGGGCTTGCAGATATCCGGTCCATTCGTATCGCTGCGTAAAAGGAAGGACCGCGGTCAAGACGATCGCGCCGAGCCACACCGGACGTTGGATTGCCAACGCCGCAAGAATGGTTATCGGAGCCAGAAATTGAATGCTGTATCGCGGATTGATATCGAAGCTGCCGGCATAAAAGAGAAGGTAAATACAAAAAAGAGTCGCAGCCCACAACGCGAGTAAACCCGCTCCCTTCCGCTGCGCAGCGTTCTTCCGGAAGGACAGCCCGACCGCTACAAGAGCCAGCACACTTACTGCAGCGGGAAAAATCAACGGGTTCAAAAGGTATTTCAGATTCGGCGCAAGATTGGCCACCACATATCGAGCACCGAATGCGGACGGCACTTTTTCAACACGAGTCAGGACCGGAGCGATAAAGAACATCACCCAGGCGATATGCACGATCTCTTCAATAACCAGGCCCAGCGAGAGCAGTTTCCATTTTCGCGAAATGTTCTTCGCGAACGTTACAAGCGGAACAAGCGCCAGCAACTCCATTCGCGTTTGAGCCGCGTAGGCAAATCCGCCGGCAGCAAGAGCGCCGTTTCCCGCCGCGAGTCCCCACATTCCCACAATCGACATGAAGGCCGCGGGAATATCCGTTCCGGCGGAGGGGGAAAACCAGAAGCAAACGGGAGCGGCTCCGAACATTATCGACGCGGCTGCAGCCTGCACTCGCGTTCCCGATAGTTGCCGGGTCAGTTGATAGACCCCGACTACAGTCAGCGCAAAGAGAATTCGGGCAACCCTGAAGGCGATGGATTCACTCCGCCCTGTGACCAGGAAAATCAGGCTGAGCAACACCGGCCATCCTGCCGGCTCCTTGTAGTAGGACGAAGCTTTGATGTCGCCGGGTCCGCCATACAAAGTCAGTTGATTTGCCGGAGCGTGAGTCAGATTCGCGGCGATGCTGATGTAAATATCTTCATCGAAGAAAAGCCGGTGAATCGGCGCCAGGACGAGCCACGAAACGGCTAATCCTGCGATAGCCGGAACAAGAGCCTGCCACTCGAATCGGTTTCGTTCCCGCCACAGTCCCCAGACAAGAACCGCAAGCGTGGCGTAACCCCACATGGGGCCCGCGACTGAAAGGATCCGGGGAATCATTGCGGAGGAGACAGGTTCACTTCAGATGTAATTGAAATCGCCGCGCGCAGGCTGCGATAAATGGGGCATTTGTCCGCAAAGAAACCGTGAACGCGATGGACGGTGTCCCTGGCGTCATCCGCAGCCTTCAAGGTGAAAATAATGTGGATGCGGCGAATGACCAGCACGCCTTCTTCAGTTTCGATTTCGCCACGAACATCGGCGGTGAGCCGTCCGCCGCCGGCATCGATTTTGCGCGCTTCCAGCGCGCCCCCAAAGGTTCCAAGCATTCAGCCGCCTGCGGCCGCAACAACGTAGTCGATGGTCGCTGCGTGCGATTCGCCGAGTTTCGTTTCATCCACGCCATAATGCTTTGCAATCGCGCCGTGAACGCTGAACGCGACCGGATTTTCTTCTCCCGGCAGCCATGCGAACCTCAACGGGCCTTTTCGCCGCTCCAGATGGATGTTTGAGACGTAACTGATTTCAGCCATGGCCCACGATAGCCGCAATTTCAGTGTCGCGTCACTGAATTAAGTGACCTGACATGAATTATCTTCAGAATATAATTTCGCGACGGCTTTTATGACGGACGGAATCACAAACGAACTTCAGACTTCTCTCGACATCTGGAACACCCTGGCGCCCGAAGACCGCGTGAATACATTCCAGAGCCTGCCGTACGCGGAGAAGGACGACTTCTTTCTCGCGCTGAGCGCTCGAGATCAGTCGGAGTTGATTCTGTCGTTGCCGCAGGGTGAACGCCGCATCTGGATGCGTCTCCTGCCGCCCGATGATGCCACCGACCTCGTTCAGGAAACGACGGAAGAAGAACGCGCCGGTTTGCTCGGACTCCTCGACGACTATACGCGGCGTGAAGTCGTCGCTCTTCTTGCTTATGCCGAAGATGATGCCGGCGGCTTGATGAGTCCTCGTTTTGCAAGACTGCGTCCGGACATGACCGTCGACGAAGCCGTGACGTACCTGCGGCGTCAGGCCGAACAGGTGGAAACGATCCACTACGCCTATGTGCTCGATTCAGAGCAGCGATTGCTCGGCGTTGTGCCGCTGAGACGATTGATGTCCGCGCACAAGGACGAGAAAGTACGCGAGATCATGCGAACCGATTTTGTCCACGCATCGGAGGAGTTGGATCAGGAAGCTCTCGCGAAATTGTTTTCGGAAGAACATCTTTTTGCAATTCCGATTCTGGACGAGAAAGGATGCATGAAAGGCATTGTCACGGCCGACGACATTGTGAACGTTGTGACGGAGGAAGCCAGCGAAGATATTCAGAAGATCGGCGGTATGGAAGCTTTGGAAGGTCCGTATCTTCAGGCTCGCTTTACTGAAATGGTGAAAAAACGCGGCGGCTGGCTTGCCGCGTTGTTTCTCGGTGAAATGCTGACTGCGACTGCAATGGGTTTCTTCGAGCAGGAAATTGCGCGCGCGGTGGTTCTCGCGCTGTTCATTCCGCTGATCATCAGCAGCGGCGGCAACTCCGGTTCGCAGGCAACGAGTCTGATCATTCGCGCCATGGCGCTGGGAGAAGTACGCCTGCGCGATTGGTGGCGTGTGGTACGCCGTGAAATTGCCGCGGGCATTGCGTTGGGCTGCATGCTGGGATCGATCGGTATGATCCGAATCATGGCCTGGCAGATCGTCCGTCCGGGATTGTATGGGCCGCACTATCTTCTCGTCGCCACGACGGTCGCATCGAGTCTCGTGGGTGTGGTGCTGTTCGGAACAGTTGTCGGATCGATGCTTCCGTTCATCCTGCGCAGCCTGGGTTTCGACCCCGCAAGCGCATCCGCGCCGTTTGTCGCCACGCTGGTGGATGTTACCGGCCTGGTGATTTATTTCACCGTAGCCAGCATCATCCTGCACGGGACGCTACTGTAGCGGAGCTTTGAGGAGGGCAGTGCACATAGAGTCCGTACACCGACGAAATCGATCAAGAAAAACACTCTCCCTCTGGGAGAGTCGGCCG
>CAZWGA010000042.1:31039-50670 GCA_964633285.1 uncultured Solibacteraceae bacterium | reverse complement strand
CGATAGGGCGAAACGTCAAGTAAACGGTGGGCCCGACGCTAATAAAAAAGGAGACCTACTCATGGCGAGCCGCAGGGATTTCATCAAAGCCGCGGCAGGAACGTTTGTATTTGGATTGCAAAACCCTCCCGCCAAACGCCGCGAGGTGTTGATTGGAAAACGGCGGATCAAAGTGGTCGATATTCACGGCCACTTCATTGCGCCTGAAGAACTCGATGTCGTCAAGAATACGAATCTCGCCCGCAACGTCACCAACACTCTCAACGGAACTCTGCTGCTGAATGCCGCGCGCATCCAGTCGATCGACGAGCGCGGGATCGATATTCAGGTGCTCAGCCATCAGGGCGGCTGGTGGTATGAACTGGACCGCGACACCGCGCGGCAACTCATCAAAGTTCAAAATGAAAAACTCGCGGCGTGGTGCAATGCTCACCCCGACCGGTTTGCCGGCCTCGCATCCGTTGCCCTGCAGCATCCCGAATTGGCTGCGGAGCAGTTGGAGGAAGCAGTCAAAAGACTGGGACTGCGCGGCGTTGGAATTGCCGGACACGCGGCGGGCGAAGTTCCTTCGACACCGAAATACGATCCGTTCTGGAACAAGGTTCAGGAACTTGGCGTCATGGTTTTCGTACATCCTGTCGGAGCCGACAACATTATCAAGGACGGCGCGCTGCGCGGCCGCGGCGATCTCGGCAACATCATCGGAAATCCGCTCGAGACGACTTTCTTTCTATCGCGTTTGATTTTCGATGGAACGCTGGATCGTTTTCCCGGCGTCAAGATCTGCGGAGCGCATGCCGGCGGATATTTGCCGTCGTATCTCGGCCGCACGGACGTCGCGTGCGACATTCGCGACAATGCGAATTGCGCCAACAAAAAACATCCACGCGAATACTTCAAGCAGCAGATCCTGGTCGATTCCATGATCTTCAGCGAAGAAGGCCTGCGTCATCTCGTTGCCGAGCTCGGCGTCAGCCAGATCGTGTACGGAACCGACATCCCGTACAAGTGGCCCGACTCGGTGGACATCGTTCTGCATGCGCCATTCCTGAAGGACGCCGAAAAGGAAGCCATCCTTGGAGGAAATCTGATCAAGCTGCTTCGTCTGTAGGTGTGGGGGGACCGGCCAGCAGTAATGAGGCCGCGAAGCGGTGTACCGAATGGAACTGGCGCGAAGCGTGAGCCCGATAGGGTGAAACGTCAACTAAACGGTGGGCCCGACACTAATAAAAAGGGGATTTTGATGCGAAAGCTTTGGATATTGCTGCTGACCACGATTGCCATCACCGGCGCGCTCGTTTACACCGAAGCGCAAACGCGATCCAGAGCCGGTGCGGGTTTCGCATCGATTCCGGGAACGAAAGGCGGCCAGGATATGTTCGGCCCTTATGATGTGGTGAAGGGCTGGCCGAAAGATATCAGCACGATTCCCGGAAACGAGAAGTGGACGTATGGAGCGGGCCAGAGTGTTTATGCGGAAAGCCCGAATCGCGTCTTCATGCTGTATCGCGGCGAACTGCCCAACATTCGCAGGCCGCAAAGCAAACTCCTCCCGGAATTCGGGCCGAGCATTCAATTTCCGATTGGCCGCCTGCCATGGCGTGACGCGACTGTCGCATCGCTACCGGGCGGCGGCGGCGCCGGAGCGATTCCCGGAGCTCCCACCGATGGATGGAACGGCACGCTCGGCGTCGACGCGAAATGGGAAAACTGTATTGTTGTGGCCGACGCGAACGGAAACATCATCGAGCGGTGGACACAGTGGGACAAGATTCTTCAGCGTCCGCACTTCGTCGCGATCAATCCTTACGATCCGGAAAAGCATGTGTGGATCCTCGACGATCACATGCACGCCATCTACAAATTCACCCACGATGGACAAAAGCTGGTCCAGACCATCGGCACGCCGAAAATGCCGGGCGCCGACGGCGCCCACTTCAACCGTCCGACATTTCTTGCGTGGTTGCCGGACAGCACGATGTTCGTGTCCGATGGATACAACGGCACGCGCGTCGCGAAATTCGACAAGAATGGAAAGTTCCTTCTCGACTGGGGTCAAAAAGGAAATCCGCCGAACGAAACGCGGCCCGGCTACATGAACAATGTTCACGGCATCGCGGTCGATCCGCAAACACGGCGGGTTTTTGTGAATGATCGCGCCAATCACCGAATTCAGGTCTTTGATGAAAACGGCAAATATCTTTATGAATGGAGTCCGGGCCCGGATCCATCCGACATTCACCTGCTCTACATCGGCGCGGATCGCGCGCTCTGGGCCTTCGATCGCGGAACTTCAAAGATGCTGAAGTACGACCTCGATGGACATTTCCTTTATTCGTGGGGAGTGTGGGGAGATTTCGCTGGAGGGTTCTGGGGCGTTCACGGCTTTAGCGTGGATCAGGAAGGAAACTTCTACGTCGCGGAAGTCGATAGCGGCCGCGTGCAAAAGTTCAAACCGCGGCAGGGTGTGAATCCGGCGTTCCTCGTCGGCAAGCCCGTATATTCGGCGTGGAAGTAAACCCGTATTTCGCGTTGAGCTATCAAGACGCGGCCAACCATGTGGAGAGCAGACTCTGTGCGCATTAAGCCAGGGGCTCGGATGGCATTGAAAGAATCCCTTCTTGTCCTCACAGTGCTTTGTGTTGGTGAGTTCGTTTGCAGTTGTACCAACACCGCCCACCTTGTCGATGCGAAAGAAATCAACAAAGATGGGATTCAAATCCGCATCTTACGCTACGAGGAATCGCAACCGCTGATTGGCTTGCCCGGATCTTTCTACGTTTACGAGTCGCGCGATGAAGGGCAGGGCTGGAAAAAATTTATGGAGTTCAGGCATGACGATCAGATTCCCATACCTATTGACCAGGTGAAAGTTTTTGCTCAAGGGAAGGCCGCCGTTTTCATCGGCTGGAGGTTGGCAGTCACACTCGATGGAGGACTCCACTGGACCGTATGGGATGCCGCGAAAGCTTTTCCCGAATGGAAATGTTGTAACTACAAATTGATAAACGAAGTGTCCATTCATTCGGATGGGTGGGGCGAAATGAGGCTTAATCCTATTACTGGTAGCGGCGAAAGCCGCATGCTTACTACTCGAGATTTTGGCGTTCATTGGAATAAGGAGTGAATTGAACATAGAAAATCGCCACTTCCAACTCGAAGGGCGATGAGGCGATTAAAAAAGGCGTTGCAGTTCGGCACTGCAAGCAAGACGGACACCACAACATCACTCAAAGAATCAAGGACGACTGTTTTAAATGATCAGAGGGTGGCAGCGATCTTTATATAGTCTCGCGCTCGCGACTCTAGTTGCCGCAATGTATCTTTACGCAACGTTAACGGCGTGGGATCGGTTCATGTTTACCGCATCTGCTTATGATCCCAACCTGCGTTTGGTTACGGGATTGGTCCAGGATGTTCTCTTCTGGTCATGCGGAATTGTTTTCGGCATCATCGCCGGGAGAATGAGCCCCGAGGACAGACGTTTGCAGATGATTGTTGGCGCGACCATTGTTTTCTTGTGGCTCATTCCGCATGGAAGATTCGAGGGAGTTCTGCTTCCAATCGTGCCGTTGGCTGGCACAGCAGTGGCTCTTCTTGGCGTGTATGTGGGAAGAGCGATAGCGAAACATCGGGTGGACACACTGTAGGTCCTCAGTCGGAGCTGGAGTTTCAACCCTTAGGCTAATCGGGAGAACACTCGACGGACGAGAAGAGAAATCGCAGGAATTTCAACCCCTACCGCACGCCCCACAGCCGCATTTGACTTTGCCAACTTGCCGGTGATAGCTTCCCGCCAACTTCACGTTCGTTAAAAAAACAAACTGTAGTCGCTTGCAGGAGGTGGGTATGTCTTGCTCGTCATTCTGCGTCCGCGCGTCCTTCGCGTTTCGTGTGAGCATTTTGCTGTGTTGTATTTTGTTGATTAGTGTTGCGGCGTATTCCCAGGGAAGCAGTACAGGCCGAATTATGGGCGTCGTCAACGATCCCACGGGAGCCGTCATCGGCGGCGCGATTGTTTCGGTGACGGACACTCAGCGAGGAACCGTTCGAAAGTTGACGACGGATGAGTCGGGCGCTTACAACGCGCCTGAGCTGATTCCCGGAACGTATGTCGTCAAAGTGGAATTTCCCGGCTTCAAGGCGACAGAACGCCAGAATGTTCTGGTGGAAGTCGGCAAAGAATATCGTGTGGACATTGCGATTGAACCGGGCGAGCAGGCTGAGAAGATCACCGTAACGGAAGGGCTGCCGCTTGTGGAAACAACCAGCGGCGTGCTCGGAGGAACCATCAGCAATCAGCTCATTCTTGAACTGCCCGTTCAGGGCAGAAATTTTCAAAAACTGCTCGAGTTGCGCCCGGGCACATATCTCGCGCCGGGAAGCGGTAAGTGGAGTTTGAGCTCGAACGGCATGCGCCGGGAGCACAACGTTTACATTCTTAACGGCATGGATACGATCGAAGGTTTCTCATCACAAAGCGTTGTGAATGCTGCGCCGATTTTCGGCGATGCCACATCGATCGTGCCGATCGATGCCATTCAGGAATTCAACACGCAACAGGTTCCGAAGGCCGAATATGGATGGAAACCCGGAGCCGTCGTGAATGTCGGTTTGAGATCGGGCGACAATACACTGCACGGTACGGCTTACGCGTTCGGCCGCAGCGATGCGCTGGACGCAAGGAACCCGTTCATCCAATCGGGCTCTCCCAAACAGGTCACGGAAATTGAGGATTTCGGCGCGACAATCGGCGGGCCTATCAAGAAGGATAGAGTTTTTTTCCTGTTTGGATACGAAGGACAGCGCAACACGATCGGCGCTCCATCCGGATCGCTGACATTGCCGACGCGCGCGTCTCTCGGAAACCCCGCTCAGAGCATACTCGACGCGTGCAATTCCCTTCCCGCGGCCACTCCGCCCCGGGATCTCAGCCTCAAGATCGCGGGCCTCACCTACGGCGGTCCCGGAAACTGCGCGAGAGATTCGAGCAACATCGGCGTTTTCCAGGACAGGAACACGGTTTCTTACTCCGTTGCGCCGATCGGAAACGCAACGCTGCATAACGGTCTCACCAAAATCGACTACCACCTCAATGACAAACACACCCTTGCGGGTGAATACTTCGTGGGGAACTACGACGGTCTTGGACCTCAAAACAACGCAGCAGCTCAGGACTACTGGTCCACATTCACACATGCGAAATCCATGGTGATGGGCGCGCACTGGACGTGGCTGCCGAATTCGCAGATCGTGAATGAACTTCGCGGAGGATTCAACCGCGAGAATCAGCTCAGCTATCCGGGTGACTGCAACAAAGTCGGCCAACCCGATTACGGTTATCTCGCCAACATGAATTCCAACTCCGCAAAGACGGGCGCGGGCTTGCCCGCGAATTGCGGATTTCCTTTGATCACGGTTACAAACTTCAGCACGACCGGATGCTGCAACACGTTTCCCAAGATTCAGGGTCCAGACTGGACAACACAACTGATCGATAATGTTTCCTACATTCGAGGACGGCACTCCTTGAAATTTGGCGGTGAAGGCCGCCGGTTGATTTACAACGGCGGCACGTACACCGGAACACGCGGTGTCTTCAGCTTCACAAATCTGACGAACTTCCTGACCGGGACGCTGAATCCGTCCACGCCCGCATCGGTGCTGCTGGGCCAGCCGGCGCGGCATATCACCGAATGGGCATATGCCGGTTTTGTTCAGGATGACTGGCGCTTCACGAACCGGTTCACCGTGAACCTCGGGTTCCGGTATGAAACGGTCACGCCGATTCAGGAAGGCCGCAATCAGCTTGCGAATTTCGATCCCAAATCCGCCACCGGACTCGTGCAGCTCGGGAAAGGCGTCCATTCACTATGGAGGCGCACGAATGACTTCTCACCGCGCATCGGTTTCGCCTGGGATGTTCAGGGAAACTCGAAATGGGTGGTGCGCGGCGCCGGCAGCATCATTTATGTGATTGAAGGCTTCAACGTCTTTGTGTCGCAGCAGGGACTCAGCGCGCTCGGCGTGAATGCCATTCCGACCGGTGCTCTGCTGAACGGAGCCCCGGGCCCGGGCGACATCACGACCGCTTCGGTTCAGTTCACGTCGGGAGTCAACTGGAGCATTGCCGGTCCGGTTTTTCCGAGCAGTGGTGACATTCGATGCGATTCGCCATTGAACACAACTCCCGCCGGAGCCAACCGGCCCTGCGCTATTACCGGAGTTGATCCGGGATTTCGAAGACCGTACGCCAACTCATGGAACCTCAGCCTGCAACACGCGTTCTCCAAAGATCTGTCGTTGCAGATAGCCTACGTCGGCACTCACGGGACGGGCTTGATCGGTTTGAACGATATCAATGCTCCCGCGCCGGGTTCCGGCTGGCTGACCGGCGCCACCGCGACATCCTGCAATACGCCGTACACACCGGCGCAGATTGTGGGATCCGCGGCCGCGAGCAGCGCCACTTGTGAGAATCTGCGAAGGCCGTATTTCGGGAAGTTCCCTCACTTCTCGAACATTAACTACATCTCGAACTCCGACCACAGTAACTACAACGGGCTGCAGATGACCCTGACACAACGCCCGTGGCATGGAGTTTCCTACCTTATGGGATACACGTGGTCGCATTCGCTGGATGAATCCGGCGGCGACTGGAACGGAGCAGCACTTCCATCAAACCTCTTCGATGTCAAAGCGGATTACGGCAACAGCAACGACGACGTGCGCCATCGCATGACCTTGTCTCTGAGCTACGCGTTGCCGGAGAAACAAGGTTTTGGCCAGTTGCTGGAAGGATGGAAGATCAGCTCGGTTGCCAATGTTCAAAGCGCCTTGCCGTGGAGCGTCAACGATACGACCGACGATATCAGCGGCGTTGGCGGAAAGACGGACCGATGGAACTTCTACGGCGATTCGAAGGCCTTCGGCGGGCTGGGTTATGCCGCAGTTCCGTATTTTTCCGGCGCCACCAACTCTGATTGCGTGAGCAAGGCCGCCTCACTGGATGCAGCCTTCACGCCGTTGTTCCCGGGATACACGTATTCGAGCGCGCTCAGCAAGTATGGATGCTGGGTCTCGGGCGGATCGATGCTGCTTCCTCCGGCCATCGGCACTTACGGCACGGCTTCACGCGGCCTCTTCCGCGGAAGAGGCCTCAAGCTGATGGATGTGTCTTTAACCAAGGAAACGAAGATCTCGGAACGGCTGAGCGGCCAGTTCCGTTTCGAGGTTTTCAATATTCTCAATAAAACGCAATACACGCCGGCCGTCAACGGCAATGCCGCAAGCCGGAGCAATCCGTTGTTGGGCAGCTCAAGAACAACACCTGACGTGCAGATTTCAAATCCCGAGGTCGGCAGCGGCGCAGCCCGATCGATCCAACTGGGATTCAAGCTGGCATTTTAGAAGTACGTTGTATGCTTTGTGGAAAAGCCATCATCAGGAGGTAACGTGAAACGTTTGGTCTTACTCGCATTGTTGGTGCTTGCACCGGCTCTGTTCGCTCAGCAGGCGCCCGAAATTCCATTCGACTCGGTTCCGAATTTTTTCAAGCTGCCGGCCGATCTTCATTTCGGTGAAGCATCCGGCGTAGCGGTCAATTCGAAAGGACACGTCTTCGTGTTCAATCGCGGCAATACGACCGGTCCGGCCTACGGAGCGACAGCCGCGCAGGTTCTCGAATTTGGTCCGGACGGAAAATACATTGGGGAGATCGGCCACAATCTGTACGCGTGGTCGTTCGCGCACACCGTGCGAGTGGATAAGGACGACAACCTGTGGGCCGTCGACAAGGGATCGGACATGGTGATCAAGTTCAATCCCCAGGGACGAGTCGTGATGGTGTTCGGCCGCAAGAAAGAAGCGTCCGATGAAGCAGGCGCGTGGACACGCGTGACTCCGCCTCGACCTCCGGTCATCGCGCAGTTCCGGCAACCGACCGACGTCACGTGGGACACGCAAGGCAACATCTTCATCAGCGATGGATACATCAATTCGCGCGTTGCCAAGTTCGACAAGAACGGCGATTGGGTGAAGTCGTGGGGTGAGCCCGGCAAAAAACAGGGCGAATTCGATACGCCGCACAGCATCGCGGCGGATGCGAAGGGAAACATTTACGTGGCCGATCGCGGAAATTATCGGATTCAGGTCTTCGATCCGGATGGAAAGTTTCTGCGCGAAATGAAACTCGATGTGCCTGTGCCGCCGGATGCGCGGCCCTGGATGGGCCCCACTCCGACTGCGGAAACAACCGGAAGCCAGCACGCCGGATCACCCTGGGCGGTTTGCATTACGCCGGGACCCAATCAGGTGTTGTATGCCGCCGATGCATTTCCGGGCCGCATATATAAGATGTCGCTGGAAGGAAAAATTCTCGGCGTGCTGGGCCGAGCCGGCAAACAACCGAAGCAGTTCGGATGGATTCACGAAATCGCCTGCCCATCCGAGAATGAACTCTACGTTGCCGAGATTGTGAACTGGCGCGTGCAGAAGTTGATCCTGCATCCCGAACGCGTGCAGTCCAAGAGCACAACAGGACGGTAATTCAGACGCACGCATTTGAGAGTGGAGATCCCAGGATCTGAGATCTCAAATATTGGGTTCTCCACTCTCAAATGCCTTCTGTCCCTTGAGGTGTATCCATGAAATCAAAACGAACGAGCAGGCGAGAGATCCTGCGATGGAGTGCCGCTGCAATGGGCGGAGGATTATTGGCGCGGCAAAAGGCCCTGGCAGTTGAAACTCCGGGCACGCTGGGAACACCGCTCGGTCCATATGGAGAGCGGTCGCCGTATGAAAAAGCGGTGCGGTTTACACGGCAGTCCCGGACTCCGGAAACGGGATCCAGTTTCACGCCGCTTCAGGATTCGGTCGGCACGCTGACTCCATCTTCATTGCACTACGAGCGGCATCATTCCGGAATTCCTGCGATCGATCCGAACCGGCATCGGCTTGTGATTCATGGAATGGTGGATCGGCCGCTGTCTCTCTCCGTTGCGGACATCCGCCGGCTACCCTCGATAACGCGCATTATGGTCCTTGAATGCGGCGGCAACAGTGGATCCGAGTGGGCCGCGACGACGGCGCCAGATGTGCAGCGCGGTTTCGGCCTTGCCAGTTGCAGCGAATGGACCGGTGTTTCGCTGGCATTGGTGCTAAAGGAAGCCGGCGTTCAGCCCGGGGCGAGTTGGGTGATCGCCGAAGGAGCGGACGCGTGCCGCATGGAGCGAAGCGTACCGCTCGCAAAGGCGATGGATGATGCTCTTATTGCATTCGGACAAAACGGTGAAGCGCTTCGACCCGCGCAAGGCTACCCGCTACGGTTGCTGCTTCCGGGATGGGAAGGCAATACCAATGTGAAATGGCTGCACAGCCTGAAACTCACGGATCAGGCCTATATGGCCCGGGACGAAACTGCAAAGTATTCGGATCTGATGCCTGACGGGAAGGCGCGAATATTCACATATCGCATGGAAGCAAAATCCGTGATCACTTTTCCTTCGGGAGGCCAGACGCTGCCCGGTCCCGGGTTGTATGAGTTGACCGGACTTGCGTGGTCCGGAAGCGGAAAAATCGAGCGCGTCGAAATCACGATCGATGGAGGAATAAGCTGGGTCGACGCTCAGCTTCAGGAGCCGCGGCTCCCGATCGCGTTTACACGTTTTCGGTTGCCCTGGCGTTTCGACGGGCGGGACGCTTTGATTGCCTCGCGGGCCATCGACGAAACCGGTTACGTTCAGCCGTCGCGCGAAGCGCTGATCGCGGTGCGCGGCACGAATTCGGGTTATCACTTCAATGGAATGAAATTCTGGAAAGTGCGCTCTGATGGAACGGTGACCAATGAGGTGGTGTAACGCAATCGCGTTGACGATGCTGGCTGCGTCGATTCCGCTGGCGGCGCAGTCGCCCACATTCGGCGTGGGCCGTCCGGCAACCCCCGAGGAAATCCGCAGCCTTGGAACGCCTATTGCCCCTGATGGAACGGGACTGCCTGAAGGTTCCGGAACTGTTGCGATGGGAAGAGAGGTGTTTGCCGCGGAGTGCGCCCGTTGTCACAGAGCCAACGGTGCGGGCGACGTAGGGCCGGCGCTCGTCGGAGGCCAGGGTACGCTTCAAACACCACGGCCTCTCAAAACCGTCGGAAGCTTTTGGCCGTATGCGACGACGTTGTGGGATTACATCAATCGAGCAATGCCCTTTGACAAGCCCGGCCTGCTGAAACCGTCAGACGTGTACTCGGTGGCGGCATACATCCTGAACCTTAACGGCATCATCAAAGAAACAGAGGTCATGGATGCCCGCAGCCTGCCAAAAGTGAAGATGCCTAATCGCGATGGCTTCGTCACCGATCCTCGCCCGGACGTGGGCGAGAAAAGCAAAAAACCGAACTGAAGCTTTCTAATGCAGGTACGGCTGGGTTCCGGCCGGAAGCGGCGTCTGGTCGAGCGCGACCATCATGGATGAAATCTGATACAGACCCATCGTGCCGACGAGATCGACGACTCCACGATCGCCTCCAAGGACGTTCTTCACGGTTCGCAGTTCATCATTGCCGATTTCCCTTTTCGTAATGAAGTCGAATGCGAAGTTGTAGACCGCATCAACGTCTTTTTCCATTTTGACGGGCCGCTTTCCGGCGCGAATCGCTTCGACGATTTCGGATGGAATCCCGTAGCGAACCGCAGCCGTATGATGCGCGTTCCACACGTATTCGGCAGACCAGTGTTTCGCGACAATAAGAATCGCCAGTTCGTTCAGCTTCGGGGGCACGCTCGAAAATCCTTCGCGGCCGGCAAAACGTGAGTAAGCGATGGCCTTCTGCGCAAGATCACCAAGCTCCGGCGCCACCATCATCACGCCCAGCGGACCTGAGATATCGGCCCGCGGTCCACTGAGAATGCTTTCTGCGTATTTCTTCTGTTGCGGGTTCAGCTTGTCCCAATTGTTCAGCGTTTCGATGCGATTGCCGCGAAGACGCGAAACACTTTGACGCAGTTGCTCGATAGATGGAGCCTGCGCCATTGCAGCAGCGCCGGCAACAACCAGAAACGTGATGATCGTTGTACCCAGCATTTTGCGACTCATGTGAGATTCTCCTGACCGCCGATTCTAGCGCTTACGAGAGTAAGTGGTAAACTCATCCGCCTACAGGAGGACAAGTATGCGAATTTCCGAGTCAATGCGCGTGATCGCGTTCGTCTGTTTTCTCTGCTGCGTCATGACCATTTCCGCCGCAGCGCAGAAGGTTGAACATCCGCTGGATCCACTCAGCTTTCAGGAATACTGGAACGTTCTCGAAATCCTGCGGGATGCCGGTCACCTGAACGAAGAGACTCGGTTTTCCATCGTCAATCTGCATCAACCCGCCAAAGACACCGTCTGGAATTGGTCCGGGGGCACGGATTTTTCGAGGGAAGCGTTTGCAGTTGTCCGTCAGGGCGCCGATTCGTTTGAGACGGTCGTCGACTTGAAGGGGCGCCGCGTGATCTCGTGGAAAAAACTCGAAGGCGTTCAACCCAACTGGTTGCGGGAAGAATTCAAGAGTGTGGAAAAAGACGTCAAGAAACATCCGGATTTCATCGCAGCGATGAAGAAACGCGGAATCACCGACTTTACTTTTATCGAATGCACTGGTTTGCCGCCAGGCTATTTCGGTGGTCCTGAAGAGCGGGACCGGCGCATCGCGCATGTCCAGTGCAGCGACGTGAGCAAAGTCCGCAACACGTGGACGCGGGAAATTCCCGGTCTCACGGCCATTGTGGACATGAACGGAAAGAAGGTCCTCCGGATTGTGGATGACGGTGTGACGCCGGTCACAAAAGCGGTTGCGGATTACGATGCCGCATCGATCGGCGCAACTCGCGAGGTTCGCAGTCCGATACGCGTCGATCAGCCGCTCGGCCCGGGCTTCCAGATGCAGAACCATGTGGTGGAATGGCAGAAGTGGCGTTTCCACGTCCGATCGGATCAACGAGTTGGAACGATCATCTCAACCGTGAGCTACAGCGACGGGACGCGGCGCCGGCCGATCATGTATGAAGGTCATCTGTCCGAGATGTTCGTGCCGTACATGGATCCCGCATTCGACTGGCGCCGCCGCAATTTCTTCGATGCCGGCGAATTCAATTCCGGAGGTTTCCTCAAGCCGTTGGTGCGCGGCCTGGATTGTCCCGGGAATTCCGTCTACATGGACGGACTGATTTCGACGGATGAAGGACGCCCCAAGACAATTCCGAACGTGATCTGTGTGTTCGAACGCGAAGCAGGCGACATGGCGTGGCGCCATTCATCGGAAGAGCCGGAAAGCCGGCGTAAGCGCGATCTGGTCGTGCGCAGCGCCGCCGTTCTCGGCAACTACGATTATGTTTTCGACTGGAGCTTTCAACAGGACGGTTCCATCCAGGTTTCCGTGGGCGCAACGGGGATCGCGGAAGTGAAATCCTCGGCGGTTGCAAGGGCGGACGATCAGCCCGCGGTTGCATCGGGAGGCAGTGGCCCGGCAGCCGCGGCCGAGCGCGCCGATGCCTACGGCCGGTTCGTGGACCAGAATGTGATCGCGGTGAATCACGATCACTACTTCAACTTCCGCATCGATCTCGATGTGGATGGTCCCACGAACACGTTCCTCGCGGATCAACTCGTCACCAAAATTCTTCCGCCGGACAATCCGCGACGCAGTATCTGGGTGCGCGAGCCTCGCGTGGCACGCACGGAAAGTGAAGGCATGCTTCATATGGACATGGAAAAGCCTGCGCTGTGGCGCGTGGTCAGCGCGACTCAGAAAAACCGTGTCGGCTATCCCACCAGCTATCAACTCATGCCGGGCATGAGTTCGGGCACGTTGCTTTCACCGGATGATTATGCGCGGAAGCGCGCGGGATTCATCGATCACAATCTGTGGGTCACACCGTACCGATACGAAGAGCGCTTCGCCGGTGGCGATTATCCAACACTCAGCACGGCGGGCCAAGGTCTGCCGGCGTGGACGAAAGCCAATCGCAAAATCGATCAGACCGATATCGTTCTCTGGTACACGATCGGCATGCATCACATGGTGCGGGGCGAAGACTGGCCGGTCATGCCGGTGCTGTGGCACAGTTTTGAAATCCGCCCCTTCGATTTCTTCGATCGCAATCCGGCGCTCGATCTACCCCGATAGGGCGAGCGCGTCGCAAGCGCACTCACTCGACCGGCTCGATTCGAAGAACGGTGCCATCCGGCGCGGATCCGCCCGACACCAGTTCCGTTGCGACGTACAGGAGACCATCGGGTCCCTGCTGCACATCACGGACACGAATGTTGAGCTGCGCGAGCAAAGGTTCACGCCGTTCGGCTTGCGAGGGTTGATTGAATGCGATGCGTTGAAGTTGTTTTCCGTTCAGCGCGCCGACGAAGAGATTGTTCTTCCACGAAGGAAACTTGTCGCCTGTATAAAACAGGATGCTCGACGGACTGATGGACGGCACCCAAAACATCCTAGGGTTTTCCATTTCCGGCCGAAACCACGGCTGATCCGAAACGAGCGTGCCGGTGTAGTTACGTCCCATTGAAACGAGCGGCCAGCCGTAGTTTTTGCCGGGAATGAGAATGTTGACTTCGTCTCCACCCATCGGGCCGATCTCGGCCTGCCAGAGCGCGCCGGTCTCCGGATGAAATGCGAGTCCGTAAGTATTGCGATGCCCGTAAGTAAAAATCTCCGGCTTGATTCCGGCTTTGCCGACAAACGGATTATCCGGCGGCACGCTGCCGTCATCACGAATGCGAAGCACTTTGCCGACGTGGTTATTCAGATCCTGCGCCTTCATACGCAGGCTGTTGTCATCCGTACCGTTGCAGCAGATACGATCGCGATCACCGACGGTCACGTAAAGAGTCTGATCGGGACCGAACATGATCCGCCCTGCAAGGTTTCCTCCGGTTTCCCACGCGTCCGCAACAAAGACATCGCGCACACCGGTCAGTTTATCGTCTTCGAGCCGGCCGCGCGCCACCGCGAGCGTGGTGCCGCGGTCGCCCGATTTTGGATACGAAATGTAAACGAAGCGGTTTTCGTTAAATCGAGGATGCACGGCAACGGAATGCAGAAGATCGGCGGAAGGCTTCTCCGGCTTCGGTGCTTCCCATACCGGCTTTGGATCCAGCACTCCATCTCGAATGATCCGCAGGCGCCCCGCCTGTTCAGCGACGAGCATGACTCGGCCACCGGGCAGGAACGCGATGCTCCATGGATGAACAAGCCCCGTGGCGAGCGTGACGACGCGAATGCGCTGTTTTGTGCTCGTTTCAAAAACCTGTTGCGCCAGCACTGGAATGCCCAGCGTGACCATCAGCACGACAATGAAAATCCGTCTGGTCATATGTACTCCTCGATTGAGCCTGGGATCGAACTATGTCCGCGTTCGGATCGGAAAGCAATTTCGAATGCATGCTACCATTTTTGACCGGAGCAAAATAAAGCGCGCGGCCCTTCATATCGATGACAGACACCAATCCATCCGAATCTCCAAAACGAACACGCGCGACCGCCGAAACAATGGCGGCGAAACAGCGCGACATCTCCGTCAGTGAATTCTTCGCCAAGAACCGGCATCTTCTTGGCTTCGACAATCCCCGCAAGGCGCTGCTGACGGCCGTAAAAGAAGCGGTCGACAACTCGCTTGATGCGTGCGAAGAAGCAGGCATCGTTCCGGAAATCTGGGTGCACATCGAAACGGCGGGCCCCAATCGATTCAAAGTCGGTGTTCAGGACAACGGCCCGGGCATCGTCAAGAAACAAATTCCGTTGATCTTCGGCAAACTCCTCTACGGTTCCAAATTCCATCGGCTGCGCATGAGCCGGGGACAGCAAGGCATCGGCATCAGCGCGGCAGGCATGTACGGAATGCTGACCACAGGCAAGCCCGTGAAGATCATCTCGATGACTTCGGCGAAGAAGCCCGCTCATTATTTTGAGATTCAAATCGACACCAAGCGGAATCAGCCTGAAATCATCAATGGAAAGGGAGACGGCGAAGAAATTCCATCCGGCGAGAAAGGACAGATATACATCACCGAGCACGGCATCGAATGGGTGCCCGGGCTGAAAAGCGGAACGCGCGTCACGATCGAACTTGAAGGACGTCACATGCGGGGACGCGGGAGCGTCGATGAATATCTCGAACAGACGGCAATCGCCAATCCTCACGTCACCATTCATTACGTGGATCCTGAAGGCGCGGAAACAACATACTCCCGATCCACATCGCAACTTCCGCCCGAGCCGGTCGAAATCAAGCCTCATCCCTACGGCATCGAACTGGGGCAGCTTGTGACAATGCTGAAAGATTCCCATGGCGTAACGATGTCGCAGTTCCTGACGGGATCGTTTTCCCGCGTCAGCTCGGGCGTGGCTCAAAAAATCTGCGAAGCTGCAAAAATCTCAACACGCGCCAACCCCAAGCGAATCGGCCGGCAGGAAGCCGATGCGCTTTATCAGGCAATTCAAAATACAAAGATCAGTTCTCCGGCAACCGATTGCGTGTCGCCGATCGGCGAAAACCTGATCCTGACGGGACTGCATCATCAACTGCCCGGCGAATTCTTCTGCGCGGCAACGCGGCCTCCGGCCGTTTATCGCGGCAACCCGTTCGTTATCGAAGTCGGACTCGCGTACGGAGGCTCAAGCCCGACGCAAAAGGTGACGCTCGACGCAGTCGCCGAACTACTGGCGGAAAGCGATGCGCGCTCGCTCAAGCAATTCCTGATTACGGGTTTCGATGGTATCGGCGCCGCGGGAGCGGACAAGATTCTGACCGAAGCGAACCTCGGAACAAGACAAACACCATCAAAGCTTGGGGAAGAAGATATTCAGCGGCTCCACGCCGCAATGAAGAACGTGAACCTGACCGAAGGACAAACGATGCAGGTTCTCCGTTACGCGAACCGCGTGCCGCTGCAGTTTCAGCCTTCCGCCTGCGCCATCACGCAATCCGTCACTGCCAATAACTGGCGGTCGTACGGACTCACGCAATCGCGCGGCCAGCTCCCTGTAGGGCCTGTCACGGTGATGGTGCACATGGCGAGCGTCTGGGTTCCGTTCACAAGCGAATCGAAGGAAGCTGTCGCTTCATATCCCGAAATCATGAAGGAACTGCGGCTGGGATTGCAGTCGGTCGGGCGCAAACTGGCCATCTATCTCAACCGGCGCAAGCGCGTGGCGGCTGAAGGAGAGCGCCGTGAAGTCTTCCTGAGGTATCTGGGCGAGGTTGCGACGGCCGTGGCATCCATCAAAGAATACGGCGAACGGAGCAAGAAAGACCTGTATGGACGGTTATTGGAAGTGGCGAAGAAGAAGACGGCAGTCGCAGATACAAAAATGGATGAGAGCGGGAAGAAGGTGGAGTCCGGTGAAGATGAACTGGGAGAAAATGTGCTGATCATCGATCCTGAAGATGAAAAGAATGGCTAAAAAAGCAAAGAAGAAAACCGATAACGTCAACCAGACCGCAAAAGACAAAAAAACCCTCGGTTCCATTCGAGATCTCGCCGACTCCGTCGTCCAGTCCGCCGAACGGGGACGCGCGCCGCACGTGGAAATCCCGTCGCGATCCCTGTCGAACGTGCGTTTCAACCAGTCGAAACGCATCATCGAAATGGGCGGCGGCACGAACCGCCGCGAGTTGTTCAATCTTTCGCAGGCGCGCAGTTATATGCAGACACTGCTGGTCGGCTCCGGATGCAAGAAGCTGATTGAACAGGGCAAGACGACGAGCATCCGCGGTCTTTTCTATCTGCTCAAACACACGATCGAGGGCACACGGGAAGAAACGTTCGACACGCAGAGCGAGTGCGATCCGATTATCGAGGATGTTGAAGTATCGCTCGATGCGATGCGCGAGGAACTTCATCTCTACGCCAAGAACGCCGGCGCCATGGTCGGCCCCATCACGCTGGTGGACAGCGGCGATGAAATCGATTGCTCCCGAATGGGGTCGGGAGGCTACAGTATTCCGTCGATTGTCGAACCCGAGATTGTGCAATTCAAAAAGAACACTGCAAAATTCGTTTTGCACGTCGAAAAGGACACGGTCTGGCGCCGATTCAATGAAGACAAATTCTGGCGCAAGCACGATTGCATACTGACGCACGGCGGCGGCCAGCCACCTCGCGGCGTGCGGCGCATGTTACACAGGCTGCATCACGAATTGAAGCTGCCGGTTTATTGCCTGCTCGATAACGATCCGTGGGGATATTACATTTACAGCGTGATCAAACAGGGATCGATCAATCTTGCTTACGAATCGCGGCGCATGGCAATTCCGGCGGCGCGATTCCTGGGTCTTCGGAGCAGCGATTACCAGCGGTGCCAGCTCAGCCCGAGCGTTCAAATCAAATTGAACGAGCAGGACATCAAACGGGCGCGGCAAATCGCGCAGTATCCCTGGTTCGTCAACAAATCGCCGTGGCAGAAAGAAATCGATCTCATGCTCAAGAACGGATTCAAACTTGAAGTTGAAGCGCTGATCAGTAAAGACATCAGTTACGTCACTGAAGAATACGTGCCGGCGCGCCTTGAGGAAGGACATTTCCTGGACTGAATATGGGACTGGGTTCACTGCTTTTTCCGTGGGGCGTCATTCTGCAGGCTGTAGCGATTATCCATTTCATTCGCCGGCGCCCGGACATGTACTGGCTCTGGATCATCATTTTCCTGGGTCCGCTGGGAGCGCTTGCCTACATCTTCATGGAAGTCATTCCCGATCTCGGCCTGCTTCGGCAATCCTTCGCTGCGTTTCCGCGCCGGAAACGCATCAGTTATCTCGAAGGCATGGTCCTGCAGAATCCCTCCGTTGGAAATTACGAAGAACTGGCGGATCTGTACCTGGAAGAAGGAAAGTTCGCGAGGGCGCGTGAATGTTACGACAAGTCGATTTCTTCACGCGTCGATTACCCGGACCCGATCTACCGGAGAGGTATCGCGGAAATCAACCTCGGCGATTTCGCTGCCGCGGTTCCGGACCTCGAATATGTCACGTCGCGCGACCGGAAATACGACTCCTATCGAGCCATGGCTTTGCTTGCGCACGCGTACGCAAATACCGGACAGCCGGAAAAAGCCGAAGCCCTGTTCGAACAAGTGACGGAAATCTCCACGATGTCCGAAACGTATTACAACTATGCGAATTTTCTCGCTGCTCAGAAACGGAATGCCGAAGCACGGGAATGGGCTCAGCGCATCCTGTCGAAAAAGCCGGCAATGCCGCGATACCTGCAGCGGCGGGAACGGCCGTGGTTCCGCAAAGCATCGGCGCTGCTGAAGAAGCTGCCGGCCTAAGGGAATTTCAGGGACGACCCATTTGAGAGTGGAGAACCCAATATTTGAGATCTCAGATCCTGGATTATACTCAAGCACCACCATGGAGGATTCGTGATACGACACGCCGGTAGTGTGATTCTGGGAATCGTTTGCTTCGCGCTGGGCGCGGCAGCCACGCACTTCTACGATGCGCGCCGACCCGATACCCTTCAGCCCGCCGCGAGCACTACTGTAAAACCTGCCGGCGCGAACGACAAAGGCCCCACGATCCAATTCGATCAGGAACCGTTGTGGGCATACGGTTTTGAAATGCCGCCGGCGCCCGGCGATAAGGCGGGTCCACAGGCTCCGCCGAACAGGAATCTGCGTCCGAATCAGGATGCGGCGGAACAAACAAGGCTGAGACACCTCGAAGGCAGCAAGGCTGCGTACTCTCTCGTAGACATCCGTGATGGTCAGAACGTGATCGACTGGTTTCCGGGCGATCATCCGCCGATGCCGAACGTCGTTGCCCACGGGCCCGTCAAACTCGGCGCTTCGACGCGTGGATGCGGCTCATGTCATCTGCCGAATGGAAAGGGACGTCCGGAAAATGCCGGGGTTGCCGGATTGCCCGTATCGTATTTCATGCGGCAGATACAGGAATTCCGAAGCGGCAAGCGGCATTCCGCCGATCCGAGAAAACCCAACACGAATACGATGATCGAGCTTGCAAAGTCCCTGAGCGACGAAGAACTGAAAAACGCCGCCGAATATTTTGGATCGATGAAATGGACTCCCTGGATTCGCGTTGTCGAAAGCGATCTCGTACCGAAGACACGCATCGCGGGAAATCTGTTTCTGCCGCTTTCAGAGGACAAGACCGAACCGATTGCCGGACGCATCATCGAGATGCCGGAGAATGAAGAGCAGGCGGAAACCTATCGCAACCCCCATTCGGGATTTGTCGCTTATGTGCCTCCCGGCAGCCTCAGTAAAGGAAAAGATCTTGTCACGACCGGCGGCGCAAGAGTGGTCGGCAACGAATTCGTTCAGGGAAAAACGACGCCGTGCATCACGTGTCACGGACCGGACCTTATGGGCGTGGCGGATATCCCTCCGATCGCGGGCCGCTCGCCCAGTTACATGGTTCGGCAGATGTGGGACATTCAACAGGGCACGCGGGCAGCCGACCCGGCGGGCTTGATGAAATTGATCGTCGCGAAACTGACACCGGAAGACCTGATTGCGATCGCGGCCTATGTTTCTTCGCGTCCACCGGTGCGAATCAATCCTCCGGCGCCGGCGGGTACAATCACCAGCAGGTAATCCATCCAACGAACTCAGCGCTCCC
>CAZWGA010000042.1:26091-30939 GCA_964633285.1 uncultured Solibacteraceae bacterium | reverse complement strand
CAAGGCTTATGCGGCGGCGGTTCGCCTCAACGGCCGCCGCTTTCGGCGAATGCCACTTGCCGGCCAGTTCGCAGATCGCGGCCTGCGGAGATGCGGAACGTGAACGCGCGCAGAACGGAGAAGGTGAGCTGAATCCCCGTATCGAACATCCATGGACCTTGTGAAGAGACGTGCGCCGTATCCAGAAAAGGACCGGCCTGGATGCGGATCAATCCGCTGTCGTGGACCAATCGGGAAAAATCGAAGTTCGAGAGAATGTAACTGGCGCCCATCGGCGCTGCGCCTTTGCGTCCGGCTGATAACGCGGAGTGCCCCCGAAGACGAAGATCTCCGTCGCGGTCGAGTCCAAGCAGAAAGAGTTCATCGAATGGAATCGAACCGAAGCTCGTACCGGCTCGAAACCGTGCGCGGCTCTCGTAGTTTCTCCCTTGTCCCGGCAGCCAGCGGACCGATACATCGCCTTCGGTCTTGAAAAACCGCTCCGAAGACCGCTCAAAAAACTTTCCAAGCTGGCCGCTCAACGTGGAATCAATCGTGAGACGTTTCTCCGGAAGCCGCAGAAGCATGCGCTCGACAGAAGCTTTGTAGCTGAGTGAAATTCCGCCATTCCGGGTATCTGTAAATTTGCGGCCGGTTGCGATGACACCGGCCGTCCAGCTCCAGCTATCGCCGGGAATGCCCCGAATCTCGCCGGCAAATTCTGTTCGCTTGAGATTGAAATTCTCGCCGGGACGTTGCCAATCTTCGTTTCGCGCATCGAATGCGATTCGATAAAGAAGGCTTGAATTCTGACGGAGCGGGGCCGAAAGCGAGGCAAACGCCCGTTGCTTGTGGGGATCCCAGCGAACCAGCGATTGCAGGTTCAGCGCTCGCCCTGCGATGTTGGTCCATTGCGGGTTCGCGGTTTGCCAAGGCAATCCGCTGAACCACGACAGCCATTGCGGCCCTTTCGTCTCAGCCGCTCGAAACGAAACGTCGAAATCCTTCCCGGGCGCCGGTGTCAGTTCGAATTCGTATCGCGAAAAAACTCCAAGCGCGTCGAGCCGGCGCCGTGTGGTGTTGTAATCCCTTGAAGTCAGTCGATCCGCCCGCGAGACGTTCATCGAGTGATCGAGAAGTATGGGATCGATTTGCAGCGGAGGGTCGACACTGATTTCGCGGATCATCGGCTTCCCTGCGCGATTCCAATACTTCAATGCCGCTTCGAAATTGCCGTCGAGGAAATACGATGCGCCCAGAAAATCGTTCGCGTAGGAGCTATTGGGATTCGAGCGCAGCACGTCGGTTAAATGATGCTGCGCTTCCCGAAAGTTCTCGCAGCGAAAAGCGTCGCTCGCGAGACTCAGTGCCGGCGAATCAGGCGTGGGGTCTTCGCTCAGGACCGGGGGAACTTCGAATTCCTTTTCCGGAAGCGCGAGGAGGGTCCAGTTGCCCCCGGCGTTCCACTCGCGCTCGAATACGCTGCGGCGCATCGAAAGAAGCTTGCGTTGGCCGGGATCATTAACCAGCACCATCCCGCCGTCATGATCGATGCCCGCAACGACAACGTAATGCAACGGCGCGCGGCGAGCTGTGTCCAGCACCACGATGAGCGGGCGGCCCTTTCCAAGATGTTCCTCCAGGTCGCTCCACTCACCGGCAAACGCGCGGGCCAGGAAACCGCGTTCGTTGAGATAGTGCTCGATATCGCGCCCATAAATTCCGTGCGCTTCCTTCGAATACAAGCTGAGATGGATTTCATCGACCGAAGGAGTCTCGGGAACTCTCCAGTACTTCATCACCATCCAGACAGACGCCGACCCGCACCCGTTCGGTTCCTGGTGAACGAACGGCACATCCAGCCAAAGCGGCTGCCCTGCTGCAGCGATTCCCAAAAGCAGCAGGAGAACGCCGGTCAATGTTTGAGCACCAGAATGATGACCGCCGTGGCCAATGCGATAAGAATGTAAGTGATTTGCTGGTTCGTCAGAGATCCGGCAGCGATGCCGGTCTGCACCTGCCGGGTTTCTGCCGCCAGCTTTGCGAGTTCTTCGGCGTCCAGCCCGGACACGGCCTTGTCCACGCGTCCGGCATCGATATGCGCCGATTTCAGGATTCGGCGCGCTTCATTAGTGGAAAAAAATCCCCGAACTTGCTTGAGGTTTTCCTGCCGGACCGATGCCGCGTGGACCATTGCCTGCTTCAATTCATCCTGACTGACGAGCGGACCCTGGCCATAAGCCATCTGAGACATCAGGAAACTCACGATAAGTGTAGGTACAACGAGAATCTGCAGCCGCTTCAAGACGCAACGCTTCATAGAGGATCTCCTTCTTGCTCGTGTGGACGTTCAGAAACCTAGCGTGTCGAGCAAAAAGAGCTGCAAATCACGGGCCGATAAAGTGGTCTTCGAGTGCCACCGATCGACATCGGAGCGGTTTTCATGGGGACAAGGGTCAGACCCATTTGAGAGTGGAGATCCCAAGGATCTGAGATCTCAAATATTGGGTTCTCCACTCTCAAATGCGTTCTGACCCTTGTTACTTCTTGATCCGTATTATACGAGTATCGTAGTATCTGGGCTCATGGATCTAAACGAAGACCTGAGCCGGCTCGCGGATGTCCTCAACCGCATCGCGACACTCTACCAGTTCCGCAGCCTGAAAAAGACGCTCTATGGGACGCTGACTGTCTCGCAGTCATATTGTCTGCGGATCCTTTACTTTCAGGGAGTCCGCACCATGAGTGAACTGGCGGCCGAGCTGCAGGTTCGATTAAGCACGATCACCGGAGTCATCGATCAACTGGAGAATAAGGGCCTGGTGGAACGAACGGACCATCCGGATGACCGCCGCAGCCTGCAAGTTCGACTGACATCCAAAGGCAGGAATTTGTACGGAGCGGCGCATGAGGCATTCCTCTCTCATTTGCGGCCGTCGTTCGGCAATCGCCGCCGGGCGGATCGTGAGAAGGTTCTCTCTTTTCTTGCCGACGTTCAGGAATCGATCCGAGGCTGGCAGGAAAATCCAGGCTGGAAGGTAAAGCGCCATGGAAAAAAGAATTCGCAGCGTTGAAATCAAAGATGCAGAAGCAGTCCGGGATATCTATGCCCCATCGGTCTTACAGAGCGCAACTTCATTTGAGATTGAACCGCCGGATGTTACGATCATGGAGCAACGAATCCGGAAGGTGCAGGAACAGTATCCCTGGCTCGTGTTCGAAGCGGATGGAAGAGTGCTCGGCTATGCGTACGCTTCACGTTACCGTGAGCGCGAAGCTTATCAATGGTGCATCGAGGTCTCGGCTTATGTACACGCGTCGGCGCACCGCTGTGGCGTTGGGCGCGCGCTTTACGCGTCCCTCTTTGAAATTGTTCGCAGACAGGGTTATGTCAACGCCTATGCGGCGATCACGTTGCCGAATCCTTCGAGTGTCGGATTACACCGGTCGATGGGTTTTGATCCTGTCGGAGTATTCACGCGTATGGGATACAAATTCGAACAATGGCACGATGTGATCTGGCTTCAACGGCGTCTGATTCATGATCCTGCGCCGGTGCCGAAACCCCTGGCTGCAAATCAGATTCTGGGAATGCCGGAGATCGATGCGATATTTCAGCGCGATGCGCAGACCGTAAGGATGGGTTAAAATACCCGGACGGATCGGAGGTCCCATGAAAAAGTTGATCGTTTGGATAATCGCTCTCATCGCGATGTCGGGGAGCGCACTGTTTGCGCAGGACATCACCGGTACATGGCAAGGCACCTTGAACGCCGGAAGAGAACTGCGGACGGTTGTCAAAATCTCGAAAGAAGGGGATGCGCTTCGTGCGCTTTTTTACAGCATCGACCAGGGACCGGGAGCTATGGCCGGAACCGCCACGGTGCAGGCGGGCACGGTAAAAATAGCGATACCGGGTATCGGAGGCAGCTTCGAGGCAAAACTGGAAACCGATAACACCATCATGAACGGAACATTCACTCAGGGGCGGCCTCTGCCGCTGGTTCTGAAAAAAGTGAACGCGGATCAGGCATGGGCTATTCCCGAGCCGCCAAAGCCACTGAAGCCGATGCCGCTGGATGCGAATCCGACGTTTGAAGCGGCGACCATCAAGCCGAGCAAACCCGATACACCGGGAAAAGCGATCCGGATGCAGGGTGTGAATTTCTCCACTCTCAATACGTCAGTGGCGGATCTCATTACATTCGCTTACGGAATTCATGCAAAGCAGGTCGTCAATGCGCCGGCCTGGGTTGAATCCGAAAAATACGATCTGGCCGGAAAGGCCGATATCGACGGACTTCCCAACGACAAGCAGTTGAAAGGCATGATTCAGAAACTGCTCGCGGATCGCTTCAAGCTGAAGTTTCACAACGACAAGAAAGAACTTTCTGTTTATGCGATCACCGTGGATAAGGCCGGACCGAAGCTGACCAAGAGCGAAGGCGATCCCAACGGGCTTCCCGGCCTCTTCTTCAGAGGACTCGGGAATCTGCCTGCACGAAATGCAACGATGTCGGATCTCGCCGGCGTCATGCAATCGGCGGTGCTGGATCGGCCCGTCGTGAATCAAACGGGAATCTCCGGAAGGTACGACTTTGTTCTTTCCTGGACTCCGGATGAATTTCAGTTCGGCGGCGCCGGAGCGCGAGGAGCTCCTCCGGGACCCAACGGCGAGCAGCCTCCGGATATTTTCACGGCGTTTCGTGAACAACTAGGATTGAAACTCGAATCAACCAAGTCGCAGGCCGACGTTGTTGTCGTCGATTCCATCGATAAGCCCACCCCCAACTGAGTGTCACAAGCCGGAATCACCCAAATTCGGATCGAAGAACAATGAAACGAATTTGGGTGATTCAGGCCACTGAC
>CAZWGA010000042.1:4443-25991 GCA_964633285.1 uncultured Solibacteraceae bacterium | reverse complement strand
CATTTTCGAGGAACTTTTTTCCAAGGCCGGCATCAATAGGACTAAGAACGGAGGTTCAATCCCATGTTGATCTCATCGGCCGGATGGAACGTATGGAAGTGGGGACTCGCCGCGATGGCATTATTCACAGCGATGGTCGCCATTCTTTCACTGCAGCGCAGGCCTTCGCCCTCGCCATCGCCCTTCGACGAGCGCGCCATGTGGTCCGAGCGAACGGCAGGTCTGGCCGCTTATTCATCGACACCCGAACCGCCGGGAACACCGAAGGCCTTTGCCATGGCGGAACCGGCTGTACAGGCCGATTCCCTTTCGAGCGGTTCGATGATTACACACAGCGTTTCCCTCAAGCTGACGAGCAGGAACATTGCCGGCGCTCAGATGAAGATCGATGAAACCGTAAGGCGCTTCCAGGGTTTCGCCGATAAGCTCGTCATCCGATCCGAGTCCGGCGTACCGCACACTCTTTCCGCTGTCCTTCGATTCCCCTCCGATCGGCTGCAGGCTGCCCTCGAACAACTAAGAACGGCAGGCGATCTCGCCGAGGAGTCGCAAACGAGTGAAGACGTCGCGGACTCGCACACGGATCTTCTCGCGCGCCTTGCGAATGCGCGCAGGACCGAACAGCGTCTGCTGGAACTCCTCAGCGACCGCGCCGGCAAACTTGGTGAAGTTGTTGAGGTCGAGAAAGAAATCGGCGGAACTCGCGACCGGATTGAAAGGATGCAAATCCAGCAGAGGCGGATGGAGGGTACCGTGCGATTTGCGTCCATTGAATTGGAGATGACGGATCAGGCTGCCGCAGGATCGGGCTTTGGAGGCCGGCTGAAAAATGCATTTCTTGAGGGATACAACGGCGCGATTGAAAACACTCTCGACGTAGTTCTGGCCGTTATCCGTTACGGACCGACGGCACTCATCTACATCCTTCTGGCGTCTCCACTGGTCCTGGGAATTCGGCGCTTGCGGCAGCATCGCCTGAAAACCGCATGACGTTTTTCAGCAGTGCACTTGGTCATTCCGGCAACGCGAACGCAACGATGCTCTGGCCCACGGCGATAGCGACGTATTGCTTGTTGTCGAACATGTAAGTCATCGGCGACGCTTTCCAGGTTTGATTTGTTGGAAAATCCCAGAGCACTTTTCCGTTCGAAGCATCGGCGGCCATGAAGGAGCCGCTGTTCTCGCCAAAGAACACCAGGCCTGATGCCGTGGACATGACTCCGGCGGACGCCGTAGCCGGAGTCGTGATTCCCGGAAGATCCCAGGCAATCTCTCCGGTTTGAATGTTCAGCGCACGAAGTGATTTCGTGTAGGTCTCGCCGGGCGCAGGTCTGGCGCCGCCTCCCATGTAGCCTTTGCCGGCGGCCCATTCCATGTCTCGCTTCGAAAAGAGATTGCATCGCTCGAGTGCTGAGAAATAGTAGAGACCGGTTGTTGGATTGAACGAAGTCGAGTACCAGTTGGCACCGCCCTGAAATCCAGGTCGGAACCGTTCGAGAGAAAGGTTTTCAGCCTGCTTTTGTATCTTTTTTTACGGACGTTTCCTGTGGCCCGAAACCGCCAAGCGAATAGTCAACAACGAGCTGAATGAGGCTCTTAATTTGAGGCGCGCAATCCTTAAATTCAAATCGCTTCAGCGCCCCGTCTTTGTACTTTTTCAATGCCTCTCCAAGCAATGCGTGTATAAACGATTGCGTGGAGTACTTGACGTCATGAAAGTCGATGACAACGGTTTCATTCTTATCCAAAGCAGGCAGAACAGTCTCAATCCGAATTTTTCGTGCCTCGTCTTTGTCTTCAGCAAAGCCATTAACACCAGCATGGAGCTTCACTACGCGTTTCATGTGAATTTTATTTTCCCTGTCGTTTTCTTTCTTGACGGCATCTGGTTAAGTATCCATTTGAAGAATCCGGGAAAGTCAGGAATTTTTTCTGTAATAATCTCGACTGCGGCCACTGTTCCTTGCCACACAGCATTTAGTTTCCATAGGTCGTGTCTCGGATCTTCAAGGGCATCCCAAAAAAGAGTCATTTGGGTATCTCTAGGAATTGACCGTCTTAAACGAAACGCTGCATTGTCGGAAAGTAAAACAAAGTATCCGCCGGTTGCCTTTGCTATTGCTCTGGTAATGAATAGTCCCGCCCCGGCGTTTTCCGGCGTGCCATACATCCCTCTTTGCGCCCCAGTAATTCCGGGTCTCATAGCAAGACTGAGCGCCTTTGTACTGTCGGTTCGGGCTTCCGGATAAGCTTGTCCTAGGTGTTCTGGTATTCCGGCACCGCAGTCCGCGACAGCGATAGTGACGCGATTTGGATTCTTCACGTATCTTTGAGCGCACACATATGCCCCTTCCGGTGACCCCGAATGCTCAAGAACATTACGCAACAATTCACTGACGCAATACTGCACCGCAGCGAGCCCCGCTGGTTCCTGATCCAAATGGAGCAACGCAGAAACGCCCGCAATGACACCCGTTAAATCATTCCGGTTTTTGACCTGTGTTAGTGGCAAAAACCGTCCAGCCTCTTCATGTTCATCGAGAATGGGATTGTGGGCGATTCCCAAATGCCTGAAGAGGTGCATCCTAGCGGCATAGTTTGCATGCTTGCCGATATTCTCGGCATTAATGCGGTTCCCATTTCGCTGACACCATCCACCCCATGCCGCACTCATAGCCAGTGCCATAGGGTCCATGTATGCCCAAGTCGGGTGCATGGTAAGCGTGGCGGGTTTCTCCATATCGGAAAAAGGGGAATTAATGGATAGAAAATTCTTCAGCGTGTGAATGGTAGCATCGTTCGGGATTATCAGTTGAGGCATTAGTAGCGCGAAAAGATATCATGTCGACGCTTCCGTCCCAAATTTCCATTCACTTAGTAAGAAAGGGTAAAAATACAAGTCGATCAAAGAATCTCCTACTCTCCTTTTCAAATTAGGACACTACCCCGTCATGAGCGAACCTCACCGGGTTTTTCATTGCGCCTCCGGCGTTTCAGCCAGAACACGTACACCGTGAAGAGTGCGATGTAGTTCGGAATCAGGACCGGCAATTGAGCCCAGTGCACGCCATTGACGAGAGGCGTCGGCAAAGGCCACAGGTACGGCGTCGGAAAGAAATTCAACTCGTGCAGCGGGAGGTCACAGACGATATGAAATCCCCAGGCGCAAAAAATCCATGGAAATTCCTTGCGCAGCAGCCAAACCGCGGCCGCGGCTGCGCTCCACACGACAAGGCTGTGAGTGACATCATAAGTCTGGTAGACATAGCGCGGGAACTCGATCCAGCTTCGGCGGCCGAACTGAGAAATCATGAACGGCCCGAATGCGATGACGTCGGGCGCAGCGCCGAGTAGAAACGTCCAGCGCCATTGCCACGGACTTTTGCGGCCAAACAGTGCCCCGCCCCAGAGTCCGTGCGAGAGAACGTCCATGATTCAGTTGGTCACCGCGGAAAATCCGGCTTTGTCGCGCGCAGGATTTCAAGAATGGCAGTGCGGTCTGAAACGGAGAGATATGCGAAATCGGAACTCTTGTCTTCGCCGCTCAGGATTTCACGCAGCCTGCGATAGACATATCCCTTCACGGCCGGAGGCATCGTATCGAAAGGCTTGCTGTAGATGAGGTAGCTGAGCGGATAACGGAACAAGCGGGTCTTCAAATCAAATTCACGCAGCGATCTTCCGCGGCTGTCCCGCGGCCCCAGGCTTGTAAAATCCGCTGCGTAACTGGATGTTCCTTTCATGGGCGCCGTCAATGGCGCGGCGCCTGCAAAAAGCATGGCCTTGACGAGCGGTTCGCCGGTTTCCTTCGCGGCCGCGTCTCCTTTGGAAACAGCAAGCGCGATCAGGTTCTGCACTTCGACCTGATGCGCGAGCACCATCAGCGCCACGATATCGCTGTGCGGCGTCAGATACGGTGCCGTGTCGAAGCGGCTGCTGAGGTCCACAACATTCATCGATCTGAGAAATGCGGCGCCGGGAAGTTCGTTGAATACCGACGCCGGTGTCTTGAGCACGGTATTTCCGGCGTGCTGCTGATCGCCGTGAGTTCCCGTCACATACCATCCACCCCATCGTTCCTTCAACTCAGTCTGATCGCTGGTTTCTATCGGAAACGCGCCTTCAACATTTCCCGTGGCATCCGGAATAACGGATGAAAAAAGCAGGCGCGGCACGAACTTTGGAGCGGCTTCGTGAACGTAGTGGCACACCGAACATTCATGGCCGGTCGAGATTTCAAACCTCGGGATATTGCTGCGTTCCTGACCCAGCATGTAGAAGAGCGATCCTCGTTCAGGATCGACCGACATGATTTCAATCAGCGAAGAACCCTGAACCCAGGCGACGTAGACATCGTCGTTGAAGTACATCGCGCGCGGTGATCTTGGTGAAATCTTGTCGGACTGCAGGCTCGTTTTCGAGAACACCAGTGTCTGCGATGAAACGGGGACTTTCAGCGCCTTCAGCAGCGAGACCAGATAGCCGCGGTCTTCCTGAAAATCGAGCTTCACCTGGCCGGCTTTGAGTTTCTGTTCCAGTTCGGCAACAGGATCCGATGCGGCGGCGACGGCCGGAGCCATTAATAAAAGGATGCCGGCAAGAATAGGATTGAACGAAGAATTCATGCGGCGGTCCTCACGAATTCCACAAAGTCATGCATGAACTGGTCTACCTGTTTCCGGACGGTATCGTCTTTGATCTTCCCGTTTTCATCAAAAACATTTTGAGCGCGTGAAACCAGCAGGCGTCCGCCGAACCATGGCCGCGTTCCCAGAGTCCGCAGGACGGGAAGCCACGCGTTCTGGGCCAGAACCGTTCCAAATCCTCCCGCACTCGCGCCGATCACGGCGACGGGCTTGCCGGCAAATACAGTCTTGATATCCGACGGAGGTCTGGAGAACCAGTCGATTGCATTCTTCAAAACGCCCGGCATCGAATTGTTGTATTCGGGCGTGGCAATAAGCAGTCCGGCCGCCCCGGCGATCGCTGTCTTGATCTCGGCCACGCGCTGCGGAACGCCCGACGACGCTTCGACGTCGGCGTTGTACAGTGGAATGCCCTCAATACTTTCAATCACAAGTTCCGTTCCCGCAGGCATCCCTTCACCGGCCGCTTTAAGGAGCGCCGTATTGAACGAAGCGCGGCGAAGACTACCGGAAATACCGACGATTTTCAACAATGTACGCATACGCCGATTATCTTCATTTTTTTGAAATCTCGCGTTCGAATTTTTTTCCATCCGCTTTTGCGTTGCGGCCCGTAATCGCTAATGAAACGGAGGAGAACCTATGAGCAAGAAGCGTTTTTTAGCAGCCGCCCTCGCCGTCGTGGTTGCCCTGGGCATCGCGAAGCAGGTCCCGGCATCGAGTCACCGCGAAGCGCTCGCAATCCTGAACGAGCCCTGCGCGGACAACACGGACACATACGGGTGGGTGTCGGACGGCGCTCACGACAAGCTCTATCTGATTATGGATTTTAACCCGCTCCACGAGCCGGGTCAGGGAAACCAGGGTCTGCGTGCCTGCAACGGATACCGGTACGAATTTCATATTGGCAAGGGAACAAGTCTTGAAGATCAAGTCGTCTATCGCGTCGAGTTCACGAACACACTGATTCCGGAAGACCCGCCGAGCGCCAAGGACAATCTGGGCGGCGGCAATGAACTGTTGTGGCAGTTAACCGGCGGCACCGAAACCATGAAGGTGACGCGCATCAGCAAAGTTGCTTCGTCGCTGAGACAGGCCTTCGGCGGAACATCCACTGCCGAGACGGTGCTTGGCGAGAAGCTTCCCGTCCTTCCGAACAACCACGGACCGCAAACCGACAGGCTCGTCTACGGCCTCGGTCCATTCAAGGGTTACGATTCCGGCGATCCGACAAGCCGCACCGTCGGATTGTACGATCAGGCGTTCGCCGACAAATTCATCAATCCGCTGTCCAACGGCGGCCGCATCATCGCGGGCCAATTCGATGATCCTTACCAGCTCGACGAGAAAGGCATCTTCGATCTCGTCAATCTGAACGCAAGCGATCTGGGCGGAATCAAAGGCGCGCGTGGTCCCGAAGCACCGGCAAAGGATGTTTTCACGGGCTTCAATATTTTCTCAATCGCGCTCGAAGTTCCCATAACCGATATTTTCCCCGGCGGAATTCCGCACAACGGCTCCCTTCAGCCGGACTCTACCGACAGCCTGCTGCGCGTGTGGGCCGGCATCTATCGTCAGCAAATTCAAATGGTGGATGCCACAAACATCATCACGGGACTCAAGGGCGCCGGCGACTTCGTGCAAGTGGGACGAAATGCGCTGCCCTTGTTCAACGCGGGTCTCGTCGGGACTCAGCGGCAGACGCTCTATCTGCGCACATCACCAATGAAGGATGTCACGAATTTCGGCGCGGACGTTTTGTACCCTGTGCTCGTTCGCGACATCGAAGCGCTCGGCATCTACAAAGCGCTCGGCGTTCCCGACAGCGCGGTTGCGACATTGAAGGGACCACGCCTGGACATCATCAAGGCGATCAACCTCGGCCGCCCGATTCCAGTCGCGGATGGCTCGACGGGTGACGTGCTCACAATCGACGCTGCAATCGACTCCATGTTTCCGAACGGCCGCAAGGTGGGTGGTGGAACCGCGCCGAATCGGAATCAGGTCAATGTGAACAGCGTCCTCATCAGCCTGATCGCGGCGGGCGATCCCAGCGCGGGTCTGGCCAAGGGCGTGGAAGTGAACGACAAGGACTATCTTGATCGGTTCCCCTTCCTTGCTCTCGCTCACCAGGGCCTGCTGCAGGGTCACGGCGGAATCAACATTCCAACCGTGAAAGACCTCGCCAAACCGTAGCGCAAAGGGGTCAGACCATTTGAGAGTGAAGAACCCAATATTTGAGATCTCAGATCCTGGGATCTCCACTCTCAAATGCGTGGTTTGACCCCTTTGGCACTTTTGTTAACAAGGAGCGCGATTATGAAACGTTGGATCTGGATTCTTGCAGCCCTGGCTTTGAACAGCGTGGCGTTGTCTGCTCATGATATGTGGATTGAGCCGACGGCATTCTCACCCGAAACCGGCCGGATCATCGGTTTGAAACTAAGGGTGGGCCAGGATTTTCTCGGCGATCCGCTGCCTTACAATTCCGCTCTCATTCAGCAGTTCATCAGTGTCGATTCCACAGGGCGAAGGCCGGTCGTCGGACACGACGGCAACGATCCGGCAGGGCTTGCGCGAGTGGCCGCGCCGGGCCTGACGATCATCGGATATCAAAGCCATCCCAGTCCCGTTACATTGCCCGCCGCAAAATTCAACGACTACCTCAAGGAAGAGGGACTCGATACGATTGCGCAATTGAGAATCCGGCGGAATCAAACCGGCGCTGAAGCGCGCGAGATCTTTTCGCGCTGCGCAAAGAGTCTGGTGTTCTCAGGAATGTCCGCCGAACCCGCTGGAGATCGCGCCCTGGGATTTACGCTCGAACTCGTCGCGCTAAAGAATCCCGGCACGTTGCGCCCCGGTGAAGAACTTCCAGTCAGCCTGTCCTACGAAGGCCATCCGCTGGCCGGAGCCCAGGTCGTGGCGATGAACCGCCTGAATCCATCCGCAAAGATGATCGCAAGAACCGACAAAAACGGCCGTGTGACTTTCCGGCCCGCGCAGCCGGGCGTATGGCTGATCAAAGCCGTGCACATGATCCCGGCCCCCGCAGGCTCCAACGCGGACTGGGCCAGCTTCTGGGCATCACTGACATTCGAATTGAAAGCTCAGATTCCCGGAGTCGCTTCAAAATGAAAATTGCGATCGCCGCGTGCTTTGCCGCCGCCATTGTTTTTCTCAGCGCCACGGCCGGCGAAGCTCATGAAATAGGCACAACGCGCGTATCCGTCGTTCTGGGGGAGAATGCGTCTTATGAAGTCGAGATTGTCACGGACGCGACGGCGCTCATCGAGAAACTGGACGTCGCGAGCGGCCGCCCGCCGGTCACTCATCCGGACAACGCTCTCCTTGGATTGCTGCAACAGTACGGCGAAATCTTTCGGCGTCGTGTGACTCTTGCCTTCGATGGAATACCGGTTAATCCATCGATCGAGTACGCGATCTCTGGAACGACCACAGCCACGGAGTGCGCCGGCGCCGTGATCAAACTCCGAGGTGAAGTTCCCGGAGGCGCGCGCCGTTTGGAGTGGAATTATTCGTGGACGTTCGCCACCTATGCGCTAAGCGTTCAATCCGGAAACAGCGAACCCGCAACACAGTGGCTCGAAGGCGGCCAGACGAGCGCGCCGATATTCCTGACGGAGGCAAAACGCCGGCAGAGCCGGGCTTCAATCGCACTTCAGTACCTGAAGCTGGGATTCACGCACATCGTTCCCGAAGGGCTGGATCACATGTTGTTTGTCTTCGGGATTTTTCTGATGAGCCGGCGCCTTCGCGAAATCCTGGCGCAGATCAGCGCCTTCACGATCGCGCATTCCATCACGCTGGCGTTGAGCGTATATGGTGTCATCTCCGTTTCATCGAAGATTGTTGAACCGCTGATCGCAATATCGATCGCGTACGTTGCCATCGAAAATATCTTTATGTCTGAACTCAAACCGTGGCGCGTTGCGCTGGTCTTTGCTTTCGGGCTGATGCACGGCATGGGCTTCGCCGGGGCGTTGAAAGAGCTCGGGCTGCCGCGTTCGCAATTCGTCACGGCTCTGGTCACTTTCAATATCGGAGTTGAAGCCGGACAACTTGCGGTGATCGGCGCCGCATTCCTGTTGGTGGGCTGGTACTGCGGCAGGCGTGACTGGTACAGGCGAGTGGTTGTGGTCCCGGCTTCCGTCCTGATTGCATGCACGGCGGTCTATTGGACCGTCGAACGTTTGTAATTCCGCGCTAGAACGATCGCGCCAGAAGCCGCAGTCCGACCAGACACAGTGCGGCAGCCAGCAGGCGCACGATCAACGATCCGTGAATTCGAGTGGAAATGCCCGCGCCGATCGGCGCGCCCATCATCATGCCGACGGCGAGGTACATGGCCTCGGGCAATCCATGATTGAATTCGCCCATGGCGAGATGCGTCACTGTCGCGGCGAGCGCCACAAACGTCAACACGAAGTGAGAGGTTGCGGTTGCATTGTGGGCGGGGATTCGCAAAGCGCGTATCAGGAACGGCACATGGATAATGCCTCCGCCGATACCCATCAGACTGGATAACACCGCGATATACGCGGTGCCGATCGATCCGATCAGCGTTCGGCGTTCGGTCCCATCCGTGGACTCCGTTGTTTCACCCTTCGAGCCCAGGGGGTTCGCCAGAAGAAATGTCCCGACGACAAGAAGCAGGACACCAAAGAGCGGATCGAAGATGTGGCGCGGGATCTGATGTGTCAACAAAACGCCGATGACGGCGCCGGGCAGGCTTGCAAGCGTGAAAAGCGTTCCCAGCCGATAATCCACGCGACCCATCCGAATGTAAGCAATCGTCCCGGAATACGCATTGAAGAAAACGGCGGCCAGCGAGATTGCAGTCACGCTCGCGGATGTTTCCTGCGGCCGCATGATCAGCAAAACGGGAACAAGAATGGCGCCTCCGCCGGCGCCCACAAGAGTTCCGAAGGCTCCGATAATCAATCCCAGAGGCGCCAGCCGAAGGAACTCTGATAGCTCTGGAGACATTCAGCTCGCGCCTTAGATTTGATAATCGAGCGGAGGCGATGAGCGTGGCGGACTGCCGCGTCTCTTCGAACGCACCCGGGTTTGAGGCCACAATTGAGAAACAATCCAAAACACGGCCCAACCCCAAATTAAAGGCATGATCGCGGCCGTTACGATGAGCAGTGCTATGTGTTGAAGTTCCACGCTTAACCAAGAAGATGCATCTCGCGAGAGTGTACCACCGCGTTTCACGGCAGACTATCGTTGACGGAGTTCTTTACAAGCCGAGGAAGGGATTCACAACGCGAACGGTTCCGAACAGCCGGTCATGCTGAAGATCTTCAGTGAGAATCTCCTCCAACCCGTAATGCTCCGCATATGCCCATAAGTGCGAATCGAACCAATTCAACTGGTACGCGGCGCAACCTCGAAAGGCATGCCGTAACATTGCTTCATTGGGATAGAGAACGGGAAATTGCTTAAGGAATTCTTCCGCTTCCCGGAGGGCCTCCGATTGGCTCAGAATCTGGCGTCCATGAATGATGCGGGTTGAAGCGGCAACGAACTCGATGACCGCCTGATGCGGAATTCGCACTGAATTGTCCGCGATGCCGCGTCTCAGAAGGCCGGTCGCGACTTTTTGCTTTTCCGGAAACCGCCCGTCAAACCGGTAAACCAGCACATTCGTGTCAATTAGAGCGGCCACGTGTATACAGATCCTCGCGATGCCAACCCCGTTCCTGTGCGCGTTTGCGGCCTCCGGCGCGTGCGCGCTTCCGTATCCGCTGCGTCGCCTGATCGAATAGCCGCAGCCGGGATTCCGGACTATCCGTAGCGGCGCGTTTGGATGGCGGAATAACACGAATAATATCGCCCGCAGCGATCCAGTCGATGTTATCGCCAGGACGAATTCGATATTGTTCGGCAATCACCTTAGGCAGCGTCACCTGGTATTTCGACGTTACTTTTGCCATGTCCTTACTGTAACAAGGACGATATCCTTACTTCAACGTCGATGTTTGACGGGCTCCCACGAGCCATTGGCACTGGAAAACGGATGAGACGAGCTTTTGGATTATTCTTTATTTTTTGTTTCGCATTCCGGGTCGCGGCGCAGGAGCCGGACAAGGCAACTCTCTTCGATCACTCCGATACCTCCCGTATCTGGATTTCCGGTCAGATTAATATCATTCATCAACAGCACCCCGGCTTTTCTGCAAAGTACACGGGTGAAAACAGTTTTCTTCCCGGCCGCGAGAAGGCGACCTCGCGGGTTCTGACGCTGTTCACAGGATTTCAGGCAACGAAATCCACAGAATTCCTGGTGGACATCGAGAGCGCGGGAGGACGCGGCATCAGCGATGCGTTCGGACTCGCGGGATTCACCAACCTTGATGTTGTCCGCAATCCGACGCTGGGCTCAAAACCATATCTGGCGCGGCTCCTGTTTCACCAGACCATCGCGCTCACCGGGGAAACAAAGAAGGCGGACCGGAATTTTCTTTCGTTGTCGAATGAAAAGGCGGAGAAGCGAATCGAACTGTATTTCGGCAAGATGGGCACCGCGGACTTTCTGGATACAAACTCGGTCGGCAGCGACAGCCACCTTCAATTCATGAACTGGACCATCGACAACAACGGCGCGTACGACTATGCCGCCGACACGCGCGGATACACATACGCGGCTCTTGCCGATTATGAAGACCGGAACTGGGGCGTGCGATTCGAGGAAGCGTTGATGCCGAAGGTCGCCAACGGCATCGAACTGGACTGGAACATCCGGAGAGCGCGCGGCGAAAATGTCGAGTTCGAACTCCGGCCCGATCTCTGGCAGGACCACAAAACGGTGATCCGCCTCCTGAGCTATGTGAATCACGCGAACATGGGAAGCTATCGCGAAGCGATCAATGCATTTCTTCAGGGCCGCGATAAGAAACCGGAGATCGAACTGCATCGGCGCCAGGGCAGGCGGAAATACGGATTCGGTTTCAATGCCGAACAACAGATTGGTGAAAATGTTCGACTGTACTCACGCCTCGGCTGGAACGAAGGCCACAACGAATCGTATGCGTATACCGAAGTCAACAACTCCGCGGCATTCGGCGGCGACATTCAGGGCCAACGCTGGCATCGCGGGAACGACAAAGCCGGCGCCGCTTTTGTGACCAATGGGATTTCGGGAGACCATCGCCGTTACCTGCAACTTGGGGGCAGTGGTTTTCTGCTTGGCGACGGAACCTTGAATTACGGCCGCGAACAGATTGTGGAGTCTTACTACACCGCACATCTTGCCCGCGGAGTGTCGCTCTCGCTCGACCTGCAACACATCGCGCATCCGGGTTACAACCACGATCGCGGACCGGCGCTGGTACCGGGCCTCAGACTCCACCTGGAGTTTTAATTACGCGAGGCATCGAAACAATCAGTGCAGTTGACAACTCGCACACGGAGGCGTTTCTCAGTTTCTCGATATGACCTCGAGAAGCGTGGACAGGAGCTTTTGGGCGGTATAGGGCTTCGATAATCGTGCGAGCACATTGGGCGCGGCGGGATAGGTCTCTTCCATGAGGCCGGATGTCGCGATGATTCTTATCTGAGGATTGATCGCGCGAAGGCCGCGGATCGTCGTGGGACCATCCATGGCGGGCATCACCATGTCAACCATGACCGCAGTGATGTCCAAACCGAGTTTTGCATAGCAAACAAGAGCTTCCGAACCTCCGGATACCGCAATGACCCGGTAATTCGAGGATTCCAGAATCGCACATGCCAACTCGCGCACTCCTACATCGTCGTCCACAACCATGATCAGTTCGCCGTGGCCGGCCAACGACCCCAATCTGGATCGCTTATCAAACCGCATGAATGACTTCGCGTACGGTGCGAAGCAACTGCTCAGTCGTGAACGGCTTCGTTAAAAGCACTCGCGAAGCGGAAGCCATTGGGCCGTTCGAATCCTCTTCGTCTTTTTCACTCGAAGCCAGACCGCTCGCGGATATGACGCGCACGGCAGGATTGATTTTCCGAAGCGAGCGGATCATTTCCCAACCATCCATGAGCGGCATGTCCGTATCCGAAATTACCAGGCTGATTTGGTCCTGGTGCCGCATATACAGCTCAATGCCCTCGGCCCCGTTCGCGGCAACAAGCACACGATATCCATGGGTCTCGAGGGTGAGTTTGGTGATGTCTCTTACCGCCGCTTCGTCTTCCACAACCAGAATCAACTCATCGTTGCCTGCCGGAAGAATGCGATCTCCGGGTACCTTTGTTTCGAATCGCTGACCGGGCAGAGCAGGCAGAAGAATGCTGAACGATGTTCCCGCACCAACTTCGCTGCGGACTCGAATACATCCGCTGTGATTTCGAACGATCGCGGCTACTGTCGATAACCCGAGCCCCGTTCCGTGCCCTACTTCCTTTGTCGTAAAGAAGGGCTCAAAAATCTCCTCCTGAATTTCGGGAGGAATTCCGTGGCCTGTATCCCGCACTTCAATAGCAACGTAGGAACCCGAAGTCATTCCAGGCCACTCCTTGACTGAACCTTCATCGAGCACAACGTTCCCGGCTTTTAATGTGAGCTGTCCGCCACGGGGCATCGCGTCACGCGCGTTGATGCACAGGTTCATCATCACCTGATGAAGTTGAGTCGGATCCGCAGCTATGACCCACAAGGCGCGCGGCATTTCCAGCTTGATCACAATGGATTTCGGTAATGTCCGGACCAGCACTTTTTCGGTTTCCAGCAACAATCTCTTGGTCTGTACCGGCAGACGGTCTCCCTGGAGCCAATCTGTAAAGTGCAGAATCTGCGGAATCCAATCGGAACCGCGGTGCACGCAACTATCCAGCAGATCCAAAGTGCGATTCATTTCCGAATCGGCGAACTTGACGCGGAATAAATCGAGCGACATCGCTATCGGAGCCAGCACGTTGTTGAGATCATGAGCAATCCCGCCGGCCAGCGTGCCGAGGCTTTCAAGGCGCTGTGCTCTCAAAAGCTGCTGCTCGATCTTCTTGTGTTGCGTGACGTCGTTCGCAATCGAAACGAAGCCGTCCACGCGGCCTTCACCGTCATACGTGGTTGCTGTAGAGACCAGCAGATCCACGGGAACTCCATCGTGACGCGTCCGGCGCAATTCCAGATTCGAAAAATGTTCCCCGCTGAGCGCCCGTTCGTTAAAGAGCCGCGAAGATTCACGCTCGTCCTCGGTGGCAAGAAACGGCACCTTGCGGCCGACCACTTCATCGGCAGCCCATCCGAACGTCCGTTCCGCGGCCGGATTCCAGACACGTACGTTGCGGTCGTTGTCTACCGCAATAATCGGCTGAGGCGACGCGGCAATGATGGAATGCAACATCTCATTGGATTGGCGAAGGGCCTCGGTACGCACGTTCACGCGGTCCTCAAGAGTCTGATTGAGCTCCTGCAGCTCGTACTGGAGTTTGTATATTTCAGTGATGTCTCGGGCAACCGAGTAGATTCTCCGTCGACCGACGTCCGATGTGGAACTCCATCGAAGCCATCGATAGGAGCCATCCCTGCATCGGTAGCGATTCCGGAAGGTAATGCTGGTCTTCCGCTGCGAGAGTATCGTTGTGCACTCCCGCGTCGCATTCAGATCATCCGGATGAATAAGATCGTCGTACGGCCGCGATTGCAAGTCCGCAACCGTAAAACCGAGCGCTTTTTCCCAACTCGGACTCAGCAGCAGAAAACAACCATCGAAATCCGAAACGCAGAGCAGATCCGCAGAGAGCTCAAAAAAGAGATCCATCTCTTCAGATCGCTTAGTCGTCTGCTCGTCCATAGCGATCCTCCCGTTGTACTCGCCTTCAAAGTGACTGGGATGGGGTTGCAAAATACCACCCCACTAAACTTTCCTTCCTTGTAAAACATCATTAACGATAATAAGTATAAAAAGTAGACGAGATTCAGGACGCACCCTACACATTTGAGAGTGGAGATCCCAGAATCTGAGATCTCAAATATTGGGTTCTCTACTCTCAAATGCGTAGGGTGCGTCCCTGGAACTACATCCCTGTATCTCGCATTTCTATTTGGATGATTCGATCGAAAGCGGACCGTTGTTCGTCGATACGCGCACGACAGGATCGCCATTACCGAGACGGATCAAACCTGGCGAATTCGCCGTACGAAGGGCATTCCCGCACAGGGCCGCCTTGCAGTTCACAGGTGCGCGGGTCGACGTTTCGATTTGCACTCCGGAGTTATAGGAGTCGGGAATCGAAATCGACAGTGGACCATTGCTCGTGGTGACTTGAAGCCCGGGACCATCCCAACGGCTTCCCGACAAACCGACGTGAATCGGACCGTTGGTGGCTGAAACGCGCTGATCTCCGCTTCCGCCGGTCAATGAAATGGGGCCATTGGTGGTGGTGGCCTCCACGGATCCACCGACATTCTTCAGACTGATCGGTCCATTGGCGGCCTTCAGGTGAATGTTGCCTGCGAGATCCCGCAGTTGCATCGGACCATTTCGAGTTTCAAGAGTCATTGCCGAAAGCCGGGGAACCATGATCACGAGATTCGCGGTCCATTCGTGGTCGGAAGGACCGTTCACGGCAATCCGGCCGTTGGCTGTGGTTGTAGTGATTTGACGAAGCGTGCCGGCGGCATCCGCATCATCAGCGGGAACAGACTTGCAGGTTTTGATGGAGTAGTCGCTGCGATCCCAACCGCTGACGTACATGCCGGAGTTGGTAAGCTGAGCCTGGAGTGTCGAAACCTGTGCCGCCGCGAGTGTCACTTCATTTTCTTCAGTCATCGCCGGCCGGCGGTCGTACGTCACACGAATATCACCGCAACTGGTTACCGGCCGGTCATCATCCACATTGATACTGGTGGAGCGGCCGGTCCGGCGGTTCTGGGCATCGATCGCAGAGGAGAAAGCGATCAAGGCGGCCATTGTGAGGAGAAAAGTTAGTTTTGTTTTCATGGTCCACAGAGACGCGGCTCTCTTCAAAAAGGTTGGCCTGCAGCTTTGGCCGCAATCGTGCAAGTGACCCATTCGAGGAGCTTCGACTCCATGAAAAAGTGGGTTGGCGGCCTAATCGCCGGCGCAGCAGCGGGAACGGCTATCTCCTGGATCCAAAGAAACCGCGCTGCAGACAGGAGTTTTCGCAATCTTCTGCGAGAACTGACGGTCGGGTCGAACCCCGGAGCCATTCTGGAACGCGTCGCCGAGCGGGCCGCGAAACTGGTTCACGGCACGGCGGCCTATGTGGAACGCGTCGATCCGGAACGTGACGAAATTGTGGCAGCGGCGGTTCACAACGGCCACAGTCTCCCCGCTACCGGCTCACGCGGCCCCTATCACGGATCCGTTGCGGAACAAGCCATCACCATGGGCCGGCCCATTGTTGTCAAAGATGTCGGCAAAAGCCGCTCCCTCCTCGCTGCCATCAACTCGCATCCTGCGGCGGTTCTTCCTTTGGTTTCCGAAGGCAAAGCTCTCGGCGCGCTCATCGTGATTCAGGGAAAGAGGCGATTCGGTAATCGAACGCTTTCCGAATTGCAAAGTTTCGCAGACACAGCGGCGGTATCGCTGCGGCGCGCGACCACACTCGAAAGACTGCAACGGCTCCTGCATACGCGCGAAGAAATGCTTCGAATTCTCGCCCACGATCTCCGAAACCCTGTCAACACGGTTTCAATGGCGGCGTCGACCCTTCGCAATAGCGCCTTGACCCAGCAAGTCCAGACAAATTTACTCGACATCATCGAAAGATCGGTGGGAAGGATGAATCGATTGATTCAGGACCTTATCGACAACGCAATCATCGAACATTCCGGGAAGCTTCCGTTGAATCCACAAAACCAGGCGGCACACGAACTCGCCGAGGAAGTCTGCGAAATAACGCGCATCCACGCGAAAACCAAAACGGTTCATGTCCAATGTGAAACGGAGGGACGAGGTATTGTGTACGTGGACCGCGATCGCCTGCTGCAGGTGATGGGAAACCTTGTCGACAATGCCGTAAAGTTCACACCCGAAGGCGGCACCGTGACCGTTCGATCCGAAGTTCACGATGGGGAAATCCGCTTTTCCGTTTCGGACACCGGACCCGGCATTTCGGAAGACGATCGCGAACGCATCTTCGAACCTTACTGGCAGGCACCTTCTACAGCTCACCTTGGATCCGGTCTCGGCCTGGCGATCGCGAAGCAAATTGTGGAACAACACGGCGGAAGAATCTGGGTTGAAACTCAGGAAGGACACGGCTCCACTTTCGTTCTCACGCTCCCGGCTCACACTTCGAACTGATGTCTCCCGGCCACGAAGGACCGCAGACCCTCTACAAAAAATCAGTCGTCGTGGTGAGCCTGTTTATGTTCTTCGTACTGCTTGTCGCGATGAATCGCAGTAGCCTTCTTCCGTTCCGATTTCAAGTGCGCCTGGCGGACGCCCTCGGAGCTGACGGCGCATAGCGAAATCAATCGTTGAAGGTCTTTGTGCCGGCATGTCGGACATTCCGGCTCGGGCGAAGAAGCGAGGACTAAGTATTCGAAACGATGTCCGCAACCCCGGCATTCGAATTCGTAGATGGGCATGCGCCGATTTTAGCGCGGTTCCGCAAATCTTGAGCATGTTGCCTCATGAAATCGCTTTCCTGAAGGAGGCATTCGAGCTCTTCGATGAGGCCTATGACACACTCACCCTCGCAGGAATCCAGAATGGCAAGAATGCCGTTGACGGCGGCATCGTGCCGGTTGGCCCAGAAGTCGTAAATCTCTGCGGAATAAGCCGACGTTGGCATGAGTTTCGTTCCCCTTTACGAACGGCAAGCGTCGTCGCACGTTGAAGCCCATTTGCAAACCCTTGCATTTTCAAGGATGCGACCGCTTTCTGCGTGTCATGCGCGGTCAGAAATGTCAGTCGAGCTGACAAATCTGTCGAGACCGCATTTTCCCCGTAACTCTTTGGGATTCCGAAGCGTAAAGGAATATTTAATCCAAATGAAGGACTACTCGATGCGATTCTACCTGGTTCTGGCTCTCACGCTCCTGACCGCAACACTTCAAGCTCAGACCGCAAAGGTTACTGGAAAACTTGTGGACCCTTCCGGCGCTCTGGTTGTGGGCGCGGATGTGGCTTTGATCGGACCTGGAAACTCCCGGATCGCCACAACGAAAACTCAACCCGACGGAAGCTTCTCCATGGACGCCCCGGTGGGCGCATACGCCCTCGAGATTTCCGCTGAAGGTTTTGAGAAAGTGGTCCAGGGAATTTCGGTCGGCACGAATAACCGGCCGATCAACGTCACGTTGTCGTTGGAAAAGATTAATCAGCAGGTCGACGTTCAGGAGAATCCGAACCTGATCAGCCTTGATGCGGACGCCAACCAGACTGCGCTTGTCCTGAAGGAAGACGATATCCAGAGTCTGCCGGACGACGAAGACGAGTTGACGGCATATCTGACTCAACTCGCCGGCCCTCGAGCCGCTGCCTCCGGTGGAGTTCAGTTCATCATCGATGGGTTTCTCGGAGGCCGCCTGCCGCCCAAAGATCAGATCAAGGAAATCCGCATCAACACGAATCCCTTCACGACCGAATACAGCCGTTCCGGTTTCGGCCGGATTGAAATCATCACCAAGCCGGGAACCGGCCGCAGGCGCGGAAATTTTAATTTCAATCTCCGAAATGCGGCGTTGAATGCCACGCAATTCAATGCTCCGGAAAAGCTGCCGTATTCGAGGCAGAATTTCCAGGGCAACGTGAGCGGCCCGTTGATTCACGACAAGCTGACGATGACGCTGTCCGCCCAGCGCAATGATTCCTTCAGCACCAACATCATCAAGGCAATCACGGGAACCGGACCGGTCAATTCATCGATCACGCAACCCAATCTGCGGGAAAACTTCAACAGCCGCGGCCAGTACGCAATCAATCCGAACAATACGCTGAATTTCAACCTGGAATACGCATCGAATTCACGATCGAACCAGGGCGTCGGCCAGTTCAGTCTGGCGGAGCGGGCTTCAACTTCCAAAGGACACCAGTTCGGCCTGCAGTTCCGCGAAACGGCTGTCCTCTCGACGCGCTTTATTCATGAAACGCGCTTCGAGATTACTCAGAATCACAACACGACGAATCCGATCACGCAGTCGCGCGCGATCAATGTCCTCGATGCATTTTCTTCAGGTGGTTCGCAGAATGTGAGCGACACCAACGACAGGAGTTTCCTGTTCGGCAATACGTTGATCTTCAATTCGAAGGGTTTCACGTTCAAGACGGGAATCCAGGGAGACTACTTCCGCAACCGGATTTATAACGCGAATAATTTTCTGGGAACGTACACATTCTCGAGTCTCGACGCATACCTGGCCGGCAAGCCAACCACATTCACGATGAATCGCGGTAATCCGCTGATCTTCGTAACGCAATTTGAAATGGGCGCGTTCGTTCAAACGGACATCAAGCTTTCGAACAGGCTTCTGATTTCTCCGGGCATGCGCTACCAGATCCAGTCGCACCTTTCGGACTACAACAATTTCGATCCCAGGGTGTCGTTGTCCTATCAGCTTTCGAAGACAAGCGTCCTGCGGCTGGGCGCGGGATTGTTCCATCAGACATTCTCGGTCGGCAATTATCAGCAACTCCAGCAGCTCGATGGAACTCATCAGACGCAGATCGTGATCCGGAATCCTTCTTTTCCGGATCCGTTTGTTGGCGGTATCGAACAATCAATCCCCGGTTCGATTCGCGTGAAGTCCGGCGGGTTGGTGACGAGCTATACCAACAATATCTCCGCGTCCGTAGAGAAATCGCTGAAATCAGGCGCTACGATTTCCGTGGCCTACGATTTCATTCGCGGCAACCATGTGTTTCGCAGCAGGAATATCAATGCACCGTTGCCGGGCAGCCTGGCGCGGCCCGATCCTGCACTTGGAAACATTCTGCAACTCGAATCTTCCGGCCTGTCGAGCTTTAACGGCCTGACTGTTGGATTCCGGACTCGAATTCTCGGCTCGTGGAATCTGTTCACGAATTACTCGCTCTCAACCAGCTATAACGATACCGACGGCGCATTCAGCCAGCCGGCAAACAATTACGACCTGCACTCCGAGTGGGGACGTTCGCCCGACAATCAGCGGCACCATTTTCAAGGCGGAATCAACGGACGCCTTCCATGGAATCTGCAGTTCAACACCAACCTGCGATGGAACACCGGACGTCCTTACAACATCACGACCGGTTTCGACGACAACGGCGATACGGTTTTGAACGATCGTCCATTCGGCGTGCAGCGAAACGCGTTTCAGGGACCGGGAATGTTCGACTCCAGCATGAGCCTCTCGAAAACCATCAACGTCTTCAAAGGCGAAGCCGGGGCGCCGGGTCAGGCTGAAGGCTTCCCAGGAGACGGTGGCGGTGGACGCGGTGGTGGCGGTGGATTTGGAGGCGGAGGCCGAGGAGGCGGGGGTGGCGGCGGCGGTGCACGGGGCGGTGGTGGTGGCGGTGGACGTTTCGGCGGCGGTGGTGCGGGCCGAGGGGGTGGACGCGGTGGCAATCGAGGAAACCAGGCCGGAGGCACGACTGCTACTTTCTTCGTGCAAGTGCAGAATGTCATGAATCACCGGAACTTCAACAATCCCAGCGGCGTCATGACCTCGCCATTTTTCGGGAAGTCGACAACGGCGCAAAGTCCGCGGCAGGTGGAACTCGGTATTCGTTTTAACTTCTAAGGCGGGATAAAGACAATTCCAGGGACGCAACGCATTTGAGAGTGGAGATCCCGGAATCTGAGATCTCAAATATTGGGTTCTCTACTCTTAAATGCGTTGCGTCCCTGGAATTATTGTTACGGAAGTTACTTCGAGGTGGTCTTCTTCTTTTCCTCTTTTTTATCTTCCTTCTTGTCTTTCTTGGCTGCCTTTTTGGCTGCTTTCTTTGTTGCCGCGGCCTTCTTGGCTTCCTTCTTGTCTTCTTTCTTATCGGACTGGGCAGCAGTACTCGCCTTTGGAGTACTTGATGCCTGGGACCATGCCGGCATAGACAAAGCCAGTGCAATCATCGTCCCGAAAATTACTGTTGTGACCTTCTTCATTGTGTTCTCTCCCTCGTTGTTGGATTAAATAGGCCGCTGCAGCCACCTGCAACCGCCGCATAGATTCGACTACGAGGACGATTAAGATTCCGTTAGCCGAAGATTAAGTTCACTTAATCTATTTTTTGATAGTCGTGGACTGGGAAGCCACGCACTTCCATTTTCCACCCTGATTCGCGAAGACGTCGGTCCAGCGTTCACTTGTGTCGACCTTCTCGCCCTTTGGACCCGTTCCGACACCGGTCCAGACTCCCGTCACAACGGCAGTATCCGCATTAATCATCCGGACTTTCAATTCGCTGACTTCGGAACGTGTGAACTTGCTTTTCTTTGTCTCGTCCAGAGACTGAGCCCGGCTGACCACTTTGCCTTCCGTGTTGATGCTCGACCAGGAATCTGCCAGGATCGCATCTATCGGCGCCGGATCACTCTTCACGCTCGCCGCGGCCCACGCCCGTTCCATATCCATGAGAGCCTGCTCCACGCCTCCACCACTCTTGGTTTCAGCCTTCTTTTGATTTTGCGAAACTGCAACGCCCACGAACAAAAGGATTGTTAACAAGGTGCAAAAAAGTCTTCTCATGATCTTCTCCTCAGATTTGGAATCGCACTGAAATACCGGGGAGTGATTATCGCGCGTTCATCTATAATTGCGCATATTTTCATCGACAAAGAGGGACCAGCTTATGAAGTGGATTGCCGCTCTTGCACTTTCTCTTGGAGTACTTGCGCAGCCTCTTGCTTCAGCGCCCGTTTCAGGTGAAATGGTTTATCAGCAACGCTGCGCTCAGTGTCATGATTCCGGAAATCCACGCGTTCCGCCACGAAGTGAATTGAAGA
>CAZWGA010000042.1:0-4343 GCA_964633285.1 uncultured Solibacteraceae bacterium | reverse complement strand
GGATTGACTCTGGCCGAGATCCCGCGGCTCAAATTGAAATGGGCTTACGGATTTGCCGATGACGTGATTGCGTTTTCGCAACCGGCGGTTCTGGACGGCCAGGTCTTCGTGGGAAGCGCCAGTGGATTGATTCAGGCTTTGAGTGCGGACTCCGGCTGCATCAAGTGGGTGTACCAGGCAACGGGTCCTGTTCGAGCGGCGCTTCTCGTTGCTTCGCTCGGAGACAAGCACGCGGTTTTGTTCGGCGATTCCATCGGCTGGTTTTACGCGGTCGAAGCCGAGACAGGCCGCTTGATTTGGAAGAAACGTCCCGAGCCGCATGAAGCGACAAGACTCACGGGAGCGGCGCTGGCGTATCAGGGCACGGTATTCATTCCCGTTGCGTCATGGGAAGAAAGCCGCACGACCAATCCGGAATATCCCTGCTGCACATTTCGCGGCAGCGTTGTGGCGTTGCGTATCAAGGATGGATCACAGGTGTGGAAGACCTACATGATCCCGGAAAAACCCGCGCAGCGCGGCAAGAACGAATGGGGGCCTTCCGGCGCAGGGATCTGGGCTGCCCCGACTCTCGACTCCAAGAGAGGCGTGCTGTATGTCACGACCGGTGACAACTATTCCGCGCCTGCGACTTCAATGAGCGATGCCGTTGTTGCGCTTGAACTGGCTACAGGCCGGATTGCCTGGTCGAAGCAGACGACACCCGGCGATGTGTGGAACACCCTCTGCAACACCACGAAGGCCGGATGTCCGGGACCCGACTATGACTACGGCTCTTCGGTCATTCTGGAAAAACGCGACAATGGCCGCGATGTTCTTCTTGCGGGCCAGAAGTCGGGAATCGTTTACGCACTTGATCCGGAACGCAAAGGAGAAATCCTGTGGCAGGTGCGCGTGGGTAAGGGCGGCACGAACGGAGGCGTTCAGTGGGGAATGGCCAGTGACGGATTTCAGGTCTACGCCGCAACCTCGGATGTCACTCGAGGTTCGGCGCCCAATTCCGATCCGCTGGATCCGCACGCGCAATTCGTCGATCCGAAAACAGGAGGCGGCCTCACGGCGCTTCGTATCACGAACGGCGATAAAGTCTGGTTCGCTCCGCCGATTCTTTGCGGTCCGTCTGCAAAACCGGGATGCAGTCCCGCGCAGTCTCAGGCGGTGACGGCTATTCCCGGCGTTGTATTTTCCGGATCTCTCGATGGACATCTTCGCGCTTATTCTTCCGAAGAAGGCAAAATCATCTGGGACTTTGATACGGTTCGCGATTATCAAACCGTCAACGGAGCGCGCGCAGCCGGTGGATCGCTGAATGGCCCCGGCACCGTTGTGGCCGGCGGAATGGTCTTTGTGAATTCGGGATATGTCCGGCTCGGCAGCATTCCGGGCAATGTCCTCCTGGCGTTTTCCGTAGATGGGAAATAACGCGAACCTGCTAGAATCTTTGCGTTATGACCGGACGAAACACCATCACCATCATCCTCGGGCGATCTTCTGCCGGTCGTGTCGCTCGGTTTGACTTTCCTGACCGTTCGGCGGCCTAGCGCCAGCCCGAACGGATTCCCATATTCCCGTTTTGAGTTAGCGCGCTGGACCGCCTGACCCCACAAGGGTTCCATTGTTACAAGTGTTCCTATTCCCCGAAAAAATCCTGGAGGATTCATGCGCACACTCAAAGATATGGTTATTAATAATCAAAAAGTCCGATTCAGTTTCTACCGCGACGGCCAGCTTTGGTATGAGACGGAGTGCGGCTTCCGGTTTCCTGTCCCGATCACCGATGCCGGAACCGCTACGTTCCTCGCAGAAGACCGCGCGATTCTCTTCATGCGGTATATCCGGAAACAGATCTCCGCATTGGATGAGGCTCGCGGGAGCCAGGGCAGTCCTTGACGCTGGTTGCCCAACGGGAGGGAAAAGGGTCAGACCCAGTTTCCCTCCCCCTTTATTCCATCCGCTCTATCCGGCGATCGGGGAGAAGCCAGATCATCGCAACTGCGACATAAAGCGTTGCGGAGATCCGGGAATCGACAAACGCCATCGGAATCGCAATCGCATAGAACGAGAGCGAGATCTTTCCTTTCAGATCACGACCGATGGCGCCGGCGAGTCTGGAAGACGAGCCCTGAATACCGATGATGCAGTTTTGCAGAATCGTGTACGCGATCGCTGCCATGATCATGACAGCGCCGTACAACGCGGCGGGGACGGGCGCGAAATGCGTCTCTCCCGTCCAGCCCGTCACGAACGGCACAAGCGACAGCCAGAACAGTAAATGCAGATTCGCCCAGAGGATTTTACCGTTGACGTGGCCGGCGGCATGAAGCAGGTGATGATGATTGTTCCAATAGATCCCGAGAAAGATGAAGCTCAGTGCGTACGAGAACAGTTTGGGCATGAGCGGAACGAGGGCTGACAGATCGGCTCCCTCGGGGGTTTTCAGTTCAAGCACCATGATGGTGATGATGATCGCGATTACGCCATCACTGAAAGCTTCGAGCCTTCCTTTACTCACCTTCGATTCCTCATGTAAGTGCGCTAAAGCAGTAACTGTCAGGGCTCACAACTCCAGGGATGGGCTATTTGAGAGTGGATATCCCAATATTTGAGATCTCAGATCCTGGGATCTCCACTCTCAAATAGCCGTCTTTGGAATTGTGACTGACGCCACACTCACCCGAGCGTTCCTTCGTCCGCCGACGGACCGTACACGCTCGGCACGGGAATGTTATTCAACCTCAAATACACACCAAGCTGTGCACGATGATGAACGATGTGATTGAGGCAAAAATTCCTCAACACGACAAAGCGCGGCATCGTCATCAGCGTCTGACCTCCACGCAACAGTGACCAGTTTTTCATCAAATGCTCATCGCTTGCGCCCGCGATCGATTTGCGGCTTGCGTCACGATTCTTGTCGAAAATTTCCAGGACCTGCGTCCGGGATGTCGCGATTGTGGGCTGAAAGGGCTGGCCGCCGGGAGGCATGAAATCGAGGGAATCCTGGTCGATGGTGTTTACGGCCCATCCCGCCAGTTCCGCAACATGTCCCGCCAACCGTCCGAGCGGCATCGATTTTTCGTGCGGTTTCCAGGCAAGCTTGTCTTCCGGAATCCGTTCCAATGTTTTCCTCGCGGTCGCCATCTCCTGATCGAATTCAGACAAATACAGATCACTGAGTTTCATCTTTCGCTCCTTTACCGAAGTTGAAACCTCAAGTGTACCTGCTTCCGGGAATTCCTTAAATTGGCAGAAACTATTCGAATCTATTGAACCTAATCGGGGCAAATTCCGTATTCTGATCAGACAAATGAAAACGGTTTACACCATTTACGCTGAAGCTTTCAAAATCGCGTTGAGAGCGATCATTACTCACAAGCTTCGGGCGTTCCTGACACTGATCGGCATCATTATCGGTGTCGCGTCGGTGGTTCTTGTCGGCGCATCCATAAGCGGATTGAATACCTACGTCATCGAACGCGTATCCAAAATACTCGGTGTCAATCACTTCATGATGTCGCGCATGGCCAATGTGGGGCAATTGAGCGAAGAGGAATGGGAGAAACGGAATCGCCGGAACAAACGGCTCAATCTGGAAGATTACCAATGGGTCCTCGCGAACTGCTCTCTATGCAAGGAAGTCGGCGCGGAGGTCCAACGCGGCGTCGACCTGAAGTACAACGGTGAGGAACTTTTCGGCACCAATATTTCAGGCGTCACGCCAAATATGGCCGAGATTGAAGACAAGACGATCTCGGATGGACGTTTCATCCGTCAGCATGAATTCGACACCGGGGCTTTCGTCATCGTCATCGGGAATGAAGTTCGCGAAAAGTTTTTTCCCGGTATCGATCCCATCGACAAAGTCATTAAGGTCGCCGGTTTTCCGATGCAGATCGTCGGCGTCGAGGAAAAACGCGGATCGATGTTCGGCCGGTCGCTGGACAACCTTGCGTATGTTCCTCTGACGACGTACCAGCGCATGTTCGGGCGGCTCTGGAGCATTCAGATTCACGGGAAATCGTACGATCGGGAGATGTTCGACAGCACTTTCGAACAGGGGCGGCTGTCGATGAGAATTCATCACAAGCTCAAGGGCAATGAAGAAGACGATTTCGGAGCCGTCAATGTCCAGCAGGTCAACAATCAGGTCGATCAGTTTACAGGCGCCATTGCGGCTGTGATCACACCGATAACTTTGATCTCGCTCGTTGTCGGTGGAATCGTGGTGATGAACATCATGCTCGTCAGCGTCACGGAACGCACATTCGAAATCGGATTGCGCAAGGCCCTGGGCGCTCAAAGGCGTCAGATCATGCTTCAGTTTCTGATCGAATCGTCGCTTC
>CAZWGA010000041.1:0-51592 GCA_964633285.1 uncultured Solibacteraceae bacterium | reverse complement strand
GACGCAAACGAAGCGTACAGCCGTTTTCTCGAACCTGGAATTTGACACGCACAGGCGTTCTTATGAGTCTGTCGAATTTGGAACGGCGATCAATGATGGAACGAAGGAAGAGTTTACGGGACCGGTGGGTTCGCGGCTTCCGTCTCCGGTTGTGACACTGAAGTCGGCGCCGTAATCAGCTTTTGGGTTGGTCTTCCTTTTTCTTCTCGTCTTTTTTCTCTTCGGTTTTATCGGATTCGCTCATGGCGCCTTTGAAATCACGAATCGCCTTGCCCAGGCCGGATCCGAGTTCCGGCAGTTTCTTGGGGCCGAAAATCAGCAGCGCAATAACGCCGATAATCAGAAGTTCGGGAACGCCTAATCCACCCATATCTATTTCTCCTAGGCAGGTACAGTATCACAGGTTTTGGCGCAGTCCCGTGGCTCTTTCACGTCGAAGTTCCCGTTCCGACAAGATTCGGGCCGGAGGACGATGCCCCCGGCCCAAGGATGGTTCAGCGTTCAGTTGATGCAGCAAGCAGGCGATTTACTTTGAACATTTTGTGGAAATCGTCGTACCTGGTTAAATCCGAATCATGCTTGAACGACATGTCCAGCAGATCATGAAAAACATGATTGTCAGGAAATGCCTTCTTTACATTCAGGATCGTCAGTGGCAGGACATCGCCTTTCGGACCCACGCTGAAGAAATAGATCTTCTCGCTCGTCCCTTTGCGGACAGGTGTGTCAAATGAATAGAGATACAGCGTCTGCGCTTCGAGTATCTGGTACTTATCGGTTCCAACGAGACGATAGTTCCGTTCGTCGGCGCGCAACGGAAGAACGACAACAAACACTGCAGTGAGTAGCAAAGCGATAAAAATGGAGTGTCTCATTTTAGTTCTCCTTCACGATTGGTTCATTTTCAGTAGTTGCAACGCGACAACATGAAAAGGAACCGGGAGATTAAATGAGCAATGCGCAGGTTTCGAGATAGATGTCGTTTCGTGGCGTCGGATCCAGGGCAATGCTTCTCTGGACTTCTCGAGCAAGTGTGAGAAGAGAGGATTTGCCGTCGTGCATAAGCGGCAACTCCCAGTCGCTGAAGGATCCGGCGCCGAGTACGGCTTGGGATGGAGCAAGTGCCTGTTGATTCGAGGAGCAGGTCACGTCTTCGGTGTGTTTCGTTTCATGACAGGGACTGGCCTGCGTGACAGGGAGGCAACATTCCCGAATCATTGGGGCCGTCAGCAGAACGATGAGGAGCATGGAACCCACTCGAACCATGCACGGCAAGCTGCAATTTGAATTCCCGCTCGGGTTCGTTTTGTTTCGTTGGGATTGCTTTAATCGTGGCCTGCGGCTTTCGACAGAATGACGCAATTCCAGAAAAACACGCGCCATCGCCGCGTCAGTTTTTCAAATACCCGCGTACCAGGAATAGCCGTTTTCGGCGCCCTCGGATCCCTTGCCTTTGCCCCAGTCCTTCGCCGTATCTGTGACCGTGATGCTCGACAGATATTTCAGGTTCTTGTAGCCCAATTGCCGTTCGACACGCAGGCGCACCGGAGCGCCGTGAGGAACGGGAAGGTCGCGGCCATTCATTCCCCAGGCGAGCAGTGTTTGGGGGTGAAGGGCATCAGCCATATCGAGGCTGTCCCACCATCCATCGACGCAATTGAAGAAAACATATCTTGCCCGAGGGAGAATGCCGGCGGCATTCAGCACGTATCCAAGCGGAACACCGGTCCATTCCGCGATCGCGGACCAGCCTTGCTCGCAAATGTGTTCCGTAATTTGTGTGCGAGGTGGATAGCTGCGAAGGTCCGCGAGAGAAAACTCGCGAGGTTTGGCGACCAGGCCGTCAACAGCGAGTCTCCACTGACGGAATCCATCGGCCATTTGCTCCCGGTATCCCGCATCTTCCGGGAAGATTGTATTGATCGCGGGAAAATTCGTCGAAATCTGATTCCGGTTGAACTCGCGCGCAAGCGGTTGCCGATAAAGCAGGACGCGCTGAGCCGCATACGTAAGAGTTTCTCCGGCGCCGGACCACCGGCCGTGATCGGGAGGAATCAGGTTATATCGCCGCGCGAGGAAAGCTGCCGTTCCCGCACCCGCTGCCGTCAATCCTGAGGCCACAGCACGTGTGATGAATCCCCGGCGGGAAACGGAGTTGCTCACAAGTGATCCTTTACCGGCATTCGACCCGTGATCATGCCGAGCATGAGGTTCTTGAAACCCGACAGCGAAACCATCGCCACATGGCCTATCAGGAAAAGGATCAAAAGATTCGCCGTGATGAAATGGATGCTTCGTGAGGACTGGTGCCCGCCGAACATTGCGACGATGACTGGCGCTGCGGACATCACTGCCGGCGACATTGCGAGCCCGGTGAAAATCATCGCCGGAAACAAAACGAAGACCACGATGAGATAAGCGGTTCGCTGAAGAGTGCTGTAGATTCCGAACTCGCGCGATACCAGGCCGCCGAGAAGATAAACACCTCCGTTCAAAACACACACCCAGGCAGATAGGAAGTGCAGGCTGCGTCCCCAGCCCGACTGATCGAGATTCACCGGTAGAGGCAGTTCAAGCCAGGCGGGGCTTCCGAAAGCTCCTGTCTCGCCCCAGTAAAACCGGGGATGAGCCACAAGAATCGCGGCCCCGCTGATTACCAGCGCGGCGAACGCCAGAGTGTTGATCCAATGTGTGACTCGAACGAGAGCTGTATGCCGCATGAAATTCCCGGATGTTACACGAAATCGGCGTTCTCATGTATTGCGGAAAAGAAAACGCTCTTTGGGATCGCGCGGACCATCGATTTTGAAATAGGCTGTCGAAGAAATGAGCGAGACTTCGCAGTACATTCACGGCACCACGTCTGAGGAACAGTCCAGGCTTTCGAGACTCAACGATCTGCTCAATTCGCGCTCCGTTGAGGCAATGAGTCTGCGCGGTGGCGAAAAGATCCTGGATGTCGGCAGCGGGCTGGGACAACTTACACGGGCCATGGCGCGCGCGGCGGGCGCGAAAGTGATCGGCATCGAGCGCAGCGAAGAACAGATCCGGGAAGCTCAGAGGCAGGCCGTCCTCGCTGGTGAAGAGACGTTGGCGGAATTCCGCCGGGGAGATGCATTGCAGTTTCCGTTGCGCCCGGATGAATGGGAGACGTTTGATGTTGCCCATACGCGATTCCTGCTCGAGCACGTGCCGCAGCCGCTTGAAATCGTTCGTGCGATGGTGCGCGCTGTCCGGCCCGGCGGACGAATCATTCTCGAAGACGACGACCACGATCTCCTGCGCTTGTGGCCCGAACCTCAAGGCCTCGGGGCGCTCTGGCAAGCGTATATGCGCAGCTATGAACATCTGGGGAATGATCCGATCGTCGGCCGGCGCTTGGTGTCGTTGCTTGCCGAAGCCGGTGCGCAACCCGTGCGGAATACGCTGCTCTTCTTCGGCAGTTGCGCGGGCGACGATCATTTTGCCGGATACGTGAAAAACCTGATTGGCGTGATCGACGGCGCGCGCGCAACAGTAATCGATGCGGGCCTGCTGTCTGCGGACCGATTTGACTCTGCCATCCACTCGTTACGTGAATGGAGCCGCCAGAAGGACTCCGCGATCTGGTATGCCATGTCCTGGGCTGAAGGCCGTCGCTGAGGACCGGTGCGGAATGCCGATCGCCGTGAGAGAATGCCCCTCTATGGCACTGGTCGTTTTTCTTCGAGCCGTTAACGTCGGGGGTCACAACACATTCAAACCCAGCGTTCTCGCCAGAGAACTAAGCGCGTACGACGTCGTCAATATCGGCGCGGCCGGAACGTTCGTCGTAAGGAAGGCCGTATCTCAAGAGAAATTCCGGCGCGAATTGCTCGACCGCATGGGTTTTCCGACGGACGTCATGATCTGCGAAGGCCGGACGCTCGCCGCGTTTGCCGCGGCGGATCCGTTTGCGAACGAGCCTTCCGGGCAGGACATTGTCCGCTTCGTCAGTGTGTTGTCAAAACCGCTGAACAAGCTTCCTGCGATTCCAACAAAATTTCCGGAAGACGGACAATGGGTTTTGAAAATCAGCGGCTGTCGCGGCCCATTCCTGTTCGGTCTCTACAAACGTCAGATGAAAGCCATCGGTTATCTTGGCCGCGTCGAGAAACTTCTTGGCATTCCCGCCACCACTCGCAACTGGAATACGATCACCGCGATTGTTAAAGCTCTTCAGTGAGCTAATGCCGAATCGGGCGATCACGAAGGAGGTTCGGCATGCGCGTGCTGTTGTCGACAATTGGGTCGCGTGGAGATGTTCAGCCCGTTGTAGCGCTTGCGCTGGAGTTGCGGAGGCAGGGCCACGACTCCCGCTTGTGCGCGCCGCCCGACTTCCGCGATCTGATCGAAGGGTACGGATTGTCTTTTGCGCCCATCGGACCTGAGGTGCGACATGCGGGATCTGCGCGAGGCGCCGCCGCGAGCAAACCATCTCCCGAAGCCATTCGTCAGTTGATGACCAGCACGATTGCCGGACAATTCGCGACGTTGAGAGAAGCCGCAGCGGATTGTGACGTCATCGTGGCGACGACCGCGCTGCAATATGCGGCTCACTCGATAGCCGAGCTGCGGGGGATACCCTATTTCTTTGCTGCGTACTCGCCCATCGTTCTTCCGTCTTCCCGTCATGCGCCCCCTCCGTTGCGAGGGGACAAGCCGCCGAAAGAAGCGGCCGACAATCGCACGTTGTGGGATCAGCAAGCGCAACGCTGGAACGAACTCTTTGGTCCCGCGCTCAACGAACAGCGGGCATTGACGGGTTTGGATCCGATCAGTGACGTGCGACGTTACATGTTCACGGATCGTCCGTTGCTCGCAGCCGACCCGGCACTCGCACCCTGGCCGGAGCCATCAGACCTTCAGGTGACACAAACAGGCGCCTGGATCGAGCCCGACCGGCGGCCGCTATCGGCCGAGCTTGAAGCGTTCCTTGCTGCGGGAGATCCACCGATCTACTTCGGCTTCGGGAGCGTGCACGTCCCGCAGGAAATCAGCCGCGCGATGATCGACGCAGCGCGGACACTCGGCCGGCGCGTGATCCTCTCAAGCGGCTGGGCCGACCTGTCACTCACAGACAAGGCGTCCGACTGCGTGTGCGTCTCGGAAGCGAACCTCCAGGCACTCTTCCCACGTGTTGCCGCTGTCGTTCACCATGGTGGCGCGGGCACCACGACCGCTGCCGCGCTGGCCGGTGCGCCCCAGGTTGTCGTGCCGCACATGTACGACCAGCACTACTTCGCGGAACGAATCGCTCAGCTTGGCGTAGGTGTCGCGCACCCAGCCACACCGACTGCCGAATCTTTGATCGCCGCTCTCACACACGCTTTTGAACTCCAGATCACAGTCCGCGCAAAAAAACTGGCCGCTGCTGTGCGCACAGACGGCGCCGCAACCGCCGCGGCGTATGTGACGAGCAACGCAGACCAGGAGTTGTAGACCGCAAGAAACATTGAAGTCGCGGTTTGCGCGAGGTCATTGACGAAGGAGTTCGTTGACATTGACGAATTGCTTCGTCAATATAACCGCTATGTCGCAGTTGGCCATTTGTCGAAGCCGTGTACGGAGGCTGCCGGCTTCCGCTGCGATCCTTGGTGCCTGCTGCTTGACCTTTGTCTCTACCTCTTTCACTCAGAACCAACCGATAGCTTTTGAAGTTGCATCCGTAAAGCAGAATCAGATTTCCAATAGCGGAATAAGCCGGAAAATAACTCCGGGAAACCTGATCTATACGAATATCGCGCTTGCAGAGTTCTTTGAATTAGCTCACGGGATTTCACCACGCCAACTGTCTGGACCGGATTGGCTGATTAAAGACCGGTACGACATCGTCGCGAAGGCCGCAGATCCGGCCGCCTCTGCGGATGCCATTAAACGGATGCTACGCACGTTACTCGAAGAGCGCTTCAAGGTTACCCTGCATTACGAAGCGAAAGAAATGCCGGTTTTGGCGCTAGTCGTTTCAAGAGACGGGCCGAAATTGCATGTTGCAGATGGGAAAGAGCCGCAAGAAACAAGGCTGGCGATCGGTGGTTATGAGTTTCAAAACACATCGATGACCGATCTTGCCCGATTTCTTTCACCGGTGGCGCCGCGGCAAGTTGTCGATCGCACCGGATTGAAAGGCCTGTACAACTTCAAGATCAGCCTCGATGCCATCAGGCCGGCGCCGAATAATACGGATGGACGAAAAGAAGCCGTATTCGACGCAGTTCAGGATTCCATGTTAAGCGCGTTAAGTGATCTCGGATTGAGGCTGGAAGCACAGCGTGCGCCCATGGACTTTGTGATCATCGACAATATGCAAAGAATTCCTCTGGAAAACTAGAATGCATGCGCGTGGTATGCGGGTCTGTAGCAACAAAGCCTTCATCGTTGAACATTTTCACCCTCAATGCTGCGACTTCATATCAGAAAAGGCGTGCAATGACTGAATCCACAAAACAGTTTCAGCCGGAGCTATTTCGGAATTACCTTCGGCTACACGCTCGAGTCGCGTTGCGGTCCAGTCGGCATTGCTGCAGGCTCTTGTGGCACTCCCGCAATTTCGAGGTCAGACTGAAAAAGAATTCGCTGCGTAGCGGCGCAAGGTTTTGGAAAACAAACTGGAGGACAAGGCAAAACATTTTCGGGCCATATCCTCAACCCCGTCACGAATGGTTATCACGATGTCCAGACAGACCAGCATGCCTCCGCCACATCATCCTCTCTCCGCATTTATCGCGATGACGGGAAGCAGTATCGTCTCAGGGACTGCCTGTCGCGGGACGACGTTTTGGTTGAGGATGAAAAGGGCGAGGTGCGTCTGAGCGAAAAGCCGGTGATTACACACGTGCCGTGTGGCGCTGAGCGCCACGACAAAAACGACCAAAGTTCACTTTCCGCTGGCCCGATGACTCTGCACGCATCGGCTCACATTGCCGCTGATATCGAACATTAGACTGACGGACTTTCCTGTGCGCTCTTCTCTGCCCGATAGCGTATCCAGTTCCGTGCCATTGGCTAAGCTGAATGCCTGGACGCTGGCCTTATATCCGAAGTGCGCCATGATCTCGTATTCGTCGCGCATCCCTTGAACGCAGAACGCCGTCTGCACCGTCTTCCCATCTCCGCTTTTAAGCAGAGCATCAAATAGCTTCTCTGCCCAGGCGCGGTGCTGTTCCGCTTTGGCAGTCTCGCCAAGCTCTTTATATGCATTTGCCATAGCGGTATGCAGCCCTCTGTTCTGAAACTCCGTATCCAGCACAACCTCAGCCAACTCCACGGCCCTGCGGTAATTCTTATCCTTGAAAGCCTGTGTCATCTCATCCCGGTTGGGTGCCTTGGGCAGCGCCGAGTAAATGTCCCAATACGCGGCGATCAGTTCCATGTAATCCAGTGTGGAGTCATTCTTTTTAGCGCGTTCAACCAGTTGCTTGTACTTTGCAGTCTGTTCCGCCAACTGAGTGCCGCCAATGTACGCTTTCTGGGCGTGAAGAGTCGTTGTGAGGAGCAAAAATGAAAGGGCCAGCGCGATCGTTCGCATATCACCTCCGCTCGGGTTTTCCATTTCTCCATTTCTGAATGCTTGTCTCTTAGACAACCAGCTGTCCAAAATGGTTCCCGCCCGATACGCTGAACGCGACGCCATACCGCGTCGCTTCGTCGAACGTTTTGAGAATCGCTCAAGAGTCATGAGAATGTCTGCCATCAATTGTGAAGTCTGTGTCCCTTTTCCAGAAAGTAGCTTTCAGAGCCCGCTCCGCAGAATTTCGAAAACGGGGCCTCTTTACAAAGCGGCCCCGTTTCTTGCGGGTGAATTGCGAATTCGGCTTTCCGAGCAGAAGCCATTCAGTGACGGACGCGAATGCGGCCATGTTCGACAACAGTGATGCTGCCGGCGAGTGATTCGAGATTCTGTTGACGAATGAAATCCAACACAAACGCGTTGACTGCCAAAGGTCCGCGAGTAGCGGGGCGAAACAATATGATTCCTGGATGCTCGCCGGGCGGAAAACGTCTGAGATCGGCGAATGCCACATCCAGCGTGAACACCATCATGCCTTCTGATTTTGCGGCGGCAGCAACGTCGGCGTCGGCTTTGCCGAGTAAGCCTTCATCAGCCGCCGTGTGCGCTTCATGGCCTGCGTCGATGAGCGTTGACTTTAGATGTCGTGACAGATTCTCATCGAGCTTGATCTTCAACGCGCATTAACCTTCCAGACGTTCTCTCGGGCCAGTTCGGCACCGTAGGCGACAGCGGCACGGATGTCATCCGGACCAAGCGAAGGATAGTGATCAATGAGTTGCTCGGTCGAAAGTCCCTCGACAATTCCATCGAGAATCGTTGAAACCAAAATTCGTGTTCCCTTGATGCAGGGTTGCCCGCCGCAAACTTGCGCGTCCGTCACAATTCGGTTGAGCAATTCGTCGTTTTGCATTTCCACCTCGACTACACGAATGGAATTCGTTATCCACAAAAACGACGCGTTTCCAATGAGGTTCGAAACGCGCTGTATCCGTTTGTATCCATTTAGTCGGGGCGAGAGGATTTGAACCTCCGACCCCCTGCGCCCAAGGCAGACTGTATCACACTATCTTGTTGGTTCTTCGTGCTTCTAGCTTGTACAGGAACCGGGCTTTTCATGGTGTTCGGCAACAAATTGTTCAGTAATTGTTCAGTCGTTCCCATTTACCACGCTTGCAATCAAAAGCGGTTCGTTTCAATGTGTGCGCTTCGAAATTCGGCTATTTGTCCAATCTATCTTCAATGAAACGTCTGATCGATGTTAATTTCTTCCATTCTGGACGATTTGACATAGCAGCGAATTGCGGGCCGACTGGTATTTGGGGGCGGACGTAGTGATTTTCAGGAACATCCACGCCTTGACACTCGTTAAGAACCAACTGCGCGACTGCAGAACCAGCGGAAAGCTCGATGGGAAGCGTTCCGGTATTTACTAATTCAAGGGTGAGCCAGCCCCGCCACAGCGGATGAATATAAACAGCAGTAGCAACGAGCAAGCCCAGCCGGCCGTAGCTGGAACGGCTCAGCACTAGACCACACCTGTTCGGAGGCAGCGCGATGAATTCAAAAGTCGCGCCAAGAACAAGTTCACCGGGATGAAGAACAAACTTTCCGCCGAAAGAAACGGATGTCAAGTGCTGGAATTGCTGGATGCTCGTGGACGAAGTTTTTTCAGGATCAATAGATGTGACTTGGCTACGTTTGGGAACGATGAAGTCGCACGCAAGGCGCAAATTGACCGAGCCATGCTCAATCTGTTCACGGTCGAGTAACGGACTTATTATTATGGTTCCGTTTTCTATTTCGGTGAGGAGCTGTTGTTCAGTCAGCGCCGCCATTCTTTTTTTCTCTCCACCTCGCGAGGACCTCGGCCGCATTGCAGGCTCGCGAAAATTGAGAAGCCAAATCACTCTCGTATTTATGCAATTCTGAAGCTCCCAAGTCCGTATCGGACTGCTGCCGCAGATATGTCTCCCACAGAGCAAACGCAAGCCAGCGCGTTTCTAGTGGAGCATTCTCGCCATTATGCCACTGGTCCGAGATCGGATGACCGTTCGAGAAAGCCTCGACTATTGGTCCGAGAGTCTCGGCGGTGTTCTCCATCTTGATCGGAGGCACTCCCATCTTTTCAACCACGGCATCACGAATTTTGGGCAATCCGATAACTATTGCATCATGAGCGACCTGTTCTGCTGGATCGAGCGCTGTAGCGCCAGTTCCGTATGCTTTCGTCAGGCGTTCAATCTCGGTGATGCATCCGGGAATGACATTTGGAGCCTGAGAGTCTTTGCCCTTCAAATCCGTCAAGGCGAATCCGGCCAAGGACAGTTGTTCAAGCATCAATCTGCAACGCCACGCGGAGTCGGGATGGCTTGTCGTCGGGATGTTATGCCCGCCGGATAGTTGAACCGTTCTTTCGTAGGAAAAGAGTGCTGCGGGCCCTAACAGGTGGACAGCAGCAATGTCACAGGTGATCTCCTCAGCCCACGCAGCAGCGATTGATTGCAGTCGCGAATAGAATTCGAATTGCTCATCGGAGCCTGCGAGAATTTTTCTGTCATCGCAGATCTTTCCGAGGGCAACCGAATCCATGTTTATTAGCGGGGCGACAGCATCCGTTCCATTGAAAAGCTGATACCAGACATGTGAAATCTCGTGGCCGAGAACGACGAGGGAGAGTGTGTCGTTTGAAAGAAGGTGAGGATATTTTATGAAGAATCGCAAGCTTGGGTCTGCTGCGTTGATTTTGTCTTCTTGAAATGAAAGCACTGACCATATGTGCTGCAGCGAGATCATGTGTGTGCCAAAGTTGAGCTCGTCTGCCGGCACCAAACCGATGTAGTGACTGTCGTTGGGACTAAACCTCAAAATCGGAAGCGTGAGGTTGTTAATAATTCCGTGTGACTCAGGCCTTTCAAAAATCGGAAACAGCAAATTCGAGAAGCGGTCTACGATCGCCGAGATGTGTTTGCAACGCTGTTCGATGTCGTCATCCGATGGTGATCCAGCGACAAACTCATCTAGTTCTATCTTCACGGCTTGGAGCACATCACTAAACGCTTTTGCGAGTTGCTCTCTGGGGCCAGCTGGCAAGGTATTCGAGAGCGCTGAAACGCGATCACACGCACGACCCAAGAATTGGTATGTGAGCGTGACGGTGTGGCGAGACATTTGCTTTAAAGGTATTTGGAGGGTGGCCTTTCCTGGGACGTGCCAAGGCGCTGCACGAGGCTTTCCTCAAAGGCATGAAAAAAAACACGCGCCGCCTCAAATTCTTCAGCCGCTACTGGTTGCCAACAGGAAATCGCGGCCAAAGTCGCGCGAATTCTCTCCAGAAACTCAACCAACTCAGGCCTAGGGTGTTTGCTTCTAAGGTGAATCCTAGAAAGAGCATCTGCAGCGCTACGGAACTTTAGTGCATCCATTGCCCATTTTGTCGAGATGTCAGGGGTCTTGATATTCAGGGCACCTTTCTGTGCGGACTCAAGAAGCTGAACAGCATTTTTCAAAACTGCTGCTTGATCGTCTTTCATCCGCTGAGAAGCAACCGCTTCCAGAGCATTAAGGATGGCAAGCACTTCTTTGGACAGTTGGGCCCTGCGCCAAAATTCATGTGTCGCAACGGCCATTAACTCACCTCCTTCTGCAATCGTTGTTTCAATTTTGGTGTATGTCGTTTTGCTGCTGCCCAAGCATCTGCTCCATAGAGCCGAACCGTATCGAGGGCACCCACAAAAACGACCTTCTTCTCAATATACAGACGCAAATTCTCAGGAATCGTAAAGCGGCCTTTGCTGTCAAGCCTTACCATCGAGGAATGAGCTCCTAATAGAGGCTTGACGATCACGAATTCCGAATCCACTAGGGACCTGTTCCGTCGCAAACTGCCGACATACTTAAGCCAAACATCAGCAGGAAAGATGCCAATATGTCCCCATTCAGGCAGCGCCGCTACAAAAAAACCGTGTTTCAGTTGTTTCGCGAATTGCACTGGCAATGTAGCACGCCACTGTCCGTCCACTCTAGATCTAAGGCATCCGTCGAAGTACTTGTTGTAAGGGGTCTTCCCTACCAATCCCTATATCTCCCTTTTTATCCCTATAAGCGTACAGAATAGGTCCAGGGAGGTGGAGGAAAAAAAGCAGTTTCTCTCAGAGATAAATGAGGGGGCGTTCATTGCCTCCGAATGGAAGTCGGCGATAGTGTCGTCGCGGAAAACGGCGGATATGGCTGTCCGTCATAAATCATTCGCATATAGAAGCAATATCGCGGAAGACTCATAAATTCCTCTTTCTCGATCGCATCGAGCTGTGGTGAAAGAACACGAGCTGAGGTAAGTCCCACGCAGAAAACCGCCGGTGTTCCGACGTTCTCGAAAAGTGCGTTGCGCAGATTTGTCTCTATCGGCTCAACATCCTGCATTGCTGTAATCAACGAAACTCTGAATTTGCGTGATTCTGACATCGTGTCCGCAAAGCTTGGGCTCACGAGCGTCGGGAATTCATCAACGTAAAGAAAGAAATCCCGAAGCTCTTCAGCGGGCATGTCAGCTCGTCAGCTCGGCTCGGTGCCGCTGTTTCAAATCTGTGACGAGAAGCGACGCCGAGCAGAGCGCTGGCGCCTTCGCCAAGTCTGCCGCGAGAAACGTTCGCGACAAAGACTCTTCCCTGATCCATGATGTCGCAAAGGTTGAAAATGCTGCAGGCTGACATAGGACTGCACGCAATTCCGGAATCGCGAGTAACTTCCCACTTTGTTCAGGAGGGGTGAGGCTGACTCCATTTGCGCGGAAGGCGTGTATCGGTTGTATATCGTCAGCCAAGCCTGCGCGAACGCGTTTACGGCGCGCTGCGATTGGGGAACCCGTTCTGCGTATGAGTTGGTTAACACTCAAATCTGGCACAATCCCTTTGATCTAGTTTTTGTGCTTTCGCGAACTGCGGTCAACAGTGTTCAGGGGTTCTGCACTTAACCAGTACTCTGAGGAGACAATTTAATCCTTTCGACACTGTCCGAGGTCATAGCCGATGGGCGGTGCTTGAGCCGTCGTGCGCTTAACGGTAAATTGGCCAACATCAGCCGTGCCACGTACGGTAAAGGTCCCCTTTATTTCATCGCCTTGGAGCTTTCCAATAAACTGGATACGATTCTTGAGCGCCTCAGTCTCGAATGCAATCTCGGAATCTTTCACTGTTCCGCGAAAGCCGCCGCTGCCTGCCAATGGTCTTTCGACTACTGAGCATCCATAGATTGCACCATTGACCTGTCGAAGTAGGATTTCGAATTTGGCTGCGGCCCCGCGCGCAGTGTTTTGGACTTCACCCGAATAGACTCCGCTAAAATCTGCGACCGTTTGCGAAGTCTTCGTTTTATCAACCGCCGCAAGAAGTTTTGCCATGACCTGCTTAGCCAGGTCGGACGCGTCAGGTCCAGCTTCTTGTGTCGTGTTCCAAAATATGTCTCCGTCCTTTGATACGAGTCGGAACGCGTACCGCACAACGGTAACTTTGCCATCCGCCCCTGCATTTTCCAAAACGTCCCGCTTTAAAACGGCATCGGCTCGGTCCTTGTTTTCTGTTACGACGAAACTGCCAGTCTCAGAAAGAGAGCTGACAATCCATCCCCTCAATCCCTTTGCGGCATTGTCGTCGCCGAAGCTATCTACAAAAACTCTTCTGACCGTCAGCAGCGTAGTCGGCTTGTCCTCTGCTTGCTGCACCGCGCCAGCGGGGCGTGCCTGACTGGACTGAAGAGCGGCTTTGCTCGGCGAAGGCTCGCGGTACGCCGCGAAATCAGCCCAGACTCGCCCGACCGTTTTGTCACTAAGAACTTTCCGAGTGTACTTGTTCGGGTCCTTCTCCGAATAAATGTCCAGTACCACCGGGCCGCATTCCGGGGAGACGGCGTCAGATGGATACGTGTACAGGCCTTGGTAAGTCGCGTCGGCGACGTTTACGAAAACGTCGTGCTCATTGATTAGTCTCGCGATTTTACCGGGATGGATTGGCTGGATCTCAGTTTCTCCACAGAACAGTCGCATGCGATAAAAATCCGTTTTGTAGCGAAGGTTTGCTGGTCCACCGTAGTACCCCTTGGAGGCGGCCATGCCTCGTGCCAAAGCGGACATAAAGGTTTCCTGAAGCTTGGGTGTAGCGAGGATATGAATGACCGGGGAGGAAGAATATTCGTCAATATACTCGTCCCAATTCTTAAGATCATCTAGCGGTCGAAACGTATCTTGTACCGCTTGCTCATCTTTCTTTGTTCGTTTCTGCTTTCCTCGAACTGCGGCGAGTTCATTTGCAAATTTAGCTTGGTAGGCAACCAGAGGTGTAATGATTGCGACGTCGTAGTCGCCTGCTCGGAAGGAATAAGGGTCTACATCCTGACTGCTACCATTCAAGCTTGCCTTGATCGATTCTAGCGGGAAGGACTTTTGCGGTTTCACCGGCAAAAGCGTCGATGAAGGAGGTGAAGATTCACCTAGTTTCCTCTTGGCTTCTTCGATCAACGGCATTGCTTCTTCAATCCGAACTATTCCTGAGAGCCCTGGCCCGTTTGGTCTGCCTGGATCAAGAAATGTCGTTATCCCAACGACCTGCCCAACAGAGTTGAATAGCGGGCCACCAGAGTTTCCGTGATTGATGTTCACGTCCGAAATAATGGCGTGACTTTCGATCTTGCTGGCGATTCCAGTAGTTATGATCTTGCTTTGTGAGAGCGGACTTCCGATCGTAAAAACTCGCTCGCCTTCGACAACGGATGGCTCGGTGACAGTGTTCCTGGCGATCTCTGCGGTAGCCGCATGTGGCAGCGCGGTTAGATTGATCCTAAGAACTGCAATGTCCTTAGCGGGATCAGCCGCTACGAGACGGGCAGCGATCTTCGTCTTGGGGTCGAACTGAGCCGCTATGTATTCGGATGGGCCGATAACATGTTGATTGGTGATGACCAAGCCGCCGGGATCGATGATGAAGCCAGTCCCGCTTCCGATTTCGCTCCGGATTGTTACGACAGTGTTTTGTAGGCTCTTGAATAGAATTACCAAATCGTCTGTTTTTCGTTCAGCTTGGCCGGACGGCACTGCCTGAGCCCACGTATCGCGATTCGCGATCGTACAGACAGCCGCTAAGAATACTGCGCACCAAAAACACAGTGTTCCTCGGTGGGTTACGTTTGTGTTCATCGCGAACTCCAGAGCGCGGTTCCCAAGTAAATTCAGTTCTTTCGAGCGCGAGTTTAACAGATTGTTCCAGGAGCCGCGAAGCATGTTGGAACGCGGAGAACGCCGAGGGGTCCGACCGGTTCCGGAACCATGCCTTCTCTTTGCTTGGGCAACCGGTGATGGTGGCGTATAAAGAGCAAAAGCATGGCCTTCCCTAAAACAAATCGAGACTCTCTCGCGGATGAGGTTCCTTTCGAATTCGGCCATAGCACCAATCAGCGCGAACATCACCGCGCCGAGGTTGGAACCGAAGTCGATGGCCTCGGTCATCGAGACAAATTCGATTCCCAAGCTGCGAAACTCATCGAGTGAGTTCACGAGATCACGAAGGCTGCGCCCAAAGCGGTCGAGCTTCCAAACCGCAACGACATCGAACTTGCGCTGTCGGGCGTCTTTCCATAATTGTTGGAGGGCGGGTCGAGTGCTCGTTTTAGCGCCCGAAAAACCATTGTCCACATACTCGCCGGCAACATCCCAACCGCGCCGCGCGGCATACTCTCGGAGACCGATTAGTTGCCCTTCAGGATCTTGCCCCATACCCTTGGTTGAGACGCGGGCATAAAGTGCGACGCGCTTCGATGTATTCACTTGGAACCTCCTGTTCGTCATTGGCATGATATAGTATTGTATTGTCGTTAGACAATATATATTGTCATAGGACATTAGATAATGAGTGATCTGCCTGGATACCTGACGGTTAATGAAGCCGCAACACGTCGAGGCGTGCGCCGGCAGGCGATTCTCGCACTCATCGATCGGGGAAGGCTCAAAGCGTATCGAGTCGGCAAGCAGTGGCTTATTCGCGAAGAGGATCTCGACGGATTCGAACCACTGCCGGTCGGACGGCCTCGAAAACGCACAAGGAAATCAGAGAAGGCGTCGAAGACACGAGGGAGCAAGAAGTGAGTGAGATTGCAATCGATGACCGGAAATGTCAGGCGACAACAAAGTTAGGTCAGCCGTGTCGCGCAAAACCACTCCAGGGGCACGTAGTGTGCAGCCTTCATTCTGATCCGGAACGCGCGCGTGAGTTGGCAAAGCGGCCCCGCAAGAATGGCGCAAATGCACCACGCGAAACTCAACCTCCCGAGATCTTACAGCTACAAACGGCATCACAGATCCGCGACTTCCTTGCGCAGCTCATAGCAGACGTTCGACAGCGAGTTGTGGACGCGAAAACCGCGTCTACGCTCGGGACGCTTGCGACCAGCCAGTTAAAAGCGATCAGCGCGGCCGAGTTGGAAGAAAGAGTGTCGAACTTGGAGAAGAAGGTTGGAGACTCCGTTGAGTCTGAAGTCGTGTCGGGATTGCCATCCGTCGAAGAATGGGAGCACCTTTTTGCCCCGGACGAGAACGTGTCAGCCTTTCCTGCCTGGGCCGACGGGCGCTTACGTCGGCCCCAGCGTGGCTGCCCTGAAGAACGAGAAACGCGGTGACTGCTCGATTCGCAGTAAAGAATCGTTTGAATGATTGTTCGACTGCTGATCGTGCCGCATTGGGATTGCTTAGCGATGGCTTCACCGCACTCTTAGACTTATCGCAAAGTGCCACCTTGCCAGTCGGTGTTTGAGACCTTTACAAAGTCCTTAAGTTTACATCTTGGGCAGTACAGCTTGAAAACGACTGTAAAGTCGCGCTTCGCACCTGGACGCATTTCGACGTAGAGATCAGGCGAATCATCCCGTACGACCGCAAAGTCGGGGATTTGGAGGATCCGCTCGCCGGGGCATTTGGGACAGAAAAAATAGAAATGGTCAGTGTCTGTTCTGCCTGTCAAACGGCCTCCGGTTACGTATTGCCCGTGGTATGGCGCTCCACCGAATGGCTTTTTCGCCTTCGTGTTCTTTGTGGCGTAGCGATGCTGATAGTTCTTTTTCATTGTTTTTCAACCTTCTGAATTCATTATTTGTTTGGGCGCGATAGTGTGGGCGAATCTTACGGTGTGAGAGAAGTAGAGTGAATCTCTTCAGCTCTCTACATTCCCGCTCTCAATGGAGGACTTTCAGACTTTCTGGCGGATGAACTTCAGCCTATGGCCCGATCGGCTCCTGTTGGCCGACCGCAAAAAGTGTTGTTCTCATTCCGCCGCAGACGGCAATCGTATTACACCGTCAGATGGTGAACCGTCGCTGACTGTTTCCACAGAGCGGTGACTGGATTGCTCGCCAGATGCTCCAAGCCGCTTACAAACCGGTTGCAGCCTTTTTTGTGCGCGCGACAACTCAGGTTCTGTGTAGCTTGGAGATCTGGTGACTACAAATCGAGTGGGCGTTGCTGAAAAAACTGATCCAAGATCCCGTCACTCCGGGACTTCGAGTTCTTACAGAGTGCGAGAAGACGGTGAGAAAGTGAGAATTCTCAGGCTCTCATTACTCTCTCACCGCTCATGAGGGCACTAAGTTGATGTGTTCCCAGCGTCATCGGGGGGTCTCGCGGAACCTGTCCTGCAATTCCGATATCTTCCACGCAGGTAAGATTTGATGTGGCCGTTTCCGCTTTTGTCGTTCATGTCGTTATTGTCGTAGCAATCCAGCGGACCTCTGGACGGCCTCCAGTTTTGCTGGATGTGCTTCGAGCAAGCTTCTGATCCAAGAGCGGCTGAAGTATCCGACTGACTTCCTCCGATTTCTTATTCCGGCTGAAAAAGTCGCGGATTTCGGTTCTGGTCATTCCAGATGGCTGGTTCCTCAGTTCACGTAGGAGTGCATCAGCAGCGGGATCGCCAAGACTGTCGCCGAATATGACTTTTGCGGACGCTTCGCTGTACCTCCAGAGCGCCAATGCAGCCGACAGGTGTTCCTTACGAATGGCTTCAGAGTTGTCGAGCAGACAATAAATGAGAGCAATCCGCATCACTTGGGCTTCAGCGCGTGAAGTTACAGCACCAAACAGCCCTTTACTGCCTTCGGACAGCTCGGGATAGACAGATCGCCAAAGCTCACGCGCATCTTGATCCCGCTTCATTTCCCCGGCGTTTTGTCCAAATACGACAGCGCCCCGAAATTCGTCCATCAGCCCCTGCAGCGAGTCCCATTCAAGCTTGCCTCCTTCTGGCAAGCACTTAGATCTTCGTACGTAGAGCCATAGGATACGGTTCGCAAACCCGTTTGCCATTTCGGTCGTCGTCAAATACCGCTTCAGTTCATCTTCAGTGATGTGCCCAACGATGGAAATGTGAGCATTCGTCGCAGTAGTCGCCGCGTTCTTCGTGAGTCTTTGTAGTCTGCCCGTATCCCAACATTGCCGCAGGGTCGCCGACAGATTGTTTCCATCGCGTTTGAAATTTGCCAGGACTGATGCGAACTCGGGTTCATAAACAAGGATTCGCTTGTCTGCGATTGAAGCGTTGTCGCGTACAGACCAAATGAGTCCTTCACCGCTGGATAAGCCGCTTTGAATGTGGTTAGAAAGCCAGTCGTGATCCAATTCCTCTGCTATCTTCCTTACGTAGCCAAACGAGGCGCCCTTGCGCCCCTTAGAGGTTTGTCCAACGAGCACTGCATTAAGGTTTGTATAGTGTTGATCGGCCTCCGCGACAAAATGCGCCTGACGCCCAATGATATTCCCGTAAGCGAGCAAGATTTGGACAAGCAGGCCCACAGGATCAGATTCGGTGTGAGGGAAGACAGCTCCGACAATCCGTCCCAACAGGCCGTAGAAGGCTTCTCGGGGAGGACGGATTACATGTTTGATGTTCGGGGACGACAAAAACGATTCTAACGACAAAAGTTCTGCCTGTGGCCCCTGAGCATCATCGGGCTTTCCTATGATTACAGGTGGTTGACCACCTGCGTTCGAGTTCGTGAGTTGAAGTGACGTTCGGTCTGGGGCAAGCGCAGATAAAGTTTGTGAGTGCATGGGACTCCTTAAATCTGTGGGATTGGTGGGCGCAACTTCTTGCTCGTGAGATAACCGGGACGCATCTTTGGCCTAGATGCGCCCCGCCCACTGAGTTCAAGGAAGTGCCGGGAGGCACTAATCATTCTGACGCAGCAATTGGAGTTCCGTTTGTTTTCAGGTCAGCAGACTTTCCAGCACCGACTTCGCCCACTTCGAATCGGCCCAACTCGACAAGCGTAAATCTGATGATTCCGTTCACCGAGCCGGCGGCATGGAACGAGGATCAAAGGGCACAGGTGGGACGACCTGCTCAATATCTATCGCGAGCGCTTTTCCAGAGACCCGGTGCGATACTTCATGCAAACCCGATGCAAGGAGTTGGAGACAATTGTCATCACGCTTCGAGGTACAAGATTCCAGTTTCAGTGATAACGGTCTTACTTGATCGATTTGGGCGGCCACGAGTAGCTCGACCGTGGCTGCGCCTGCCGAAGCTGTCAGAATCTTTTCAGCGATTTCCTTTGGTGCCGTCAGTGCGACGACATCACTGCTCAAGTCATACCCGACTTCGACTTCATAGTCATCGCCAGAAACACGTACCAGGTCGAGCAGTTCGGTTCTAAAAGCAATGATCTTACCCTCAGTTTCGCGTTGCAATTGTAGGGTCAACTTTCTGCTCAATTCACCAGTTCCGAATAGGTCGATAGGAGTTGCATCGTGACTTTTGGCGAAGGCTGTCAGTTCTTGTTGGGACGCCGCAACTGAGCGCTGGCGCGCGGCTTCGCGGGTCCGTTTCTCTTCCTCGGCTGACGGGCCACATGATGCCAAGAGAACCAGAGCGAGCAAGGTTGCCTTGTTTAGTAAGTTGGGACCGAGCAACCGCATTGATGGCCTAAGAACCCTTCAGACCCTGGTGGACAGCGCGGAACTTTGCCTGGAACGCCAACACGTAAGGCAGCGCCGCATCAAACTGTTCGGCCTGAATCTGATCTTCGAGCTGCTCAAGCAGCGGAAAGGTCCTTTTCAGAAAAGAAGCATTCGCCTCGCTAAATGCGGTTAGAAACTGCATGAGGAGAATCGTGACAGCCTGAAATGCTTTCTCCTTGTCTCGCGATAGGATAGCCAAGCGAAGGATCTCGGTCGTCTCCAAAAGGTTTTCGAATGCTTGTTTTGGTTCAACCGGAGTATTCATGAGACCCAACACCATTTCAGCGATCAACTGCTCCTCCCCTTCCCGACGTGCGCCAAGACCTCCCAACTCTGAAGGTGCCGCTGTTGGGGCATCACCCTTGAAGGCGATAGAACTCCGTTGGCTACGAAGCTGCTCGATGTAATCCAGTTCAGCAACTGCGATTTTGTTGTTTAGCTCAAAACGTAGTGACTCTCTCAAGGCGTCTTCCGCTTCGTCGAGCCGCCCTAGATCGATCAGAGTGACGCCGACACCTCGAAGTGCCTGTGCCTTTTGGAAATCGGGACTCCACTGTCGTGCGGCGACACCTTGCTGATAGCAGATCAGCGCCTCCTCGAACCTGCGAAGGTGTCGAAGCACAAAGCCCTTTTCGCACAACAGGAGAGGGTGGTCCGGCTCAAGCCTCAGGCCTTGCTCGACAGCTTCGATAGCGCTGGCGTAATCCTCCCGCTCCGCAGCAATGAGCGCCAGAAAGTAAAACGCGCAGGAGTAAGAAGGGCGAACCCAAAATGAAATCTGGCCCCGTGGATTTTGTTCCGCCCAGGCATCCGACCACGCCTGAAACTCTTCGAGGTCCCACGAGGCAATACGGATCTCATCGCCGGAAGCAATTTTTACGGGGACCCAGTCGGAGGGCATTCGTTGTATGAGCGACATTAAAACTTCATGCGCTTCATCGAGAGCGCCATTTTCGATGAGTCCCCGAGCCCGATCGATAGCATCTTTGTCGTCGTCTTTGTCGGTAATGGCGTCGTCAGTTAATTGAAAGTCGGTAACCTCGTCGGGTAGCAAGAAATCTTCCGAATGCGCCCAATGATCTTCGGGAAGGCTGCGGAGAAATCTGTCCACTCTCTGCAGCACGCCATGCGAGTCAGCCCACTCGATGTGCTCGCGGAGCCGAAGCATCTTTGGGAGAATGGGCGTATCCCACCACGCCGCGAGAATGAGCGGTAAAGCTGGCTCCCAGCCCTGACCGACACGTTGGCGACCCGGCAGCATTTCCCATAGCTCGGCCCAGCGCTGCGGGATCGGACAGACGCGGTTGTTTATTTCAACGTATCGGAGCAGTTGCTCCAGGGTTTCCTGTGCGCTCATTCATCTAACGCTGCTTCGGTGGTGACGACTCCAAGGCGTACTGTTGAAAAGTGTCCTTCCATGGTTTTTCGACATTGTTGCGCCAGACGGTTGTGTTGGTGCCATTGCCGCCCACATCCGCCGGCACGATCCGAATCACGACTCCGGAAGCCTTGTCAAAAACGATAAACCAGTGGCCGTCTCTTACGGTTTCAATGTGCCAGTCGTACCTGCGGGTCTCGATATCACGGTAGTAGAGAAACAAAAAACAGATGGCCATTCCCATCGCAGCAACTTTTAGCACGGTGTTCAGCATGAGGACAGAGATACGCCGGACTGCACAGATCGTCAAGAATAATGTCCGTCACTTCAGCCGGTGTTCAGAAGAATCATAGCACCGTACTCTCGGACGGATGACCGACGAAAAGCTTCTGCGGCTGATGGGCCAACGCGTGAAAGTGTTACGCACTGAGCGCGGTCTCACGCAGGAAGGCATGGGCAAGTTCGGTTTCGAGATCAAATATTTTCAGAAGCTTGAATACGGTCAGAAAAATATTTCCGTCAAGACGCTTCATCGACTCGCGAAGGCGTTTGGCGTTCCGGTCCTCGAACTATTTCGATTCGAATAGCTCGTAAAAGTTCATGGGCCATAGTGTGGTTTGAGCGTCGCTGAAATCCAGTTGGTGGACGCCGTCAACGAAGTTTGTTGCGGTGCCACCACCTCAGTTTTGCTTCTCGCTTCGCGGGCTTGGCGCACGCCGTCGAGCAGTACTTGGCGTCTCGCCGCTTGGCGATGAAGAATCTCTCGCAGGTGCCGCACACCTTCATTAGTTCCCGAAACCGAACGCAAGCTACGGCGAGCACTGCTGGCAGGCTGTGATCGTTCAAGACGATACGAGCCAGACCCTTTTTGTTCTCAACGACCTGGATAATCTGACGCTCCAGCCGAAACCAGTGATTGCAAATCCATGCGAACTCGGTTGGACGCCCTACTTCCCGCCACATCTGCTCCCTTAATCGTTTCGTGCGAGAAGTGAGTGTGATGTTGGCACCAGACTCGACTTGCCAAAGTAGGCGCAGTTCATCGCGGCGCTGAAGCAGCGCCTTGCGCGAGTAATCAAAGCGAATGCCCCAGTTGGCCTGAAAATTGTGGAATCCCGAATCTGGCATGTTGGCGAGATCCTGGAGCAGAGCCGACTGATTCTTCTTGATGGCGTTTTTCTTCACTAGAACTCTTCAGCTATAGATGGTGCTCGACTATATCCAAGACCGCCTCACTTGGTCGAGAGATTGCAAAGTGTGAGGAATCGAGAAAAGGTGGTGATAAAAATGGGCGATGGAACTGAGTTTCTGGACGAAGCCGACGACCAACCGGCGGCTGCGCCTGACGTTTCACAACAGGTAAGCAGCATTTCAGGCATCAGTAAGGAGCGGTCAGTGCCGACCGCGAACCCCAATGCGTTGTCGGACGACGAGGACCCCGGTCTGGCAGTGGGGTAGCCTCCTAAGTGCTGGCAATGCCGCAAGTCAGAACACCTACAAGCTCGGCGTTGCCGCACTCAAAGAAGCGCATATGAAATTCGTTTTAGAGAGGATCTGTAGCTGCTACGGACTGCGCGAGGCTGACGGTAACGCTTCCGTTGGAAGTCTTCTCGCCAAGCTACCTTTGAGCAAATCGTGAAAACAAATTCGGGCCTTGAATTCTCAGAGTTCTCGCCGTCAGAGGACGCTTGCGAACTGTTGACCGTCGATGAAGTTGCCCAGCGGTTGAAGGTTCCAAAGTCGTGGATCTATGAAAGAACGCGTAGCCGGGGCGCCGCTCAGATCCCGCACATAAAGTTGGGTAAATATATTCGCTTCGAGGAGGATGCCGTGCGCATGTACCTCAACCGCCAACGACATGGGCATTGCGGAATCCGCAACGGCGAATAGAATGGAGGACAAGCCAGAGCACGAAGAGCCAACGAGTGGAAAGGAATCTCGAATGGCTCGAAAAAAGAAACGTTCGTATGGCGCTGGATGCGTCATGCGGGTGAAAACAGGTTTGGCGATTCGCTGGCGGGAGAGGCTCGATGGACCTGATGGAAAGTACAAGATGGTCCTTCGCTATAAAGCGCTCGGCAAAGTCTCGTTGCATGAAGCAACAGAGGAATTGCGAAGGCATCTTGCCGCTGCCGCTGAACCAAAACAGAAACCTTTAACTTTTTCGGAACTCTCGGCGTCGTGGGAGGCGAACGTGTTACCGCACTATCCAAAGCACTCGACTCGCAAACATCACGCAGAGATTCTGAAGAACAAATTGATTCCGTATTTTGGTCAGATGCTTCTCGCTGAAATCACGGGCGAGAACGTTCAACGGTTCATTCATCTCATGGTCGAAAAGGGCTATGCCCCACATTCGGTTCATCACTATCACACGGTCTTGAGTGCTGTTCTTACGAAGGCCGTGGAGTGGAAGCACATTTCAAGTAATCCCGCTTATGGGGTTCGGCTTCCGAAAATTGAGCCAGTGCGCGAGCAACACACGCTCGGATACAAGCAGGCCCAAAATCTAATGGAGATGCTTCCATTCCGAGTAAAGGTCGCGGTGGCTCTTGCATTAAGCACCGGTGCCCGTCGCGGCGAATTGTTCGCGCTTCGATGGAAGCATCTGGATGCGGGTGCAAAAACCCTTTGCATCACCGAGGCGATTTATGACGAAGTCCTCGATTCGCCGAAAACAAAAGACAGCATCCGCACAGTTCCATTGCCAGAACCCATCGTTCAGTTGCTGACGACGTGGAGGTCACACACGAAGTTCGGAAAAGCCGAAGATTTCATATTCGCCGGTAGAGAAGGTGTCTCGGGAGATCCCAAGCGAATGCTCCGCGATCACATCAAGCCGGCTTGCAAAAGTCTTCGGATTCCGGACGCGACGTGGCTCACTTTTCGCAGAACCTGGGCGACATGGGCTGATGGCAAGGGAATCACACCGAAGATGCGTGGTGAGTTGATGGGCAATAGCGCAGAAATCAATCAGCAGGTCTATACAAAAGTTCTGCCAGAGACCCTGCGCTATGCCGTTGACGTGGTCGGGAAAGAATTGTTCAGTGATTGTTCAGTTTTGACAAATGCCGTCAATTGACATGAAACCGTTAACCGCTATTCAATCTGCCACTTGAGTTAATCGGGGCGAGAGGATTTGAACCTCCGACCCCCTGCGCCCAAGGCAGGTGCGCTAGCCAGACTGCGCTACGCCCCGAAGAGAATCCTTGAAATTGTAACCCATTGGAATGTGATTTGCTCCTTTGGTCACGTGGGCAAGATCACCACTCTACAGCAGGCTATTGCCGAATTTGTGCATGACGGTGATGTCGTTGCGGCGGAGGGATTCAGTCATCTGGTTCCGTTTGCGGCGGGACACGAGATCATCCGGCAGCAACGGCGAGATTTAACTCTGGTTCGTCTGAGCGCGGATCTCATTGCCGATCAATTGATCGGGATGGGCTGTCTCCGCAAATTGATTTTTTCGTGGGCGGGAAATCCGGGTCTGGGACTGCTTCATCGCTTCCGGGATGCCATCGAGAATGGTTGGCCTCTACCACTTGAAACAGAAGAGCACAACCACGCGGGTCTGGCCGCGGCGTTTGTTGCGGGAGCATCGCGGCTGCCATTTGGAATCATTCGAGGTTCGACAGCCCTTGATCTCACGAAATACACAGCGAACGTCACTTCCATACTGTGCCCGTTTACAGGTGAACCGGTTGCTGCAGTCCGGGCGGTGAATCCCGATGTCGCCATCATCCACGCTCAACGGGCCGACGACGCAGGGAACGTGCAATTGTGGGGAGTCGTGGGAGTTCAGAAAGAAGCAGCGCTCGCCGCGAAAAAGGTCATTGTCACAGTTGAAGAAATGTGTGACCGGCTCGATCCCGTGGCAAATGGCGTGATTCTTCCATCCTGGATCATTTCGGCAGTAGCGCCTGTTCCGCGCGGCGCCAGTCCGTCGTACGCGCATGGATACTACGCGCGCGACAACGAATTTTACCGGCGATGGGATTCGATTGCGCGCGACCGCCGTTCTTTTCTGGAATGGATGACCGCGAACGTTCTCGAATGCGTTGCCGCATGAGCGACGCGTGCACCAACACGTATACACCCGATGAGATGATGGCCATCTCCGCCGCGCGGCAATTCCGCGATGGCGCGGTTTGCCTTGTAGGCGTCGGATTGCCGAGTGTTGCCGCCTGCCTGGCCCGGGGGCTTTATGCTCCGGACATCACGCTGGTTTATGAATCGGGAACCATTGGAGCAAAACCCTGCGTGCCTCCGCTTTCGATCGCGGATCTGGAACTGGCGGAGACGGCGGATTTCCTCGTCAGCCTGCCGGAAGTATTCGCTTATTGGCTTCAGGGAGGCCGCATCGATGTGGGTGTGCTGGGCGCCGCGCAAATCGATCGATTCGGAAATCTGAATTCAACGGTGATCGGTGATTACCGGTCACCCAAAGTACGGCTGCCGGGAGCCGGTGGTGCGCCGACGATTGCGGCCAATGTGCGCGAGGTTCTTGTGATATTGCGCCAGAGTCCGCGAGCTTTCGTTTCAAAACTCGATTATCGGACTACCGCCCGATGTCCGGGGAAAACAACAGTCGTTACGGACATGGGCATTCTTGAGTGTGAGGAGGGCGGCCGGGAACTTGTCTTGCATAGTCGTCATCCGGGCGTGACCGTGGATCAAATTCGCCAGGCAACGGCCTGGGACCTCAAGATCGATGGCAGCGTTCCTGAAACCACGGAACCAACCGGCGTGGAGCTGGCGGCGTTGAGGAATTTGAATTCCACTCACGAGTGAATCCGCCTGCCCCTTTACGGGTATCAGAGTTCGACGCTCGCCCGGCACGCCTGTCGGCCTCTCCCCGAGGGGGGAGGCCTATATACCATGACCGAAGACGAATTCTATTCGCGCTACAACTGGTGCTTGAATCCGATCCTTTCGATTCGTGACCTGCTGCAGCGCCTGAATGAAGAGTTGGAGTTCTTTCCGCAACTCAGCGGCTGGCAGCGGGAAGAATCGAAAATCAATCTGTACCTGTTTGCCTGTGCCCTTGTCTGCACTGCCGATGATTACTTTGCTTCCAGGCTCATCGATCTGGCCTCGTTGCGAGCCAGAGCTCCTCGATTGGGTCCGGCATTTAGAGCAGCCGAATGGTTTCTCAATCGAATTGAATGGTTCTTTCACGTTGCGGATTGGCGCGCATGGACGTGGAGAAAACGCGTAGACCGATGTGTCGATGCGGCCTGCCGGCTTTTGATTGCGGAACCATCGGCCGAAGCTGAACGATTCGATGCATTGCGGGAAGCGGCGCGTCCGGTCGTGAGTTCGCGCCTTCCGAACCGGATGCTCGAACGCCGGATGCGGCTGCCCGAAGCTTTTCGCGGCCAGGACATGTCGCATCACGATGTAATTCTGCTGGCCGAACGTTTCCGTGCCGCGCATCAACTCGCCAGGGAACGCGTGGTCTTCGTGGGTTTGCGAACGGCGGGAGCCTACTTTGCGCCATTGATGGCGGCCTATTTGAAAGCTCACGAGTGGCCGGTTACGGGATGGTTCAGCATTCGGCCGAAGAATCGAACGTCGCGTGCCGAACGGCGGGCGTTGCATTCACTTGCACGAAGCAATGCGCGTGTGATCCTCGTCGACGACTACCCTGCGACGGGAAACACACTTCGCATCGCGCTGGATCTCTTGCAGCGATTCCAGATCAAGCGGGACCGCCTCACGATTCTCGCTCCGACTCATCGCGCGCAGCCCGACTGGGTCCGATTGGCGGGAGTGGAAGGGACCGCGGAATTTTTTACGGTGCATCCCGAAGAGTTGCACAAAACGGCCCTGCTTCTTCCCGAGCGCGTCGAGTCCATTTGCCGCGAATACTACGGTGCAGATGCCGGCATTGTGCCGGATGAGCTTCTAGATGAAATCAACAGGCGTCTTGCTGAACACTCGAGGGATGGACACCATGTCCGCGAGAAACGAGTCTATGCGATGCGGATATCGACGACGTCCTCCCACCGGACGAAAAAAGTGTTTCTGAAAAGCGTTGGCTGGGGATGGCTGGGCTATCACGCTTGCATTGCCGGGAAACGTTTGACAAGTTTTGTCCCGCCGGTCGCCGGCCTTCGAAATGGATTGCTGGTTTCCGATTGGATCGACGAAGAACAACACACTGCGTCAGGCCGCCCCGACATGACTGCGGTCATTGCCGCGTACGTCGCTGCTCGCGCCCGGCAGCTATCCATTCCGCGCGGTTGCCATCTGGAAAACCGCACGTATCGCTGGACAGGATCCGACGAACTCGTGACCATTCTTCGCGCGGCATACGGTCCTTACGTCAGCCGCCTCAAGGCTGGAGCGCTGCGAAAGCAGTTGCGGCGATTCGCGAATGCTGCTCCGGCCGTTGTGGATGGACGCATGGGCCCCGACGAGTGGATTCACGCGGGCGAGCGAACGTACAAAATCGATTTTGAACATCATGGTTTCGGCGGTGCTGAAGTCGATCTGATTGATCCCGCCTACGATCTTGCGGCGGCATGCCTGCAATTTCGATTGACGAAAACTTCCGAGCAACAGCTTCTTGAGACTTACGCGCAACGGAGCGGCGACTCCGCCATCTTCGAGCGCATCCTTCTTTACAAAATCCTGTATGGCACAAGAGTCATGAAGCATGCCGCTCAAGCGGCCGGCGCCGGGAAGAATCCGGAAGCAAACCACAATGAGTATCAATTCGCGCGCAATTTCCTCGTCTATGCGATGAATGATTTTTGTTCGAGGTTTGTGACGCTCATGAGGCCGCGCTGGTTTGCGCCGCTGTTTTTCATGGATCTGGACGGAGTGTTCGATCACGCGCTTCTGGGATTTCCGCATGCCACGGAAAGCGGCCTTCGGTCGCTCGAACTGCTGCGCACGCGCGGGCACGCGGTGGTATTGAATACCGGACGCGGTGTGCAGGATGTTCGCAACTACTGCGCTGCTTACGGCATTCCAGGAGGGATTGCCGAATACGGATCTGTGTTTGTCGATGCCGTTTCGGACAGGGAAGTCCCTCTGATCGATGAGACGGCCCTCAAGCAACTCGATGCCTGCCGCGAAATGTTGCGAAAGCTCCCGGGTGTTTTCATCGATTCCGGCTACGAGTTTTCTGTTCGAGCTTACCGGTATAAAGGACGAAGGACCGAAGGGTTGACGAAGGCGGAGATTGACCCGCTGCTCAAGAACCCCGAATTCAGCAAACTGACATCAATCATGCGCGAAGCGGATACCTACTTCGTTCAAAAGCATTCCAGTAAAGGAAGAGCCGTTCGATTTGTGAAGAGGTATCTCGGGAACACCACGCCGTCCGCGGCGATCGGCGATTCACGAGAAGATATTTCGATGCTGAGAGCCGTTGAATATGCGTATGCGCCCGCCAACTGCGCGCCGGCGATTCGTGAGGCCTTTCGAAAAAAACGCGAATGCCGCATTCTCAACCAATCGTTCCAAAACGGATTGCTGTCGGCCGTCCGCCATCGGCTCGGCAACAACGCGGAGGATTGTCGCGGCGAATTCTTCAAAGTAACGGAGACACCGGCTCATCTTAACGATCTGATCCAGACATTGCTGCGCGTCGCGGACCGGCGGCTGGCGCCGCAGCTTCTTGCCGTATGTACCTGGTGGAGTCTGTAGCGATAGACTACCGCTCATGAGAGAAATCATTTCGTCGATTGAGGGGGAATGGCGCAGATACAAAGCGCTGGGCGAAGGGGCCCTTCGGCAACTTCGGGATGACGAACTCGGCAAGAGCGGTCCTGGTGAAGGGAATTCCGCCGCCGTTATCGTGTGGCATATCGCCGGGAATCTGAAATCGCGCTTCACGGATTTCCTTTATTCCGACGGCGAGAAGCCGTGGCGCGACCGCGAGTCGGAATTCCTCCCAAGAGAGGGAATCACGCGCGGCGAATTACTCGATCAATGGAATGCCGGCTGGGCTGCGCTTTTCAATGCGCTTGAACCTTTGAACGACGATGATCTTCGGCGGGAAGTAACGATTCGGGGCGTCAAAGCTCAGGTTCATGAAGCGCTGCACCGGTTGCTGGCCCACACCAGTTATCACGTGGGCCAAATTGTTTATCTGGCGAAATCTTTTCGTGGAAAAGATTGGGACTGGTTGACGATCCCTCCCGGCGGTTCCGATGTTTATAACCAAAACGCGACTCGCGAAAAACCCCCGAAGGCGTAATTCGGTGTCAGAGGCCTAAATCACCCAAATTCGGTTCACTATTGTCTGAAGAGGAATTTGGGTGATTTAGGCCTCTGACACCGAATTATCAGGGTTCGACGGGACGGTCGAGGACAATTTCAATTGTTGTTCCGGGTTGAAGCACAAGATCCTTGCCGCGTGTGAGTAAAACCGCCGCCGTACCAACAGCGGCTCCGCCCGCGCCGCCTACAGCGGCGCCTGCCACGCTCCGGTCTGCAATCACGCCAATCAATCCGCCCTGCGCGGTTGTGGTGCCGATTGTTTTTGCATCATCGGCTTTGCTCGAGTCGCCCTCGACCGTTGCTTCGCCTTTGCGCTCACCGGATCCGCCGGCGCCACCCAATGATGTGAAGATCGGAAGTGTGACGCCGCTTGGAAGGACCAGCGTTTGAAAGTTAATCGTGAGTTGAGCCTTGCCCTTCACACGTCCGGGCCGCTTGACCTCGCTTACTTTGCCGCGGACATGCGAACCTTCGGGAATGACGATCTTGTTATTAATCGTAATTGGGAACGCCGTGACGCCGTAGATGCCGTCGCCGTCGTGGGCATTCTTGGTGTTGATGCCGCTGGTCAGTCTTACCGGAATCACGGTGCCAGCGGGAACGACAACCGGAGGAAGAACCTTGCCCGGATCGATATCCAGCGAACGCGGTCCCTGTTGTGGCGATGCCTGAAGCGCCGCTGCAACGACGATGAAACCCATTAGTCCAACCATCGAATGTCTCCTCTCATACCTTCACAATACCCAAGTCAAAGACGACCGCGACAGGAAAAAGTCTCACTGCGAGAGCAGGAATTTACGAAGTTCGGCGAGCGCCTTGCCGCGCGCACTCAGGAGATTCTTCTCGGACGTGGTCAATTGAGCCATCGTCCGGTTCAATTCGGGCAGCAGAAATACGGGGTCGTAGCCGAATCCTTCGGTGCCCACGGGGGTCCCTGCAATGACACCGCTGACCTCACCTTGAATCGTCCAAATGATTTGTCCGGCCCGGGCCATGGCCAAAGCGCAGTAAAAAGTCGCGCTGCGGCGCTTGCCGGATACCGATAGCATCTCCTGGAGAAGACGTTGAATTCTTGCCTCCGGATTCTCTGCGTATCGTGCCGAATGCACGCCCGGCCTGCCTCCCAGGGCATCAACGCAGAGCCCGGAATCATCGGCGAGCGTTAAGTCGTGAACCAATCCGCTGTAGTGTTTCGCTTTGAGTATGGCGTTATCCAGGAACGTCTCACCGGTTTCTTCGATTGGCAAAGTTTCGACGGGGAGGGCTTGAAGGGACCAGCCTGGAATTTCGCCAAGGCCGGACTGGATTTCGATAACCTTGCCGGCGTTCGTTGTGGCGAGCATGAGACGCTTCATGATGCGCGATGGATTCTCAAACAAGTATGTAAACGCGGACATAGCCCGCGACTACATGCCTACCCTTGCAGGGTCTTCTTCTGAACGTTGATGAGTTCGCGTATGCCGTGCCGTCCGAGTTCCAGCAATTCGTTCAATGCGCCGGTGCTGAAGGGAAATTTTTCGGCGGTGCCCTGAATCTCGACAAATTCATCGCGGTCGGTCATGACGATATTGAAGTCCACGTCGGCAGTGGAGTCTTCCGCATAATTCAAGTCCAGCATGGGAACGCCCTTGATCACGCCGACGCTGACAGCAGCCACATGTGATCGAACCGGGCTCTGTTGAAGTTTCTTCGATTTCAGAAGGGAATCGATAGCCTGGCTCATCGCGACATATGCTCCTGTGATCGATGCTGTCCGCGTTCCGCCATCGGCTTCGATGACATCGCAGTCGATCCAGATCTGCCGTTCTCCAAGTTTCTCCAACTCGATGGATGCGCGCAGCGCCCGTCCGATCAGGCGTTGAATTTCCTGAGTCCGGCCGGATTTCTTTCCGAGCGTCGATTCGCGCGGTGTTCGCGTGTTGGTTGCCCGGGGAAGCATCGAATACTCGGAAGTGATCCAACCTCTGCCTGCTCCTTTCAGGAACGACGGCACGGTCTCTTCGACTGTCGCTGTACAAATGACGCGAGTCCGCCCGATTTCGATCAGCACCGAGCCTTCGGCCTGCGGAATGAAATTCGGCGTTATTCGTATCGGACGCAGTTGATTCGGGGCGCGCTGGTCTTGTCTCATCGGAGTGCAGCCGTTTTGTCTTCCCGCGGCATGACGTCTGTCATCGAAAGGTCCATATCTAGAGGCAGAAGCAGCAGGCAATGGCCGGCAAGAGTCTCCTTTTCTGCGCCTCCTATCAGGATCTTGACCTGTTTCACTTCAGGGAGATTGTAAGTAAGGGAATCGACAATCGAGTATATCGTGGCCATCTCGTTCAGCACGCCGCCCGGATGATTCGCCGCAATCGCGTTGGAGAAGTCGATGAACACGGTTCCCTGCTCCGAAATGAAAAGGTCCTGGACTTTGGTGTCCTTCGGCAGCGGCGGAAACATCGTGCCGCTGTGTGGCCCCTGTTCGAGTTTATCGACGATCTGGCGCGCCCGATTCGCGAGTTCTGCGGATTTGAAGATCGTCTGGTCTTCGGCGGCGAGCAATGTGCTGCCGCCGGCTGAAGCGAAGAAAATCTTCACGCTCATTGGAGGATCGGTCGGCGCATAGAGAGGCTGGGCCGGTTTCTTGAACGGGTTCTCTTCGGTCTCGCGTTCGTTGACCATCGAGCGAACACGTCCGACGATATCCACAAAGAAGCCCATGGCAACGGCAAACCCGACGCCAAGCACGATCAATCCGATTTTGACGTGTCGAGGCATATCAGTTGGCGGCTCCCGGTGGTATTTCCGAAAACCGCTGAATGGCATCGACAACGGCAGCCGCAAATCGAACCTGGAAGCCGTTCTCCATCAGGGTTTGCGCATTCACACTATTGTTCAGATTGCCCACTTCGATCATCACCGACGGCATGGTCGTGCTGCTCAGAACCGCAAGCGGAGCCGCCCTCACCGGAAACTTCCATCCTGGAATGGCCTTGCTCAATTCTTCCTGAAGAATGTTGGCTGCGGCCGCTCCCGCCTGACGATGCGTCCGGTATCCCAGATACCACGGCAGAAAGAGTTGATCCCTCGAAGCCGCAGCGTCTGCGAAGGCGTTGCCGAAATCTTCCTTCATCACAAAAATCGAAGATCCGGCATCTAGTTTGTTCACCGAATATCCCGCATGGAGACTGATGAACAGGTTGGCCTGATTATTGTTCGCTACGGCGGATCTTCCTTCATTATCGAGCGCAATATCCGCGTCGCGTGTCAGAAGCACCGTGGCGCCGAGGCGCGCCTGAATCGCCATCCGGAGTTTTCGCGCAAGGGCCAGCGTGAAATCTTTTTCCGAAGTGCCCGCGCTCTTTGCGCCGGAATCCATGCCGCCGTGTCCAGGGTCGATAACGATGACCCGAACCTTTCTTTCGGAAGGAAGTACGTCCGGTTTCGCTGCAATCGCGGCAGGCGCTTCGGCCGCGGGCGGTGGCGCCGCGGTAATCGGTTCACCCTTGCGCACCATATCGACGAAGTACACACGATTGTTGTTTGCCGGAGTGACGCGGATATCGGCGACGTCCGGTGTTGTCTCGAGAACGATTCGGGAGTCTCCATCCGAATCGTCGAAGACTATCGTCCGAACCAGCCTGTCACGATGGTCGAGATGTTCGGCAACGGGATCGACGGGCGATCGATCGATCGAAAGAATGGCGCGCTGATCCTCGCGCTTCAGGTTCAGGCTGATCGGTGCGGCGCAGCGAATCGTCAGACGCGTAATCGGTCCCAGCGATTGCGCGTTCATCTCCAGTTCCGGGGCTTCGACATTGTCGGCGAAGATACGCGATGTTCCCGGGCGATATCGAAACTCAGTACCTGTCATTCGCGTCAACCCGAGAGACAGGAATTCCATCGGCGCCAGCCAGCGGTCGTTTTCGCGAAGGATGGGATTGGGGAGAAGAATGATCTGATCGTTATAGGAAATCAGCGCGCTGTTTTTCGTGACTACGAGCCGCGCATTGCCCGACCGGATTGTCAGGGTTTCCAGGGCCGTGGCATCCGTATACGGAAGAGCCATGAACTTGACGACATCGATGACCGGCAGATAGACCGTCCGGTTGACCGTTTCCGCCTTGACGATCAGCTTGGAGTTTGAAAAGTAGACGGGAAGCTTGAGATCGGCCGCGCGTATCCGTCCTCCGAAAATGAAAAGGGCAGCACCAAGTGCCGCCAGCAGAACAGCTATACGATTCGTTTTCATAAGGCGAAAGGAATCTTATCAGAGGAGCATAATGCAAGCGGCTGTCTGTGTCCGCAGACAATCTCGAAACCTCAAATTACCGGCGGTTTCCGGCGCCTCGGCGCCTCCGCTACGATTTTTTCGCTTTGTCGATGCTTTCGATATCCCCCGGTTTTCGGAGCATCTTATCGACTTCGCCGATATGCAGGCGTTCCAGATAAATGTGTTCGCGCGCGAACTCTTCCACCATGACATCCTCGCCCTGCACAAGTTCCAGCAGCTTTTCATAAAGAACCAGCGTTTTCTTTTCATGGCCGAGCGATTCGCGGAGGATATCTCCGATGTCGTGCTTGTGCGTTTCCAGGAGCGGACCGATGCTGAGGGACGGATGCGCGCCCAACTGCGTTACCAGTTCACCTGTAGCGCGCGCATGAGCCATCGATTCGTTGGCTTGCTTCTCGAGCCAGCTCACAATGGGAATGCGATTGTAACCGAACACCATGAAAGAATAGTGCGTGTAGTGGATGGCGCCGGCGAGTTCCATTTCGAGAATCTTGTTCAGTGTCTCGATGGTCCTGGAATTTGTCTGTTCTTTCATGATGTCCTCCTTTTTATTAGCGTCGGGCCCACCGTCCAGTTCAGTTCGGTACACCGCTTCGCGGCCTCCTCACATCTGGCCGGTCCCCCCACGCCAGGGGAGACGGATTTCATATCATTTCCTTTCCTGATTGTATTTAATGGTGGCCCTGACGGCTGAGAATAAACCAAAGCAGTAAGAACAGAATAATCGGAATCAGTCCCGTGATGACCACCATCCGCACTTTGCGGAGCTTTCTCTTCCAGGGCACGGCCTTCCTCAGGCGGCGATGCCGCTCCGTGAGTTGTACTTTTGACGGATCATCCAATTCGACTTTCATCGAGGCCGCGGAAGCATATCGTTTGAATGGATCGCGCTCCATGGCGTGAAGGACAATTTCCTCGACTTGCGGAGGAATCTCGGCGTTGATGGATCGCGGCGCCGGCGGATCGCCCACCAGACGGGCATTCATCACGGCGTACACATTGGGTCCCTGAAAAGGCACCTGCCCCGTCAGCATTTCATAAAGTATGGTGCCCAGGCTGTAGATATCCGTGCGCTGATCACCGCGCTTACCTTTGATTTGTTCGGGAGCCATATAGTCCGGTGTTCCCATCGTCGGAGAAAAGCCGCCGAAAGTGATGCGCCGCATGGCTTCAGTTTTTGCGATGCCGAAGTCCATGATGCGCAGCGTTCCGTCGTCGCAGAGCATGATGTTCGACGGTTTGAGATCGCGATGGATCACACCGTGTGCGTGCATGTATTCCAACGCATCGCAAATACGGCTGGCGATCTTCAGCGTATCCGGTATCGGAAGGATGCCGACAGTCTGAAGGAGCCGGTCGAGGGTCTGGCCCTTCACGTACTCCATGACGATATAGGGCCGGCTTTTTTGATCGACGGGAATGATCTTCAAAATTCCCGGATGGTCGAGAGCTTTGCCGATTTCTTCCTCCCGCTCGAATCTCGAGTAGAAGGCGGGATCGGCCTCGACGTTCATCAGGGGAACTTTTAATGCGACGGTTTCGCCATTCGAGAGATCGGTGGTTTTAAATACCGTGCTCATCGCGCTTCGATGAATCACTTCATCAACACGGAACCGGCTGTCCAGAATGTGTCCGGGTTCCACGTCCGTGGTGACGGCGGGCGCAGCATCATTCGATTTTGTGCCTGGATAAAACCTGGATAGTCCCTGGTAGAAGCCGGTCTGCTTGACTTCATCAACGCGAATGATCTGGACGGAAATATTGTCTTCGGCTCCCCGATTCTCTGCGGTTTCGATAAGCGAGCGGCAAGCGTCCTCAGGAGAGAGCCGGGTTACCGTATCGCAGATTTCATATTCCATCAGGCAGGTGTGCAGTCCATCGGAACAAATCACGATGCTGTCCCTGGCTTGAAGCGTTGTTTTTGAAAAATCCATCTGGACGATGGGATTCTGTCCCATCGAGCGGGTAAGAACTGAACGGAGTTCGCTGTCGGCGGCGTCCTGCTGAGAAATCAAGCCCAGCTTGAGTTGCATTTCAACGTACGTGTGGTCGGTCGTCAGCTTTTTGATCTGCCGGTTCCGGATCAGGTAGACGCGGCAGTCTCCAACGTGACCGATGTTCGCTTCCTTGTTTCGAAAGATGCAGACCGAAAGCGTCGTACCCATCCGGCGCTGTTCGGATTCCACGCCGAAGTTGTAGATGTCGAGATTGGCTTCTCGAAAAATGTTTTCGAGGATGTCGTTTGGTTTTTCACCGGGCGCCGCCGCCTTGAATCTTTCAATCGCGATGTCGATTGCCATGCGGCTGGCGATTTCGCCTGAACTCAGGCCGCCTACTCCATCGGCAACTGCCGCGATAGCTCCACGAATGAGGCGATCTTCTTCGTTTTCGGGTTGCCAAAAACCGGTCGAGTCCTCGTTGTGATGCCGGACGGGGCCTGTGGAGGAGAACTCAGCGAAGGTCAGTTTCATTCAAAAGGAGGATACGCGGTAATTCAGAAAGCTGATGCACCCATTTTCGCGGTGTCAGACCCTCTTGCCTTACCGGCTTTTTGGGTGTGACACCGCGAAGATGATGCAGCGTGCGTTGCTAGGCTTTGGCTTTCTCGGTTACATAAATCGCGCGGCCTTTCTTGCTGCTCGCGCTCTTGAAATAAATCAACCCGTAAATACCCCAGATAGCGCAAATAGCCAATGCGACATAGGGCTCGCGCCAACTCATGCCGGTCACCGCGAACGGTCCGATCAGGTAGAACAGCATGCACATCAGATTTGCGGCAACTCCGAAAACCGGAATGAACATGTGTTTGAAACCGTTAAATGTATGGTGCTCACGGAAAGCGACAATGGCGACAATGCAGGTCATCATGTAAAGGAGGAACGTACCGAAGTTGCTGACCAGCGTTACGACAACGGAACTCTGCGGAATCTTTGCCGCTAAATCATGGCTCCAGATTCCGAAGCTGTACCAGAAGTTCTGGGGCAACCCTTTGATGGTGTCGTCGGATTGAGCCGCAGGACCCGCGAAATTAAACAGAATCGTCACGATCGCAATCCCCGCGGATATGAAGGCCAGCGTCCAGATCGCCCGGTGAGGCGTCAGTTTCTCACCATGAAGTAATCCGAAGTGCTCCGGTACTTCTTCGTCGCGTCCCATGGCGTATGTGACGCGCGCGCCCGTACTCATACAGGAAAGCGTGGTTCCGACCAGCGCGAGAAATACAGTGAACGCCTGGACCAGCATGAACGCCTTTCCTGCCGCCGCGCTTCCAAACAGCCACGTACCCACAATGATCATCATGTCGCCGACGGGCGCGGCGGAACCCAGGGCATTCGAGATCTGATACCCGTTATGCAGAAAATAATTGGCCGCGAAATACTCGATGAGGTAACACACCAGCCCCTGAATCAGGAGCGAGAGAATAACCGCCTTCGGAATATCGCGTTTCGCGTTTTTCGCTTCCTCACCCATCGATGTAACCGACTCGAAGCCGACGAGAATCAGGATTGCGATACACGCCTGAATGAACATGAAGTTGAAGTTGTGGGGAGCCACGACCGACGCCGCATTAGTGTGATACTGGAATCCGTCGACCATGACCTTCGGATCATCCGGAGATGCCTGTTTCTGAAGCGGCATCGAATAATCGACGGTGAAATCCTGATCCTTGCCATCCGGAGTCTTGGCAAACGTGAAGTTACCCTGGGCGTCTTTGACCGGTTTACCGTCCTTGTCCGTTGCGATCACTTTACTGATCGGCGCTCCGTTTGGATCGAGCGTAATTCCCACTGAACCCTGCGGATGGTTCAGCCGGTAACCCACCGCGATAACCGAAAAAACGACAAGCGCTGTGATCTGGATGACATTGATTGCCGTGTTGACCGCCGTTGTGCCTGTAACACCCCGGAAGCAAATGTAAGCGACACCGCATGCAAACAGCGGGCAGAAGATGATCATGAATATGGGACTGGGGATTGCGGCGTTGAACGTATCCGGCCAGATCTGACCGACCATATATCCGACAACCAGGGCGGTTACTCCAACCATCAGTCCTGGATACACCCAGTAGTAAAGATGGCTCGCCCAGCCCACCATGAATTTCGCAATTCGCGCGAAACGGTATGCGTGCGTCTTGCTCAGAAACGCCTGCTCCGCGAAGAAATAGGAGGACCCTGCCCCTGGATAGAGTTTCGAAAGTTCCGCATAGGCTATGGCTGTAGCCAGGCACAGCAGTAATGCGGCGAAAATACCGAACCACATCCCTTGAGCCGCCATCGGGGCACCGTACGCCGACTGAATGAAGAAAGTCAGCCACAGGAAAGCGCCCGGAGCAATCAGCGCCATCGCGTTAATCGTCAGACCACCGAGACCGAGTGTAGGCCGCGTGGTTGGTTTTTCGTTAGATGACATGTCGTTCTCCTTTTGATTTTTCGAGACCAAAATCGAGAATGACGGCGATGTCCTGGAAAGACTTCTCTCGGCCAAAAAACAAAAAAGTCCTCGACCCGAAAATCCGGATCGAAGACTTCATAGTCTTTCCGCGTTCGACACTTCGTTGTGTGGAACGGCGATTGTTATAAAAGAATTCTCATAACTTGTCCATACATTTTTGTCGCAGATTCGGCATTCCCGGCAAAACCGTAACAAAACAATTATTAAATCATCATGAAAATGTAAAGGCGCTGGATGGCGGAAGAGGAACTGGTAAGGGCTGATAAACAAATGGCTAATCCATGAAGCCCGTACGGATGTGGTACGTCGCATCAACCGGATAGATAAAAATGCGTCCATCGCCGATTTGTCCCGTTCGAGCAGTTTCGGTAATGACTTTAATAATGTCGTCGACCTTGGATTCGTCGGCCACGACTTCGATGCAAACCTTCGGCAGAAGCGAGATCTGATACTCCACACCGCGGTAAACCGCCGGTTGTCCTTTTTGATGGCCGTGTCCGCGAACGTCGGAAACCGTCATACCGGAAGACATACCCTCAAGCTTGCCCATGAGGTCGGTAAGTTTTTCAGGCCGGACGATGCATTTGATCAGTTTCATCGGTGCGGCATTGTGTCACTAAAAGAATGCAGGCGTAAAGAAGAACGGGCGTGAATTCAGGGACAGAGTTACCTAGTTCCTGAATCGATCCGCGTCGAGCGCATACTTGCGGACTTTGTAATTGATGATGCGTTCTGTGGTGCCCAGCAATCGAGCGGCTTTCGCGCGATTCCCTCGCGTGGTTTTCAGAGCGTCAAGGACGATGTCTTTTTCGTAAGCCGCAACCGCTTCCGAGAGTGTGAGCGTGGTGACAGTGCCGGAGGCTTGTGCGGTCTGCAGCGTCGGGGGCAGATGATGACCATGCACGACATTGGAATCGCAAACCAGGACCGCGCGTTCGATAACGTTTTCCAGTTCGCGCACATTGCCCGGCCAATGATAGGCGGTGAGCATATCAATCGCCGGCGTTGAAATTCTTCGTATGTCTTTCTTGTGCTCGCGCGAGTATTTCTGCAGAAAATGATCGGCAAGCAGCAGGAGATCCGACTTGCGCTCGCGCAGAGGGGGAACGAAGATCGTGAAGACATTGAGTCTGTAGTAAAGATCCTCGCGAAACTTTCCCTCGGCCATTGCCTTCTCGAGATCTTTGTTCGTTCCGGTGATCAACCGCACGTTGGATCGTATCGAAGTGGTTCCGCCCAGACGTTCGAATTCTTTTTCCTGCAGGACTCGGAGCAGTTTGACCTGGGTCGAAAGATCGATGTCGCCGATTTCGTCCAGGAACAGAGTTCCGCCTTCCGCCAATTCGAAGCGTCCCTTTTTCAGCGCGTGCGCGCCTGTGAAAGCGCCCTTTTCGTAGCCGAAAAGCTCGGATTCAATCAATGTTTCGGGCAAGGCGGCGCAACTTACTTTGATGAACGGTTTTTGCGCGCGCGGAGAGTTGTAATGAATGGCATGGGCGATAAGTTCTTTTCCGGTGCCGGACTCGCCGCGGATCAGAACAGTCGTGTTCGTATGAGCCACCTGAGCAATGTGTTCGTAGACCTGACGCATCGGGCCGGCATTGCCGATGATGTTGGAAAAGTCGTAACGCTCGCGCAGTTCTTCGAGCAAATGCGAGTTCTCATCCATCAAGCGGCGGCGTTCGTCGTCAACGAGGTGATCGGCCTTGATCGCCTGAGCCATCATCGCCGCGATCAGGCTGAGGCATTTCATATCGGAGTCGTAGTCGCGTTCGGCTTTGAAACGTAAATCCACACCCAGGGCGCCGACCGGGCGGCCCTTCACGACCACCGGAACGCACATATACGTCAGTTCCTGTTTGTTGAGATCGCGCTTTCCCGCGCGATTCAGAAACATCGGTTCGCGGCTGACCTTGGGCACAACAATCGGTTTGCCGGTTTCGACAACGCGCCCGGTGATGCCTTCGCCAAGCCGGTATCGCGCGAACCTTCCACCATCGCTCAAACCACTCGAAGCCTCGATCCGTATTTCCTGACTCCGCGCATCCAGGAGCGCAACAACTCCGCGGATAACACCATGGTGGTGTTTCAAAATATCGAGAAGCTGTTCGAAAGCAACCCTGGGGGACAATTCACCGCTGAGAACCTGGCCCGCTTCGGCCAGCATGTGCAGGTGCTTCGAAGCATCCGACCGTTCCCCTGGGAGTTTTCTTTCCAGATTTGTAGCCACGTGCGTTCCCGAGTTACAAAAAGGCGACCCAATAAAAAAAGCCCAGAACAGTGCATTTCTTTGCATTGCTCTGGACTTCGCTGTCCAAAAAAAGCTAACGGCGCCGGCCGGCACGCACAACTTTGTGCCTTGCCGGTTCTCCCAATCAAGTGCGTATTGTCGTTTTGTGAGTGATCCTTGTCAATAGGCTGGTCGCGCCATTTTTGTAATTTTTTGACAGCCGGGATTTCCCTCGTTCATTGCCGCAGCACTTCGCGTGAGTGAGGCATCGCGCGAGGCCCGAGTTGCGAAAGCTCAGGCAGACAAGTTTTACAATTGAAAATGATTTTCATTATCAATTAGACTTTGAGGCGGAGGCTTCAAATGAGGCGAATTCTTCGCGCTGCTCTTTCTTTTTTACCCGTCTTGATTTTCATTTCAACCGGACTCGCCCAGGAAAGCCCTTACTTCATTACTTACGATCACCACATGGAAGAGCCCGGCAGTCTGGACATAGGCACTAATCCGGTGCTGGGTCATTCCCACGGTATTGCATCATTCATTGGAAACTGGACCGAACTCGAATACGGAGCGAAAGCGTGGTGGACGTCGGAACTGTACTTCGACACTCAGCACACCTTCCACGACAGCACGCTTTTTACGGGATTCCGATTTGAAAATCGGTTCCGGTTATTGTTCGGCGAGCATCGCATCAATCCCGTTCTTTACGTTGAGTACGAACACGTCAACGGAGCCGACAAAACCCTGAAAGACATTGCCGGCTTTGACGGCAAGGAGAGTCAGGCGGAATCGAATTCCCATTTGCGCCGCGAACGCGAGCGGGAAATTGAAACCAAATTGATTTTGTCGAGCCAGGTGAAGGGCTGGAACATTTCGGAAAACATCGTCGGAGTGAAAAACATTCACGAGGGTGTCTGGGAGTTTGGGTACGCCTTTGGCGCCAGCAGGCCGCTGGCACTGGCTGCGAGTGCCGCGTCGTGCACTTTGTGCCGGGAGAATTTCAACGCCGGAATTGAGGTTTACGGCGGATTGGGTGAATGGAGAAATGTGACTTTCCGGGGCACGTCGCAATACATTGCTCCGGTTCTTGCATGGAATCTGCCTGGTGAAACGACGCTGCGGGTATCTCCCGGATTCGGCTTGACCGATCAAAGCCATGCAACGCTGGTTCGCTTTGGTGTGTCTCATGAGATTTCGGGATTCGGACGGAAGGTGCAGAAACTGTTTCGAGGAAGGTAACCGCACTGATTCATCAAAAACAGAAACCTTCTATGCCGTCATGGCCGCGGCTTTCAGATCAGCAGTTGCGGCAGCTCGTGACATATCTTGAAGCGCTCGAACCCTGATCGGTTCATAATTCACTCTATGAAATTGATAGTCGGAATTACGGGCGCGACCGGCACGGTGTTTGGAGTGCACACGCTTCAGGTTCTGAAAGATGCCGGGATCGAGACGCATCTCGTGATCAGCAAATGGGGGGCGCGGACGCTGGTTCACGAAACGCCGTACACCGTGGACTACGTGAAATCACTTGCAGTTTGCGCTTACGGCGATTCGGATCAGGGCGCGGCAATCTCCAGCGGTTCGTTCGTGACGGATGGCATGATTGTTGCACCTTGCAGCGCGAGAAGCCTTGCTGCTATTGCGCATGGCCAGGGGGACAATCTGATCCATCGCGCTGCCGACGTCGTGCTTAAGGAACGCAGGAAACTTGTGTTGATGGTCCGGGAAGCGCCGTTCAACGACATTCACCTGGAGAACATGTTGAAGTTGTCGCGCATGGGCGTGGTCATCGTTCCTCCGGTCCCTGCGTTTTACAACCATCCGGAGTCTGTGGATGACATCGTTCATCACATCGTTGTGCGCGCTCTCGACCAGTTTGGAATTCATCTGGATGAAACTCATCGCTGGGATGGATTGATGCCGGCTCGAGGCCGCGCCGATCTGGGGACCGATTGAAATCCGTCCTGACGGTCGATAAGCTTCGCAAGGAATACAGCCGGATCGCTGCCGTCGATTCGGTTTCTTTCAAGGTCGCAGCGAACGAGATCGTTGGCCTGCTGGGTCCGAACGGAGCAGGGAAGACCACGACGATCAACATGGTCCTCGGCGTCCTTGAACCAACATCGGGATCCATTCACATCGAGGGCCTCGACATTGGCCGCGAACGTTCCGCCGCGCTTGAACGCACCAATTTTGCGGCTGTGTACGCGCCTCTTCCCGGAAACCTCACCGTGGTTCAGAACCTGCGCGTGTTCGGCTTGATATACAACGTCAGGAACCTGTCATCGCGCGTCGAGGAACTGTTGCGGCAGTTCGACCTGGAAAAGTTTCGTGACACGAAGTCCGGAGTGCTGTCGTCGGGCGAGCAGACACGGCTGAGTCTCGCCAAAGCGATGTTGAATAATCCACACCTTCTCCTTCTCGACGAACCCACTGCTTCGCTGGATCCCGCGACGGCCCGCGATATCCGTCAGAAGATTCGTGAGTTTGCCGCCCAGGGTTCGTCTGGCGTGCTTTGGACATCGCACAATATGTATGAGGTCGAGGATGTGTGCGATCGCGTGCTTTTCCTTTCACACGGAAAAATCCTTCTGGAAGGTGATCCGAGGAACCTTCCTGCCCAACACGGCAAAGCCACGCTGGAAGAGCTTTTCATTGCAGTCGCGCGCGAGCCGCTGTTGCTTGAAACGGTGTGATGAAGTTCAGCCGCACATCCGCCATAGTGCTTCGCCATTTCTATCTCGTCAGCGGGAGTCCTGCTCGCGTGATGCCGCTTTTCGCCTGGGTGGCCATCGACATGGTGGTCTGGGGCTTCATGACGAAGTATCTGAATTCCGTCGCAGTGCCGGGCTTTGATTTCGTGCCGGTCCTGCTTGGCGCCGTTCTGCTTTGGGATTTTTTCACGCGCGTGATGCACGGCGTAACAATGGCGTTCATGGAAGATGTTTGGTCGAGAAACTTCCTGAACATCTTCGCAACACCCCTTTCGACGTCCGAGTACATTGCGGGTCTTGTGCTGTCCAGCATCGGCACAAGCCTTGTCGGCCTTATCGTCATGCTGATCCTCGCAAGCGCCGTGTTTGGACTTTCCTTTTTGTCCTATGGCCTCGCGATCATTCCGTTTCTTCTGGTGCTGTTTTTGTTCGGCATTGCATTGGGAATTGTCGGGGCTGCGATTGTTCTCCGTTTTGGCCCGGCAGCGGAATGGTTCATCTGGCCGGCTCCGGCGCTGGTTTCGCCGTTTGCGGCAGTCCTGTATCCGTTATCGACGCTTCCCGGCTGGATGCAGTCGATCGCTCGATTGCTGCCGCCCTCTTATGTTTTCGAGGGGATTCGCGCAATCATCTCAGGAAGCGCTCCATCCGCCTCGGCGCTGATATCCGGCGTGGTCCTCGCGATAGTCGATGTCGCGATTTCCTGCTGGTTCTTCATTCGCGTTTATCGTCACGGTGTCCGCACCGGCCTTTTGGCGAGATACAACGCGGAAAGCGTCAGTTAGAAATTCATGGCTGCCGTTGCCGCGTCAGATACAAAAACACCGGCGTCACTTCGAAGGGCATTTTCTCGCGAGCTGAAAGCAATGCGACAGGTTTGGCCTTGATCAGATCGATGGTATTATTCCAGATATCCACGCGAATTCGGCTGCCGAGCGGAAGCGCGGCAAGCTGATCCGTCCGCGACATCTGCAGCGCGGGCGCCTGCGGAATCAAGCTGGACATGCGTTTGACTTTCCCCCCGTTCGTGAGCTGATTTCCAAGGTGAGGCCGAAGCAGCGCCGGCAACTCGGGAGCCCGCTCATCGAGCATCCGTAGAAACAGGGCGGCGGCCGGGAGTTTGTCTCTGTACGGAGAGTTCTTCAAGTATTCGAGGGCTTTGCTGTCGGCTGCTGCTTCTTCTTCCGGCGTGTGCTGCACGGCGACGTGCTTGAAACTGTCTTCGTCTGCGAAAAGCATTCGATCGTTGAAGGCGTACTTGGTGTCGAGGCGATGGCCGAGCGCGATATGAGCAACTTCATGAGCCAAAACGAGCGCGAGACTCGCTTCATCGGGAAGAACATCAATAAGTCCGCGGCTGATAACAACAGTGTGGCCGACGGTGAAGGACTCGATCGGAGTTGTGAGGAGGATGCGCGCGCGAACATTGGGTTGAATGTCGATGTTGTTCGTTACTTCCAGATTGGTGATGACGGTTTCGAGAACTTGATTCACCGCGCCCTCAGGCGCGAGCAAGCCCGCGAGTTCGAGCCGCTGCAGGACGTTGTCTTCGGCTTCGCGCTCCCAGGCGCGAAATGCATCGACCGGAACAGTTGCATCGGCCGCCCCGGTCTCGTCCTTCACGTTTTTCGATTCGACCCTCACGCTCGTCGACTCGTTTTGCAGGTTGGGATGCGGCGGATTATAGGACCACAGGCGGGTTTGCCCCTTGAATCGGAGTTTTCGTTTTCCGAAGAAATACCCAATATCGGACTCTTCGGTGTAGACATATGCCGGCAGCCACAGGCCCGGACCAGCGTTTTCGCGCCAACTGTCGAAATGAAAGTAGAGCTTTGATGACGACGATGGCTGAAAAGCGCCATTAAAGCGAACGATATTGAAGTCCTGATCCTCGATCCAGACTCTTCCTGCGAACGCAACAGGCGACTCTATGTCGCGTTTCGGGACCACGTCGAAAACCACGCACCGGACTTCGCCGAGAAATTCCCGGCGTACATAGGTGAAGTTATAGTTGGTCCGGTCGAAGGAACTTCCCAGAAGAATCGCGTCGGCAAAACCGTTGGCAAGATAGTTGACGGAATACATCTGGCGGATCTTCCCCAGGATTGCGCTCGACCAGCCCTGCGGCGGAAGCAGCGATTTCTGTGCGATTCCATGACTCAGATCGAGTTTGCCGAGAAAATATTTGTCGCTCTTCGGAATCACGCCGAGTTCGCGATCGAGATCGAGGTTTTGAATATAGGTTTCAATAAGGGGTTTGAATCCCGCCATTCTTTTTTCCAGATCTCGTTCCTGTGCGGCCGCTTTATCGATAATGCTTTCTGCTGAAATCAGCGGGGTTGTTTGCCGGCCCATTGTCGGTGCGGCTGCAGGCAGAATTGAAAATGCAAACATCACAAACAAGAAATGGCGCCTCATGATCTCCTCTACTCAATATGCAAGTTGAAATGCGATGCGAATCACGGCTGTCGAATCGACCGCCTTGCCTTGCCGTTCCGCCGCTTTGAAGCGAATCTGCCGGGCTGCGCGAACGGCGCTCTCGTCGAGTCCGTGGCCCAGGCCTTTCAGAACTCCAGTGACGTGAATTTCACCCAGCGAGGTGAATACAGCCTCCACCAGGACTTCACCTTCCAGCCGCAGCTTTCGCGCTTCGTCTGTGTACTCGGGCCGAGGCTTGAAAATGATTTCGACTGGCCGGTCGAAATGATTCGTCTCGATACCGCCGGGTGAAACATCGGTCCGGATCTTGTCCGCCGTTGTCACCGCGCCGAAACCCGCATCGGCCGTGCCGGGACGAAGATGTTGCGGTGCGCTGCCCGGAACGCCCTTGTCGAAACCGGAAAGGGAAGCGACATTGCGGGCTCGATCAAACGGCGTTGTTCCCGAGCCCGTCCGTTCACCAAAGCCGGCTGTCTCCGCTTTTCGTACCGGAACGACGATGGCGGGGGCGGCAGACTTCGCGTCCGAGAACAAATTCGTCACGATCAGTGGAGCCGGTTCCGTTAACGGCGGCGCCGTTTTGGGGATGGCTTCCGGCAACCCGATCGGCACAGGTTTGGGTTCGGGCAATACACGCGGAAGTGAGATCTCCTCTCGCGCGGCAATATTCACGGCTTTCACTACCGGCATCTGCTGGTGCGCCTCCGACTCCATCGAGACGATGCGCTTCGGCGTCTCTTTCGCAACGTATTTCACAGGAGCGTGCCTTTCGGGCGGCGGCGCCAGCGGTATCGTTGCGCGGTGGATCAAATCGAGGCCGGGCGGCACGAAGAGAGGCAGAGTCATCAAAGCCAGGAGCAGCAGCGCGTGAACTCCAAGACTGGCTCCAAACCCACTGGCGCGAAACTCCGGATTATCGAGACACTGGAAGAATTCCCCGTTCCGGGGTGTTCGTCCAACAACTTCATGTACCTGAGGCGAGCGATTCAAAATGAACTCCAGGGTGCACGCGACCGCCTGACCGGATGGCGTTCGCCCGAAATCACCCGTGGATTGCGCATCTTGCGAGTTCTAATGCTGCCGGCAGTGAAGTGGCAGCCCTACGGCCAGCGCGGTGCGGAAAATGCGTCCGGCTGGCTCCGGCCTACGGAGATTTGCAAATCGAGGTCCATCTCACTCGAGGACGAGCAGCGCTCCACGGTACATACCCATACCGCATGCAAAATGAAACTCGCCGGGCGGGAGTGGAGGCAGATCGATCAGGGTGGTTTTGCCCGCGGGCAGGTCTCGAGTCACCCCGATCGAAGGAAATACGATGCGCGAAGCACAACCGGTTCCCGGCGCTCGATACACGGCGAGTGTTACCGGTTTTCCTTTTTGCGTTGTGATGCGGTCGGGCTGATATCCGCCAGACGTGATTCGGATACGGATCGCACCGGCAGGTATGGATAGTGGCTGTCGCTCGATGCCGGCCGAAACGACTCGAAAAACGAACGGCACAGCCACAACTTTTCCATTTCTCTGAAACTGAATCCACAATTTGTACAGGCCGCTCTTCGGAGAATTAGCAGTGAATCGGATGACCTCCGGAGACGGTCCTGCCGGCACAGCGTGAGAGTGAAATGATGATGTGGAAACCGCGCTGTCCAAGCCATCCGCCAGGGGGTGCGTGTGGAGCAGAGCTGTCCGGTTTTGATCGACGGCGAGAATGTGTGCCCACGCACCGAGATAAGGCTCAAGATCCCGGATCGTGTTCCCCGTTTCAGAATCGATGGCCTCAAAATTCAAATCGGCATCCACGACCGCTTTTGGCGATATGTTTCCAGCCAGCCGGATTTGGATCCCGTCAGCGGTTCTTGTTGTCGCCGTCTCTGCGGGTAATTTCATGGGTGTCGGCCGTCGGCCATTGACAATGAGATCGAATGCTGTTGATTGTTGACCGGCGCCGGGTGGTGTGAATTCGAGGTACATCCGGTAGTGTCCGCCGTGACGGAATTGTGTGGTCACCTCATAGCGGTCTCCCGCTGTGAGCATCGGGTGAATGTGCTGGAACTCTTCAAGGTCCTCGGAAACGATGACCAGGTGCATCGGTCGTTCGTGCACATATTCGAGGTGATGAATTGCAGATCCGCCGGTCCGAAAGATTCTGAAGCAGAAACCAAGAGATTTTCCTTTCTCAGTTTCTTCGGCTTCGACCGTGAACGGCCTCTCGCTCCAGGAGAGGCTGGCGCGCAAGCGCCGTGTGAGGATCAAAGTTTCGGGAGATCCTCGGCCCCCGCCAGCGGCCTCGCGGCCATCTCTCCCATAGGGAGAGGGATTCATTTGGACTGCATGGTTCAGGTCAACAGGCGCAATCCTTCCGTAATACGCACGCCCAATCAAATATGGAAACGCAAGCCGCCCCGCTGAATCGGTCGATAAAAAATACGCGTAAGTTCCACCTTGATATTCCGGGGTAACGGTGGAGCGCCCGTTAAATTCATCGAGATCGCCTGAGTCTGCGACGTACTCATAATCCTCAACGAAACGCCGTTGACCCAAAGGCCGATGGTCGGTGAAGCGCACTCGCTGTGTGTCTGCTTTTGTGGCGCTCGTCACGCCACCGCTCGATTGCGCTCCTGGAAGGCATCGCAAACGGCCACGTCACCTGGCCTCCCGCGGATGGATCGAATCCGCTGCCGGCCCGTGCATCATCATTCGAGTGCGCCGTGTACCACGACGTGACCTGGGGAGCGGTAGTGGATCCGGCCAGCCGTCCGTTCGAGAAGTAATCCTGTGCCGTCGTTGGAACGGTTGCCGCATTACCACCATTCACGGAACCGTAGTACTGCATGCCCATGATGTAGGGAAAGGCCGGCTTGCCGTCGTCATAGGTCTCGTTCAAACCCGCGTGATGGGCCAGCGCCCAGGCCGGATATCCATCGAATGCCCATCCCAGAATCGGCTGGACGTGATCATGATACGTCCCGCTTTGCGGCTGATGCCCGAAACACCGATCGAACGTTTGAAACTCGCCGAAGTACGCATTGCGCAGCCAGACTCCATCTCCCTGTGTGCCGCCACCGCCCGGTCCTCCCTGCGCGAGAGCAATCGAACAGAACATCATCAGGAACAATGCAGCGTGCATTCCGGATTTCACCATGGTCTCCTCCTTGTGTCGTTTGTCACATGGTGATAGTCGGATGTGTATGTAAAGTTTCGATGCGGCAGGACGAGGAGAATTGTAAGAATTCGGTAATTCCCTAATCGCGGAACCGGTAGAGCTTTCGAGGATTGATCACCAGCATTTGCTTCAGCAGATTTTCATCTTTGCGTGCGGCAGGCCAGATCCAGGAATTGGCGATGTCGCCGTCGTTCGGCATTTTATTTGGCGGATCGCCGCGGCCCTTGACGATCACGGTATTCATATTCGGTCGCGGCCGATCGGTCCCACTGATGACGTTCCCCGGAAAGTGCTCCAGCAATGTATGGGCAAACGGCAACGCCACATCCCAGTCCTCTGGGCGCGCCGATCGCGTGTAACGGTCCGGCGATGTGACTTTCCAGAAGATGTCGCTGCGGCTTGCTCCGAGCGAGAGTAATCGCTGGAAGTAATCGTTTTCTTTGAGGGGAATGTTCACGTCAGGACGTCCCATGTGATCGATGATGACCGGAGTCGGCAGCGATCGAATCAGAGGCTCCATGACGCTAAACGTGTCGGGTAGAAAATAAAGATCCGTATGCCAGCCGAACGGCTGGATCTTCTCAGCGATTCGCCGGATGACTTCGGCCGGAGTTGTTTCACTTGCAATGTGAGGAAGAAAAGCAAATCGTACGCCGCGAACACCGGCCGAATCGAGCCTTCGCAGTTCTTCGGTTGTTACGTCCTCATCAATGCTGGCGACACCGGCGGCCCGTCCCTGCATGTTCTTGAGCGCATCGACGACAACGCTGTTATCCGTGCCATGACACGTGGCCTGAACCACCACGAATCCCCAGAACCTCATTTTGTCGATTAGAATTTCTTTCTGTTCCTTCCAGCTTGCTGCGAACGGTTGATACTTCGACTTCGGCGACAATGGAAATCGATCAAACGGTCCGATGACGTGCATGTGTGCATCGATTGCTCCGTCGGGCATCGTGAAAACAAGTGGATTGGGATTGGGATCCTGTCTGACGTAAGGTTCCGTGCTCATAATGTATAAGGTTCAGATTCTAACGCGGGTGTAAAACCCGCGTTCTTCCCTTTACAAAACGCTTACAAAAATCCCGGCGCCGGCGCACCGATTCCTTACAAAGTAGCGGGATGATTCCGCTATGGCTACAATCGCAAACCAGAATCTGACGCCGGAGTTTGCTTTGGAATCGGTTACCCGATTGTTGATCATCGATGACGACGAAAAACTCTGTGACCTCCTGAAGGAATACCTGGGGCCGCTCGGTTATGCCGTCGACATTGTTCATAACGGAATCGAAGGGTCGATCGCGCTCTGAATACCCCAACAACTTGGCCGAGGTGCTCGGAGTCACCCAATCGACAGATCTATCCGTTGTCCACACGGAGACGGTCGGCTGATAAGGGCCGTCGTAGACCAACCGCTTGAAGACGATTCGCACCAAGATGTCGTGCAAGTGTCGAACGTAGCGGAATACATCATCAATTTCGTCTTCGTGAGCGAAATCAAAGTGGCCTCTGTGAGTGGCGATTCCTCGGTAATGCGAAAGTACCTGAGCCCAAGTACGACCATCGCGGCGAGGGTTGGACTTGTAGTGAGCGTCCACAACATCTACGTCTGAAAGACCAAACCGCTTCAAGAGCGAGACAACCGCTAGCTTACAAAATAAGGCTCCTCAGGTAGGACTCGAACCTACAACCCTCCGGTTAACAGGAAAATTCACATTATGTATCTCGTTGGTTCTTCGGATTTGCTGGTTGGGCTGAAACACGGTTTTACAGGGTATTCGGCATGAAATTGTTCACCGATTGTTCACTGGTTTTTCACCAGAGTAAATGTTGCTTTTTTTGCCTTGGGCTGCGGTTCGTGGCCAAGTAACTCGTCTCCTGTGCGATCGGCGGAAACGCTGGGCTTTAGAACCGCCGCAATAGACGATTCCAAATTCTGTTGCGGTTCTCCTCCAGCCACTTCGCCATGCTTACGGAAGCGCCACAGAGGACGATTCCAAGCGGAACAGCAACGAGAAGGAATGGAGTCGGACCGGCAGATAGATAGCCTACGGTAGCGCCCAACGTAATTGTCCCGGCTTTTACCGACGATGCTGCAATGCTTGATAAGGATTCCGCACCCAGCGGGGAGCGCTCAAATGGGACGACGCGAGCGTTCGCAACATAGTTAGCAAAAGCAAGATCCATGTGGTTTGGTCGATTGATGGGTTGTCCGGGAGATTCGGATTCGATTCTGTGCTTGGGCACCAAAACTTGGACGAATTCATTAGGATCAATAAAAGTCGTTTCGTGGCGTACTTCGGCAGATAGAAATGCAGCTACGCCCTGAAGGTCATAAGGATTGTGTCCGTCGGACCTCAAGCTTCGCGCAGGTATCACGAAAAATGTGGCACTTAGGTAATCACTTGAATCGATGATCGTCGTCTCGTAAGTCTGGAGAAGCTCCAAATCCATAGCCGACGATTATACAGGTTCGGTTATCAATCGCCGCGACACTGTTCCACTCTTGTACATGACGTACTATGGACGCGAGCGCGCGAAGGGGCTTCTACCGCGTTTGCGTTCCGAACATTCAGCGCCGAACCGCCTTCGTTTGGCCTCGGTAATCACCCAAAACCGGCCAATCATTATCAGCTGAAAACCGGCCAATAGAGACGTTCGGGACATTGAAACCGGCGGATAGGCTCCGTCGGCATGAGCAATGTCTTGAATGACGAAAAGAAACAACAAGTAATCGCCTTGGGAAAGCTCGGCTGGCCAGTACGGCGGATCGAGGATGCCACCGGTGTGCGTCGAGAAACAGTTAGCCCAAGTTCGTCACGAGACGGTCGATAGGACGGTTAAGTCTTTTCGAATCGGTCATGCGGTCACTGAGTCTGCACTACATTCAGAATCAAAACTGAGCCGCTCGGGCAGGGTGATGTCGAGCTGATCGAGCAAGAGTTTCTGCCCGGCGTTGGGTTGAGTGATGCGTCGAAGCCGGATTTCACGGCCGTCTGTGGTCGGCAAGACAATGTCGGCACTTTGCAGCGTCGCGAGCAGGGACAAGGCGCGGCCCGGGGATAGATCCGCATGGTTACGGTTCAAGAGGTGTTTGAAAGTTACCCACAAGGCATAACCGAGGAAAGCGACGAGGATGTGGGCTTTGACACGATGTTCCTTTTGATGGAAGATCGGGCGGA
>CAZWGA010000040.1:0-52011 GCA_964633285.1 uncultured Solibacteraceae bacterium | reverse complement strand
ACGAAGAGTGATAGGGTTCGAATCCGTTACCGTCGACTCGGAGTTGGCATGCAGCTAAAGGATGCTACACTGTCTTGATCATCTTCTGCAGTTTGTTTTTGCCGTCTTGGACGTAGTCCTTGACGTTATCGAAAACCTCCAGAGGCTGCTGGTACCCTTGGCTGATCTGCTCGCGTAAATGTTGTTGGAAGTAATCGAGTTCGCAAAGAGTCTTTTTCGAAAACTTGCGTATATCCCGGCGGGTCTGGGCACCGGTCTTGGGTGCGAACAACAGAGCCAGGGTTGCGCCGGCTGCAGCGCCGGTCAGGAAAAATCCTGCTACCTGGGTTTTTGAAAATCCGCGCATCTTTCACCTCCATAGAGCGTCCAAAATCAGGATAGCATCGGGTCAAATGTATGCGAGAATTTCACGCACCATGAAAACATTTGCTGCCGTGTTCCTTGTTCTTGCTGTGGTTGCGGCTACGTACGGTTTCCAACAGAGGACACCTGCAAGCTCAAAGAATTCTCCGTTCAGCGAGGAACGGGCCGGAACCGATCTTCGAACTCTCGTCGGTTTTGGACCCAGACCGGCGGGAAGCGACGCGATTGAAAAGACCCGCAAATACATCGTCTCGGAGCTTCAAAAGGCCGGCCTCAAAGTTCAACTGGACGAGTTCGACGCCCGCACGCCCCGTGGCTATCGGCACATGGTGAATATTCATGCCGTGCGAGCGGGATCGAAGCCCGGAGTCATCGCTGTTACAGGACACTACGATACGAAGGTATTCGATAACTTAGTGTTTGTCGGCGCCAGCGATGGCGGATCCAGCGCCGCATGGCTGATTGAATTCGCGCGAAGCACGGCCGGACTCAAACTCGAACACTCGCTCGAGTTCGTTTTCTTTGATGGAGAAGAAGCGGTTGTCGAATGGACCGACGACGACAGCGTCTATGGAAGCCGTCACGACGTCGATAAGCGCGTGCGTGACAAGACGCTGAGGGACCTGAAGGCGCTGATCCTCGTGGACATGATTGGGGACAAGAATCTTAACATCAAGAAGGAAAGCCAGTCGACCGGCTGGCTCAAGGACATCATCTGGAACACTGCGCGAACAATCGGTTACGCGAAAGAGTTTCCCACAGTCGAGCAGGACATCTCTGACGATCACATTCCATACCTGAAGGCAGCAATCCCCTCCGTCGATCTCATCGATTTCGATTATCCGTGCTGGCACATGGCCTGCGACACCCTGGACCAGGTCAGCGCGCACAGTCTAAAAATTGTTGGAGATGTTGTTTATTTCAGCTTGCCGGAAATCGATCGCCGCCTGTAGTCGCCGGCTTTACCTGCAACCCTAATCGCCCGGTTCCTTCCGGCGCTTCTTGCCGAAGACGTAGGCCACGACGACTCCCAACAGGTACAGGGCAACCATCGGTACGGCCATCATCATCATATTGGGTATGTCCGTTGTAGGCGTGATGACAGCCGCTACGATAAACGCAATCAGGATCGCGTAACGCGTGTTCCGCAGCAGGAATGGACCACTGACCAGACCGATTCGCGCCAGGACAAAGATCAGCGCCGGTATTTCAAAAATCACGCCGAGTCCGAGTTCCACCATGATGAACAAATCGAAATACTCGGAGACGCTGATGACCGGCGTAAGGCCCATGTCCTTGCCCCACTGAACCAGGAATTGCAGCGCGAATGGAAACGCGATGAAGAATCCAAAGAGACCACCGATTACAAACAACAAGGACGAAATGACGATGAAAGGCAACGCATAGCGCCGCTCGTGTTTGTACAGCCCCGGTGAAATGAACAGCCAGACCTGGCCGAGAATGAACGGCGCGGCCAGAAAAACGGCGGCCATTGCGGCGAGCTTCAACTGAATGTTGAAGGGTTCCGTCGGACTCATGAAATTCAAGGGCACGCCGGTCTTCGTGATGGGAACTGAAACAACCTTGAAGATCTTGTCAGCGAAACCCCAGCAAATCGCAAACGCGACGGCAATAGCAATCAGGCAGTAGATGATGCGTTTCCGAAGTTCCTCGAGGTGGTCGAGGAACGACATCTGACCGTGTAATTCTTCTTCCTGTTCGTCTCGTTGCGGATCGGTATCGACCGGCATTACACGTGTTCTTTCGGAGTGGATGGTTCGGTGTGGTGACTCGTGTCCGCCGCCGGCGGCGGCTCAGGCTCGGGATGGGACGTTGAAGTGGAAGCTTCCAGCGAGTTATAGAAATCCGACTTCAAATCCTGACCCATATTGTGAATGTCTTTTTTGACATCATTGAGAGGTTCGGAGATGTCCTTTACATGGTCTTCCCAGCTCGACTTGAACTCATCCGTCGCCTTCTTGAACTCTCGAATGCCTTTACCCAGGGATTTTCCCAGTTCAGGAAGCTTCTTCGGTCCAAAGACCAGAAGAGCAACGACGAAAATCACCAACATTTCGGAAAAGCCAAGCTGACCCATCAATCCTCCTGAAAACGTCCACCATCATAACAAAGTCCGGGACCACCCCCGGAAATTTCTTGCCCTGAAAAAACGCAACCCTGGGCCGTTCCAGCCGTCTCAAATAAAGGAGATTTTTCGGTGTCCCGGGGCTTTGCACGACGAATCGGTGGAGGGAATGGGATTCCCGGTCAGACCGGTCTGACCCGCTGGTACGATTCATTGTATAGGGCAGAACGGCAATAGAAACTCCAGAAGATCATGCAAAGCCCTTCTGCTATAATGCGCAGACTGTCTTGAAATGAAAGGAATCACTCAATGAGATTTAGACCGTCGCGTGCGATTTTTTGCCTGGTCCTGGTGCTGCTGGCTTCAGCGATACTTGGCGGAGTTCTGGGAGGCCAGGTTCGAGCGACGTCGAAGGGGGAGGAAGACGCGGATCTCGCGATCAAGCACTTTTCCACCTTGCTGGGACTCATCGAAGAGAATTATGCCGATGAGGTCGAGTCCGATAAGGCTGTATACGGAGCGATTGACGGCATGCTCCGCACTCTCGATCCTCATTCAAAATTCTTCGATCCGAAGGCATTCAATTCGCTGCGTGAAGATCAGCGCGGAAAGTATTACGGTCTGGGCATTACCGTTACCACGCGTTTTGGAAAAGTAACCGTGGTGTCCCCGCCGTTTGTTGGATCTCCGGCCGAAAAAGTCGGGCTGCGTGTGGGCGACGTTATCAGCAGCGTGAACGGAGAATCCACAACAGGCATGGATCTCAATGAAGTCGTTTCCAAACTGAAGGGCCCCCGGGGCACGACCGTGAAGATACGCGTCACGCGTCCGGGTGTGGATGAACCGATCGAAATGTCGGTCATTCGCGACGAAATTGCAAAATTCACCATCAGCAATGCATTCATGATCAAGCCCCGCGTTGGTTATGTGAAACTGGATAGTTTTGCCGAAACAACCGGCACCGAACTGCGCGATGCGCTGCGAAAGCTGGATGTGAAGAATCTCGATGGCCTGGTCTTCGACCTTCGAAACAATCCCGGCGGCCTTCTTCAGGAAGCCATCGAAGTCTGCGAAACGTTCCTTCAAAAGGGACAGTTGATTGTCGAAACACGAGGTAGGACGCGCGGTTCGAACCGGCCCTATGCCTCGCAGAAACTGAATTCGGATAACGTCTTTCCGCTGGTGGTGCTGATCAATCCCCAAAGCGCCAGCGCTTCGGAAATCGTGGCCGGCGCTCTTCAGGATCACGATCGTGCCGTGATTGTCGGCCAGACGAGCTTCGGGAAGGGTCTGGTCCAGTCGGTTTATCCGCTGAGCAAGAATGCCGGTCTCGCGCTGACCACACAAAAGTGGTACACGCCGAGCGGACGTTTGATCCAACGTGATTATTCGCAGATTTCGCAATTCGATTACTACAACCATCGCGAAACCTCACCGCCGAAGAAGGACGATATCAAGCATTCCGACATCGGACGGATCGTCTATGGTGGCGGCGGGATCACTCCGGATTATCTCGTCGAGGAACCCAAAGTTAGTGATTTCCAGACGATGTTGATCGGGAAGTTTGCCTTCTATACGTTTGTCCGGGATTTCCTTTCGAAGAACCCGCAGATCGACCCGTCGTTCCAGATATCGGACGCCATGGTTGATCAGTTCAAACAGCACATTACGAAACGCGGCGTGCAATTCAACGAAAAAGATTTTCAGGACAACCGGGATTTCGTGAAGCGGTCGATCAAGTACGAGATCTTCTACAACAGGTTTGGTGTGTCGGAAGCGGCGCGCGTTCTGCTGGAAGGTGATCCTCAGGTAGTCAAAGCCATCGATTTGATTCCCGAAGCGAAGGATCTCGCCGGCAAGGCCCGCAGGCAATTGGCAGAGAAGCGTTAGTTGCAGTCGATCCCCGTCAGACTTGCTCAGACGTCATATGACATCATCGTTGGCGCCGGCGTTTTCGAGAAGATGGAAGAACATCTCGAACGCGCCGGTCTCCGCGGTCCCTTCCTCGCAGTCTCACAGCCCCGCATTCTGAAAGCCGTCGGACAGGGTCTCAAAAAACGTTTCCCTGTTGCCGTCATTCCCGACGGCGAACGCGCGAAAACCCTGGCGACAGTCACAAGACTTCTCGACCGGATGGGCGAGTTGAAGCTCGCGCGGCAGTCGACGGTGATTGCTGTCGGCGGGGGCGTGGTCGGGGACATTTCGGGGTTCGTGGCGTCGATCTACATGCGCGGGATTGCCATCGTTCAGGTTCCCACAACTCTTCTCGCGCAGGTGGATTCCAGTATCGGCGGAAAGACCGGAGTCAACCACCGGCTGGCCAAGAACCTCATCGGAACTTTTTATCAGCCCCGGCTCGTTCTGTCGGATCCTCACGTCTTGCGCAAGCTGCCGGAGCGCGAGTATGCAAGCGGACTTTATGAAGCTCTGAAGTACGGCATTATTCGCGATCCGAAACTGTTTGCGGATTTCGAGCAGAACACAGAAGTCTTCCTGAAGCGCGATCCGGAAGCAGTGGAGCGGCTCGTGGCCCGATGCGCCGCCATAAAAGCGGAAGTCGTGATGTCCGATGAAAAGGAGAGCGACCGGCGCAGGATTCTCAATTTCGGCCATACCGTCGGACACGGACTGGAGACGGCCGCGCGCTATCGACGGATCAAACATGGTGAAGCCGTGGGGTACGGCATGATCGCCGCAGCTCGAATCGGGCGAGCAATGAACAAACTTGCCGAAAGCGACCGCGCCCGGATTGAAAAAGCCATCGGATCATTGGGCGCTTTGCCGGCGCTCAATGGTGTGCTTACCAAAGATGTGCTGGGCGCGTTGCAGCACGATAAGAAAGTCCGCGATGGAGCGGTTCACTTTGTGCTGCCGCGTGAGATCGGGCGGGTGGAAATCACACCGAACGTTCCTTTCGACATTGTTCGCGATGTAGTAAAGGAAATCCTGAATGACGGAAAGAGAATACCCCGGCCCGGATAGCCGCCGCGTCCAGCAGATGTTTGCAGGCATCGCGCACCGGTACGATTTTCTCAATCATCTCCTTTCCGCATCCGTGGACCGCCGCTGGCGCGCGATTGCGGTTCGTAAAGTCCGCGAACTGGCCGGGGCGACACCGTCCCTGTGTCTGGATTCCTGCACTGGAACGGGCGATCTCGCCATCGCGCTCGAAGAAGGATTGAAGACTCGGATTATCGCGTCGGACTTCTGTCATCCCATGCTGCTCCGCGCGTCAGTGAAAACGGGCGCTCGCCGTATTCGGAATATTGAAGCCGATGCGCTCCAGTTGCCGTTTGCGGATGGTTCTTTCGATGCGCTGACGATCGCTTTCGGTCTCCGCAACCTTGAGAGACTCCACGGCGGGCTTCGAGAGATGCATCGTGTGTTAAAGCCCGGGGGACCGGTTGTGATCCTCGAGTTCTCAACTCCCGTCGTTCCTGTCTTCCGGCTTGTTTTCAATTTTTACTTCAGGTACATCCTCCCCAGAGTCGGAGCGCTGGTTTCAGGGAACGGAGCGGCATATCAATACCTGCCGGATTCCGTCAGAAAGTTTCCCTCGCAGGGGGAGCTTCGGGGACTGATGGAAGACTGCGGTTTCCGTAATGTTCAGTACCGGAACCTTACGGGAGGGATTGCGGCGCTGCATTGGGGCGTACGATAAGATCCTTCATTCGAGCTCAAACTCTTTGACCTTGTTCAAGAGCGTCTTGTACGACACCGCGAGCATTTCGGCCGCCTGAGTCTTGTTCCAGTTGCACAAATCCAAAGCCTGCTTGACTTTTACCTTTTCTGCGGCGCGTGTAGCGCGCGCCGAAACTTCCGCAAGCGATCCGGAAAGATCGAAATAGTGAACGAAGTCTTCTGTCTGCTTTCGTTCCTGAAAAGCGAAATTCAAATCACCCGGTTGGATTGTTTTTCCGTCCGAAAGAATAATGGCGCGCTCGATCGTGTTCTGAAGTTCACGGACATTTCCCGGCCACGAATACTCCTGCAGCGCTCGATCGGCTTCAGGGCTGAGCTGCACGCCCTGCCGGTGAAGATCTTTCGAGAACTTCTCGACAAAGAACTGCGCGAGAAGGCGTACGTCCGACATCCGATCGCGAAGAGGCGGAATTTGAATCGGGATAACGGACAGCCGGAAAAAAAGATCTTCTCGAAATTCTTTCCTGGCGACGAGATCCTGCAGGTTGCGATTCGTCGCGGCGACAAGCCGCGTGTCGATACGAATCGTTTCGAGACCGCCGATCCTTTCGAAGCTCTGCTCTTCGATGACGCGCAGAACCTTGGCCTGCACCGACATGTGCAGCTCACCAATCTCGTCGAGAAAAATCGTGCCCTGGTCGGCCAGTTCGAACTTGCCGAGTTTACGTGTGAATGCTCCGGTATAAGAACCCTTCTCGTGTCCGAACAGCTCGTTCTCGATGAGCGTGTGAGGAATCGCCGCGCAGTTTACCGTCACAAAAGATTTGTCGCGGCGCGGGCTGAGCTGATGAATGGCGCGTGAAAACACTTCCTTGCCGGTTCCGCTCTCACCGGTCAGGAGGACAGTGGCAGTGGTTGGTGCGACGCGTTGTATCGCCTGACTGATCTGCTGAATCGCGGGGCTGTCGCCGATGATGGTGGGAATGCCGTAGCTCCTCTGTACGTCTTCCTTGAGAAGCATGTTTTCCAGCTTCAGACGTCTTTGTTCAACGGCGCGGCTGATCAGCAGAAGCAAATGCGAAATATCCACAGGTTTGGGAACAAAGTCGAAGGCTCCCTGCTTCATGGCTTCGACAGCTTCTTCGATGGTTCCGTAGGCAGTCATCAGAAGAACGGGAATGGTGTCGTCGATTTCCTTTTGAATTTTGAGAATCTCGATGCCGGAAAGCGACGGAAGGCGGAGGTCTGTGAGGACAAGGTGATAAGGCTGCTTCCGAATCTTCTCGGCCGCGGCATCGCCATTCGCAGCTTCGTCGACATCGTAGCCGGCCTTCTTGATAGCCGTCGAAAGCATCTGCCGCAAGCTGTCTTTATCTTCAACGAGAAGGATCTTCACCACCGCGCTCCGTTAAACGCACCGCATGATAACCTCAGGCCGGGTTGCGGAGCCTCACATTTCTTGGAATCGTGCGAAGGGAAATCGAGCACGTCGGCCATGTGCCGTTGCTGAGCGCGCTCACAACCTGGACCGTAAGCTGAATATCCACGCGCATGATCTGCATGCGATTGTTCAACGAGGAAGGCGTGACGACATTCCCCGCGCTGTCGTAATACACAAAACTCAGCGATATGACGTTCCTTCCGATCTCGTTCGCTGCCGACCACGATGGGTTTGCGGGATCGCGCAGATCCACTCCGGTCGCGCGGCGCGCACTGCCGGAATTCAGAAAGATCGAAACCGCCTCCTCGAGACTGATCGTTGGAGAAGCGATGAAGTGAATCCTGGTGTCCATGTTGGATGACTGTCGTGGAGTAATAGTCAGGCTTGCCGGCGTAATCGATGTCAATTCAGCCCGTACCCACGCCCAGGAGGCCGCGGTTCGGCCCCAGACGTACACGAATCTGCCCGCTGGCGCGGAGGTCGAGAGCGTGGCTGAGAATGAGGATCCATCCGCAACGGACAATGTTCGTGAAGTTCCAAGCGACAGGTCGAGCGGTCCCGCAGCAGCGACGGCTGTTTCGGTATTCGATAACCCCGCCCGAATATCGATGCGATTCGCATCCGATGTTCCCAGAACCGGCGCAATCGCTTCAGATGCCGCCGTGTCGAATTGCCCTGCGAAAACAGGAACTCCTTGTCCCGCCATTCGGACCTCATCTGCAATCTGCGAGGCAACAACGCGCGCCGTTTGCTGCATTTCCATTGTGAGCGTCTGGTCGCGGACCACACGTTCGTTTTCGCGAAAGAGCTGGAAAAGCATCATCGTAAGGAGGAGCGTGATGATAAGAGCCAGCAAAAGCTCGATGAGAGAGAATCCTCCGGACTGACGCGTCATTGGAAAGTATCCGAGACTACCGCCGTCGCACGGATTAATTCGGTTTCGCGTCGAGTCGCGGCGCCATCGCTGGCGTAAACAATGATCGTGACTGTTCTTGGAAAGGTAGGGGGTATTTCCCAAACGCGGCGATATTTTGAATCGAGAGTGACCTCATCGAAACCGGTGCCGTCCGCCCAGAGTGGATCATCGGCTGATGCTGCTTTGAACTGCTCCATCTTGTCGTAGAGCAGAGCGGTTGCTGCAGCCGACTGCCGATTTGCGATGTTGGTGCGGATCGCTACCGAAAACATTGCGGCAACCGCGATGAGCCCGCAGGTTACCAATGCGGCGGTAATGACCGTTTCGATCAGCGTGAATCCGGTACGTTGCAAAGGAATTCAGTGGGGAAAGCGGGCAGGGCATCAACACGTTAGGATGAAGACATTCGAAAATCAAGCGGTCATTGTGGCAGCGTGACCGTGAATCGGGTTCCTTTTCCCTCAGTGCTGTGAACCTCGATGCGGCCGTTGTGAGCAAGCACGATCTTCTGCACCAGAGATAACCCGAGACCGGTACCGTGACTCTTCGTCGTGAAAAAGGGAAAGAAGATCTTCGGAACAATGTGGTGTGGAATTCCGCGTCCGTTGTCTTCGATCGACACGCGGACGTGTCCACGGTCCTCAAGCGTGTCCACCGATACCGAGATTTCGCCATCTGAGGTCAGCGCATCGACTGCATTGATCAGCAGATTCAGGAACGATTGGCGGATCAATGTCGCATCACACTTGACTACGGCATTTCCCGACGCCACCATGCGCACCTCATACTTTCCAGGGCGAAGATTTCGCAGATCGGCGATCGTTGTGCCAAGGAGTTCGGCGATATCCACTTCGTACATCGATGCCATGACCGGCTTGGCGAAATTCAGAAAATCCGTAACCATGTGAGAGAGTCCTTGCGATTCCTTGTGAATTTCGCGGGCGTAGCCTTGAAGGGTCTGAATATCGCTTTCCATCGTGGACATCTCGGCATATCCCACAATGGTCGCCAGGGAATTCTTGAATTCGTGCGCGATGCTGGCCGACATCTCTCCAAGCGCCGCAAAGTTTTCTTTCAGCTTGATCTGATTCTGGAGATCCACGATCTCCGTCAGATCCGAGAGAAGGCAGATCGCGCCTTCCGTAATGCCGTCGAGACTTGTGATCGGAGATAGATTGATACCGATTCGTTTCTCCCCTCCCGTCGGAAGCGTCAGATTGAATTCGATCCGGGTAAATACTTCACCGGCGTTCAGGCAGCGATTCAACAGGTCTTCAAATGACTGTGATTCGTGCACCAGGTCTCGAAAGCGCGATTGGTGCTGCAGGGTTCCTTCAAAGATCCGCTCACTTGCCGGATTGTGACCAACGATCCGCCCCTCGCGGTCAACCACGATCAGGCCGCTCGGCATCTTGTTCGTGATGTGCTCATTCAGAAGAATGTTCATAAGGCAGGGCGGAGGAAGTTTTCGACGTACCAGCGGATAAGATCGTCGCCATAGAGGACGGATACGAGGCCGGCAAAGCTCAGAAATGTGCCGAAGGGCAGTTCATAGTCGCGCGTTTTTCCGGCGAGCAGAATGAATGCCAGTCCGATAACAGAGCCGAGCAGGGATCCAATCATGATCGTCAACAGCGCAAGCGGCGCCCCAAGAAAGGCTCCAACCATCGCCATCATCTTGACGTCTCCAAGCCCCATGCCTTCGACACCGCGAAGCCGGAGATACACCTCTCCAACCACCCAAAGCAAACTTCCCCCAACCAATGCTCCGAGGACGCTCGCAATCAGCGCAGCCAGCCGGGGATTAACGGTTTCAACGCCGGCGATTCGCAGCAGGCGTGAGACGAGGGGATTGGATTGGGCGAGGTAGACATTCGCCAGAATGCCGACCCAGATACCGTTCAAGGTAATGGGATCCGGCAGCATGCGGTGATCGATGTCAATAAAAGCCAGCACGATCAAAGCCGCCGAGAGAGCGAGAAATATGAGCCACTCGGATCCAAAGCCAAACTTGAAGTAAAGCAGCATGCTCACAATGCCCGTCAGCGCCTCGACGAAAGGATATCGAATCGAGATTCTTTCGTTGCAGCCGCGGCAGCGTCCTCGAAGAAAAACGTAGCTCAACACGGGAATGTTTTCGTACCACGAGATCGGCCGCTTGCATTTCGGACATCGGGAGCGCGGCGAAACGATGGACATTTCAAGAGGGAGGCGAAAGATACAGACGTTCAAGAAACTGCCGAAGACCAGGCCGAGAACCACAGCGAACGTCGCTTCCATCAGCGAAGTATACGGAACTCCCTTTGGAAAACATAGCGGGCGCCCATATAAGCGATGATGAGTCCACGCCATCCATCAAGGAATCCGGCGCGAAAGAAAAAGGATTTGATGAATGCGACAGGAGGCGCAAACAACAGCGCGAAAACACTGCCCCGCCTGCCCGAAGCACGCGCGGCTGTGGCTGCGAGTTCGGTGTATTTATTGACGCGTTGGGAGTGGTCCGGCCAGTCGCGAAAGGAAAAATGGAGAAGGTCGCCGCGGAATCGGCCTGTATCGCCGTTGACCTTGACGCTTTCATGCAAGTCGCCCGCCCATCGGCAGCGTGTTCGGTTATACAAACGGATTTTTCGATCCGGATACCAACCGGAATGCCCGATCCATCGGCCAAGGTAGAACACGCGGCGCGGCATCGAATACGCGGACGGCAAGCGGGCATCTTTAACCGCGCTTCGGCCGGCCTCTCCGGAAGGGGCAGGTATTTTCTTCCATGCGGTGATCTCGTCAGCCAGTTCGATGCTGAGGCGTTCGTCCGCATCGATGCTCAGGATCCAATCGTTTTCAGCCTGATCTGCCGCGAAGTTCTTTTGATTCGAGTATCCGCTCCACTTACGCTCAATCACCCGCGCGCCCGATACCGTTGCGATTTCACGAGTACGGTCCGTACTGCCGGAGTCCACAACGATGACCTCCTCGCAGCAAGCGAGGGTTGCAATGGCTTCGGCGATTCTGTGTTCCTCGTTGAAAGTGATGATCGTGCCCGTGACGCGGGGCATGGCTCGTACCCCCAGCCACATGCTATAACCGATCGGATGCGGAACCTCAAGCTCACACTTGCCTACGACGGCACCGAGTTTCACGGCTGGCAAATTCAGCCGGAACACCGCACCGTGCAGGGTGAACTTCAGCGCGCGTTGCAGAAGCTGTTCAATCATGAAGTCAAAGTGACGGGATCGGGCCGCACCGATGCCGGTGTTCATGCGCACGGGCAGGTGGCGAATGTTCAAACGGAACGCACGATGGATACCGACGCCGTTTTGCGGGGAATCAATGCGCTGCTCACCTCCGAAGTCCGGATCGTCAGCGTGGAAGAAGTCAACCTCGAGTTTCACGCGCGGAGGTCGGCCCGTTCGAAGACCTATGAGTATCACATCTGGCGCCCTCCCATCGTCAGCCCCTTCCAGTGCCGTTATGTGTACGCGTTCCGGTATCCGCTCGACGAAAAAGCAATCGATGAGGCAACGAAACATTTTCTCGGGAGCCACGATTTCACTTCGTTTTGCGCGGCGTCGGCTGAAGTTGAGGACCACACACGAACGATCTATGACGCGTCCTGGGAACGGTCCGATGCCGAATGGATCTTTCGAATTCGCGGAAATGGATTTCTGCAATATATGGTTCGAACCATAACGGGAACGCTTCTTGAAGTCGGTCAGGGCAGGCTTCAGCCTGAACACATACCACAGATCATTGAAGCCCGTGATCGCACCCGGGCGGGCCCCTCGGCGCCGCCGCACGGCCTGCACCTTATCGAAGTGGAGTATTAAAGTACTTTATGGTGCAAATCTCTCTTCCAGCGTGATAATATCGGCACGTATGCCGAAAGGATTCGACTCGCTTGGGGAGATCGACCGGACCGCGCTGCCTTCTCACATCGCAATCATCATGGATGGCAACGGACGCTGGGCCCGAAAGCGCGGCCTCCCGCGCGTTGCCGGTCATCGAGCCGGTATCAATGCCGTGCGTGAAGTTGTCGAGGGCTCGGCCGAGATAGGAATTCGGGTTCTAACGCTGTACGCATTCTCCGTCGAAAACTGGAAGCGCCCACGAACCGAAGTTTCAACGTTGATGGGACTCCTCAAGGAGTATCTCAACAAGGAACTCGAAAACATCCACAAGAACAATATTCAGTTTCATACGATCGGGCGAACCTGCGAGCTGGAGCCTTCGGTGCAGGCGGAACTCGAGAAGGCGATTGCGAAGACGAGCAAGAACACGGGAATGATTTTTAACGTCGCCCTGAATTACGGCGGCCGAGCTGAGATCGTGGACGCCGTCAACCGGATTCTCCGGAATGGCGGGCCGGCAGCCGCTCAAAACGGCGGAATCTCAGAACACGATTTCGCCCGCTATCTCTACACGGCCGGTCAGCCGGATCCTGATTTGCTGATACGGACCAGCGGCGAGTTGAGAGTCAGCAACTTTCTGCTGTGGCAGATCGCGTATGCCGAGATCTGGGTCACGGATACGCTGTGGCCGGACTTTGAAAAACGCCACCTTCATGAAGCCATCCTCGCCTTTCAAAAACGTGAACGGCGCTATGGCGGTCTCCAGCCTCAACTCGTGCGCAGCAGATGAAACGAGTCCTGACGGCGGCCATCGCCGTTCCTCTGGTCCTTGCACTCACTCTTTACGCCTCAGCCGATATTTTTGCGGGTTGTGTCGGCTTAATCGCGGCGTTCGCCGTTGAGGAATTTCTCAACCTTGGCGTAAAGAAGGGAATTGCGAGGCCGGGCCAGTGGTTTCTGATTCCTGCGGCTTTCGTCGCCGCAGGTTTTGTGATTACGCCTGCTGCGGTCCTGTTGATTCTTGCGCTCTCGGCGATCCTTCTGCTCGCCGTCACGATGTTCGAAGAAGCCACCGCCGCCGCATTCGGCTGCGTCGCCAATGGACTGGCCTCGCTTCTATATTGCTCGGTGACTCTCGGCTTTCTTGTTTTAATTCCGCGTTACGCAATCCTCCTGCTCTTCGCCGTCATATGGGTTGGCGACACTGCCGCCTACTATGGCGGCCGGGCGTTTGGCCGTCATCCGCTGGCGCCGAAGCTCAGTCCGAAAAAAACCATCGAAGGCGCAGCCGCCGGCCTGATCGGTAGTCTGGCAGCAGCGGTCGCATGGGGATTGATCCAGATGCGATACCCGGACCGCTACGCCGACGCCAGCCCGTATATCGGATGGAACTGGACAAACCTTCTACTGGTTTCAACCGTGACGGCTGTTGCGGGGCAAATGGGAGACCTTGCGGAATCTGCGTTGAAACGAAGCGCCGGCGTCAAGGATTCCTCTTCAATTCTCCCGGGGCATGGCGGCATACTGGACCGCCTGGATAGCTTGTTTTTCGCTACTCCTATTTTTTACTGGTTGTTCAAAGGATGAAACGTCTCACCGTTGTCGGTTCCACCGGATCTATCGGGCAGAACACACTGCGTGTCGTCGAACACCTGGGCGATCGCTTCCGGATTTTTGCTCTCGCTGCAAATTCCGGCGTCGAGAAGCTGGCCGAGCAGACTGCAGCAGTTCATCCCACAGTCGTTGCCATCAGCGACGCATCACGTGTTGAAGAGTTCCGGAACCATTGCGCCCAATTGAAAATCACGACTCCTGAAATCGTTACAGGGGAATCTGGTTTGCGGCAAATCACTTCTGCAGCCGAAGTGGATATCGTTGTTTCCGGTGCGGTCGGCGCCGCCGGCGTTCACCCGACATACAGCGCTGTGGCTTCAGGAAAGACTGTGGCGCTCGCCAACAAGGAAGCCATGGTGATTGCGGGCGAGTTGCTGCGTAAGACAGCGGCAATGACGGGCTCGCAGATTATTCCGGTCGACAGTGAACACAGCGCCGTCGATCAGTGCCTGCGCTCGGGGCAGCGGTCCGAGGTACGGAGATTGATTTTGACAGCGTCAGGGGGACCCTTCCGCAACACACCGGCGGGCGAGTTTTCACAAATAACGCCCGAGCAGGCTTTGAAGCATCCGACCTGGCAAATGGGAAAGAGAATCACGATCGATTCGGCAACGCTGATGAACAAGGGACTCGAAGTCATTGAGGCGCGATGGCTGTTTGATATTCCATCCGATAAGATCGACATCCTGGTGCACCCGCAGTCGGTGATGCATTCCATGGTCGAGTTTGTTGACGGTTCGATCGTCGGACAATTGGGAACTGCGGATATGCGTCAGCCGATTCAGTATGCTCTGACATATCCCGAACGGCTTGCGTCGCCGATTCCGCCCCTGGATTGGACTGCGGCTTCACGTCTGGATTTCATCCCGCCGGATCGGAACAAGTTTCCGTGCATATCTCTGGCCTATCGGGCAATCGAAAAGGGGGGAACGGCTCCCGCTGTTCTCAACGCCGCTGATGAAGTTGCCGTGGCCGCATTTCTTGAACGGAAAATTTCGTTCCCCGATATCCCTAAACTGATCGCCAGCGCCCTGGAGGACCATAAGCCGAACTCTGTCGATCACCTGGAATCCATTCTGGAAGCAGACACATGGGCAAGAAACCACGTTCGCAGACTTCTGTCCCGGTGTTAAGCTCGACGAGGTGCTAAAATGGCTTTTGTGTTGAATCCCTAAGTTTGGCCAGGTGATGTTAGGTAGCATGTTCAACTTCAACAGTCTTATCGTTGCTGCCATCGTTCTCGGAGTGATCATCGTCATCCACGAACTCGGTCACTTCATGGTCGCAAAGTTTTTCAGAATCAAAGTTGAAACTTTTTCGGTTGGCTTCGGGCCGCGTCTCATCGGATTCCGCAGAGGAGACACGGATTACCGGATCAGCGCTTTTCCGCTGGGTGGTTATGTGAAGATGGCGGGAGAAACTCCGGCCGACACCATTACGGGCGAGGCCTACGAATTCCTATCAAAGCCAAAATGGCAGCGATTCCTTGTCGCCGCCGCGGGCCCGGCGATGAATGCGATTCTCGCCATCGGACTGATCACCGGTCTTTATGTTTACGGCACCGACGTGCCCGAGTATCTGCTTGGTCAGGTCGCGATCGGTATTGTTGAACCGGGCTCCCCCGCAGAACACGCCGGCTTGAAACCGGGCGATCAGATCGTGTCATTTGACGGAAAAGAGAAGCCCGATTGGCAGGATATCGAAACCGCTGTGCTGACGAGTCCGGGCCGTCCGATTCCGATTGTCGTCGAGAGGGGAAGCCAGAAGTTCAGCCTGACGGTTACACCCCAAAGGAAAGGCCGCGAGGAAGCCGGGGATGTCGGCATGGAACCCGTCGTCCGCAATGTAATTCGAAGTGTTGAAGCAGAGTCACCTGCAGCTACGGCGGGAATCAAGCCAGGCGACGAAATTATTCGAGTGAATGGAGTTGACCTCCGCACCGGCGGGCGTACGATTCAACAAATCATTCAGACGTCCACAGAAAAAACATTTCCGGTAACCGTACTGCGGCCGGTGGCCGCTCCGGAAACGCATCCCGCGCCGCCTCCACCGCCACCAGGTTTTTGGGGTTCCCTTTGGCGGACTCTCACGGGCAGCAGGAGCCATACCGCGGTTGATGTCGTGTCTCCGGCTCTTGGAAATCTTCCGTCTCCGGATTCAGAACGGAAAGAGGTGGACTTCCAGGTCTCGCCCCGCCTGCGTGATGGCCGACGGATGATCGGCGTTGCATTTGTCTACCCGACGGTACAAATCAAGCTGGGTCTTGTTGACGCATTCAAGAAGTCGCTCGAGACCAACAAGGAAAATGCAGTCCTGATTTTTCAGGTCATTGGACGACTCCTCAAACGGGAAGCTTCGCTCAAACAACTCGACGGTCCCGTCGGGATCATCTCGGTTTCCGGCCAGGCCTATGAGGCAGGGTTTACGACGCTGCTGACGTTCATGGCCCTTATCAGCCTCAACCTGGGGGTACTGAATATCCTTCCCATCCCGATCCTCGATGGCGGTTTGATTCTCATGCTGCTCGTTGAAGCCGTTATGGGACGAGATCTCAGCCTGCGAATGAAAGAGAGAATCGTCCAGGCGAGTTTTGTGTTTCTCTTGATGTTGACCGTCGTTGTTCTGTACAACGACGTCGTTAAGCTTCTGCCAACACAACCCACGCCATGAAGGCGCTGCTCCCCGAGATGCAGGTCTTTATGGAATACCTGCAGGCCCATCGACTGAAGCTGACCCCGCATCGGCAGTTGATCCTCGATATTTTTCTGGAGAACGAAGGGCACCGAAGCGTGGAAGACATTTATCGGGTCGTTCGCGAAAAGGATCCGCGCGTCGGATACACAACGGTGTATCGCACGATGAAGATCCTCGCGGATTGCGGCCTGGCACGCGAGATCGACCTTGCCGACGGAATCACGCGTTACGAGCATCTCTACAACCACCAACACCACGATCACTTGATTTGCATGGAGTGCGGCAAATCCATCGAGTTCTACAAACCCGAGATCGAAGCGCTGCAGGACGAAGCCTCAGAGACCCTGGGGTTCAAGGTCCTTGATCACCGGCTGCAGATTTACGGCGTGTGCAACGAGTGCAAAAAGAATTAGCCGCAAAGAGGCGCCCAATCAACAAAGTCATTTTGCACTTCTTGCGCACTTCTATGGCGCAATCCTTCGTTGAACGAGATCCAGCGCACAACGCATGGCGGATAACATACCGGTGGAATCGGCTTCTCCTTTGCCGGCAATGGCAAATGCAGTCCCGTGATCGGGAGACGTCCGGACGTACGGTAATCCGAGCGTGACGTTTGTGGACGCGCCATGCGCGATCAGCTTTACGGGAATGAGGCCCTGATCGTGATATGGAGCAATGACCACATCGAACTCACCCGAATGCGCGCGGAAGTAAAGACTGTCCGCGGAATACGGACCGGAAACATCGATGCCATCGGCCGCGCAGGCATTCACCGCGGGTGCAAGAATGTTCTGATCTTCATTTCCGAACATTCCTCCTTCGCCGGCATGGGGATTGATCGCGGCAACAGCAATTCGCGGTTGTGGAAATTGCAAGCGCGTCAGTTCGGCGTGGACGAATCGGATCAGCCAAACGTAATGCGCTGTTGAAATCCGGTTCAGAGCATCCCTCAGAGAAACGTGAATCGTGGCGAGGACGACTTTCAGAGCCGGGGCAAAGAATGCCATGGCATACCGCTCACACTTTGCTTCTTCCGCAAGAAAATCCGTTTGACCATGAAACCCGGGACCGATGGCTTCCTTGCTGACTGGAGCTGTGACCACGGCATCAACCGCTTGAGCAAGAGCCGCATCGCTCGCGGATTTCAGATAGGCAAGGGCGCGCTTGCCGGCTTCAGGAGAGAGATGCCCGAATTCGATCGAGCGGGAATCACCGGCGGCGTCGTGAAGAAAAAGGCAGGATTCATCGGTTGTGGCTGAGGGAACATCTATCCATCGGCAGGGAATGCCGGCGCCGAAGCGTGCGGCATTACGTTCGAAGATTTCGCGGTCGGTAAACAGAATCCACCGGGCAAGTGGCAGGCACTGGGGAATCGCTTTGAGTATGACTTCAAGCCCGATGCCGGCTGGATCGCCGGCTGTAAGCGCGATGATGGGGCGCATGCCGGGTGCGACTAATCGACTTCCTTGTCCTCGTTCTCCTTGTACATGTATTTGATGTAATGCTTCAGGAGCAGCACGTTGGGTTCGGGAGATCGATTGACCTTGATTGAATTCTTATCGTACCACTCGATGACACCTTTGATGGTTTCACCATCCTGCAGGACCACGACCATCGGAGTCTTGTTCTGCATTTGCTTCACGTAATAAAAATTTTCCGCATTCGTTTGATCGTTCGGCGCGGGCCGTCTCGTCCGCGGTTGCCTTACCGTCAGTTGCTCTTTGATCTCGGCAAGGCTTGGCCGAATCAGCTTCCGATTTGACATTATCTTCCTCGCTAAAACGTGTCGCAAATGAACTGGCGTTCGGAGGTTTGCGCAGGTTTGCTGTTAAGTACGATGAATTTTAGCGAGTTTCCAAAATAAAGTCCATGCGGTATTTCACAGCCAGGCCGCGGTTTTCTCGTTGCCTGTCAATGCGAGAACATCAGTCAGCATTTGGCGGTTGACGTTGCCGCGAAGGCTGAATTCAACGAAACGCAGGAAGTCTGCCATGTGCAGCAACCGCTCCGTTGTGGTTTTATCAACGAGTGGGGTCAGGCGGTCGCGAACATCGATGTTGATCAGTTTCTCCGGGAGGCCTTCTTTCAGGAACAGCAGATCCCGGATGAGAACGGCAAGAACCCGCATCCGGTTTTCAAATTCCTGTTTCGCGCGGCCCATTTCAGCGCTGACGGCAAGCAGGTCCTGAAACTGCTCTTCAGTTGCTTTCAAAGCGGTCTCCAGAAAATCCAAAACAATTTCGCGCTCGGCCTTCAAACGCGCGATATCGAGACCAAGTCCCCGGCCGATGCTGCCTTGTGACCAGCGCACCGTCAGTTCATCCTTGATGCCGTGCCGGCGGACTTCGTCCAGGGTCAATGGCGTGAAGTTGTACACCTGGCAACGCGAGCGCACCGTGATGAGCAGGTCGTGAACATTAACTGTAATAAGAATGAAGAAACTGTTCGCGGGCGGTTCTTCGAGACCCTTCAGCAGCGCATTCGCAGCCTCAGCATTAAGGAGATTGGCAGGATCAATGATGAAGACTTTATTCCGTCCTTCAAGCGGTTGAAGATCCAGTACACCAAGCAAATGCCGGACCTGGGCGATTTTGATCGTTGTGGCGTCCTCCTCCACCGTTATCGGCATAACATCCGGATGCGTTCCCGCCTCGATCTTGCGGCAACTGGAGCATTGATCGCAGAAGTTGCCGGGTTCTGCAACGGTGCAGTTCAAGGCCTTCGCGACCATCAACGCACACGTGTGTTTGCCCACACCGCCGGGTCCGGAGAAGATCAACCCGTGGGGAAAGCGGTCTTCGGTGAGTTTGCGCCGCAGACGGTCTATGAGTTTTCGATTCCCGAAGAAGGTCTCGAATGTCATCAATCGAACCCCAGCAAAGTCAGGATGTGCCGATGAACCGCTTCAATCGGCCTGTCCGCATAAATGAGCTGGATGCGTTCGTCTTCTGAAGCAAGCTCCAGATAGCCGTCCCGTACCTTGTTGTAGAACTCCAGATCTTCGGCCTCGAATCGTCCTTCATTTTCGGTGCGGGCATGATTTCGCGCCCGAGCGCGAGCGAGCCCCACTTCAGGTTCGATATCGAGCAGGAGCGTCATATCAGGACGGAACGGAGAACACACGAGGTTCGTGAGTTTCTGGATGAAATCCAGTGGAATGCCGCGGCCATAACCCTGATAGGCCATCGATGCATGATAGTACCGGTCGCAGATCACCATTTCCTGACGGTCGAGTGCCGGCCGGATCTTTTCCTGGATGTTCTGACTGCGGGACGCATAAAAAAGGAGAAGTTCGGAAGCGGCAGTGAGGTGGATGGTTTCCGAGTCGAGGAGAATCTTTCGAATTCCTTCACCTACGGCCGTTCCACCCGGTTCACGCGTGATTGTATGAGCAACGGAATGTTTCCTGAGGTATTCGGATAAAAGTGCGATTTGCGTTGTCTTGCCGCAGCCTTCAATGCCTTCAAAGCTGATGAACCGTCCCTGTTTCATAGGCGCTGTATTGTAGCAAAACCTCAGCACCCTCGATGGCGGCCTTCATCTCTCCGGCAACGTTCAATCGGCCTTCAGACTTCTCGATTTCAGCCAGATTCGCTTTGGTCTCGGGATGCTTCGGCACAAAAAGAGAACAGCAGTCCTGATCCGGCAGAATGGAGATTTCGTAAGTCCCGATTCGCTTCGCAACGTCGATGATTTCGATTTTGTCGTCGCCGATCAGCGGACGCAGCACCGGCATTTGAATCGCGCGAGAAATAACGTCGATGTTTTCGATAGTCTGGGATGCAACCTGGCCGACGCTGTCGCCGGTCACCAATACTCGAGCCTTTTCGCGCGCCGCGATTTGCTCCGCGAGCCGGAGCATGTATCGGCGATAGAGGATCACGCGAGTCTCGAGTGGCGTATCGACCATAATGTGCCGTTGAACTTCGGTAAACGGCACGAGGTACAGCTTCGATCGTGATTGATATTGCGAGAGTAGTTTCGCGAGCTGCTTCGCTTTCTCCTGCGATTCAGCATTGGTATAGGGAAAGCTGTGGAAATGTACGAAGATGGGTGTGCATCCCCGCTTCATCATTTTCCATGCAGCGACAGGCGAATCGATCCCGCCGGAAAGCAGCACCACAACCTTACCGCTGGTCCCAACCGGCAGCCCGCCCGGTCCCTGCAATCGTTCCACATAAAGAAGAGCGTACTTTTCGACGATCTCGATCCAGCACGTCAGTTCGGCATTTTCCAGATCAACCCGCGCATTGGAGCGTTCCTTCACATAGGCGCCCACCCGCTGGTTAATTTCCACAGACGTCTGTGGAAAACTTTTATCAGCCCGCCTCGTCTCAATTCGAAAGGACTTAAAGGTTCTTCGCTGGATCAAGGCCCAGGCATTCTCTTCGAGGTTTTCCACAGCCTGTGCAGATGACCAGGCTTCGGCGAAGTAAGCAATCCCGAAAACCCGCCCGAGGCGCTTTTTGACTTCGGTAGCGTCCGTTTCAGCCCCTAAAGGCAGCAAAACGCGACCCGAAATGCGCCTAGCGATGTCGGTTCCACAGCCTTCGAGGGTCTGATTGATGTTCCGGCAAAGCTTGTTTTCGAAGTAATCCCGATTGCCTTTCTTCAGGCCCAGTTCGTTGTAGTGAATAACGATGAAGCGGTCCACAGAGGCATTATAGTTTGTAACTCGATGCTAAACTTGAGATTATAACCGGCTTGAGAGGAGAGGAAGCCAAATGAGAGCGATTTGGAAAGGCAATATCAGTTTTGCGCTCGTGTCCATTCCGATTTCTCTGTTCAGCGCTACTCGGAAAAACGAGCTTTCGTTTCACTACCTCCATAAGAAGGATATGAGTCCGGTCTCTTACAAAAGATTTTGTGATACCGAGAATGTCGAGGTTCCCTGGGAAGAGATCACCCGAGGTTATGAATACGAAAAAGACCAGTACATCGAAATCACCGACGAGGATCTCGACAAAGCCGACATTGAACTGACCAAAACGATACAGATTCTGGAATTCGTTCAGGAAGACGAAATTGATCCTCTGTACTTCGACAAGCCGTATTACCTCGAACCTCAAAAGGGTGGCGACCGGGCTTATGCGTTAATGAGGGATGCGTTGGCTCAGTCCAGGAGAGTAGGAATCGCGAAGGTTGTTTTGAAGTCGCGAGAACATCTCGCGGCGGTCAAAAGCGTTGGGCCCATGATGACGCTGCAGACCATGCGGTTTGCGCACGAAATTGTCGATTCGGGATCCTTGAATCTGCCCAAGGCGGCGGAAGCGTCCAGGAAAGAAATGGACATGGCCAATATGCTTATCGATTCGATGTCGGAGAAATTCGATCCGGCGAAGTACAAGGACGATTACCACGACAAGGTTCTCGAGATCATTAAAATGAAAGTCGCCGGCGTGACGCCTCAGGCGCCTACTGAGACAGGGCCGCGTCCATCCAAGGTTGTCGATCTGATGGAAGTGTTAAAACAAAGCTTGAACGAAACGAAGAAGCAAAAGGCCGCAAGGCCGGCGGCGATCGAAGAAGAGGAACCCGTCGCGGCAGGGGCCGGCCGGTCCGGCAAACCTGCCCGCTCTCGAAAAGCGAGATGATGGATGTTCGCGAGAACTGTCGCAGAATCCTCGAACGAATTCACAATGCGGCGGCGCGAAGCGGACGTCCAGCCTCCACCATCAAGCTCATAGCCGTCACGAAGACTGTTTCTCCCGAAAACATTCGAGCGGCCGTAGAGGCCGGGATTACGGAGATCGGCGAGAACCGGTTGCAGGAGGCGCTTCCGAAGATTGAAGCGCTCCGGGACCTGCCCGTCATCTGGCATTTCATCGGACATCTGCAGACCAACAAAGCGAGAAAAGTTGTGGAACACTTCAGTTGGGTGCAGTGCGTGGATCGGCAGGAACTGGCACAGAAGCTGAGCGATGCCGCGCGGGAGCCTCTGCCCGTGCTTGTTGAAGTCAAGCTGCACGAAGAACCAAACAAGTCCGGAATAGGAGAGTCCGACCTCCCGCAGTTTATCGATTCGCTGCGCAAATTCGGCAGCTTAAGCCTGAAGGGGCTGATGGCGGTTCCGCCGTTCTTCGAAAACACAGAAGAAGTCCGACCGTATTTCGGGAGACTGCGGCGTCTGGCCGATCAATTCGATCTCCCAGAAGTCTCGATGGGAATGAGCCACGATTTCGAAGTCGCCATCGAGGAGGGAGCGACGATGGTACGCATCGGCACTGCCTTATTCGGCGCCCGTTCATGAGCGAGGGTGCCCGGCTCAAGGTTCGCGTCATTCCAAATGCGAGAAAAACCGGGTTCGCGGGTTTCCGCGAAGATGAAGTGGTGCTCCGAATCAATGCGCCGGCGGTCGAAGGAAAGGCCAATGCCGAAGCGGTGAACTTCGTTGCGCGTTACTTCTGCGTGCCGCGGTCCGCGGTTCTCGTCGTTGGGGGAGAAAGGAGTAGACACAAGATTTTTCAGATTGTAGGCTTGAACCGTAATGACCTCGAAAGGAAGCTCGCCGAAATAGATCGTTAATGGAACAGACAAACGAGCAAGCACAGTCCGCTCCCCAATCCACAGCCGTTGAACTGAAACGCATGACTACGGGTTCCTCGCTGGCAATTTGTGCCTGTGGGCTGCTTGTTCCCGGACTCGGTCACATGTTGATCCGCAGGTGGACTCGCGGAGCCATCTTCGCTGGTTGTGTTCTTGTGATGTTTATTCTGGGGCTGGCGATGCACGGCAAGCTCTATGGCCTGGAGTTCGACGATCCCTTGCACATATTTGCATTCATTGCCAACATCGGCGTTGGCCTGCCGTACTGGATCGCTCAACAATCGGAAGTCGGCGCCGGAGTCATGACGTGGCCGAGCTACGACTACGGCACAACGTATCTGTGGGTATGCGGCTTGTTGAACTATCTGATCGTGATCGATGCGTTTGATATCGCGCAGGGGAGGAAGCCGTGATCCTGTCGCATTTCATGGCGCTCGTGATCTTTGCCCTGATCGTGTCGATCGTTTTTGCGCTGATCACGAAAAACGAACCGCGCGAGCAGTTGCGATACGGTGCCTTCGTTTTCCTCTCTTTTCTCGCGGTCGCGTTTGTCGTCGGCTGGATCATGTACCCACTGCCGCTGTAAGCCTTCCATCCTTGACCAGAACCTGATCGCCCACACTCACAGTCGCGTTATGGATGAAACTCCAGTACACGCCGCCGCCACGATTCGCTCCGCCCATTTCTTCGTTATCGCCAAGGCTGAGCCGTACAATGCCTGCGCCGTATCCGTAATAGGCGATGAACGGGGCTTCCGGCAAAACCTGCAACGCCGGATTGACACCCAGCGCGAATTCCCGAAACATGCGGGCGTCGCCTCCGGCGGCAGTCAACTCCTCATCGACTTCGTCGGCATTGACGCCCTGAATTGCGACATGACCGTCCGCAAAACGAAGAAACAGATTGCGGCCCTCGGTTGCAATCGGGCGCCACACGGGCAGGAAGACAGAGCCATTGACGGAATTTTCAACGGGGGCGACGCGGAGAACACCCGCCGGTAGTTCGATGTCGCGGTCGATCCGTGTCAGCGCTGATTCCATACGTTCGCGCGTAGCGTTTCCTGTTTGACTGCAGAACGGACGATCGCGGACATCGAACGAAATATCCGTGCCCTCCGGTGCCGTTACTCGAACAGTCGCCGAACGAAGAACGGAAATCGCCCTCCGGTGCTTCCGGTCCAGATCATCGGGGCTGACATCCAGCGCCGCCAGATAAATGCGATCGATAAAATCCTGTGGCGGCAATTCGAGGTATCCGACCGGATAGGAGCCGCTCTGCCAGTGAAAGTGCACAGCCCGCCCACGACGTGCGTCGAGCCACTCCGTCAGCGCTGTTGCGAGCGCCGGACGGCTGACTTGATGTATCTCAGGGAGCCAGATGAAAACATCGGCCTCGCCAAAGAGCCGCCGCAGGGAGTCCTCTTCGCCGGGCGATACGCTCGTTGCATCCTCCGCGAGAATCACTCCACAGATATGGGCGCCGGAGGCGCGAATTACGTTTTGAAGAGGCGCAATCAGCGGAGCGAAAGTCCGTGGATCCAGTTTGAGAAGAACTTTTTCCCCTGAATCCAATTGAAGGGCATTAACAATACGCCGAGCGCATTTGTCGAAGTCGGAACTGTTCATCGTTTGGTTTCCGCAGTGAAGTATTTCTGTATCTCATCAACTAAAGTTGGAACTGTGGATTGTACCGGCACGATGTCGGGTTTCAATCCCAGAAGTCGAGCGGCCTCCGCAGTGACAGGTCCGATGACGGCGAGAGCCGTACCCGTCGGCACATTGTGAAATCCTTCCGGGACCGTCGATGGGCTCGTAAAAATAATGCAGTCGACTCGCTGGGCTTCCAGAATCTCCATGAGATTTCCCGCGAAAGCCTTCACGGTTCGATAGACCGTCACAATGTCGACAGTGGCCCCGCGGCGGCGCAATTCATCGGGCAGCATCTCGCGGGCAATTTCGGCTCGCGGAAAAAGAATGCGTGTACCCACGAGGTCTTCGGGAAAGGCCTCGATCAAGCCTTCGGCGCGGAATTCCTTTGGAACCAGGTCGGCTTTGAGCCCCCATTCGCCGAGTTTCGCGGCTGTAGCTGAACCAACGGCCGCGATTGGAATTGCCGGCCGCCGCTCGGCCATGCGATCCATAAATTGTTCGACGGCGTTCGCGCTGGTAAAGAGCAGCCAGTGATACGTGTTCAGTTTTCGAATGGCATCGTCGACAGGTTTCCACGTCTTTGGAGGAACGAGGTGGATGGTGGGGCACTCGATGACTCGCGCCCCAAGGTCCTCCAGGCGCGATCGCAGTTCGACAGACTGAGTCGCCGCTCGAGTGATCAGAACCGTTTTACCCTTCAGACTCATACCTGGCGATCTCGGCAAGAATCTCGCCGGCACCCATCGAAAGCAAGCGTTGTCCAAGCTCGCGGCCCAGATCCGGGGCGCGGTTTCGTTCGCCGCTGACCCCCTCTGCGATCACTCGGGAGCCGTCGAGACTCGCAACCAATCCCTTAATCGTCAAACGCTCCTTTATCAGGCGCGCTCGGCCTGCCACTGGGATCTGGCAACTTCCGCCCAGGGCACGCAAGAGGCCGCGCTCCGCAGTCACTTCCAGGCGCGTCGGTTCATGATCGAGAACCTGCAGGAGGCGGCGAGTGTATTCGTCGTTGGTGCGGCAGGCAATTCCGAGCGCGCCCTGGCCAACGGCAGAAAGCATAATGTCGTCGTCGAGAATCTGCGTAATGCGTTCGGCGTGGCCGAGCCGCTTCAAACCCGAAACCGCGAGAATGATTCCATCAAACTCCCGTTCTGCGAGTTTACGCAATCGTGTGTCCACGTTGCCTCGGAGTATCCGCAGGTTGACTTTCGGAAAACGAGAACGCAATTGCACCCGGCGGCGCAAGCTGCTCGTCCCGATGGTTGCGCCATCGTGGAGGTCCTGCAGCATGGGTCCGTTGGAAACGAACGCGTCGCGCGGATCTTCGCGCTCCGGGATGGCTCCGAAATCGATGCCCTCCGGAAGCTGAAAGGGAACATCTTTCAGACTGTGGACTGCGAAATCGAGGCGGCCGTCGAGCAAGGCATCATCGATCTCTTTGGTAAAGAGACCCTTTCCACCGATCTTTGCAAGAGGAACGTCGAGAACCTTATCGCCGGTGGTCTTGATCGGAATAAGCCGGACCTGCAGTCCCGGCCAATGCCTTTCCAGTTCCGCCTTCGTCCAATTCGCCTGCCACAATGCAAGAGTGCTGCCCCGCGTGCCCAGGTTTAGAACGCGATCGGACGAGGAACTCATTGGGTTTTGATGTTGAAAAGTTTTCGAATAATTTCCGCGAGATCGGACCCGTCCGGATGCTGGGCCATCAGTTTCAACTGCTCGGTTGGCGTGTGAAGAATCTTGTTCACGATGGATTGCGTGAGCCGATCAACAGCGTCATGTTGTTCGGGTGTCATGTCCTTAAAGTGACGGCGGTTGCGTTCGATCTCTTCACGGCGAAGCTTGTCGAAGGTGTCGCGAAGCTGCATGATCGTGGGCACAATTTCGCGGGACTGCATCTTTTCACAGAACGCCTGAACCTCGTGGGCGATGATGTCTTCGGCCCGCGATGCTTCTTTCATTCGTTCCTTCAGATTTGCATCGATAACCTGCTGCAGGTCGTCGATATCGTACAGGAATGCATTGTCGATCTCGTTGACCGTGGGATCGATGTCACGCGGCACTGCGATGTCGATGAAGAACATCGGCTTGTTCTTCCGGCGATGCAGTGTTTGTTCCGCAAGAGCCTTTCCGATAATGAAGTGAGGAGCGCCCGTTGAGCTGATAACGATATCAGCCCTATCCATATGATCGCTGAAATGTTCGAAGGGAACGGCAGCACCTTCGAACACCTGGGCGAGCTCGACCGCACGCTCAAACGTTCGATTGGTCACGAGCACGGATGAGATGCCGGCGCGCTTGAGATGTTTCGCTGCCAGTTCGCCCATTTTGCTGGCGCCGATGATCATGACGGTCTTGCCCGTCAGATCTCCGAAGATCTTCCTTGCGAGCTCGACAGCTGCATAACTGACCGACACCGCCGACTGTGCGATGCCGGTCTCGCTGCGAACTTTTTTGGCGACCGCAAAAGCGCGATTCATCAGTGCGCTCAGGTGCATGCCTACGGTGCCGGCGTCTGTTGCGATTCGGTATGCCTCCTTGACCTGGCCGAGGATCTGAGGCTCACCGACCATCATCGAGTCAAGGCTTGCCGCTACGCGAAATACATGCCGGATCGCGTCGGCATTACGAAAGCTGTACAAATGTTTCGAGACGGAATCGGCCGGCACGCGGTGGAATTCGCAGAGGAACTCGCGAATAAGCGCGTCATCAGGGCTTTCAGCGACGACCTCGACGCGATTGCACGTTGAAAGAATCATCACTTCGCTAATGTCCTGCCGTTCGACCAGGGCCGTTAGCGCGGCGCGAAGGGCATCCGGATGGAATGCGAGCCGTTCCCGAACCTCCACGGGCGCTGTTTTGTGACTGAGTCCGACGAGTGCGAGCTGCATTACTGGTTAAATGTGTGAAGTCCGCCGTAGTAACTCATGCCGAGAAACGTCACGAGCACTCCGATGAAACCCACAATCGACAAATAGGCCGCTTTCCTTCCGCGCCATCCGGCAATCAGACGATAGAAGATCAACAAGAGGTAAACGAGCCAGGTTAAAAACGACGACAAGACTTTTGCATCCCGCGCCCACACCCCCCAGACTTCCTGTGCCCAAAGGGCTCCCGTGACAATGCCCAGCGTGATCAACGGAAATCCGATGGACAGTGACGTATACGCAAGATCGTCGCAGATCTCCAACGACGGCAGGAAATGATAGAAACGCGTTGAATGTTTCGATTTCAGGGCGCGCTCCTGAATCAGGTACATGATGGCAGCGGCAAACGCGATAAAAAGCGCTGCATATCCGAGGAGCACAACGGGAATATGAATATAAATCCAATTGCTGCGTAACACGGTCGGGATCGATGCCGAGGGCTCGTAGGAGAGATTCGCTACGAAAGTCATAAGAAAAATCAGAGGAAACGCAAACACACTAAGCGGCGCGATCCGGTACTTCGCATAGGCGACCAGGAAACCTAACGCGGACAGGGCGCCAAAAAAAGAGAACGTCTCGTACTGCTGGGTCAAGGGAAGGTAATGCACTTCCATGGCGCGAAGGACAATCGACGCAATATGCAGAATGAGCCCGCAAAAAACCGCAATTAACGCCGGCCGAAAAAAGCTTTCCTTCTTCTTCCACGCGGTGAGAACGGAATGCACAAAACCGAGGAAATACAGGCCCAGCGCGAGTCTCAGCAGCGTGACGTGCATGGCGCGGATTATAGCACATGGCTCCGGATCGCCCCGGTGTGCGATAATTTCACGCATCGCATGAGTATTGATATTTACACCGGAATTATTGAGTTCATTGTTTTGCTTCTTTCCCTCAGCATTCATGAATCCGCGCATGCCTGGACCGCCGATGCGCTTGGTGATCCCACGGCGCGATACCTCGGGCGCGTTTCTTTGAATCCGATGGTTCACGCCGATCCGGTCGGCACGATTCTGTTTCCATTAATCGGAATGTTTGCGCTGGGTGGAATGATGTTCGGTTGGGCCAAACCTGTTCCCGTAAACGTTGGCCGCCTGCGCAATCCCGCGCGTGATCACATGCTCGTGGCGGCTGCGGGCCCCATCAGCAACCTGTTTCTTGCGGCGGGATTGTTTATCTGTCTGATGATTGCGAAGACCGTTTCAACAAGCGCCGGACAGGCGCTCATGCAGGTCTACTATCGGGAAGTGGTCAGCGGTGGCGCATTTCTCGCCGCATTCACGTCGATCGCGTATTACGGAATCGTCATTAACATCGTTCTCGCTGTCTTCAATCTGATCCCGGTTGCGCCGCTGGATGGAGCCGCGGTGCTCTCCGGACTGCTGCCTTCATCGATGGCCGGAACCTTCAACCAACTGCAGAGCTACGGATTCGTAGTGCTGATCGGCCTGCTTTATCTGAATATTCCATCCATGCTGTATACACCGGTTCTGAATTTCGTGCTTTCCATCCTGTTCTCCTGACCTATGAACAAACCGCGAATTCTGAGTGGGATGAGGCCGACCGGCAAACTGCACCTCGGCCATCTTGTAGGCGCTCTCGATAATTGGGTTCGGTTGCAGGATTCGTATGAATGTTTCTACTGCGTCGTTGATTGGCACGCGTTGACGACCCACTACGACTCCACAGGCGGCATTCGTGAAGCGATCATCGACAACGCTATGGACTGGATCGCCGCGGGCCTGGATCCCAGACGATCGACTCTCTTCATTCAGTCGCGTGTCATGGAGCATGCCGAGCTTCACCTTCTGTTTTCGATGATCACTCCGCTGCCATGGCTTGAGCGTGTGCCCAGTTACAAAGAGCAGATGAACGAAATCAAGGACCATGATCTCAATACGTACGGCTTTCTGGGTTATCCGCTGCTTCAGTCTGCGGACATTCTCCTTTACAAGGCCAATGCGGTTCCGGTGGGTGGGGACCAGGTGGCGCACATCGAATTGACGCGTGAGGTAGCGCGTCGTTTTAACAACTTCTATGGTTCCGTTTTCCCCGAACCGCAGACGCTGCTTACCGAAGTTCCAAAACTTCCCGGCACGGATGGACGCAAGATGAGCAAGAGCTATGGCAACACCATCGCTCTCAGCGAAAAACCCGCAGCGATGAAGGAAACTGTGCGGAATATGGTTACGGATCCGGCACGTATTCGCCGCACAGATCCCGGGAACCCCGATATTTGTCCCGTCGGCGACTATCATGATGTCTTTTCCGACAAAAATAGGGTTTCCGAGGTGGACCAAGGTTGTCGCACTGCCGGAATAGGCTGCGTTCAATGCAAAATGTGGCTTTTTGAGAGCCTGCAGAAAAGATTGGCTCCCATGTATGAGAAACGTCAGGAACTGGAAGCCCATCCGGACGATGTTCGCGACATTCTGGCAGAGGGCTCGAAGAAGGCCAGGGTTGTCGCCGGCCAAACCATGACGCAAGTGCGCGATGCAATGAAGATCTGATGCTCGAAGAATTGAAAATCTCGCTGCCGCTTTACGAAGGCCCACTCGATCTGCTTCTGGATTTGATCCGGAAACAGAAGCTCGATATTTACGACATTCCGATCGCGAAAATTACCGAGCAGTATCTGGAATACCTCCATGTCATGGAAGAGTTGAACGTGGACATCGCATCGGAGTTCATCCTCATCGCCGCCCAGTTGATTTACATCAAGTCCCGCATGCTCCTGCCGCCGGATCCCGATGCAAGCCCGGAAGAGCAGGAAGATCCTCGATCCGAACTGGTCCGCCGGCTTATCGAGTACGAAAAATTCAAGAATGCGGCGCAGATGCTTTATCAGCGGGAGACGATCGAAAACGCGGCGTGGTCCAATCCGGGACTGGTCGCGATGGAAGACAGTGAACTCGAACCGGAATTGAACGTTTCCCTTTATGACTTGCTGCTGGCGTTTCGTGAAGTGGCCAAGCGGGCGGAACAGCGGTCATTGATGGAAGTCGGGCGGGACGAGTTCTCCGTCGAACAAATGATGGCGTTTTTATTCGAGAAAATTGCGTCCTCTTCGCGCGCCGTCACACTGACGGAGGTTCTGCCGGAAATCATATCGCGTCGCGGAATCATTACGGCGTTTCTGGCAATTCTGGAATTGACCCGGCTTCACGCAATCTACTTAAGACAAGAAAAGGCGTTGGGTGAAATCACAGCTCGAGCAAACCCGAATTATGAGTTATCCAAATCTCTCAGCCCTGCTTGAAGCGATCGTTTACCTGGCGAAGGAACCGGTCAGTCTCGATGCAATTCACAGGGCGCTGCCCGATGTGGATCGTTCCGAGATTCACCAGACGTTGAACGACCTGATCGAGCACTACCGGTCTTCAGGCCGTGGCATCGAAGTTCGTGAAGTGGCCGATGGCTACAGGTTCTCGACGAAGCCCGAACACCACGAGGTTTTAAAGCACTTTATCAAGAGTCAGATTGCGCCAACACGGTTATCCCTGGCGGCGCTCGAGACACTGGCCGTCATCGCATATAAACAACCGGTCACCATTCCTGAGATTCAGGAGATTCGCGGAGTTCATGCCAGCGGCGTGATCAAAACCCTCCTCGACAAGAAATTCGTTGCTACTGCCGGCCGCAAGGATGTTCTCGGCCGGCCTATTCTCTACAAGACCACGAAAGATTTTCTGATTCACTTCGGCCTGAAAGACCTGAGCGAGTTGCCGAGCATGGAAGAATTCGAGGAACTGATCAAGACTCAGGCTGTGGGTGAAGTTGAAATCATGGAAGAAACCACCGGTCTGTAGTCGCAGTTTCAAAGTTCACGGCTACAATTGAATCCAAATGCAGGAACGTCTACAGAAAATCCTCGCGCATGCGGGCGTGGCGTCGCGCCGCAAGGCCGAAGAATACATTCAGAACGGCCGCGTCACGATCAATGGGCACATCGTGACCGAATTGGGAACGAAGGCGGATCCGCTTGAAGATGTCATCAAGGTTGACGGAAGGAAGCTTCGATCACCGCAGCGCCACGTCTACGTTCTTTTGAACAAGCCGAAGAACGTGATGTCGACTTCGAGCGATCCGCAGGATCGTCCGACCGTGCTGGAATACGTCAAAGGCCGGGTCAAGGAACGCGTCTATCCGGTCGGGCGGCTGGATTTCGGCTCCGAAGGGCTCATTATTCTGACCAACGATGGTGAATTCACGAAGTGGCTGACAAAGGCAGGAGTGGTTCCGAAGGTTTATCACGTCAAGCTGGCCGGCCAGCCCCAGGAACGCGACCTGGCGCGCCTTCGACGCGGAGCATATATCGACAACGAACGTCTTGCGCCTTGCGAAATCCGGGAAATCCAGACTCGAGAGAACCCATGGTATGAAGTGACTCTCCATCAGGGACGGAATCAGCAGATACGCCGAATGTTTCAATCGATCGGACATCCAGTCGAGAAGCTTCGGCGTGTTCGAATCGGATTCCTCGAAGACAATAAGCTTCGGTCCGGTGAATGGCGATTCCTCAGCGAGCCTGAAGTGAACCAATTCAAGAAGGAATTCATGAAATGAGCTTCTCCGATATCGTGCCGGCGCATATTCGCCGGATACCTGTCTACAAGTCCGAGAACCCGGCTGAAGAAATCGAGCGGGAAATCGGTAGAAAAGTGGTGCAGCTCGGTATGAACGAAAATCCATTCGGCCCCTCGCCGAAGGGAATCGCAGCAGCGCAGGATTACCTCGATAGCGTTGCCCCATATCCGGACGACAGCGGATATTTTCTGCGACGCAAATTGTCCGGGCACTATCGGGTTTCCATGGATGAGATCATCATCAGCTCGGGTTCGAGCGATATCCTTTCTATGGCCTACCACGCGGTGCTGGGTCCTGGTGACGAAGTGCTCACCGGTGAAGCGTCCTTCATCGTCTATTACCAGCTTGCGGAAATGTTGAATTTGCGAATTGTCCGTGCGCCCATGAAGAATTACGGCTTTGATCTCGATGCGCTGGCGGCGTGTGTTACTCCGCGGACTCGGCTCATCGTTCTGGCAAATCCGAACAATCCCACCGGGACGCTGATCGTTCGGCGGGACCTCGATAGATTCATCAGGGAACTGCCGGATCACCTGATGGTTATTCTCGATGAGGCGTACTTCGAATACGTCAAGGATCCGGATTATCCAGACTCCCTGACATACATTCGCGAAGGCAGGCCGGTCCTTGTCCTTAGAACATTTTCAAAGGTCTTTGGGCTGGCTGGACTCCGCATCGGGTATGGAATCGGTACACGGGAAATCATCGAAACGCTCTACAAAGTGCGAATGGCATTCAATACGAACACTGTGGCTCAGGTTGCGGCCCTCGCTGCATGGGACGATCATGAACATGTCAATAAGAGCATTCGCCTGAATGCAGACCAACGGGATTTCATCTATCGTGAATTGTCGAAACGCGGACTGAAATACGTACCGTCTTTCGCCAATTTTGTCCTGGTCGATCTGGGCAGGCCCGCGAGGGAAGTGACCGCGGCGTTGTTAAACCTTGGCGTCATTGTTCGTCCGGCCTGGGGATGCCCGCAGGCGATGCGTGTGTCCGTAGGAACCCAGGAACAGAATCTCGCGTTTTTCGAGGCGCTGGATAAAGTCCTGTGAGCATCAAAGAAATTCTCGAAGCTTACAAGACGATCGCGGTTGTAGGCCTTTCTTCGAACAGGTGGCGGGCGAGCAATTCGGTTTCACGTTACATGCAGAACAACGGGTATCGCATTATTCCGGTGAATCCTCAGGAAACGGAAGTTCTGGGCGAGAAGTCATATGCTTCGCTCGACGATGTCCCGGAGCCTTTTCAAATCGTCGATATTTTTCGCCGCCCTGAGTATGTTCCCGACATCGTGGATGCCGCTATTCGACGAAGCGCTCGTGTGATCTGGATGCAATTGGGAGTCATTCACGAAGAAGCAGCGGCGAAAGCTCGGGCGGCAGGTCTTGAGGTTGTGATGGATCGATGCATTCTCCAGGACCACATGCTCTACTTCTAGCCAGGATCATCCGGCGGCTTGCGTATTTTCTTTCGGGAGGCTTCATCCAGGCGCCGCTGGATTTCCGCTTCATCACCGATTTGCTGGCCGTGAAAATACTTTCTTCCTTTCAGCGACTCCGGCAGGCAATCCATATCGGCCACCTTGCCCTCGACGTCATGGGCGTATTGATAGCCTTTCCCGTAGCCGAGACCCTTCATGAGGCCCGTCGGCGCATTACGAATATGCATCGGCACGGGATCATTTCGCGTGTTCTCCACATCGTGAACAACGGAATCGTAGGCGGTGTAAACGGAGTTGGATTTCGGAGCAGCGGCCAGGTAGATGACACATTGTGCAATAGCAAGCTTGCCTTCCGGCAGTCCGATGAAATTGTACGCATCCTTCGCATCGAGAGCGATCCGCAGCGCATGCGGATCCGCTAAGCCGATATCCTCCGACGCGAATCGAACAAGGCGCCGCACAATGTAGAGCGGATCTTCACCAGCCTCCAGCATTCGCGCCAGCCAGTACAGAGCCGCATCGGCATCCGAATTTCGCAATGATTTGTGCAGAGCAGAGATGATGTTGTAATGTTCTTCGCCGCCTTTGTCGTACAGAAAAGTCTTTTGAGAAGCCTGCTCGATCGTGGATTTCGTGATCGGCTCTCCAGGTTTTGTTCCCCGCAGAGCCAGCTCAAGAATGTTCAGAGCAGTGCGTGCGTCGCCGTTGGCGAGTATTGCGATAGCGTTGATCGCCTCGTCATCCGCGCTGAATCGTTCACGGTCAACGGCGCGCCGCAGCAAAAGGACAACATCCTCATCGGACAGCGCCTTCAAAACGAATACACGAGTGCGGGATAAGAGGGCCGAGATCACTTCGAACGAGGGGTTCTCCGTTGTTGCTCCGATAAGTGTGATGTTCCCGTGTTCGACGTGCGGCAGAAACGCGTCCTGTTGCGCTTTGTTGAAGCGATGAATTTCATCCACAAAGACTATGGTTCGCCGTCCCAGCCGGCGCGCTTTTTCAGCCGCCGCCATGATTTCCTTTATCTCTTTGATACCGGCTAGAACGGCGCTGAAGGGTACGAAGGTGGACTTCGTGATATTCGCGATGACCTGGGCCAGCGTCGTCTTGCCAACTCCGGGTGGTCCCCAAAGAATCATCGATGGAACCTGGTCACCTTCGATAGCGGTGCGCAGCGGCTTGCCGGTTTCCAGAAGATGCGCCTGTCCCACAACTTCGTCCAGAGTTCGGGGACGCATGCGGTCGGCGAGCGGGGCGTCTGCGGGTACGCTTACCGGCCGATTATCTTCCTCAAAAAGAGATCCGCTCATAAGGCGTTCCGTTGCCGCGAAGCTTCATAGAGGATTACCGCCGCTGCGACCGCTGAATTCAAAGACTCCACAACAGCCTTGTGCGGAATACGTAGAACAGCGTCGCAGGCCTTAAGCTCATCGTGACTCAGGCCCGCGCCTTCGTTTCCGATCAGAATGGCTGCAGGCTTGAGCCAATTCCAATGGTCGATGGTGTCGACTGCCGCCGGCGATGACCCGACTAGCGAGATGTTTCTTGCATGGAGTTCATGAATGGCCGTACCGAGTTGTACACCACCGGCATGAGGTAATCGGAAGATGCTGCCCGTGCTGGCGCGCACGACCTTGCCGTTGTGAAAGCTTGCCGTACCGGAAACCGCGATGCAGCCTGTTGCGCCAAAAGATTCGGCGATTCGCAAAATGGTGCCGACATTGCCAGGGTCCTGGAGGCGGCACATCAGAAGAATCAGAGCCGGCGATGCAGCGAGAACGTCGCCGATCGAAAACGCGCGAGGACGAATTGTGGCGATGACGCCCTGAGAGTGTTCCGTATCCTGAATCGTTTTGAATATATCCTGCGGGACTTCATGCACGGAGGTGGCAGCAACAGTGGGCATTCCCGCTCCGGCGCGCACGTACATATCCTCGATCTGTAATCCGCTCCGGTTCGCTTCCTCCAGCAAGGTCGGTCCTTCGACGGGCAACAGTCCATCGCTCGTGAGAGTACCGCCACGAACGGCTTTGCGAAGCTCCACAAGTTTGCGGCTGTGTTTTCCGATTTCCATCGTTGGCCGGCGGATACTTGTCGGAGAGTAACACGGTAGTACAATCCGCAAGTGAGGTGTTTTTACGCCGGCCTGCTGCAGGATGCAGAATTCAGTGAACTCCGCGACCTTATCCGAAACGGAGGAGTGGTGGCCTTCCCGACGGATACCAGTTATGGTCTCGGCGCCGATCCATTCAACCCTTCCGCCGTCTCTCACATTTTTGAAATCAAGGGCCGGCTTGAAACCAAACCGATTCTGCTGTTGGTGGACTCGATAGGGAGGGCGAAATCTGTCACTGAGCCTCCCGGGCTCTTCGATGCGGTTTCTGCGGAATTCTGGCCGGGGCCTTTGACCCTCATCGTGCCCGCGAAAGCATCGCTGCCCGGGATTGTCACGGCAAATACGAATACCATTGGAGTGCGTTGGCCGGTTGCACCAGTCGCTACGAAACTGGTGGAAACACTCGGAACACCGATTACGGCAACCAGCGCCAACCGCAGCGGCCGGCTCTCCACGATAACGGCGGACGAGGTTCGTGAACAGCTCGGCGATCGTCTGGATGCGTTCATCGACGGGGGAACGCTACCGTCGCGGACAGGATCGACGCTCCTGGATCTCACTTCCGATCCACCGGTTTTTCTAAGAGAAGGACCTGTTTCTTTTGGACAGTTGGAGGAGTTTCTTAAAGGCAGGATCCGGAGAGGAGCCGCATGATCGCGCGAGTGGTCAAATGGGGGACCCTGGCGACAGTCACCACGTTACTTGTCGTTTTCATTTACGGATTCTACATTTACCGCCAGATTCGAGATTGCGCGATCATCGACCAGGCCCAGCATGCCGATGCCATCGTGATTCTCGGAGCAGCGCAGTACAACGGTCATCCGTCTCCGGTCCTGAAAGCTCGGCTCGATCATGCGCACGAGCTGTACAAGAAAGGTTACGCGCAGGAAATCATTACGACTGGAAGCTATGGACCGGATCCGAATTTTTCGGAAGCTCAGGTCAGTATGAAGTATCTCGTCCAACGCGGCGTTGACGTCACGAATATCGTCGTCGAGCAGGCCGGTGGAAGCACCTATGACAGCATCAGGGCCGCCTCCGGTTTCCTTCATGCGAAAGGCTGGAAGACTGCGCTCGTAGTCAGCGACGGCTTCCATCTTTATCGTGTGAAGAGAATGTTCTCGGACAATGGAATCATGGTCTATACGTCGCCTGTTCCCAACAGTCCTATCGAACTCGACGCTTCCCAGCGCTTCTGGCATAGTTTCCGTGAAGTCGTGTTGTTCTCCGCCTATCGGTGGGCCAATCTTTAGAACGGCGGCAGAAAGCTCTGCATAGCTACTGTCCTGCTCGAACGTGGACGCTCGTTAAATATGTCCAGTTCGCATCCGGATAGACTTTGATGCCTTCGATGCGTTTGTTGTACACGCAGACATTGTCGCGGTGAAACAGGCTGATGTAGGGAAGCTCCAGCGCAACGATACGCTGAACTTCGTGGTAGGCCGCTTTACGTTTTTCGGTATCCAGTTCGTGACGGGCGAAGTCGATCAATTCGTCGACTCGTGGATTCGAATAGTGACCGCGGTTGGATCCCTTCATGGGAATCATTTTGGAGTGAAAGACCAGGTTGAAGAAATCCGGATCGTCGGTTCCTCCAACCCAACGAAGCGAATACATCTGGAAATTTCCACGAATAATATCGGCAAAAAAAGTGGCGAATTCATTCGCTCGAATCTGCATGTTGACCCCGACGTCACGCAGTTGTTGCTGAAATGCCGATGCCATGAGCCGGCCGATGTCGTCGTTCGATGTTCGATACGTAAACGACAGGTGTTCGTAACCTGCTTCTTTCAGCAATTGCCGGGCACGCATTGGATCGTGGGAATACGTCTTGACGCCTCCTTCATACGCCCAGTTGCTCTCCGTTAGCACGCCGGACGCAGGCCGAGCCTCGCCACGCCAGAGGTACCTGATGATCGAATCGCGATCCACCGCGTAGGCAATGGCCTGCCGGACACGCAGATCTCGAAACACCGGATCCTCCAGGTTGAACGCGATGTACTGATAATTCGAACCCTCGTCCTGCATGACTTTGAGCGCTTGGTCGTTTTTGATGACCTCGACCATATCCGGAGTCAGGATGTTCAATGCAATGTCGGCCGATCCTTTTCGCAGTTCGAGGGCGGCAACCACGGTTTCAGGAATGATCTTGAATCTCAAAACAGGCGCGGAGGCTTTGGTCCCGTAGTAATTTTCATTGCGCTTGAGCACGAGTTCTTCGTCAAGCGCATAGCGAACAAACTGAAACGGGCCGGTTCCGATCGGATGCCGTCCGAAGTCTGGGCCCGAACCGTCCGGGATAATACCGATGGCCCCGCCCGTCAGGTTCCAGAGAAATGGCGCGAAGACTTCCTTCAGTTTGAAAACGACAGTGAACGGGTCCGGTGCCTCGATCGATGCAATGCGATCAAAGGTTCCTGACTTCGGTGTTCGCACTGTGCCGTTCAAAATAGTCTGGAATGTGAAAATGACGTCTTTCGCCGTCAGCAGGCGGCCATCGTGAAACTTGACGTCTTGACGGAGATGAAAAATGTAAGTCGTGGGATTGGGAACATCCCAGCTTAGCGCCAGATCCGGCAGAATCGCCGAATGTTCGTCTTTCTTGACGAGCGAGCTGAACATGATCTGGAAAAATCGCTCGGAACTCGCGTCATTCCCGATCCGTGGGTCGAGGTTTGTTGGTGGATCATCCAGAGCGATCGTGATGACGGATGGGTCGGCCGACATCGTTTGCGGCGTGCAGCCAGGAATGAGGAAGACAAGCAGGAAAAGAAGGAAGAACACGCAAGTATTCTAAGGCAGATTGCGAACGAGTATGTAGCCGCGGGTTCTAGCCGGCGTTCACCGCGGCAAGGGCACCAAGCCTCAGTTTCTCGATTTGCCGCGTGATGCGGGCTTTCAAGTGGGCGCGATACCTTAGAGGGTTGAACTGCATCTGTGATTTCAGCGCAAGGATCCGATCCACAGACTCATCGACTCGCCGGCGGACCGCAGCGCTGCCGCGTGCCGCTCTCAAAATCGTTTTGAATGCGTCCTCGAGAAGCGGTGTAGTCTGCGAAAACAACAAAAGGTCGTTGCCGGCTTCAAACGCGCGAAGAAACAAATCGGGAGTCAGACCGATGCTGGTTATCGCCCCCATCGTCAGATCGTCCGTGATCGTCAGCCCGCGGTAGCCCAGCTTTTTGCGCAGGAGATTTTCGATGACTCTTGGCGACAGTGACGCCGGAGTGGGTTTATCGTCTCCAAGGCCGGGATAATGCGCATGAGAGATCATGATCAGGCCGGTGTGGCCGAAAAGTTTGGCGAAAGGAACGATGTCTTCCTGAAGGATCTGGCGTTTGTTGCGATCGATTTTCGTGAGCGCAAAATGAGGATCGATCGTTCCGTGTCCCAGTCCCGGAAAATGTTTGGCACAGGAAACGATGCCGCGCTTTGAAAGTTCTTCGACAAACGCCACGCCGAGCCTGGCCACTTCCAACGGATCTGAAGCCAGGCACCGTTCTTCGACGATTGATCCGGCTACACGTAGATCGAGGACCGGAGCTAAGTTCAGATTGAAGCCCGTCGCGTCCAATTCCGAAGCGATAATTCGAGCGCCCAGGCGCAATTGGGAAAGTCCGGCGCCGGCCAGCTCCGACAACGGAGGAATCGGCGCGAAAAGCTGCTTTAGCCGGTCAACCCGGCCGCCTTCGTGATCAATGGCGAGGAACGCGGGAATCGGCGAAAGATCGCGCAGGCGGCTCGTTACCGCATAGATCTGATCGAAGCTCTCGATGTTTCGTTGAAAGAAAACAAAGCCGGAAGGTCGAACAATATCCAGCAGGATTCGTGTTTCGCGATCGGGTTCGTATCCCTGAAATCCGACGACGAACAATTGACCGACTTTTTGCTCCAGGGTGAGGTGATCCTTCATGGCCCCAAAAAAACTATCTTGCTTTCTCCTTGAATTCAGCCAGGAGGCGCAGTGCTTCCATGGGCGTGAGGCGATCCACGTCCACGGCGCGCAGAGCATTCCTTAGCTCTTCTTCGAGAGCGGTGAAGAGCGCCAACTGATTGACAACTAGTTTGGGCTTGCGTCCGGCTCGAACGGTGAGATTATCAGACAACTGATGCTCATTTTCCTCATGTTTTTTGAGGATCTCCCGTGCGCGCTGTGTCACAACTCCGGGAATTCCCGCAAGTTTCGCTACTTCAATACCGTAACTCCGGTCTGCAGCTCCGGGTTCAACCGTTCGCAGGAAAATAATCCGGTTTTCCGCTTCCTTGGCCGCGACGTGATAGTTACGGATACCGGGTAGCAGGCCGGCGAGTTCGGTCAGTTCGTGATAGTGGGTTGCAAAAATGGTTTTCGCGTGGATATTCGATTGAATGTATTCGATAACGGCCCAGGCTAAAGACAGTCCGTCGAATGTCGCGGTGCCGCGGCCGATCTCGTCCAGAATGACCAGGCTTCGCGGCGTCGCGGAGTTCAAAATAATCGCGGTCTCCGTCATTTCCACCATGAACGTGGAACGGCCGCGCGCGAGATTGTCGGAAGCGCCGATACGGGTGAAGATCCGATCGACGATTGGAAACTTCATCAGTTGCGCCGGAACAAACGATCCCATCTGGGCCAGAATCACGAGAAGCGCATTCTGCCGGAGGAACGTCGACTTGCCGCCCATATTGGGGCCGGTGACGATGAGTATCTGATCCGTCGAATCGTTCATGAACAGATCGTTCGGCACAAATCGATCCGCACGATGTTGCTCAGCCAGCGCTTCAATCACAGGATGCCGGCCTTTCCGAATCACGCACTCGTCGCCGGCCGAAATCTGGGGCCGCGAGTACCCGAATCGCTGAGCCGCGGCGGAAAAGCTCCCGAGGACATCGAATTCCGCAATGACACCTGCCGTTTCACGAATGCGCCGGGCATGTTCTGCAATCCTGCTCCGGATTTGTTGAAAAAGATTTTTTTCAATCTCGAGAATCTTTTCCTCCGCCGTCAGGATCTTCTCTTCGTACTCTTTCAGTTCCGGTGTGACAAATCGCTCGGCCCCCACCAGTGTTTGTTTGCGATCGTAATCCTTCGGTACGAGATGAAGATTGGCTTTCGAGACCTCGATGTAATACCCAAAGACTCTGTTGAACCTGACTTTCAGTGAGCCAATCCCGGAACGCTCCCGTTCGCGAGTCTCAACGGAAGCCAGATACGTTTTGCTGTTTTTCGAGAGAGACCGCAGTTCGTCCAGCTCGGCGTGATATCCCTCACGAATCACACCGCCGTCAGCCAGCACAAATGGGGGTTCGTCGCTGATTGCCGTCTTCAGCAGTTCACCGAGATCCTCCAGCAGATCCAGCCGGCGCCGAAGGGTCGAGAATCGTTCGGCTTTCAAAACATCGAGCGCAGCGGATATTGCAGGCAAACGGTCTATTGACGCTCTCAAGGCCGTGAGTTCGCGGGGACCAGCCGTTCCGATGGTTATCTTCCCGAGCAACCTTTCAAGGTCGAGCATTCCATCGAAGGACGATCGGGTTTCATCAAGCAACACGGCGGAATGAACCAACTCTCCGACGGCATCTAATCTCGATTCGATTTCGGGGGCGCTCAACGAAGGCCGCACCATCCAGTTTCGGAGAAGCCGGGCGCCCATTCCGGTTCTTGTTCGGTTGATCACGCCGAGCAGCGTGTCTTTCGAACCGGCCTCGGAAGGTGTTGATGATTCGAAGAGCTCGAGATTTCGGATCGTTGCGGCATCGAGCACAAGGTAGTCGGCAGATTCGGAGTAATTCAGGCTCGTGATGTGCTCGAGTGTGGTTTTTTGTGTTTGGCGCACGTAGTGGATCATTGCCCCCGAGGCGCCGACTGCCGCGTTCCTGCCCGCCAGGCCAAAACCATCCAGCGTTGCAGTGCCGAATTGTTCGCGCAAAATGCGTGTGGCGTAGTCGGAGTCAAAGAGCCAGTCGTCCATCGCGGTTCTCGCGATTCCATGGTCGATCCGCTGAACGGCTTCCTTGAGTTTTTCGGGAAACAACACTTCCCGCGGCGAGAAATGCTCAATATCCAGAAGGAGACGATTCCATCGTTCGTCGCCGGAAAACTGAGCCGTGCGGAGTTCGCCGGTGGATATATCGAGGAATGCGCAACCTAGTTGCTCGTCGCGGTCCAGAACAGCAAGCAGGAAATTGTTTTCTCCCGGACTCAGAACATTAGTATCCGTGACGGTACCCGGGGTGATCACCCGCGTTACTTCGCGCTTGACGAGTTTTACGCCCTTTTGGGGCGCTTCCATCTGGTCGCAGATCGCGACCTTATAACCTTTGCGAAGAAGCCGCGCGATGTAGCCGTCAGCCGCATGATAGGGAACTCCGCACATCGGAACGGGATTACCGCTGTCCTTGTTGCGCGCCGTGAGTGTGATTTCCAGTTCGCGCGATGCGGTGACGGCGTCGTCAAAAAACAATTCGTAGAAATCGCCGAGGCGGAAGAGCAGCAGGGCATCGGGTGTTTCCTGCTTAACGGCATGATACTGCCGCATCATTGGGGTCAGGTCGTCTTGCATCGTTGGATCAGGCACTTCTATCCGAAAAAGACCGCAGCGTCATCAAAAACTTTGGGATCGAGAAGCTTTTGCGCCAATGCTTCTTCGATGGGAGCGGCAACGATTTCCGTGCCGCGAAGGGAAGCCATGTATCCGAATTGTTTTTTACGGATCAATTCGACGGCTTTGAGTCCGAAACGCGTGGCGAGGACTCGATCGAAAGCTGAAGGTGTCCCGCCGCGCTGAACGTGACCGAGGACGGTTACGCGTGTTTCGATGCCCGTTTTGCGTTCGATGAGAGCGCCGAGCCAGTCTCCGATGCCCCCTAATTGTACATGCCCGAAATCGTCGATATGGCCGGCCTTCGTGATGGCCTGATGGGTTTCATCCGGCGTTGCGCCTTCTGCAACAACGACAATGGCGAACTCCCGTCCGCGGTCAATACGTTTCCGGATCAGGACGCACACGTCATCGACATTGAATTTCTTTTCCGGAACCAGAATGCAATCCGCGCCTCCTGCCATTCCCGAATGCGTGGCAATCCAGCCGGCATGACGTCCCATGACCTCCACGACCATGACGCGTTTGTGAGATTCGGCGGTTGTGTGCAGCCTGTCGATCGCCTCGGTAACGATCTGGACGGCAGTATCGAAACCAAACGTATAATCGGTTCCGGCGAGGTCGTTATCGATGGTCTTCGGCACCCCAACAATCGCATAACCCTCCTTGAATAGTTTGTGTGCGACACCCAGGGTATCTTCGCCGCCAACGGCAACCAGATAGTTCAAGCCAAACTTTTGCCAGTTCGATTTAAGCTTTTGAATATGCTCCAGTTGTTTGAACGGATTGGTACGTGAAGTCCCAAGAATCGTTCCGCCTCGGGGCAGGATGCCTGTGACTGAGAAGTCCGTCAGGGGCTCGGTATAGCCGTGAACCAGACCGGCCCAGCCATTCTTGATTCCAAGACAGTCGTATCCCAAAGCATGAGATCTGCGGACAACGGCGCGAATCACTGCGTTCAGACCCGGACAGTCGCCTCCACCCGTCAGAATTCCGATTTTCTCCATGCCTGAATCCTTTCAGTTCTTATAATACAGGCATGCGTGTTTTGGCGGTCGACACGAGTTCCGAACGCGGCAGCGTTTGCGTGGCAGATCGCAATGAGATTCTCGGCGAGGTTCGTCTCGCGTCTTCCATCCAGTATTCCGAACGTCTGTTTCGCAGCATCGAGTTCCTCTTCAAACATCTTCCATTTCAGCTTTCCGATATCGACGTCTTTGCCGCGGCGAGCGGACCCGGGTCGTTTACAGGCCTGCGCGTCGGAATTGCCGCAATGGAGGGTTTCGTTGCGGCCCATGGCAAGATCGGGGCCGGCATTCCGACACTGAAAGGTCTGGCTTGGAAAGCGGGTATCGTCAATGCTTCGATTGCGACCATGATTGATGCCCGGCGCGGAGACGTTTATGGCGCCCTGTACCGGCGGATGCGCATAGAAGACAGCGATGACAGTCTAGTTGAAGAATGCGCTCCGGTCGTGCTAAAACCCGCCCAGTGGCTGGAGTCTCTGCCGGCAGGGCCGCTGATTTTTTGCGGGGATGGAGCCATTCGGTACCGCTCCATGATTGAGAAACGATCCGAATGGAACATTCAAGCAACGGATCTGTATCTGGCTTCGACGATTGCCGAGTTGGCCGCTACGCCGAATAGCGGTCCGCTTGCGCCTTTGTATGTGCGCAGGACGGACGCGGAGATGGCTCGTGAAAGCATTGGAAGTCCGAATTCGTAAAGTTCGCAAAGGCGACATCGATCGGATCATCGACATCGAGCGCTCCTGGCACCATCTTTCCCACTGGTCGATCGACAGTTACTACCGCCTGCTCAACGACGACGGCTTCACGTCCAGTTTTATCGCGGAAATTGAAGACGAAATGGCGCGTCCGAACATTGTGGGTTTCGTCATCTTTCATATTGCGGCAGACGTTTCCGAAATCTATAACATTGCGGTCGAGAGCGGACACGCCCGGTCCGGCATCGGTAAAGAACTGATGGCTGCCGCAATCCAGGAGTCCGGAAGGCGAAAGGCGCGGAAAGTCATTCTGGAAGTGCGAAAATCGAACAATCCGGCAATCAACTTTTATTTGACGTTCGAATTTAAAATCACGGGCGAACGGAAGAACTACTATTCGAATCCGATCGAAGATGCGTACGTGATGGAACTCGATGTTTCGGATTGAACTCGTGTTCATGCGTGTGTTACGGTGGCCCATAAGCCACTAAATTCCACATTCCCATCATAAATAGGAGGATCACGATGATGAAGGAGGAGGAGATCAAGGATCACTTGATATCCGCGAACCCTGAATTTCGCCGCCTTGCTGAAGAACACAAGCTGTACGAAGGGCAACTCGCGGAGCTTCACAGCCGCCATCACATGACGGAACAAGATCACCTCGATGAAATCAGGCTTAAGAAGAAAAAACTTCAGTTGAAAGACCAGATGAATTCCATGATCCAAAAAGCTCGAAACGAACTGAGCCATCAGCATACGTAGAATTGTTTTGCGCCTTTGTGTCATTGTGCCTCTGTGTTTAAACCACAAAGACACAAAGGCGCATGACACGAAGCCATCCTTCCCGTCCTCTTCATGATTGTCAAAGACGCATTCCGATTTCTTGTGCCGCTCGTGGCGGCGGCTATCCTTGCTTTCGCGCTGGGTTTGTCCCTGGCGGGGATTTTACTGATCCTGTTGTGCGCATTTGTGGCATTCTTTTTCCGGAATCCCGGGCGCGAGATCCCTGCCGATCCCCGGATCATTGTTTCACCGGCAGACGGGCGCGTGGTCAAGATCGAACGCGTGGGGAACGTGACGAAGGTCAGCATTTTTCTTTCGATTTTCAATGTCCATGTGAATCGGAGTCCGATTGCGGGCCGTATCGAATCGATCGATTATCGAAAGGGGAAATTCAAGGCGGCCTTCAATCACGACGCAAGCATTGAGAACGAGCGAAACATCATTATGGTCAGCAGCGGTGAGCTGAAAATCGTTTTTACTCAGATTGCAGGCCTTGTTGCGCGGCGGATCGTCTTCTGGAAAAAGGTAGGAGAAACGGTGGCGAAGGGAGAGCTGGTGGGATTGATTCGATTTGGTTCGCGTGTCGATATATTCTTTCCGCCGGCAACCGAAGTTACCGTTCAGCGAGGCGTTCGCGTTCGCGGCGGTTCGAGTCCGATCGGAGTCATTAAAAACATTGCATGAGTGAAAGACGCCAATCGAGACGCATCCGCGATCAGGCCCGAATCCGGCAGAGCCTTTCCATCCTTCCCAGCTTATTTACCATCGGAAATATTTTCTGCGGATACTATTCGATCGTTTCCACCCTGCGCGGTAACTGGGATTCGGCTGCAATCCTCATCGGCATCGGATATATCCTGGACGGCCTCGACGGCCGCATTGCCCGCCTCACGAAAACGGCCAGCGATTTCGGTGTTCAACTCGATTCGATTGCGGACGTTGTGACGTTCGGCGTGGCGCCGGGAATTCTATCGTTCAGTTGGGGGTTTGGCGCGATTACCGGAATCGATGGCAGCGCCGCAACGCATGTGCATCAGCTTGGATCCGTGGCCAGTTTTCTCTTTGTGGTTTGCGGAGCTCTTCGCCTGGCGCGCTTCAATGTGCAAAGCAAGAAGCCACCTGAAGCCAGCTCAAAAAGGAATTTTGTCGGTCTTCCTATTCCGGCAGCGGCCGGCGTTATCGCTTCCGTTGTTCATTTTTTCAAGAGTCCGACTCTTTTCGTTGGATCGGCTCTGCTGTGGTCGTTTCTTGTCCTTCTGCTTGCATTCCTGATGATCAGCACCGTTCGCTATCCGAGCTTTAAGGAATTCGATGTAAAGAAAGCCCGGCCCAGTCTGGCTCTGTCCATTACGGCTCTGCTCATCAGTCTCGTGTACCTCTATTCCGAGGTTGTGCTACTCCTGATGGCAACGATCTACGCCAGTACCGGCCTGATAACAAATCTGGTCCAGACCGTCCGCCGGTTCCTTCCGTCCAGCGTCTCAACGTCCGAGCCCGCGCATGGTAACATCAAGAATTAATCGTGAGCTGAACGGAAATGCGAAAGTCGCCGAATATCGCCATCGTAGGTTCCACGTCTGCGCTGGGAAAAGAGCTGCGCGAGATGCTGGAGGAGCGATCTCTTCCCATAGGCAGGCTCGCGCTTCTTGAAACCGAAGAGTATGCCGGACTGCTGCAGGAGTTCGCCGGCGATATTCAAATCACGCAGGTCATCTCGCCTTCGACTCTCGAAGACATCGACGTCGCGTTCTTCACCTGCAGTCCTGAAATCATGCGGGCCTACGTTGCCAGCGGTGCCCGGTTTCCGGATCTCACCATCGACCTGACACAGACCGGCAGGAACGGCGTCGTTTATCTGCATGGCGTGTCGGATAAGAAGACTCTTCGGTCGCAGGGATACTTCGTCAATCCACATCCTGCAACGATCGTTATCGGACGCGTTCTTTCCGACCTGCACCACACTTACACCGTGCAGTCGGCGCATGTCACGGTTCTGGAGCCGGCTTCCGAGAGAGGGAATGCCGGCGTGGAGGAACTCCAGGAGCAAACCGTCAGTCTTCTTAATTTCCAGCAGGTGGAGAAAAAAGTATTCAGAGGGCAGCTCGCCTTCAATATTCTTCCAGAGGATGAGGCCTCGGCAGCGACGGAGAAGCGGATTCTGGATCAGCTTCATTCAGTTTTCGGCGAAACTTTTCCCAGTCCCGGAATCTCTGTCCTGCAGACGCCTGTATTTCACTCGATTTCATTCTCGATGTTTGTTCACTTGCTCGGCGATGCGCACGTACTACTCGATCACCTGAAAGCCAACCCGAACTTGGTCGTGGAAGCGGGCTCCACGAGTCCTTCACCGGTTGCAGCGGTGGGAAGCGACAAAATCCACATCGGACGCGTCCGACCGATGGAGGCGGATGCAGCGCAGTTTGCGCTTTGGGTAGTCGCCGACAATCTTCGAATTGCTGCCTCAAACGCAATTCAAACTGCCGAACATATTCTCCTGGCCTCCGCCATAGAAACATGAGGGTGGAAGAGGTTCTTTCCGAAGGCGTCTCGACGGCCCGCGATCGAATACATCTCGTCTTTCTGGACGTCGCCTGGAAAGCCGTCTGGCTTGTCGTGACCCTGATTTTCCTTTTGAGCGTCGTGGTGTGGTTCGCCAGTGATCTGCGCACCATTGCCTGGCAGGATACCGGTATCCGGAATCTTAACGACCAGCTCGCGCGAAGGCTGCTGCGGGAATTCTGGAATGTGCACCGGGACGACATCATCCGGAGCGTGGCTGCTGTATTCATATTTTCGGCGGCGTTCTGGTTCTGGCTGGAAGCTTATTTCCGCGCACGGATTTTGAGAAAGCCTGATCCACGCCTTTCCCGGAAGGAGAGAGTTTTGTTTCTTGCTTCCTCTTTGCTCAAGACCATGTTGCTTGCCGGCGCGGGCGCCACTCTGGTTCTCATCACCTTTTCCCAGATCCTTCTCGCTCCCACTGCGGAATGGCCGGCTCTGTGGCCTGACGCAAGAGGACCGGCCGCAGCGAGCCTCATTGCGATTCTGGCGCTCGCATTTCTTTTGACCGTTTTGGATACGCTCGTCAGAGGCGACGCGGTGCAACTCTTAGGGACGGACCTCATTCGGGTCACTGGTCTGATAGGAATTCTCTTATCGGTTGAAATAATGGTGGGAGGATTTCTCGGCGCAATCGTTATCACGGGATTCCTTCACGTGTCACGGATGCCGGAAGCAGTTGCAATGGGCGTTGCTGCGTTGATCGCAATCGGATTTCTGACATTTCTCCACAGCTATCTGCTTCTGGTGAGGTTTTCTGCGGTTGATATAATGAGGCACAATGTCGTCGAAATTTGAAACGGTTCTCATCCTTGATTTCGGTGGACAGTACACACAACTTATAGGGCGCCGCATTCGCGAAGCGAATGTCTACACTGAGATCGTCCCTTTCAATGTTTCAGTTGATCAACTGAAAGACAAGAACCCCAGGGGCATTGTTCTGTCCGGAGGCCCCTCGTCGGTTTACGAGGACAAGGCCCCTCTCTGCGACCCGGGAATTCTGCGTCTGGGAATTCCCGTACTCGGTATCTGCTACGGAATGCAGCTCCTCGGCAAGGAACTCGGGGGACAGGTAGAACCGTCCTCGCAGCGGGAATACGGCTTACGTGAAATCGAAGCGGTTTCGCCGTCATGCCTGCTGAATGGAATGCGCCGGGTCTGGATGAGTCATGGTGACCGGGTCCTTGAAGCACCGCCGGGATTTGCGGTGACCGCGCGAACGGAGACAACCATTGCTGCAATGGAGAATCCCGGAAGCAAACTTTTTGGAATTCAGTTTCATCCCGAAGTAAGCCATACCGAAAACGGGGACGCGTTGCTCCGGCGTTTTATCTTCGATGTCTGCCGCTGCCGGGGGGACTGGACGATCGGCCACTTCATCGAAGATTCAATCGCGCGTATTCAGACGCAGATCGGATCCGGTCGCGCGCTCTGCGCGATCAGCGGCGGTGTCGATTCGACTGTGGCTGCAACGCTGGTTTCGCGGGCGATCGGTGACCGTCTTGTCGGCGTTTTCGTGAATACGGGACTGCTTCGCAAGAATGAGTTTGAGAAGGTTCTCGCGATGCTCCGGGACAATCTTCACCTGAACGTTCGCGGTGTCGACGCATCCGAACGATTTCTCAACATGCTGGCCGGCGTGAGTGATCCCGAAAAGAAACGCAAACTGATTGGAAACGAATTCATCCGCGTTTTTGAAGAGGAAGCTCAGCGCATCGGCGCCGTTGAGTTCCTGGTGCAGGGCACGTTGTATCCGGACGTGATCGAATCCGTTTCCGTAAAGGGGCCCTCGCAGACGATCAAGTCCCATCACAATGTCGGCGGCCTGCCTGAACGTATGCATCTCAAGCTCGTCGAACCGCTCCGGGAATTATTTAAGGATGAAGTGCGGCGCGTCGGCCTCCAATTGGGTCTGCCGGAAGATATGGTGTGGCGCCAACCGTTTCCGGGACCGGGACTGGCCGTTCGCATCATGGGCGAAATCACCAAAGAAGGTGTTCGAATGCTCCAGGAGGCCGACGACATTCTGGTCTCCGAGATCAAGAAGGCCGGCTTGTACCGGCAGATCTGGCAGTCGTTTGGTGTTTTGCTTCCCGTAAAGAGCGTTGGCGTCATGGGTGATATCCGGACATACGAGCACACCCTGGCTATTCGCGCAGTACACAGCAACGACGGGATGACCGCGGACTGGGTTCGCCTTCCCTACGATTTGATGGGTCTGATTGCAAATCGGATTGTAAACGAAGTGAAGGGAATCAACCGCGTCGTCTACGATATTACGTCGAAACCGCCCGCAACCATTGAGTGGGAATGAAGGTCCATGTCGAACTTTGTACACCTCCATCTCCACTCGGGTTTCAGTCTTCTGGATGGCGCGTGCGACCACAATGTACTTGCCGCTACGGCCGCGAAGTACAAAATGCCCGCGGTTGCCGTCACGGATCATGGAAATCTGTTTGGTGCAATCGGCTTTTATGAAGCCGCTAAAAAAGCCGGAGTCAAACCGATCATCGGATGCGAGATGTACGTCGCCAGGACGAATCGATTGGATCGCGATCCTGCGAGCGGCCGGCCCAATCATTTGATCGTTCTCTGCGAGAACGAAACCGGCTATCAGAACCTCGTCAAGCTGGTTTCAAAGGGCTACCTCGAAGGTTTCTATTACAAACCCCGCATCGACAAGGAATTGTTGCGCGAGCACAGTGAAGGGCTGATCGGCCTTTCGGCCTGCCTCAATGGTGAGGTCGCGTCGAACGTTCTGGCGGGCCGGGTCGAGCAGGCGGAAAAAGCGGCGTCGGATTATCAGGACATTTTTGGAAAAGACCGGTTCTTCCTCGAGATTCACGATCACGGTCTCGAGAAACAGCGAAAGATCATTCCCGATATGCTCCGTATTTCCGAGCGAACCGGCATTCGCGCGGCAGCCACGAACGACTGCCATTACATGCATAAGGACGATTGCCGCGCGCACGATATCCTTCTGTGCATTCAGACCGGCAAGACGGTTAATGATCCGAACCGGATGAAGTTTTATACCGATCAGTTCTACTTCAAGACCCGCGCGGAGATGGATCAGGTATTCGGCGAAATCCCGTTCGTTCTTGATCAAACGGTGGAGATCGGCGAGCGCTGCAATCTGAAACTTCAGCAGGTCAAGAATCCGTTTCCAGAGTTCGTTGTGCCGCCTGGATTCACGATCGATACGTATTTTGCCAAAGTGGTTCAGGACGGATTTCAGGACCGGCTCGAGTACCTGAAACCGCTGGCCGATCGCGGCGTTCTGAAGAACGCGATTACGGCATATGAAGAAAGGCTCGCCGAAGAGATCCGCATTATTCAGGGAATGAAGTACTCGGGATATTTCCTGATCGTATGGGATCTGATCCGGTACGCGCGCGAGAACGACATTCCCGTTGGGCCGGGCCGCGGCTCAGCCGCAGGGAGTCTGGTTTCGTACTGCATGCGTATTACGGATCTCGATCCGCTGCAGTACGGTCTTCTGTTCGAGCGTTTCTTAAATCCGGAACGCGTCACACTACCCGATATCGACATCGATTTCTGTATGAATCGACGCGCCTCCGTGATCGATTACGTCACGAAGAAGTATGGGCGCGAAAACGTTTCGCAGATCATTACGTTCGGAACGATGGCTGCGCGCGGCGTCATTCGCGACACGGGCCGCGGCATGGAGATGACGTACGCGGAAGTCGACAAGATCGCGAAGATGGTGCCCACCGAACTGCACATTACGCTCGACAAGGCACTGGACCAGAATCCGGACCTCAAAAACCTCGTACAAAGTGATGCGCGCGTCCAGGAACTGATCGATGTCGCAAAACGCCTTGAAGGGCTGGCCCGCCACGCATCCACACACGCGGCCGGAGTCGTGATTTCACCGCAGCCGCTCACGGAAGTCGTGCCGCTTTACAAGTCGAATAAAGATGAAATCACAACGATGTATCCGATGACGGACGTCGAAAAGATCGGCCTGCTCAAAATGGATTTCCTGGCCCTCACGACGCTCACCATCATCGACGACATCCTGCGCATGCTCAGGCATCACGAGGGTCTTGACCTGAACATGGATGCGCTGCCGCTGGATGACGAACAGACGTACGCTCTCTTCACTGCCGGTTTGACCGACGGCGTGTTCCAGTGGACCCGCAATCCGATCTATCTCGGCGTCTGGATCGCGCTGGCGGGTATCGGCTTCGCCTTCACGCTGGATTGGCTCATGATCCTGATCGCGCCCGCTTCGGTGATCGTGAATATTGCCGCGGTCAGGCCGGAGGAGTCCTATCTGGAGCAGAAGTTCGGCCAGGCCTATCGCAACTACCGGCGCCGCGTTCCCCGGTATGTCTTCACGCGCTAAAGGCGGCCGCGGCCTATTTCAGCCCCTTGATCAGCATCCCGCAGGTCTCCGTGATCCAGCCGGTGGCCCGATCCGGCCGGATGCGCAGCCGGCGATGCAGATATTGCGACACGA
>CAZWGA010000039.1:0-53044 GCA_964633285.1 uncultured Solibacteraceae bacterium | reverse complement strand
CTAAAAATCGATACGGGCGTTAAGGATGATGGTCCGCGATCCCGTAGCTGTTGTGATACGGCCGAAGCTTGAGGAATTGATGTCCGTGTTCGGATTGCTCCAGATCGGCCGGTTCAACACATTCACAGCATCCGCCCGGATCGTGAACGTGGTTGACTCTTTAATCCGCGTCCGCTTTTGCAGGGCCATATCCAGGCCAAGGCGGCCGGGCCCTTCAACGCCGGCCTGCGACAATCCGAGGTTTCCTGCAGTCCCAGGCTGCGGATTTTGAAGAATGATGTTCCCGGCACTGTTCACAACGACCTGATTGGTGAAGCGGCCCGCCAACGTTGCATTCCCGCCGAAGTTGGGCGTCGACGCTTTTGGGGTGGCGAGTCCTTGGAAAAACTCAACGAAGCCGTCCCCCCGATGCACGCTCCCGAGGCCGTCCGGTAAGGCGCCGACAAGATCCGGTGTATTGATGTTGCCGCGGCTGTCCAGAGTCCGGCGCGCGGTGGTGATACTCAACGGCTGACCGGAGATCGAAGAAAAAATTCCGGAAACACTCCAGCCTTCAACGGTGCGCTGAACCCAGCCTGGAGCGTTGGCGAGCAGCGACCGGTTCGGGCCGAACGGCAGATCCCACGTGCCATGCGACCGGAACGTGTGTGTGCGATGGAAAGTCAGGAGCCCCTTCTGCAAATCCCGGTTTCGCGGATCGCGCTCGCTCGTTGTCGTGTCGCTCAAATTCGCATTGCCGGCCGCAGAGTTGCCGATTGCTCGCGACCATGTGTAGTTGAACTCGCCGCTGAAGCCCTTGGAGAGACGTTTCCTCAGTGATGTCTGAAGCGAATGATAGGTCGAGTTGTCGTCGTTCCCGTGAAGCTGAACCGAACCGAACTGCGGGTTCACAACGATGAAGTTCTCCGGAAATCCATTTCGGCGCAGCAGGCCGCCGGCCTCACCCGTACCCGTAGACGAACTATTCAGGAAGTTGGCGAGAGATGCTACCTCGCCGTTCGCGATCCATTGGTTGGTCGTTGCAAATTGGCGCAACGCTTCCGAGCCGCTGCCATTGCGTCCAACGGTGATCGAGCCGATGGTGATGTTGTTGAGCATTGCATCAAACAACGGCGCGTTGCCGCCGGCTCGCGTGATTGTGAACGCATTCAGAATCTGGTTTTCAAAAATATTGATCGTGTTGAGTTCTTTCGCGGAGCGCAGTTTTGTCCCTTTGCTGCCGACATAACGAACCTCCATGGTCATGTTCTTCAGGAACTCCTGCTGTACGGACAGATTCCAGTTCTGAACGTAGGGGACCACACGATCGTCGGCGAATGCCTGCAAACCGGTGACGCGGTTTGTTACCGGAACAGGTTCCAGCGGCCTGACGCCGCCCGTCGGCAAAGGAAATGCCTTGAGCGCCGATCCAATGTCGAGGTATTGCGACGGAGTCAGAACTCCGGGCGCCTGCGTGATCGAAAGCGATGAACCCGGAGCTCCGCCGATAACCGTGGAATACTGAAGGAACGTCGGCGCTCCCGTGTAGTTCACGCCGTAGCCGCCACGCGCGACAGTTGTGCGCTTGAACCACGGAACATTCCAACTGAAACCGAGCGAAGGTGCGATGTTGTTGAGGTCGTTGTTGTACATCAGGCGCTCGGGATTCGGCGAATTCTTTCCCGCAAACCCGATGATCGTCGGCGATCCGCCCGTGGCGCCGGGACTGAATCGGGCATTGAGGCCCTTTCCGGAAATCCCGAACAGCGCGGCCTGGCCGCCGATCGGCTTCACACCCATTCCGGTGCTGTCGTATGGAACGCCGTAAACGTCGTAACGCGCGCCGAGGTTTAAAGTAAGGTTGGAAGTTACCTTCCAACTGTCCTTGAAGAAGCCGGCGTAGTCGTTCTGATGGTAGATCCTGTTTTTAATGACTCCACCGTTTTGGAATCCCACGAAATCCTTCTGGTCGGGGGAAAGGAGAAAGAAGTCCTGGGCCAGAGTGTCGATCGAGCCGGCGAGATTTGACAGCAGCGCTTGCGCCAGCGTGATGTCGTTCGAATTGAGGCCTCGGAAGTTTGTTGTCGTGATACCCGAGATCGCGACGGTGCCGATGCCAAGATTTGCGGTGGGCCTGCTGTTGATGGCGTCGTATTGTCCGCTGCTCGAGAATGTCGCGTCGAAGCCGCCCTGAAACGAATGGCTGCCCCGGGTCCAACTCAGCGTGTCCGCGAATTGTGTCAGCGGGCTCGAGTTGAATCGCGGGTTTTGGCGGACGCGAGCGAAGTCGCCTCCGATCGTCGTGTCCTGGAGAATCGCAAATCGTTGTCCGTCGATTTGAGGAAACGCCGCGAACGCTTCCTTCGCGAGCGACGTAAGCTTGCTGGTGTCGAAGTTGCCGCCGTCGCAGCAGTTCAGATCGGTGGGTTGCATGCCCTTCCAACTGTCTACTTTCCGGCCCCAGCGGAATTCATTCACGACTGAGGGTGAAACAGTGGAAACCCACGATGCAGTGGAGAAGGTCGGATCGCGGCGGATCTCGCCGAAATATCCGCCTGGCCAATCCGGCAGTCCGGTTTGTCCGGTGACGCCCCAGTTGTTCTCCTTTGTCAACGTGAACGACACTTTGTTGTTGGTGTTGAGTTGATAGTCGAAGCGCATGTTGTATTGATTGCGATTCGTAGTTTGAGTGTCCCCGGTGGCGCCGTCCTCCCCGGTAATACGGCGCTGCCAGCGGATGCCCGCGGTGTTGAGGCCATCGCCGACAGTCCAATCGTTGGGCAACGGCATTCGCTTGAGATACTGCGGGCCGATCCAGACCGGATCGATACGCGTTCGGAATGGATCTTTCACATCGTCGAAGACGTTGAACGAATTTACAAACAACGGCGCTCCACTTGCGGCATCCCGGGTGAGGACGTTTCCAAAAAGATCCACCGAGGGTGTCGTTGAAAACGCGTTTCCGTTGCGGCGGCTGGTCCCACCGGCGCTGCCGGTTGCAGTCGACGTCAAGTATTTGAAGATGCCTTTGCGCGCATCAGCCGTCAGCACGGTTCCGATGGTTTCTTGTTTGGAGACGTAACGCTGCCCGTCGTACAGGAAAAAGAAAAATGCTTTGTTGTGGATGATCGGTCCGCCGACTCGTCCGCCGAACTGATTCCGGTTCAGGTAGTCCTTTTGTGTTCCGACCAGATTCTGAAACCAGTTGTTGGCAGCGAGGCTGGAATTCTGATTCGAGTGAAAGAGCGCGCCGTGAAACTGGTTCGTGCCCGACCGCGTTTGCAGGCGCACCTGTCCCGAACCTCGTCCCATCGCCGCGTCCACGCTGGTCACGTTCACCTGAACTTCTTCAACCAGGTCCGAACTCGTGAACGTTCCCGCATAAGCGCCGTTCCAGTCCAGGTATCGTCCATCGGCTGTGGGCAGCCCATCGCGGGTCGTGTTGATCTGGCTCATGCGGGCGCCGCCGAAGTTTTCGCCAACAATGCCGGCGGAAACAAACGCAAGATCGATGACGTTGCGCGAGGCTAACGGAAGGCTGCGGACTTCTGCTTCGGGCAGCACATCACCGACGGAAGCCGTCGTCGTTGCGAGGGCGGACGCGGAGTCGGTCAGGACCTGCACCGCCGTGGCGACTGCGCCGACTTGCATCGCGAAGTTGAAACGCACCTGCTGACCCTGGCTCAACTGGATGTTTTCCCGCGTGGCCGTCTGAAATCCAGACAGCGCTGCTCGCAGGCGATACGTTCCCGGCTGCAGACTTGGAAGTTGATAGGCGCCGGCTTCATTGGTCACCTGCGTCGACGTGATTCCCGTGTTGACATTCGTCGCCGTTACTTCCACACCGGGAATCAGCGCGCCCGATGCGTCCGAGACCGTTCCGCCGATGCCTGCGCTCACTTGCGCGAAACCGGTTGTGGCTATCGTGAAAAGCAGCATTCCTGAAAAAACAATCCGGCCTGTATTCCTCATAAAAGTTCCCCCCTCCGTTTCGTCCGGGCAGACCCATACGGCTTCGTCGCAATGGATTTTGTGGTTCGTAAATATTGCGCAGGATTCTAGTTTGAAATCCGAAGGAGTTCAATCGTAACGCAATTTGAGGCACTGGGAACCCTGCCCGCGCCGCCGGCGTGATGGGATGTAACTCGGCGTGTATTTCAGGAACTTCAGACCGTGATCACTCGTACTTCACACCTGTGACTTCCGTTCACAGACAGACCGCCGGCAATCTTCCAGAATCAATGGCTTATCTTTTGGGCTGGAAAGTGCACTTGGGGGTTTCCTCAAAAATGTTCATTAATGGAGGATCAATGAAACGCCTTCTTGCAGCAGTTTGCCTGATTGCCGTGTTCGGATCGTCGTCATTCAGCCAGGGATCGGCAACGGGAAACGCGATCGAGCAAACATTCGTTGATGGTGGAACGATACGGCTGTCGCTCTCGTCCGGTGATTACACATTGCGCGCCGCAAGCGGCAATAGTGTTGTGGTGAAGTGGGAGGCGGAAAACGTTTCATACGAGAAAGACATGAAGCGCGTCAAAGTTCGCCTCGATGTCCATGGTAACGCGGCAGCGATCGAGACGGACGGCCCCACGAAACATGCGCGCATCACCATCGAACTTCCGGCGCGCTCCAATCTGTACCTGCGTCTTCGCGCGGGTGACGTAAAGATTGCCGGAATCGAAGGTAATAAGGATATCCGCATGACTGCGGGCGACCTGACCATCGATATGCTTCCCAGTTCCTACGCGTCGGTTCACGCATCAGTCAAAATCGGCGATTTGCACGCGAAGCCGCTGGGCCTTTCGAAGGACGGATTTGGAAATTCGATCGACTGGGGCGGATCGGGAAAATACACGCTCTACGCCAGCCTCTTTGTCGGTGACCTGAAACTCTCTCAGGCGGCGCGTCCTTAGTGCTGCTTCCGCAAGGCCCATCCAAACAAAAAAAGGGCGGCCGGGTCGCCGCTCTTGGAACTGCGTGATTCTTTATACGCCCGAGAGGATTCGAACCTCTGACCCTCGGATTCGTAGTCCGATACTCTATCCAGCTGAGCTACGGGCGCATGGCAAACCCACCTAGTATGTCATAGTCAAAAATATCGTTACAAGGTGCGGAGGAGGCGTTTGGCTTCGGCGTTGAGCTTCTCGAGGTCGAGAGGTTTTGGAAGGAAGGCATCGGCGCCGGAATGGAGAATCTTCTTCTCGTTTCCGGTCTGGCCGCTGATGGCGATGATGACAGTCTTGTTTGTGGGATTCGTCTTGATCCGGTGGCACACTTCAATGCCGTCGACGCCGGGGATCATGATGTCAAGGATCAGGAGGTCCGGTTTGATGCGGCCGACTTCGATCAATGCGGAGATCCCATCGGAAGCCGCCGAGATCTCATAACCTCCCTGGCGGTGCAAAAAAGTTTTGATAATTTCGACTATTTCTTTTTCGTCGTCGACAATCAGAACCGTAAACTTTTCATCAACCAATGAAGACGGCGTGGGAATCTGATGTTTCCTCAGGAACGCAATCAGATCGTCGCGGCGAATGCGGCGATGACCGCCCGGTGTTCGATAAGAGGGAAGCAGACTCTGTTCGATCCAGTTGATGACGGATCTCGGATTCACGTGGAGCAGACGGCTGACGTCGTGCGTGGTGTAGATGGTTTTTCTTTTGGTCTCGTTCAGCATACGAGATCGCAGAATTCGAGTTTTATTTGTGTTTTGGAAGATGACATTCAGTTCCAGTCAGTTTCTCTACTAAGGACGAGAGGAAAAGCTTTTATCACAGGTAGTCCAGAATAAACCAATGGAAATAAACATTCGGCAATGGCTGCATGATGATTTGGCGGAAATCCAGCATGCCTGGCTCGAATACTGCCGGAACGTTGCACGGTCCGATATGCAGCTGAAACCTGGAGCTGATGCGGCTCTCATGGAATGGCTTCTCTCGCGATTCGGACGGCATTCGAGTATCGGTTTTGTGGCGGATCACGGCGGCGCGGTTGCAGGATTCCTTATTGGCCGAGTCGACAATTGGGATTCGGTTCCACCCGTCATCGAACCGCGCCGGATAGGAATCATCGATGCCGTCCATGTGAACGACGGATTCCGGCGGCAAGGAATCGGCACGCGTTTGATCGAACGGGGAATTGAAGCGATGCGCGCCGAAAACGCAATTGCCGTTGAAACCATCTACGACGCCTGGAGTGATGCATCGACGCAAACATGGCATCGCGCCGGTTTCGCGCCGTGGATGGTGCACGCTTACCGGATGCTATAGTATCCACATATGAAGATCATTGCCTGTATCAAAGCTGTGCCCGATCCGGCATCGCGGCTCATCATCAACGAAACAAAAACATGGATCAAGGATCAGGACCTCACGTTCACCGCCAGTGAAGCGGACAATTACGGGCTGGAAGAAGCGCTTCGTTTGAAGGAAAAACATGGTGGTGAGGTTGTCGTTATCTCCATGGGCGGCGAGGAAGCGGCCCGAGTTCTGCGATCCGGACTCGCCATGGGAGCAGACCGCGCGATCCACTTGCTCGATCCGAAGTTCAAGGGCGCTGATGAATTTGCTGCCGCCGCGGCGCTGGCGAAAGCCATCGAAAAAGACGGCGGCGCTGATGTTGTTCTCGCCGGCGTCCAGTCGGATGATCTTGGAACAGGAATGACAGGCACCATGCTGGCCGAGTTTCTCGGATGGGCTCACGCGACTGTGGTCATCGGCGTTGAAGCCGAACCCCATAACAATTCCATCAAAGCGCGGCGCGAGCTTGAAGGCGGCATCACTGAGACACTCGAACTGTCTGCGCCGGCCGTTCTCACCATTCAATTTGGAATCAATCAGCCCCGGTACGCATCGCTGAAGGGAATCATGGCTGCGAAAAAGAAGGAATTCAAAGCATGGTCCGCATCCGACCTTGGTCTTGCCGATGATGCAGCAGGCCGGGCAGGCGCGCTTTACGAAGTCAAAGAGATTTACGTTCCTGAACGAAAGAGCAATGTTGAAATGATCACCGGAACTCCCGAAGAGGCTGTAACCACACTCGTCGAAAAGCTCAGAAAAGAAGCCAAGGTAATTTAATGATCCTCGTCATTGCCGAACACAAAGACAACAAACTCAAATCCATTACAAGTGAATTACTGGTCGCGGCTCAACGCCTGGGCCGCGAATTCAATCAGCCAGTGGCCGCGGCGGTTCTGGGAAGCGGCATTGGAAACCTCAGCGATGAGCTCAAGTCCCGAAAACTCGATCGTGTCATCGCCGCCGATCATGCGGAACTCGCGGATTACAATCCGGATTTTTACACCACAGTCATCCGTTCGATTTGCGATAAGGAAAAACCATTTGCGGTTCTGATCGGACACACGTCCCAGGGTATGGACTTCGCTCCGCGCCTCTCGGTTTCCATGCGAAAGCCGTTGATTGCCGGATGCGTGGAGTTCGAGAAGCAGGGTGATCGCCTGATTCTGACGCGCCAGATTTTCAACGCGAAGATGAACATGAAGACCGGACTGCGTGGCGAGCCCCCATATTTCGCGACGATATCGCCGGGAGCGTTCCCAGCGGACGAACTGGAAATGGGCTCCACCGCCGAAGTATTAACGTTTTCGATCGATGCCGGAGTCCGTTCGCGCCGGAAACTTATTGAACGCGGAGAGGCGCAAAAGGGAAAAGCCGATCTGGCTTCCGCTCCGATCATTGTTGCCGGGGGCCGGGGCCTGAAGCAGAAAGAGAATTTCAACATTATCTTTGAATTGGCGGACGCCATCGGTGGATCGGTCGGCGCGTCGAGACCCGTCGTCGATGCCGAGTGGCTCCCGCGCGAATATCAAATCGGCAGTTCCGGTCAGACGGTTTCGCCAAAACTGTATATTGCGGTCGGCATTTCCGGCGCGATTCAACATCTTGTCGGCATGCAGACGTCCCGCTGCATTGTCGCAATTAATAAGGATGCGGATGCCCCTATATTCAAAGTCGCGCACTACGGAATTGTTGACGATCTTTTCAAAGTGGTCCCAGCCCTGACGAAGATTTTCAAGGATTTAAAGCACGGTTAAGCATTGACCGTCGCGCTGATTCCAGATAACATCGGCCCGTGTTTTTTTCGACCACCTGTTCCAGTCTCTAAGGAGGAGAAGAAATGCGTAAAGTCTCGATACTGATCGGGATTTGTATGATCGCCGCCGTGGCTCTGACGATTTTTGCTCAGGGACCGGTGACGGACTTATCCCCGGTCATGAAAGATGTCGGTGCCACCTCCGGCAGCATGCGTATGAATCTGATGGGTGGCAACGCGGCTGAAGTTGCAAAAGATGCCGAAAAGCTTCAGGGATTGTTCCGACAGGCTGCAGGTTTCTTTAAAGCAATGAAAGCTCAGGATGCCGTTGACTGGGCAAAGGCTAATGTGGATTCCGCTGGTGAAGTCGCAAAGGCAGCGAAAGATGGTAATCTCGACGCCGCAAAGGCTCCCGCAGGCGCAATCCAAAAGAGCTGCAAGGCTTGCCATGACGTGCATCGTGAAACCCAGCCCGACAAGACCTACAAGTTCAAATAAACGGAAATTTCTGCTTTTTATGTAGCGGCGCAGGAAAAAAACCTGCGCCGCTACAATTTCTTGGAATTTTTTTTCAAATTCATGTAACTTTTTTGCTGTATCAAGTGTCTATAGTAGTGTATGTAGATTTCCTCCACCATCCCACCTTCCCCCGCGGGGTTAAACCCGCGGGGATTTTTTTGCCTGATTATCGGCCTATATAAGACACAAAAAACATGCTGGGTTTTCTCCTTACCATAGCGCTTGCAACTGGTGGCCCCCTTCATGACGACCCGGTAGCGGATGGGTTGATTCGAAAAGCCATAGAGGCGACGTACAACCTTCATCTTAATGAGGCTCGGGCGGCAGCACGCGAGCTTCAGATGCGTTACCCGGATCATCCGGCCGGCTTTCTTATTGCAGCCGAAACGTATTGGTGGGAGGCGCAGGAAGATCCGCACAACATTGGAATCGAGAACAGTTATTACAAGGCGCAGGAACTGGCCGAACAAAAAGCGGAGGAAGCTGTAAAGGCGAAGAAGTATGCACCGCCGGAAGTTCTGGCCTATCTGGCTTCTGCTCACGGCAGCTATGCCCGCTTTCAGGTAACGCAGAAGGAGTCCTACTTCACAGCCTTGAGATCAGGTTTGCGCGCCCACAAGTATGCGGAAGAGGTTTATGCCCTGGATAAGACGTATTACGACATTTATGTAGGACTCGGAGCCTTTAACTATTTTACGGGGACGCTGCCCACAATGATCAAGCCCTTCGCATGGATCATCGGCGCTCGTGGCGATAAACAAACCGGCGTGCAGCAGCTTGAAACTGCGATGCAAAAAGGCCGTTATTCGAAAACCGAGGCGAGAATTGTCTATTACACGGCTTTGTTCGCGAATAAGGAATACACGTCCGCATTTCCCATTCTTGAAAAATTGATTGCCGATTATCCGGACAATTTCGTGCTGTATTTCTGGGTCACGGAGTGGTTTCGCGAACAGCGAAAGAACCTGGAAGGCGCGGATTATTTCGAGCGCGTTTACCAGCGCGAAGCGAAACGGTCGCCCATTCTGGCAAAGTACGCCCTGGTGGAACGGGCGACGATGCAGGTTGCACACAATCGAAAGCCCGATGCCTTGCAGACTCTACAAAGGATCAAGGCGATGCCCGCCAACGATGCGTTTCTGCCGGCGAAGGTTCGGGAGCTGGAAAAAGACCTGAAGTAATAACGCGGGTATAAAACCCGCGACTACGTGCAAATCACTCCCATCCGCTTTCCCACTTTTTCAAATGCCGCCAGAGTCCTATCCAATATTTTCTGATCGAACGCCGCGGATATCTGAGCGCGAAGTCGAGCTTCGCCTTGCGGGACAACAGGGAACCAGAGACCTTTGATGTAAACACCCTCGTCCAGCAGGGCATTGCTCATGTCCATTGCGACAGAAGCTTCGCCGAGCATGATGGGAACGAGGGGATGGTCGCCCGGAAGGATTCGGAATCCGAGCGCTTGAATGTGTTTTCGAAAGTACATGGTGTTCGCGTGAAGGCGTTGCACCAGGCTGTGATCCGATTCCAGCATCGAGAACGCTTCAATCGCAGCTACCGCAATCGATGGCGGCAGTGAATTCGAAAACGTGTACGGCCGGGATTTCTGCCGTAAGAATGCAATCAAATCCTTTTTCCCCGCAATGTATCCGCCAGCGGCGCCGCCCATTGCTTTTCCGAGAGTTCCACTCAGGACATCGATCTTTCCATGAACACCGAGTTGTTCCGGAGTGCCGCGTCCAGTCGGACCGATGACGCCGACCGCGTGGGAATCATCGACGAACAACAAACGATCGTATTCTTTCGCGGTCTCGATCAGGTTCGGCAAGGGCGCGAGATCGCCTTCCATGCTGAAAACTCCATCGGTGGCGATGAAGCCGAAGCGATAACCCGAACTGCGATCGGTTTCCAGCTTGCGGCGAAGGTCATCAATATCGGAATGTTCATAGATTTTTCGATCGGCGGCTTCGGCGCGGCAGAGGCGTGTACCGTCGATGATGCTGGCATGATTGAGACGATCGCTGTAGATGACGTCGCGATAGACATCGGAGTCCAGCTTTTCGTTCGTGAGCGCCGCAAAGAAGCCTTCATTTGCGGAAAAGCATGAGGAGTACAGGATCGCATCCTCGGTTCCAAGAAAGCCCGCGATCTGTTCTTCCAATTCCCGGTGAACGGTCAGGGTTCCACAAAGAAATCGAACTGAAGAGACGCCGTAGCCGTACTCGCGAATGCCGCGAATGGCTGCTTCCTTGATTCGGGGATGTGCGGCAAGGCCGAGATAATTGTTGGAAGCGAGCATCACGGCTTCCTTGCCACAGACTCGCACGACAGCGCCTTGTTCCGATTCGATGGGTGTCTCGATCTTGAACGTTTTGCTCCGCTCGAGGCGTTCAAGTTCCATGCGAATGGCGGAATGAAGTTTGGAAACGCTCATAAAAACATTAAATGTCCTTACCCGAAACGCCGATAAGACAGTTTAAGATGAGAAGAGTTCTGATCGGATTAATTCTCTTCGCCGTGATTCTTGAAGGCTTACGGTATGTCGACATCTTTGTCTTGATCTCTGCCATGGCGGCGCTTCTTGCAGTTGTTGTATGCGCCGATCTTCTCCTTGATTCTCCCTCGCCGAGATAATAGTCTTAGCGGCCTTTAGGAGAACGTCTTGATCGAGGTTTTTTCGCGTCCGAAGCGCATTCTCGGTTCCAGCCCGGAGATTCAATCCCTGCAGAAGCTTGTTTATCAAGCGGCCCTCACGGATTCACCTGTTTTGATTTATGGAGAGCGCGGGAGCGGCCGGGAATTCGTCGCTGAAATCCTGCATGAGACCAGTCATCGGCAGGCCGAACCCTTCGAGAAAATGAATTGTTCGGGATGGACTGCGGCGTTCCTCGAAGATGAACTGGCGCGGCGTCTGCTGCGCGCGGAATCGGGCACGCTGTTCCTTGACGATGTGCATCACCTCGATTCACGTATTCTGGGAGTGGCGCTCGCAAGCCGTGCGCGCATCATTGCTTCATGCAAAGCGGGCGATGAAACGGCGGAACTGGTGGACGACTTCGGGATTCGGATTACGCTGCCGCCGCTGCGCCAGCGGAAGCTCGATATTCCCATTCTCGTTGATCATTTTACCGAGCGTTTCGCAGGGGAGTTCGGAAAGACGGTGCGCGGCATCCATCCCTCGGCTTTACGCGCATTGATGTCATATCAGTGGCCCGGCAACATTCGTGAATTGAAAAACGCGGTTGAGCGCGCCGTGATGCTTGCATCCGGAAGCATGTTGGACAGCGGCGATTTTTCTTTTCTCGCAATCGAGGAAGAGGAGCGGCCGTGGCCGTTCCGGGTTCCCGGCGCCACCATTCAGGAGATTGAGAGGGAAGCTATTCTGCGAACGTTGGAACACGCGGGAGGATCCACGGCTGCCGCCGCGAAGATTCTCAACATGAGTGTCCGGAAGATTCAATACAAGTTGAAGGAATACAAAAAGCCGAAAGCAGCGAAAGCTACGACTCTCTCTTCTGTCTGACGATAACGCCGTACATCACGAACTCCCGTCGAGTTTTCGTAACACCGTCCTCACTCAATTCGTAAACCCGGAATCTCGGGTTGACGCCATCCTGTCCAACTTCCAGCGGATATACGCCGCGAAGTCCTTTGAGCCGAAATGCAGTCTCATAGCGGTGCTTTTTCAGGTTCCACGTGAACACGCGAATTCCTTCGAAATCCAGATCCGGATGCGAAGCGCCCTTGCGTTCACCAACCAGGTACCACTCAATCGGCCCGGCAATCGGATCCTGGATCCGGTTTATCGATTTCACCGACGTGTATGTGTACTCCTCGGTGTATTGCGAGATGCCGCTGGGAACATCAAATTCGACTGCGCCTGAAAGAACCCATCCGACTTCGGTTGGGGCCGAACGTACCTTGTACCAGATATCGTACGATGCCGTTGATCCCTGGCGTGGTTTTGTTGCGCGTTCGAGCACTTCCACCCGGGTGCCGGAATCTGCTCTCCGGATGATTGTTGTAGAGCGGCCGGGTTCGAGCCTGAAGTTAGCCTGCTGCTTCAACACCGCCGTGTTCTGGGGTTCCTGGTTTTGGGATGCCGCGGCGAGTTGTTGAATGCGATTCCTGGTTTCATTCGTGACAACCGTGCTTTCTTCCATCCAGCCCTGAACATCCGTGTTGAAACGAACGCGATACCAGTTGTCCTGGCGTTCCAGAATATCGACCTTATCGCCGTTGTCGAGGACCCGCAATGTTCGAGACGTCGAACTGTTCTTTAAACGCAATGAAGCATTCTTCGCCACAACAGTTCCATGATCGACGACGGGTTCAGGTTTGGGCGCACATGTTGCGAAGAGTACGAGAGGAAGAACGGCAAGAAGTCTCATGATCATGATGGGCGTAACATCAACGACCTTTTCATTATAGTACGAGGTCATCTACAATCCTCAGGATGTCTGATGTTCCCGACTTCGAAACCGCGCTGAAGAGACTCGAAGAAATCGTCAAAAAACTTGAGAACGGCGAACTCTCGCTGGATTCGGCGCTTGAGATGTTCGAGGAAGGAATCCAATTGTCCCGATTCTGTCATTCCAAACTGGAACAAGCTGAGCGCCGCGTGGAAATTCTGGTGAAGAATAATTCAGGCCAGCCAACCGCAGTTCCGTTCGAATCTGAAAATGAAAAGTGAACTGAGCGTATTTTTTGATCGTGTGCGTCCGGCCATCGACACGACCTTGAATGAACTTTTGCCCGGTGAGGAAACTTCACCCAAACGGATTCACCAGGCTTTGCGCTACAGCACGTTGAATGGAGGGAAGCGCATCCGGCCGTGTCTTTGCGTCGCGGCGTTTCATGCATATCAAAAAGATTGGGCTCCGATTCTTCCAGTGGCATCTGCGATTGAAATGATTCATTCGTATTCGCTCATCCATGACGACCTTCCGGCGATGGATGATGACGACTACCGGCGCGGACGTCTCTCATGCCACAAGCAGTTCGACGAGGCGATTGCGATTCTTGCCGGCGATGCATTGCTGACACTGGCTTTCGAAGTCCTCTCTCGAACTCAGGGGTTTTCGCCAGACCGGATGCTGCGCGTCATTACGATGTTGTCGCGCGCCGCGGGAAGCGTCGGTGGAATGATCGCCGGACAGGTTCTCGATGTTGAAGCCGAGTCCGCGCCTGTTAATGGCGATCAACTCGAGGCCATTCATCGATCCAAGACCGGCGCGCTTCTCGGAGCGAGCGTGTGGATTGGGGCCAATCTGGGCGGGGCAACGGAATCCGATCTGGAAGCGATTCGGCTGTACTGCGATCGAATCGGCCTGGCATTCCAAGTCATCGATGACATTCTCGATGCGACCGACGGGAGCAATCGCGACGAAGGCAAGGCCACATATCCAGGTTTCTACGGTCTGGAAAAATCCCGCGATATCGCTCATCGTTTAATGGAAGATGCCCGGCACGCTCTGGCGCCGTTTGGAGATCGAACGAATCTGCTCCTGGCGTTTTGTGATTACCTGGAGACGCGAACACAGTAGATGAAAAAGCGCATTGACCGGTTACTCGTCGAGCGGGGTCTCGCGGACACTCGCGCGAAAGCGCAGGCGCTGATCATGGCGGGAAATGTGCTCGTGGATGAGGCGCCGGCAACCAAGGCAGGCATGGCGGTGCCGGAGGATGCCAGCGTCAGGCTCAAGGAAGCGCCACATCCTTATGTGGGCCGCGGCGGCGTCAAGCTGGAAGGCGCGGTCCGCATGTTTGGACTCGATGTCCGGGGAACGATTTGTGTGGACATTGGTTCTTCGACCGGCGGATTCACGCACTACCTGCTGTTGAATGGAGCCGAGCGCGTGCACGCCGTTGATGTGGATGTGAAGCAACTGGACTGGAAGATCCGCAACGATACCCGGGTTCATGCGATTGAAATGAACGCGCGGTTTCTTGTTCCCGCGAATATCGGAGAACTGGTGGACATTGTCACCGTGGATGCGTCATTCATTTCATTGACCGTGCTGTTGCCGCGAATTCCTCCGCTGCTGAAGAGCGGCGGGCTCGCCATTGCGCTCGTGAAGCCACAGTTTGAAGTCGGCCGCGAGCACGTTGAGAAAGGTGGAATCGTTCGAGATCCCAGCCTGCAGCAGGCTTCGGTCGTGAAGATTGCGGAAGCGGCGAAAGCGGCCGGGCTCCGATTCGAAGGATCGTGTGAATCGCCGATTACAGGCCGCGAAGGAAATCGGGAGTTCTTTGCTTTGTTCAGGAAACCATGAACATCAGTAACGTCATCATCGTTACGAAGCCGAAGCAGGCGGATGTCGCGCAAGTGGCATCGGAGCTTATCGAATGGTTTCGGAAGCGGAACATCAATGCGTCGCTGGATTCCGCCTCCGCAGTTTCCGCGGACCTTGCTGTGATCGTTGGCGGAGACGGCACGCTGCTCGCTGCTGCGCGGCTTCTGGATAATCGGCAGGTTCCCATCGTTGCAATCAATCATGGCGGACTTGGATTCCTCACGGAAGTAACGCTGGATGAAATGTATCCCTCGCTGGAACGAGTGCTGGCAGGACACTTCGTGATCGAGAATCGGATGATGATCGACATCGAAGTGTCGCGGGGCCGCACAAAAATCGTTGCTTATTGCGCGCTGAACGATGTCGTCATCAATAAGGGAACGATCTCTCGAATGATTGAACTCGAGGCCCGCGTTGATGGCCAGTATGTCTCGCGGTTTCGCGCCGACGGACTCATCGTTGCGACATCCACAGGATCGACGGCGTATAACCTGTCCGCGGGCGGTCCCATCATTTTTCCCACGATGGAAGCCATGATCATCACGCCGATCTGTTCTCACACCTTGACGAACCGTCCGATTGTGCTTCCGCCGGCTGTAACTGTGGAAGTGATCCTGAAGTCTGCCGTGCATGATGCCTACGTTACCGTAGACGGCCAGATCGGCTTGAAGCTGGAAATGGATGATCGCATCACGGTTGGAAAATCGGATGTTTCCGTCAAACTCGTGGCTCCGGCGGACAAGAACTATTTCGATGTACTCCGCGGAAAGCTCAAGTGGGGATAACGGTATGTATAATTTGGGGCTGTAGAGGCATTCAGGAGGATCAAAGGTGAAAGCGAAAGCACCACGGCAGACGGTTTGTAATATTCCGACAGACAATCCCAAAGAGCCTTACTGCGGGGGAAAGCTCAAAAGAATTACCGACCTGGATTCCGAGGCCAAAAAGTCAGCCGGACCCGGTAAAGATGTTTTTCGGTGCCAAAAATGCAAGACGCTTTACGTTGACGAGAGTCCATACGCTTTAGCGAAGAAGTGAAAGCCCACTCCCTTCGGAGCAGGGCCGGAGGCGCTTTATGGCGGATCGACAAAAGCTGGTTTATGACTGGAACCTGATCGGCGAATCGGAACCGCTTACAAACAAGCGGGTCCTGCTCGACGATGAAACACTACGCGATGGTCTTCAGTCGCCCACGGTTTCCGACCCTCCGATCGAAGACAAAATCCATCTGATGCATCTGATGGAGGATCTCGGTATCCACATGCTGGATATCGGTCTGCCCGGAGCCGGACCTCGCGCCCATGCCGATTCGCTGGCTTTGGCGCGTGAGATCGCGAGAAGCCGCCTGAAGATCCGTCCAAACTGCGCCGCTCGCACGACGATTCAGGACATCGATCCCATCCTTGATATTGCTGAAAAGACCGGGGTGACGATCGATGCCGCGACGTTTCTGGGATCCAGTTCCATTCGCCAGTACGTTGAGAACTGGACGATGGACGATTTACTGAGACGGACGGAAGAGGCCGTCAGTTACGCCATGCGCCGGGGTCTTCCGGTCATGTACGTCACGGAGGATACGACTCGAGCGTTTCCCGAAACCATCAAGCGGCTTTATTCGACCGCAATCCAGTGCGGAGCGCGCCACATTGTGCTTACCGATACGGTCGGGCACGCAACTCCCGCGGGAACCCGCTCTCTGGTGCAGTTTGTGATCGATGAAATTGTGAAGCCTTCTGGAATGGAGATACTGATCAGTTGGCACGGACACAACGATCGCGGATTAAGCGTCATCAATTCACTCGCAGCCGTGCAGGCCGGCGCCGATGTCATTCATGGCTGCGCGCTCGGAATTGGCGAGCGCGTCGGCAATACGCCAATGGATCAGGTTCTGGTGAATTTGAAACTTCTGGGAGCCATCGATCACGATCTCATCAAATTGAAGGAGTATTGCGAAGCGGCATCACGCGCATGTCACGTCACCATCCCGCCCGGATATCCCGTGTTCGGATCAGACGCTTTCAGAACGGCGACGGGCGTCCATGCGGCCGCCGTGATCAAGGCATTCAGGAAAGGCGAAACGGAACTCGCAAACTCGGTGTACTCGGGCGTTCCTTCACATTTGTTTGGGCTGGAACAAATCATCGACATCGGCCCGATGAGCGGAAAATCAAATGTGATTTTCTGGCTGGAGAAACGGGGAATTCAAGCTACAGAAGAACGCGTGAACGCGATCTACAACAAGGCGAAACAATCAGACCGGTTGCTGACGACTGAAGAAGTGCTCGATGCAATCCACGTTTCAAGCTATCGAGACAAGCGGAACGTCATGTAAGAACATCAGGCAAGCGGACGGGTCTCTCTACCCCTCCATGATGCTGCGAAGGGTGCGAGCGACAGTAATCTCGATGAGCGTGCGTTCGTAGGCGTTATCTTTTTCGGCGAACGCCAGAATCTCTTGAGCAGCGAGTTCCGCCGCCTTCTGTATGGATCCCTCACTTGCGGGCTTATCCACGATTTCCTTCTCCGCCAGCTTGGCTCGAAGCGGTATGAGCGTCAGGCTCGAAACTACGATTTCCGGATCCACGCAGATCGTTCGGACCAGCCTCATTCGCGTCGCGGCGGAAACGGTACCTTTGCCGCCCATTCGGGAAACACGAAAGAAGCCCACTTTTTCATCCGCTGGAAGCGTAGTGAACTCGACGGCCGTTGGAATCTCGCCCTTTTTCAGCCCCTTGGTCACGGCTTCCAGGAAGTCACGAATGGATAAGTTGCGTTTGCTCGACGGACTCTGAAGGCGGATCTTTGCGTCCAGCAGGACCAGGGGAGTCGTAAGATCGAAATAAGGAGATTCGGGGCGCAGCGCTTCAAGAAACGTCACCCGATTCCTTACCAGAGGATTAGCAATGAGCGATGCTGCTTGCCGCAGCAGTCCGTTTTCGCCGGCAGCATCGCGGGCAAGCCGTCCGAGGTTAATGCCCGTACCAATGGTTACTTTGTCCCGCTTGCGATCGATTTCATGGAGGGATCCCACGCCGGTGAGGTCGATCACCACTTTTCCCGTAGGCGCGCGGTCACCCGGATCCACGCCAGACACGAGTACTGAGCGGTTACCGTGCTTTGAGATCAACTTCAAGACCTCGGGAACAGACTTGGGTGTCTGAATAGCGGGCATAAAAAGGAAGGGAGTCTACGGGACCGATGCAATCAAAGTCAATAAATATGTTAGACTGAGCGGCTTATGGAGATCGACATCTTCGATGAAATCCAGCGTTTGCGGCAGGAAGGGCGTAAAGCCGCGCTCGCCACAATCGTGCAAATCCGGGGCTCGGTACCGAGCTTTCAATCCGCCAAGATGTTGATTCGGGACGATGGATCGGCATTGGGCTCGGTCGGAGGCGGCTGCGTGGAAGCCGAAGTCTGGACGGCAGCCCAGGAGGTCATGAAGGACGAAAAATCCCGGGTCATGACCTTTGATCTGACCGACGAATCCATGGCCGAAAGCGGTCTCATTTGTGGTGGCAAGGTCGAGATTTTCGTGGAGCCGATTCTGCCGACTCCCAAAATAATCATCTTTGGAGCAGGCCATATCGCAACCCAAGTCTCGAAGATCGCGACCATTGCCGGTTTCAAAACGACCGTTGTCGATAACCGCCCGGTCTATGCCAACGCCGAGCGCTTTCCGGAAGCCGAAGCCATCTATTCGGAAAGTTTCGAGCAGGCGTTTGAGTCTCTGGTTCCTGGGGAAAATACCTACGTGATCATCGTCACTCGTGGCCATCAGGAAGATCAGAATGTCCTGCGATGGGCCGTGCAGACGAATGCAAGGTACATCGGCATGATCGGCAGCAAGCGAAAAATCCGTTCCATTGTTGAACAACTCGAAGGTGAAGGGATATCGCGTGAACGTCTCGAGCGCGTTTTCATGCCGATTGGCCTGGATATCGGCGCAGTGTTGCCGGAGGAAATCGCCGTAGCGATTGTCGCTGAAGTCATCCACGTCCGGCGCGCGGGCTTTAAGCATCCATTCAGCAAGAAGCTTTTCCAGACGACGCACATTTAAGGTCATGTCCATCCTGAAGGTCTGCCGTCTCGGGCATCCCGTATTACGAATGGAGTCGCAGCGCCTGACCAAAGAAGCTCTGGCAAATCCGGCAATTCAGACACTGATCGACAACATGATGGAAACGATGGTGGAGTACAACGGGGTCGGTCTTGCAGCTCCGCAGATTCATGAATCGCTATCCATCGCGGTCATCGAGAGCCACGGCCCGCGCGGCGCCATTCCCATGACCGTTCTGGTCAATCCCGGCATCACGGTGCTCGACGAATCTTTGGTCGAGGATTGGGAAGGCTGTCTGAGCATTCCGGAGCTCCGCGGCCGTGTTCCACGCTGGCAGAAACTTCGGGTTGACGCGCTGGACCGTCACGGCGACGCGATTCAACTGGCGGCGGAAGGATTCTTTGCGCGAGTGATCCAGCATGAATTCGATCATTTGATGGGGCGGGTTTATCTCGATCGTATGAAGGATTTCAAGACCTTGACCCATCTGGCGGAGTTTCAACGCTTCTGGCTTCCCGAACAAAAAGAGAGATGAAGATCTATACGAAGACCGGAGATCGCGGCGACACGCGCCTTTTTGACGGAACGAAAGTCCGCAAACACGATGATCGCGTGTCGGCCTACGGCGACGTCGATGAGTTGAATTCTTTCATCGGCGCAGCGGCATCTTTCATGAAGGATGATGCGCTTGTATCGATGCTTGCCGGGATTCAGAAGGATTTGTTTTCCGTGGGCGCCCAGCTTGCGGATCCCGGATACAAGACGCAATCGCGATCGAAGTTCCAACTTCCGGCTGAACGAGTCGCTGCGCTGGAAAAAGCCATCGATGCGTTTGAAACGGAACTGCAGCCCTTGCGTCAATTCATTCTTGCAGGTGGTGGAAATGGTGGAGCGCTCCTGCATGTTGCCCGGACTGTCTGCCGCCGTGCGGAACGGCGGGTCGTTGACCTGTCGGAAAAAGAAGAAATCAATCCAAACGTGATCGAGTATCTAAACCGGCTCTCCGATTTTTTGTTCGTTATGGCAAGAGTGGTCAATCATCGAGAGGGCAAACAGGAGATTCCATGGTAAGAGTCATAGTAATTGTTTCGTTTATCCTGCTGCTGGCAGCGCCGCTTCTGGCTCAGGATGATTTCCCGAGAATTGAAATGGGGATGGGTTATTCGAACATCGGCGTTCCGTGCTGTTCGACAACAACGTCGACGGATAATCAACGTCATTCCGGGTTCGTGACGCAAATGGGTTTGAATCTTACAAAATCCCTTGGCGTCGAGAACTACACGGGCATCTATGGATTAGGAAACAGCACGACATTGATCACGAATATCGTCGGCGGAAAAGCGGCGTGGCGCGGTGGCGGCAAAGTAGTGCCTTACGGCGTTGCCGGAATTGGTATCGGATATATTACGTCGGGCTATTCGTCCTCAGGCAGTTTTATGAGCACACGCTTTGGCGGAGGTATCGATATTCCCGTCAGCGATCTTTTCTCATGGAAAGTTGATGTCAGCCGAATGTCGTTGCATCTGGGCCAGACGAGCCCAACCTCTGGAACGTGGGCATCGAGTTTGAATTTCTCGACGGGAGTATCATTCGTACTTTCGAAGTGAACGAAGGCGGGGCGCGGGTTTCACAACCCGCGCCTTAGACTCGCGAATAGGCAACGAGGTAAACAGCCTGTCTGTCCTCACGAACGTGAATGTACGCCCATCCAGTCGGGAGTTCGACGTCATAAAAATCCGGACGATTCGTATCCGGATACGCCGGAAGTCCGCTGTTCAAGGCTTTCTTCAATTCGGATGCGCGTGCGGCAAGCTTCGGATTGAGCGCCATTACGCGAAATCCATCGTGCCGTAACCAAATCGTTTCATTCTGTAGTGCTGCTGCGGTCATTGTCCCTGGTTCCTTTCTGTTCAACTGTCTCGATTGCTATTACGCGGCTGGCTTCGAAAAAGTTCTCATTTTCTTTTGCATGTATACAGACGTCATTTGCCGGAAAAAGGTTGAACAAATTTATAATTACAGGTTGGTTGTGGAGGCTGTATGGCAAAACCGTTACAAAAGATTACGCCGTTCCTCTGGTTTGACACTCAAGCTGAAGAGGCAGCGGTTTTCTACACATCGATCTTCAAGAACTCGAAAATCATGGCCGTTACACGTTGCGGCGACCATGGGCCAGGGCCCAGGGGCAGTGTGTTGACTGTAGCCTTTGAACTGGATGGACAGACATTTACGGCGCTGAATGCCGGTCCGCGCTTTAAATTCTCTGAAGCGATATCTTTCGTTGTTAATTGTGAGACCCAGAAAGAAGTTGATGAGATGTGGGCCAGACTCTCGGCAGGCGGGCAGGAGTCTCAGTGCGGTTGGCTTAAGGACCAATTTGGATTGTCCTGGCAGATAGTACCTGTCGTCCTGGGAGAAATGATGCAGGACAAGGACGCCGAGAGAGCGGGAAGGGTCATGCAGGCTTTGCTGCAAATGAAAAAGATCGACATCGATGTTCTAAGAAAGGCGTACGGGCAATAAGGATCACTTGGTGCACACAAATGTGTCCGGATTTGCAGTGCTCTTCAAGTTGCGGAATCCCGATACTCGCAACATCGCCTTCAAACAGCCTGTCGTCGCGATCCACCAGTTGCTTTCATCTGCGTTCAATGATTTTTCGATGAAGAACATTTTGGGCCAGCCTGGTTCATTCAGAATCGCCACGTCACTCAACGGATAATCATCCGCAGGAATAAATTCTTCAGTGCCCCAGATGCCGGATTGAAAGAAAAGCGTTCCGGCGCACGCGCTCGCAACTTTTTCAAGTGCGTACAGAGGATGCTTCAGGTGATACAGCACGCCAAGGAACACGACGATATCGAAAGACCCTAGGGCATCCACGTTGTAGACGTCCCATTGCAGCACTTCGATCGGCAGGTCGAACCAATGAGAAGTGAATCGTGCCTGCGCAAGAATGTGCGGCATGATGTCGATGCCCACAACGCGCTTCGCACCGCGTCGCTTCATCTCCAGCGAGAAGAATCCGGAATTGCAGCCGATATCCAGAACAGTCTTGCCGGACAGATCCGCAGGAATGTACGGTGCAATGACGTTCCACCGGTTCGTTGGATACTCCGGGGTTTCCGGCTGTGTGCCGATCGAATCGGACAAAGCAACATTGTGGAACCAGGGTGGGAGTTTATTCAGGGTGGTTTGCAGCCGCGCGCGGGCGGGCCCCGCAATGCCAGCCTTTTCTTCTTCGAGTACGGCCTCGCGCAACCGGCGAATGGTTTTTCCATACAGCGGGAGACGGTCTTTTTCCGGCAGTTCCGACCAGGCCATTTGTTGAGGCACAGCAGAGCACTCAGATAAGGTTCGCATCTCGGCCGGCCACCCCGTTCTGTCCCAGCGCGATATCGCGAGCTGCAGGATGCGTTCGGCCTCCGGATATACCTCCATATCCCGATAAAGAGCAGAGCGATTACTCAGACTTTGTACGATCAGCGGATGATCGTCTCCAAATGCCTCCTGCAGGCATCCCAGCGATTGTTTGTAGGAGGAATCCGCCTCATCGTACCGGCCGGCGGAGTGAAGCAGTACTCCGAGGTTGTTCCAGAGAACAGCCTGCGTGTGCTTGTTTCCCTCGTCACACTGGCCGATCATCCGGCGCAATTCAGTCTCTGTAACCACGGTTTGTTCGAGTGAGTCTCTATGTTCGTTTGATGACGACGATACTGATGTCGTCGGAGGGTGGCGCGAAGTCGAGAGCGCTCACCTTAATGGCTTCAAAGATTTCCCGTGCGGAGAGGCGCTTCGTCTCGCGAACAACCTCTTCCAGTTGGTGAGGGAAAAACATTTCGTTTTGACTTTCGTGATCGAGCAGGCCATCTGTATAAAGAAGCAAAATGTCGCCGGCGCCCATAAGGGTCCATTCGTTCAGGCGATAACGTTCTTTAAAACCCAGATTGGTTTTGATCGTGTCACGATCGATGACGTCTTTTGACGGCAGCGTCCCGATTGGGGGAAACGATGTGCAGAGCTCCTGGCTGACTTCCATAAAGCGATCGTGATAACTCGAAAAGACAACAGGTGGCGGGTGCGCCGCCGATAGAAACCGGAATGTCGCATCCTGACTGATCTCGCCATAAATCATCGTGACGAATTTCGAACGGCTTGACGATTGATAGAATCTGGAATTCAAATTCTCGAACAATCGGCGCGTGATGTTCCCATACATGTCGAGTTCATACAGCGATCCAAGCAGGAACGCCTGATGAAGCATGGCCGCCAGCAGGGCATCCGTTGCGTGATGTCCGGAAACATCGATCAACGCGATACCGGCTTTCCTCTTGCAACGTTCAAGATGAGCCACTACTTCAGTTTTTCCACTCGACCTTGCCTCCTGAATGCGTGCCTTCAGGTCGTACCGTTTCTTGAAGTCGACATAAATGATGTGGTCTCCGCCCACAACACCTGTCAGCGGAATGGAATCGCCATAGATATCCATTCCGTCAACTACAGGGATTTCGCCCGGCAGCGGGACAATATGACGAGCAATCTCCTGGAAGTTCTTCAACTCGTCTGTTAACTGTTCTAATGGATAAGGACCGGATATAGGTTTTTGCATTGTCGCCCGGCCATTGTAGCAGCTTATGGAGGCGCTCGCCGTCTCAGGGAGTCGCGGAATCGGGGGTTGGCTCCTCGCCGGTCCAGGTCATTCCCCACGAATAAAAGGCGATCAGGTGCGCCATCACCAGGACTGTCAGCCCAATCTATCGTGGTGGGATGACGGCCCTGGGCAAACTTTTCAGTTTCGTTCTGTATTCCGGGTACGTGGTTTCCGCGCCGCCGAGTGTTGCTTCCTGGGGCAGAGCGTGCGTCGCAGCGTATTCGGCCATCCACGGATTCTCGCCGGGCATGAAGCTCGGCACAGCTCCGCGCGCCCGCTGGCCCTCTTCAATCGACTGGCAGGGCCAAAACGGATTGAACGCATCCGGATCGGTGATGAGGTTGTATTCCTCGCTCTTGATTAGCGGTTCTTCCAGGTAAATCGGATCCTCGGTGACGGTGATATGCGTCATCACGTTCCCGTGCCTGACGTAGTGTTCGATCAGAGTTACTTCGTCACTTGCGGGAATGTTCTCGCGCCGATGCCATCCCTGTTTGATGTGAGTCGTCGTCACCGTCAACATATTTCCGTCCCACACTCCTGTCGAGAATCCCATCCAGGTATGAGGCGCGTAGCCGGATGGATGCGGCCGTCCATCCATCCAGATTGTACGGTCCTGTTCATAGGTGCTGATGGACTCACGAATCGTGATCAATTGATGTGTAATCGGATCGCGTTCTTCGCGGATTCGTATTTGATTCGGTCCACGATGGATATATTCGACGACGTGAACCTGGCATTGATGTTCGGGCAATGACAGCCGGCCAGGACTGTAAGCCAGTCCCCACTGACGCGCGTAGTCGTTGATCGGGAGTCCGACGAACTCGACAAGAGATGGTCCCGGGCCACGCTCGGGCTCATCCTCTTCATAGGGACGCGGCGAGCCCAGATGCCGGTCAGGTCCAGTTGAGCGAACGCCGGCACGTTCGCCCACAGTGCGGTCATCGCGAAAAACAAGAAACGCAGCCTGGTCCGATGGTTCATGGCGCCGATTCTACCACGCTGGATTCTTGTCGCTCTTATATGCCCACTCATCGCGGCCTTCGTTGTAGATCTTTCGCTTCGTGAAGAGCCATTTGCCGTTGGCTTTCACGAGTTCGTCTTCGTAGTGACCGAATCCGTCGAAGACACCTCGCCGCTGAGGATTGTCGTTGGAGTAGTGGAACCAGTAGGAACGACCCGGCGCTTTGTTACCGTCAACCTTGATCACAATATTCGAGATGTTATGCCGGGCTGCCGCGGCGCGAAGGCCGGCGGTCGTCGCCGGCTTCGGCATTTTTGCAATCACATCCTTGATTGCCTGACGGCCTTTGATTTCTCCGCTTCCGTAATCAAGAACGCCGTCTTCCGTGAACGTGGAAGACGTAAAGATCTTCGGCATATTTTCAGCCAGATCATGGCGTCCGCATCGGCGGTGTAGCGGGGGACTCCGTGGAATGAAACGGCGAATGCACCGATCAGGGCGTAAGGAATGGCGAGTTCATCGAGTATATCGACAAGATCCAGCAGGAGATGCCCCGGCTGGCCGGGCCCCGTGGTCCCCATGAACGGCGAGCGGGTTTGTTCTTTTCCCGATGAACTTTGCCCGATTGCCGAAGCTCGACGGTCTCGCGAGCAAGATTCACACACGCGAGCAATCGCTCATCCGGCGTCATCCGGCGCGCCCGTTCGATACGATCCAATTGTTTGGCTTCGTCGATAGAAGATTTTCTGCGCACAAAACGAATTATATCTCTTTGCGTTCCGGCGGCAGTTCTTGAGCGATTGTTCTGAGGCCCATCTTCCGGAAGAGCATTAACAAGAAGTTTCCCTACGGCGGGTTTTGAAGTGCACAATCAAGCGCGACAGGAGCAGGGCGAACCGGGGCGGCCTCGGAGGATGACAGTGGAAACTCTGATGTTCTTCGGCAGCGCCACCATCTTCTGCTTCTTGAAGTCGTGTAGTGACCGGACGTAAGCTTGAGCGTATGGAGACTTGGATCGTCGCTGACACGGAGCACCTTGGAGGGAGTCCGCGTGTACGAGGAACCCGCATTTCCGTTGTTCTCGTCCTCGAATCTCTAGCCGCCGGGATGAGCATCGCAGAGATTGTCGACGCGTATCCGAGCCTCAGCGAAGAATCAGTTCGAGGTGTACTTGCCGAACTCGCTCATAGAACCGATCTCCAACCGGCGTGAAAATCTTCCTCGACGAAAACCTGCCGCGTAAACTCGTTGAAGTGTTGCGCGCTCACGACGTAGAGTCGGTTCATACCCTGCGCCTGCAGGGACTCGCGAATGGAAAACTCTACGAGTTCGCCAAGAGAGCTTTGACCTCTGTTTTACTCGCGATAGTGGTTTCGCGAATGCTGTTAGAGGAACGGCGACGTCGACACGCGTAAAATTATTGCGAGTGACACTGGTTCAAAAACCACAGGATGAATTTGTAATCGATTTTGTTGTGGCCTTACGCAAGACGGATTGGGGAAAATTCGGAAACGGCGATGACTGGCCTTGACATGATCTCGGGCGGTTAGCTCAATTGGAAGAGCATTCGGTTTACACCCGAAAGGTCACAGGTTCGAGCCCTGTACCGCCCATTGATGCCGGTAAATCACAACATGGTGTCAACGACGTTTGACCTGCCCGGGTACACGGTTGTGCGTAATCTCGGAGTCGTACGTGGAATCGTTGTGAGATCGAGATCGATCGTCGGAACGATCGGTGCATCGTTGCAGACGCTGGTTGGTGGAGACATCAGTTTGTTTTCCAAGCTGTGTGAAGATACGCGTAACGATGCATTCGAGGCGATGCTTGCGCATGCCGGCGAACTCGGCGCCAATGCCGTGCTCGGAGTTCGATACGACGCTACCGAAATCATGCAAGGCGTCACCGAAGTGCTGGCTTACGGATCCGCTGTCGTCGTTGAGCCTACAACCTAGGACCATCCTGCGTTCCAGCCGTCTAATTCATTAAAGCATTCAAAAGAGGAGAATATAGGCATGAGTAAAAATCCAAATGAAAGCAAACGTATGCCTGATCCGAACGAGAATAAAGGGGGGCAAGGACAGAGTCAGCCCCAGCACAAACAGGACCAAAAGGATCAGAAGGAAAAAGGCTCACAGAATTGGAACAAGGAACAGGAACGGCATCGACAAGGGGAACCGGTGGGCCAACAGCCAAAACAAGATCCTAAAAAACAACCGCAAACTGGCGCCGATGAGGAATCCGACGAGCGGAGCAAGCGTCCGGCATAGCATTTGAAATTCAGATCCTTTAGTCAGAAGAAAAAGCCAGGAGCCAGATTGCTCCGGGCTTTTTCTTCAGGTGGGATCCATGTTCCACGAGCGAATGACAACGAGTGAATTGTTTGAAGCTCTTCAGGCGCTGGAATCCGTACCGAGGGCCGATCCGGACAATGCAACCACCGGCGACCTCATCAGGGAACTGCAAATCCGTCAACTCGAACTCGAAATACAAAACCGCGAATTGCGCACAACACAACAGCAACTCAAGCATTCGCGCCTGCGTTATGCCGACCTGTACGATTTTTCGCCAGTGGGTTATGCGAGCCTCGATGACAAGGGCCGGATTGAAGAGATCAATATCGCAGGCGGCAAGTTGCTCGGTGACAATCCTCATCGTCTGGTGGGGCGGGAGTTTACGGACTTCATCGTCCCCGCCGACGTTTCATTGTTTCGAAATCATTTGCAGCATGCGTTGCCGTCCCGTCAAAAAAGAAATGTCGAGCTGCAGTTGCTTTCACAAGACGGGAGTCCGATCTTCGTACAGCTTGTCACGCTGGCCGCGCAGGATGCGGACCGTCACACCTTGCAATTCCGCACGGCGATCCTCGATATCACGATGCGCAGGCAGGCGGAAGATGCCGTTCGGGAAAGCCAGCGACAGCTTGAACAGATCGTTGCAGAGCGCACCGCAGAATTGACCTCCGAGCGGCGCCAGCGTGAAGACGCCCAGAATTTCCTGTATGAAGCGGGCTCGATTCTTTCCATGTCGCTGGACTACGAGATTACCCTGTGGACGATTGCGCGCGCGGGTATTCCGCGCCTGGCAGACGCGTGTGTCGTCGATATGGTTCAGCCTGATGGATCCGCGAAGCGCGTTGCTGTCGCCCATGTGCAACAGGCAAAGGAACAGGCGCTTTGGAGTGTTGAGTCGTGTCCGGGCGGAGAAAATGTCATTGGCACGGGCCGGCCTCAACTCATGACCCGAAGCATCTGCGTGCCGCTTGGCATTCGTTGCAAGACGATCGGCGCCATTACACTCACCCTGGAACGAGCGGAACGCCGGTACAACCCGTTCGATCTGGCATTAGCCGAGGATCTGGCCGATCGTGCGGCGATCGCTCTGGATAATGCGACGCTCTACACCAAAGAGCTCGAAGCGAACCGGCTGAAGGATGAATTCCTGTCCGTCGTGTCGCATGAACTGCGAACTCCGCTGACGCCCATTCTTGGAGCGATCTACAAGCTGCGCGCCACGCGGCCTATGGATGCCGACTTGAAGGCAGCGCTCGACATGATCGAACGAAACGCAAAGGCACAAGCCGCAATTGTGGAAGAACTGCTTGATATTTCCAGGATCACTTCAGGGAAACTGGAATTCAACCGGCAGCCCGCCGACCTTCTTTCCATCATTCAAAGTGCCGTCAACGTGGTGCGTCCGACGAGCGAGGCGCTGGGTATCCATCTCGTGACGGATCTCGATGATCCGCATCGTCTCGTCTGGTGCGATCGAGACCGGATTCAGCAGGTGATCTGGCACTTGCTTTCCAATGCGATTAAATTCACACGGCGAAACGGCCGAGTTGAAGTGCGTTTGCACAACACGCCGGGATGGGCGCATATACGCATTGCCGATACCGGAGTCGGTATCCGTCCCGATTTCCTGCCTCATCTCTTTGAAGCTTTCCGTCAGGAAGGAAGGTTTGCAACACGCATGTACGGCGGGTTGGGCGCCGGCCTGGCGATCGTCCGCTATATTGTCGAGCATCATGGAGGAAGCGTTCGGGCAGAAAGCCCTGGAGAGGGCGAAGGCGCTGTTTTCCTGGTCGATCTTCCGTTGTAAGGGCAATCGAAAAAGCCTCCCGCTAATGTTAAGGTGTCGAAGGCCGCTTGAATCAGGGTACACTCCTTCACTATGACGTCTGGGACTGATTCTTCGTTCCACGATGGCGATGAGTTCTTCCGGAAAGGCATGCTCCTTGCAAGGCAGGGACTCTGGAAAGAAGCTGCGGCCGCGTACAAGGAATCCTTGCGAGTCAATCCCAATCGTGCGCAGACGCATTTGAATCTAGGCTTCGTCTACTACGAGCTTGGTTACGATCGTGAAGCTCAGGAAGCCTTTGAGCGGGCTTCGAAACTTCAGGCGCGTGCCTGCGCGCGTTAAAACGGCGAAACGACTGCAAAGAATGGCGCGCAACAATAATTCAATTGAAACAATCCAGAAGACGCTGGATCTTGCCGGCCAGGAACTGAAGATTCTTCATCAGATCAGTCAATCCATCAGCACAACGCTGGATCTGGATCAGGTGCTGCGGCAGATCGTCGAACTCGTCATCGACGTTACCCGCGGCGACGCCTGCCTCCTGTATTTGCTGGACGAGACCGGTGACAATCTCGTCCTGCGCGCTTCGAAGAATCCCCATCCGAAACTCATCGGAAGAATTGCAATGAAGGTCGGAGAAGGAATTACCGGATGGGTGGCCCAGGAAGTTCAGCCGGTGGCGATTGCGAGGCACGCGAGCCGCGACACGCGGTTCAAGGTTTTCCACACGCTGCCCGAAGATCGATACGAAGCGTTCCTCTCGGTGCCGATCGTCGCGCCGCCGGCGGATAGAGTGACCGGCGTTATTAATGTTCAGCACCGGAAAGCGCACCGCCACAGCGACAGCGAAATGACACTCCTGTCGATCATCGGCCATCAGGTCGGAGGCGCGATCGAAAATGCGCGGCTGTACCAGGAAACGATGAAGCGGTCGGATCAGATTTCCACTCTGGCGCAGGTCGGACAAATCATCGCTTCCGGCGCGTACCTCGACGAAATGCTTCAGCTTATTGTGAACATCATCGCGAAAATGATGCAGGCTCGCGTGTGTTCGATCATGCTGGTTGATTCGCAGAAGAACGAACTCGTGATCAAGGCGGCAAAGGCTTCAAGCGAAGAGTATTGGAGGAAGCCGAATTTGAAAATCGGCAACAGCCTCATCAGCCGCGTCGTGAAAGAGAAGGCGCCGTTGATGGTTCGTGATGTAACGAAGCAGGAAGGGTATCAATATCCCGAACTTGCGACCAAGGAAGGCATTCGTTCGCTGCTCTCGGTTCCGATGATTCTGAAGCAGCACGTGATCGGAGTCCTGAACGTTTATTCCGCCGACGAGCGGTCGTTCGCCAACGAGGATTTACGATTACTCTCCACGGTTGCGGATCAGGTCGCGCTTGCATTCGAGAATACAAAGTTGAGTGTCGCGGTTCAGGAAAGCCAGGAAGCGCTGCAAACCAGAAAACTCGTCGAGCGCGCAAAAAGTATCCTTCAAAAGCAAACCAACCTGAGTGAAGAAGAAGCGTACAAACGCCTTCAGCAGCAAAGTATGAAAACGCGGCGATCGATGCGCGAGATCGCGGAAGCGGTGATTCTTTCCAGCGAACTTTCGTAAGAGAGTTGTTTACTGCACGATGTTGCGCATTTCTTCTTCGTAATACTTGCGGTAGAGAATGTCCCATTCACCGCTGCCTTCGGGGATGGCGCGCTTCTGGGCTTCGATCTTGTGGCGGGCGGCTTTATCGATTTCTTCTTCCTTCTTGAGCCACTTCATGAGGATGTCAAAAATGGCGAGGCGGATCGTGTTGCGATCTTCGATGAATTCGACGGCGTCGATTGACGCAAGTTTTTCGGCCACTTGATGGGAAAGCAGATTGACCTTGTCGCGGCTTAAACGCATCGGCTACAGCACCAACTTTCGCTCTCGAACCAGTTTGTTCTTAATCAGCTTGAACATTTCCTGATACGAGGCGCCGCTTTGGCGCATCTGGTCCTGATATTGATTGAGGACGGATCGGACCTCTTCGTTGAGGCGGTCTTCGAGGTTGATCTCGGCATCCATGGTGACAAAAAGCTGCTCGGCAAGACCCAGGCTTTCGGGCACTTCGATCATTTCCTGTTTGATTAATTCCTCAACAATCCTGGTTGAGAGCAGCCGTACATATTCTCTTCTTAGCGCCATGACAAATTCTTATCCTACCAAATTCCCCGGCGCACAGGGGACCGTTTATAATTCCAAACATGCCAACGGGTCGGTTAAGACACAACTGGACGCGGGACGAGGTACGGGCGATCTACACCATGCGTCTCATGGATGCGGTTTTCGCCGGTCAAAAGGCGCATCGTGAAAATTTCGAGCCGGGTGAAGTGCAACTGTGCCAGTTGCTCTCCATCAAAACGGGAGGATGTCCCGAAGATTGCGCATATTGCCCTCAGAGTGCCCATTACGAAACAACCGTTGATCGCGACGGACTGCTTCCTGTCGACGACGTTCTCAGAACGGCGCGTGAAGCTCAAAACGAAGGCGTCACGCGATTCTGCCTGGGCGCCGCATGGCGGCAGGTTGCCGACGGCCCGGAATTCGAATCGGTGCTCGAAATGGTCAGGGGTGTTTCATCGCTCGGGCTTGAAGTCTGCTGTACGCTCGGCATGCTGACGGAATCCCAGGCCGAACGCCTGGCGGCGGCCGGCCTCCATGCGTACAACCACAATCTCGATACTTCCGCCGAGTTCTACGGGCAGATCATCACCACACGTCATTACGAGGACCGGCTTCAAACGCTGGCCCATGTTCGAAAGGCGGGAATCACGGTTTGTTGTGGAGGGATCATCGGCATGGGCGAATCGGATGAGGATCGGATCGGTTTGCTTCATCAGCTCGCTACAATGAATCCGCATCCGGAGAGCGTTCCAATCAATATGCTCGTGCGCGTTGAAGGCACTCCTCTCGCCGGCGTGGATTCGATTGATCCTCTCGTCCTGGTGCGAATGATTGCGGCCGCCCGGATCCTGATGCCGGCTTCCCGCGTGCGCCTCAGTGCCGGCCGCCGGTCATTGAGCCGCGAGAGCGTCATGCTGTGTTTCATGGCTGGAGCCAATTCGATCTTTGTCGGGGACAAGCTGCTCACCACACCGAATCCCACGCGTGATCAGGACGACGTGCTGTTCGAGGACCTCGATCTGAAACCGATGCACCATGCTTGACCGATTGGCCAGGGAACTAGCGGCATTGCGCGCAGGTGACCAGTTCCGCGACCTCAAGACTCCTTCCGGGATTCAACTCGGATCCAACGATTATCTCGGCCTTTCCACACATCCCCGCTTGAAGGCGGCAATTCTTCGCGCGCTTCAGGACGATGCCCGGGTTTCCTCGACCGGATCGAGACTGTTATCGGGAAACCATGAGCGCTGGGAGCGCGTCGAGGCGCATTTTGCAGAATTTGCAGGCGCCGAAGCATCGCTGTTTTTTTCCTCAGGGTACCTGGCGAATATCGGTCTGCTGAGTTCGGTCCTTAATCCGGCGGACACGGTTTTTTCCGATGCGTCCAATCACGCGAGTCTCATCGATGGCATTCGTCTTTCACGGGCGCGAAAAGTGATATTTCCGCATCTCGATGTGACATTTTTGGAAGATGCTCTTCGAGCGCCGGTGCCGCGCGGGGCCGCGAAAGTCGTCGTTGTCGAGAGCGTTTTCAGCATGGAAGGAGACCGCGCGCCGCTCGAAGAATTGATGGCGATATGCGAGCGCTCAGACGCGATGCTGATTGTCGATGCAGCTCACAGCACGGCCGTGGATCCTCCAATCCGGCGCAGCGACTGTCTCCTCGCGACCGTGCACACCTGCGGAAAAGCGCTCGCCTCTGCGGGAGCGTTCGTCGCCGGTTCCGGAGTGCTTCAGGATCTGCTGGTTAATCGCGCCCGAACCTTTGTTTTTTCAACGGCCTTGCCCGTATATTGCGCTGCTCAGATCGAAGAAGCGCTCGTACTTGCCGGCGGAGCCGATGCAGCGCGGGCAAAACTTGCCGAACTCGGGAGACATTTCCGTGGGCGCATGAAGGATGCCGGGTTCGATATCGGGCAAAGCGATTCGCAGATTGTGCCTCTGTATCTTGGATCCAATGAGACTGCGCTGAGGTTTGCCGCTTCTCTCACTGCCGCCGGCTTTGCAATTCGAGCCGTGCGTCCACCCACGGTGCCGGCAGGGTCGTCTCGATTGCGGTTTTCATTGAATGCGTCTCTGTCCGTGGAGGACCTCGACCGCGCGGTCGATGTTCTGGCTGCGATTCCAGAGGTTGTGCGCTAGTGACGCCCGACCTGTTTGTTACGGGAACCGGCACGGGAGTTGGTAAGACGGTTCTCTCGGCGCTTCTCGTTGCTGCTCTCGAACGTTGTTACTGGAAGCCGATTCAGACAGGAGCCTGCGAAGGGACCGACCGTGAAGCCGTTCTTCGATGGGCGGAAGCCGATCCCGTTAGAGCATATCCGGAATCGTATGTTTTCCTGCCGCCTGTATCTCCGCATCTCGCTGCGGAACAGGCGGGGACATCCATTGAACTCCGGCGAATCGTGCGTCCGGAATCCAGCGTACCTCTCATAATGGAAGGCGCTGGGGGCGTCATGGTGCCGATCAATGCGAATGCGTTGATGTTGGATCTGATGGCGCACCTCGGGGCTCCGATTGTCGTGGCTGCAGCGACTGCGCTGGGTACGATCAATCACACACTCCTTACGGTTGCCGCCATTCGCCAGGCAAGACTGGACCTTCGAGGGGTTGTTATGATCGGGGAAGAGAACGCCGATAATCGCCGTTCCATTGAAAAATTTGGAAGCGTCTCGGTGATCGGTGCGATTCCACCGCTCAATCCGATCCACCGCAATGCGCTTCGTGCTGTATTTCAGGAAAAATTCGACAAAGCCGCATTCGCATGAAGATCTGGCATCCCTACACTCAGGAGGCAACGGACCCGCCACCCATTCCCATCGATCGTGGTGAGGGCGCATACCTCTACACGAGAGACGGCCGGCGTCTGATCGATGGGATTTCATCCTGGTGGGTCAACCTGCATGGACACGGCCATCCGGTAATCGCGGAGGCGGTGGCCGCCCAGGCTCGAAAACTCGAGCACGTCATTTTCGCGGGCTTCAGTCACGAACCGGCGGAAGAACTCGCTTCACGGTTGTCGGCTATTGTTCCCGGCGCGCTGAATCGCCTGTTCTTTTCGGATAACGGATCCACGGCTGTTGAAGTCGCGCTCAAGATGGCCATCCAGTATTGGCGGAATATCGGCCGTACCGGAAAGCAGAGAATCGTCGCGCTTGAATCTGCGTACCACGGAGACACGATCGGGGCAATGTCGGTCAGCGCCGATTCACCGTTTACCGCAGCGTTCGATGCGTTGCGGCTGCCTGTCTTAAGAGTGCGAGCGCCTGAGGATCTGGAAAACTTGCTGGCGGAGCAGGGAAAGACGGTAGCGGCTTTCATTGCCGAACCACTGGTCCAGGGCGCCGCCGGAATGATCATGTATCCCGCTGATCATCTAAAACGATTCAAGGAAATCTGCGAAACGCATGATGTTCTTTTTATCGCCGATGAAGTGTTCACCGGATTCGGCCGCACGGGCCGGATGTTTGCGTGCGAGTACGCCAGGGTTGTCCCGGACTTGATGTGTCTGTCAAAGGGGCTGACGGGAGGATTCCTCCCCCTGGCCATCACTTTATGCCGTGACGAAATCCACCAGGCTTTCTACAGCAATGACCGGTCTCGCGCTTTCTTTCACGGGCACTCGTACTCAGGAAATCCACTCGCCTGCGCGGCGGCTGTTGCAAGTTTGAAGATTTTTGAAACGGAACCCGTATTTGAAAGAATCAGCGGGATCGAAAAAATACAGCGCGAGTGTCTTGCGCGATTTCAGAGGCATCGCGACGTTGCAGCCGTACGCTCATTGGGGACGATCGCGGCCATCGAACTCCGGACTGAGGATTCCGGTTATTTGTCCACAGTACGGCCGCGCCTGTATTCGATTTTTTTAGAGCACGGCATCCTGCTGCGGCCTCTGGGTAACATCGTTTACACGGTTCCGCCATACGTCATCAGTGAGGCGGATCTGCGCTACATTTACGATGTCATTTGGAAAGTGCTGTCGTAACGGCTGCTGCTTCCCGGGGTTCGCAGGGAATTCTCAATGTCGTCCAGCGCGTCACCCATTTCTGTCGCAAATCTTTCACATTCCGCACAATGGATAACGTGTTCAAAATCCGGTTTAGCCAGTTGATTGCCGCTGCATAACGACTGCCAGAGCCGAATCGGTGAAACGTGAGCTGGAGAATCAGTTCGCATGAGTAATTGGACTCCGACGGTTTGATTTCGGATGCAAGCCATACAGGGATTCGTTGTAAACAAAACCGTTCGATCCACCCTGCTTATACAAGATATCGTGGAGACGCGCCGGCAATAACAAAAATTGTTCCCGTTCCCGGTTCCCCAAAAACCTGAAATCAATGGGCGGCATGGATTGGACAGGCAACCGTAGTCATGTATGATTGCGCGACCATGGTTAGGAGGAACGATCTTGATAAGGCATAGCCGGTACGTAGCCATCATCGTTATTGCAATCCTGATTCCTGCTGTTGAGGCGGCGGCGCAACATACGCTTGCAGCGAAATTCGATTTGACGAAGCCGCTCACGCTTAAAGGTACCGTCACTCAGATTGATTGGTCGAATCCATACGTTCACGTTTTGATGAAGGTGCCGGGAACGCCGCGTCCTGTGCTTTGGGCCGTGGAGTTGGACGGAGCGATTCTGCTGTCCAAAAATGGGTGGAGCGAGAGTGCATTGCCGCCTGGAGAAACGATAACGGTTCAGGGATTTGCGGCGCGGGATGGAAGCAAGCAAATTTCCGGCAACTCCGTAGTGACGGCAGGTGGAAAGAAACTCTTCTCGGGAACGAATGGAACCATTCCTACAAGAGCTGTGGCATCCGGCCCGGTGCCGCGATGGCCCAGCGGCCAACCTCGATTGGGGCCGCCACCGGGCCAGACCGGGTACTGGGGAAATCCGAGCCGTACTTCGCTATTGCAGGATGGCGCCAATGTGCCGATGGATGCCTACGGACTTTTGAAGAACATTGCGGATGTCGACAAGGTCGCGCCGTTTCAGAAATGGGCGCGGGATCTTTATGAGTATCGCCAGAAGAATTCCTTGAAAGACGATCCGATGTTCCGCGCGTGCAAACCGCCGGGTGGCCCTCGTCAATTCGAACAGATTTACGGATTTCAGTTTGTCGAGAATCCGGACTTCAATCGCATTTTTGTGCTCCTCGGCGGAGGCAATCGCAACCGGCGTGTAATTTACACGGACGGACGGCCGCAGGTCGGCCAGATCAACGGTGACGCGGATAACCCGCTGTACTACGGCCGCGCGGTGGCGCATTGGGAAGGCGACACGATGGTTGTGGATGTGAAGGGCTTCAACGAAAAGTTCTGGATGGACAACGGCGGGCTTCCCCACACGGAGCAACTCCATTTAACTGAAAAGTTCACACGCACCGACATGAAGACGATGAAGTATGAAGTCACCATAGATGATCCATGGGCGTATACAAAGTCATGGACCAGCAGTTGGACGCTCGAATGGATTCCCGGCGAGGAAACTCCATTTTTCCTTTGCCAGGACAACCGGCCATAATGTTTTCGAATTTCAAACGGAGGGTTCTATCGTGAGAATCCGGAGAATGAATCGCTTTCTTTTATTGCTGACGATGATCTGTGCATTTGCCTTTGCAGGTTACGGCCAGGATCCACAGGCCGGCCAGCGTGGCGGCGGCCAGGGACGCGGCGGTGGAGGCGGGCGCGGTGGGCGCGGACCCGCAGCGCCGGCAGCGCCGACTCCACGCGCTCCTGATGGAAAACCGTGGATCGGATCTGTACCCGGTCAGAAGCCCGGGCGTTGGAATGGCGGACCTACCACGCTTCCGCAAGGACAACTCGACAAGATCCCGTTCCAGCCGTGGGCGCGCGCCGTTTACGATCAGCGCCAGATCGATCAATTCGAGCCACACACACGGTGTAAGGCATCCGGAGTCTCGCGACAGTTTTCAACGCCATACGGAACCGAGTTCGTGGACGTCCGCGACCTTCAGCGCATTTACATCATGGATATGGGCGGCCCCAATTCCTACCGCATCATTTATATGGATGGGCGATCGCACCCTGCGAATCTTCAGCCGACGAACTACGGTCATTCCATCGGCCATTGGGAAGGGGACACTCTCGTTGTCGAAACCATCGGGTTGAATGAAAAATTCTGGATCGACACACGCGGGACACCCCATACCGCCAAACTGAAATTCACCGAGCGATTCACGCGCACCGACATGAACACGCTCCAATATCAGGCAACGATCGACGATCCCGGCGCGTATACGGCGCCCTGGACGACAACAGCGTTCACAATGCGATGGGCTGCCAACGTGGATCCATTTGAGTACATCTGCCAGGACAACAATCACGGCCCGGAGTTGATGCTCGGCAGCCAAACGGAAATCGACAATACGAAATTCTTCGTTCCCTAGAGGTAGAAAGCGAATGAGATCTGTGCGTCTGGTTCTTTTGTCGGCGGCGGTGTTCGCCGTTGCGATGTCCGTATCGGCTCAGGAAGGCCATCCCCTAACGGGTACATGGTACGGTGATTTTGGAATGACCGCGGCTCAGCGGAACGATTTGACCGTCATCATGAAGTGGGATGGAACAGAGGTCACCGGCCTGGTGAATCCCGGGCCAACCTCGGTGCCGATCAAAACAGCAAAGATGGATGTCAAACTCGGAAGACCTGGACAGCGTGGAACTCCAGCCCAGGGTAATACGCCCGCGGTTCCCGCCATTGAGGCGACTCCATCGACATTCCTCGTTCATTTTGAAGTCGACGCGAAAAGTAAAACCGGCGGCACAGATCACTTCATTTTTGATGGAAAGATCGAAAACCCCGTTGCCGGCAATCGCTCTCTCGTGGGCACATGGACTTGCGGCGCGACGAAAGGGGATTTTCGGCTCAGGCGGTTATAGGTATTTCCTCGGTCGACGGCGAAAAGTACCTGTAAATTTCTTTTTGATCCAAGCATCGGACGAACGTAATCTTGTCCTGTGAGATCTTTGGCGAAGCTGGTCCTGAAAGCTGTCTTCACCGACTTCTTTGAAGAATCTAGAAGATCTCTCTCCGACTGACTTCTTTGGATCGCGAGCCAGCATCAATCGCTTTGACCATGCCGACGTCTTTAACGGCTTCGGCAAGAGCATCTCGGACCAACTCAGGCCGCTCCTCGATAACTTCGACGACAGCAGCGTTTAGAAGCTTTCTTAGTTCAACCCCGGATTTTGCCGCGGCGCGAGGCGGGGTTCCGACTCTTCGTGCGTTTGCGGTCGCGCGCGGCAAGAATCCTTAATCTGTTAGACGGCGCTCGGCTCACGAGTGGAAAACGCTCCGGGTGGTCGATGGATTCAACTGCCAAGTCGACATCGAGGTCTGGCCAGTAGAGATGGTTGGGGCTTTGTAATTCGACGTTTACCAACTCGCGGACGCGTGCTTTCCTGAACCATGGAAAGTCCGCGAAAGGTAGGAAGCGTTCTTTGTCACCAATCAGGAGCCAAAAGCCGGTTTTTGAAACGTTGCTTACCTCAACCGAAGTGGGCTGCCCAAGCTGCTCGGATTTCATTTACGTGCTCCCCGATCGCTCTCAGCGCGGAATTCACCTGACGCGCTGTCAAGCCATAATTTTGCGCCAACTCGATATTCGGTTCCACCCAGAACTTGGCTTCGCCGTTGAAGAAGTAGAAACGGAGAGAACCATCTCGAAAGATCGTCGGGCTCATGCAAACAGTATCTTACATGGTAGCCGTTCGCCTGTTCCCAAGCGGTCTAACGATTCTGGCCTTCACCTGCGAGCCGCGCGGGTGAGCCAACCACGCGGAGGAGTGAGCCCTGTGCGCGGCTCGTCGGCTTCAGCGTTTCGTTAGCCCGCCTACCTCAACAAGCGAAATCCGCAACGCTTTCGCAGGAAATCAAGATACCCGTACTCACCTCCCCACTTGCTAAAGCGATGAGCACCGATGGACCTATAGTATCCGCGCGGATCCCAGTTTGGGGCATAACCGATGTCCTCAAGAAAATCGGACCAGCCGCGATAGCCGCCTTCTGTTTCGAAAAAGAAAAGCCATGGGAAAAGGCGGTTATCCGGAGTTCTTGGCCAAAGGATGCGTGATGCATCGTGGCAGCGCACGGGACATTTCGCCTTTACGATCCCGATCTGGTGAATACCGCCGTCATGGTGGATGGAGTTTCCTATCGTCGGAGCGAACAGTACCAAATCACCAACGTCGGTGCGCCGGAACGCTGGGCTCGCATTCTCAGGAACACCCCAACAGTTGAAGCTGCCGTCGCCGAATTGCTTTTGTAGCGACAAGTCGGTTTCGAAATAGCGCCGCTCTGGAGCGGCTGCCGACAGCTTCGCGAGAATCTCGCTGCGGTTCCGAGGTTTCGTCACCGTCCATTCGATGTCAACGTTTCCAGGGCTACCTACATGCATCAAAAATGCGCGCATAGTTTTGGAGTTGGCCGTCTACACATATTGGACCTGCAATGCACCTGCCTGAAAGACTGCCCTTGAACGCAGGCTAAACGCAAATGAACGTGTAGGCCACAAACAGAAAGTCGCTTTTTTCTCGGACATTTTAGAACGGATACCGCCAAACCCGCAGATTTCTTAGTCAGCAATTCCGTGCGGCCTAAGCAGATAACGGATTGGGCGGCGATATCTCAGAGTCGGTCGGCCGGACTCTTGACTCCAAGACCTCCTTTATTCAAAACATGCGTTATGGGTCAGGAAGGCCACCATTTGACGGGCCCATGTTGGCGCCGATCACGACAGCCCGTCTGGATGTCCGGCTTGGACTACCCGGGCAGCGCGCAACTGCGGCCCAAGGCAATACGCCGGCAGTTCCCGCCATCGAGGCGACTCCGTCCACATTCCTCGTTCATTTTGAAGTGGACGCAAAGAATAAAACTGGCGGAACAGACCACTGCATCTTTGGCGGGGGCGCTGTAACAGACAGGTGAACTCGGAAAGCATTCATAGGTGATGTGAAGGATTCAAAGATTGCTTTGAAGCATGCAGAGAAAGCTGTCCAGCATCAGCGGTAATGATGGAAACAACTCGAACCGGGCTGCCGGATTTCCGCGCCGCAGGCAAAAACACCAGAGTAAGCGTTAGCGTTCCCGCATCGAGCCGTAAAGTCGTCAGAGGAAGCCCGCAAACGTTTGTGGCACGCAATAATGGGAAAAGTGTCGAGAGCCATCCGCCAGCGAGAAATGCACATACCTGGATGCCGTCTTCAACGGCCACCATGGCGACTCGGCCGTTCGACTTCATCACCTCACACGTTGCTCGGATAATTTGGCGGGCAACCAGCCTAGTTCTTGTAACAATCCGCTCGCTCCACAGCTTTTCCGCACACTTTCGCCGTCACTCTATTGTCTTGCATGCTCGTTCCCGGAACTGTACTGAAAACACGAAACCTTGCAGCGCCGCAATGACGGATAAAGACCTCGGGTGCTCGCTGGAACCGGTTCGCGGCATTCGCCGTTGTCGACATCACTTTTGGGGCGCATCATATTCCGAACGGTGTTCAGTTTGATGACTCAAAGATTGCAACAGCTTCTAATCGCCGCAACTCTGGCCGCATTGGTTCTGTTCGAAGCGGCCGCTTCACCGCAGACTCGCGGCGCCGGCGGCCGGCCGGACGATCCAAGGAATCCGTTCGACTTTCCAGCCATTGCGCGGGCTGAAATTGCAGAACCCTGTTTGCAGCAGGCAATGGGGAGTGACATTGCCGGGTTCGACTCACAGACCCTTCCGTTGATGCAATGGATGTCTGCCGGTGAATCCGCGCCGATTCCATGGAAAATTCGCGTGATGGATCCGGTGTTGAGGATCGATCAGCGTTATGAACTCCTCTACTCGGTATCTATCGATGCAAAAGATCTGCACTGGCCCAGTGCATCGCAGGAATTGGTATTTGCGGGCGGCCTCGCCGGCGCCGATGGCCAGTGGATTATTCCACCGAGAGCGGGACAGCGGGTTTTCGAAGAAGCCGCGGAAAGGGACTTCAACATTGCCTTCAGTGATTGTTTGTTCGCCCGCCCGGGAGAGTATTGGTTATGGTTGATCGTGTACGACCGGCACAGCGAAAAACACAACGTGGCGAAACGGCGCGTTCGAATTTCCGAAACATCGGATCCGCCGTTGCCGAGACTTACCCGCAATCTGCCCACCGCTGAGTTCCCGCCGCCGTCTCGAATTGAAAGGCGCCCGGCGGAAATACCTCCGGGGCCGCTTTACCTGCCCGTTGCGAACAAGCAACAACTCGAGGTGGAGTTCATTCCAATTGTCAGTCCGCCCGAGCAATGGTCGCGCCGTGTTGATTTGATCCAATGGATCCGCAACCGTATGCTTGCCGCAACCAGCATCTTTTCACAAATGCGATTGTCGGCCGGCACGCTTTCCGTTTTTGCCGTGGATCTGATTAATCGGAACATTCCCTTCGAGCAATCGCGTTTTGAGGAACTGAACTGGCCGGGACTTGAAGCGGCATTCGGGCCTTTAGGCGCGGCCAGCAGCATTAGCGTGCCTGCTCTGGAATCGGCAAAAGAACGCGCACCCTTCCTGCGCCAGTCGTTGCAGCAGCGGTTAGCGGATCGCGGGTCTTCGCCTCGAGTATTGATCCTTATTGCTCCCGCTCTTTCGTTTGAACGTGGCTCGGATTTATCTCCTCTGAAGCTGGCCGAGGATTGCCGTTGCCGGCTTTATCACGTTCGGCTTCGTGTAAACCGAGACGATGTTTTCGATGAAGTTGAAAAACTCCTAAGACCCCTTCATCCGAGGACCTTCGACGTCACCTCGGCCGAAGACTTTCGAAAGGTGCTCGCGGAAATCGTCCGCGATCTGGAAAAAACGTAGAGTAGCTGCAGAAAAGCTGAAACGACTGTCTGCAGGACAAACAAGAAAGCCCGGGTTTATTCCCGGGCTTTCTTGTTTCGTACAAAAACGGGGTCGACGAGACTCGAACTCGCGACCTCCTGCGTGACAGGCAGGCGTTCTAACCAACTGAACTACGACCCCGAAGACAAACCAAAATCATACACGAGTTTCGGACACAAAAAAATCGGGGCGTCGGAATAGACGCCCCGATTTCCTTTCGATCTTGACTAAAAGCTAATTGCGCCGTTTCAGAGTCGGCCGGTCGTCGGCAGTAGGTTCTTTGTCGTCCGGCTTGGTGGAATCGGTGGATTTCGCATCTTTACCGTTCTTGCCGTTCTTTGCCGAGGTTGTGTCTTTGGTATCGTCCGGACTGTTCACATCGGGACGTTGCGTTCGCCGCCGTAAGCTTGGCTTGTTCGCTTCTTCCTGAGTCGGCCGGCGATTCTCGATTTGAGCGAGCATCGTTTTGATCTTATTGAATTCCGAAGTCGTGACGACGTACTGATCTTTGTTCGGCAGGACGAGTTCGATGTTCTTTTTGTTCATCTCGATCCTGTCGCCGGTCGGTGGATGCGTGCTGAAGAGTTTCGAAACCGCTCCAGGCTTGGCGCTTTCCTTCGCTTGAAGTTTCTCGAAGAAACTTACGGAAGCTCCCGGGTCGTAACCGGTTTTGTAGAGATACTGGAGGCCGAGGTAATCGGCTTCCGCTTCGGCGCTCTTGGAGAATTGAAGGAAGCCGATCGGAATCAGGAAACCCGCGGCCTGGCGCAATGCATATCCGCCGACGCCGCCGAGGAAGATCAGCGGAATTGAAGCGAAGTTGATCATCTCGCCTTTGGACGCTTGTTCGGTACCGTGCCGTGCTGCCACATGCGCAATTTCATGAGCCATCACTCCGGCAAGTTCAGCTTCGTCGTCGGCGGCAAGAATCAGCCCGCTATTCACATAGAAAAAGCCGCCCGGCAGGGCGAAGGCGTTGATTTCATCGGATTCGACAACTTTGATCGTGAACGGCACTTTGGCATCGGAATTCCGGACAAGATTCTGGCCGATACGATTGACGTACTCACCGACCACCGGATCATCAATCAGCTTCATCTGGCGTTCAAGTTCGGCCGACAGTTGTCGGCCCAGCGCAATTTCCTTCTCCAGTGAATAGAAATTGATGCTCTTCTTGTTGATGTCGCGGTTTCCGATATTGTCGATATCGGAGTTCTTTTTGTTGCTGGTTTTGGACTTCTTGTCCTGATCGCTGTCTTTGCTTTTCTTGTCCTTGCTTGTCGTTTTGGTCTGATCACTGGTGCTGCTCTGACTTTGAGCCAGAAGAGGAAGGGGAATCGCAAGCAGAAAGGCCAGGAAAAACGCGAGAGCCGTTCGGGCTACCTTTGAAATCATTGTGGTGTTCTCCGCAGCCAAAGTAGTTTCATCGTAAAGACCCGGGGCAAAATGGTCAAGGGCTTTGACGCGTGAAATCGCCTTTGGATACATGTTTGTCGCCTGCATAACATCTTTTTACAAAGCAGGTTTGAGGCCAAATTATACGGATGTGACGGGCAGGGTCACGATGTCGTCCACAGCCATGGCTTCCTTCACGACGAATGGCTCCGCGTATTCGACTCCCATCAGGTGGCCAAAGTACTTGCATTGAGTGGTAATTCGATCGATCAATTTGCCCCACGCCGGATAAAGCTCCGTGATATCACGAAGATCTCCGGCAAACTGCGACGAAAAACAATGTATGGCATCGAGTTTCCGGCTGAATTGGGCACTGATATCGACCAGAAACGACGGATGAACCTCCCAATACATCGACGCATACAGGATCTTCCGGGGTCGATGCGGCGTTCCGGGAACGGGCAACTGCTTGAGACCCGCAGCGTAGCAGGCCTCGTAGCCCAGCGTTGCGGCAGTATAGTGATCGGGATGCCGTGCTTCCCAGTACGGCAGAATCACTGTTTGGGGGCGAGCTTCGCGGATTTTCTTCGCCAGCGCGAAACGATTCTCTATGGATGCGGTAAGCCGCGAGTCTCCAAAATTCAGTCGTTCCCGAGACCTCGCGCCGATAGCCTTGCTTGCAGCTTCAGCCTCCTGAGCACGCAGTTCGGGTGTGCCGCGAGTTCCCATCTCGCCTTCCGTGAGGTCGAGAATGCCCACCGTGTAGCCCTTGTCCACCATCTTGATGAGTGTACCGGCGCATGTGAGTTCGATGTCGTCCGGATGAGCCGCGATCGTCAACACGTCTACAGGTTCCACAGTTTCTTCACTTTCTTTTCAAGTTCGGCTTCATCGACATGGTACTTGAAAGCCTTGTTGCCGTTAATGAAGATCACGGGGATTTCGGAGCCGTACTCCTTTTCAAGGACGGGATCGGATTCGATGTCGGTCACGCGAAGTTCGAAGGCGAAGCGCCGGCGGACGCGTTCAATGACGGCCTTCGCGTCATCACACAAATGACAACCGGGGCGGGAGTAAATCTCGACTTCAACTTTGCCACGCATTTCGACCTTCACCCGGCCCTTTCGGCTTTGCCTCGCCCGGCCGGAGAGGCAAAGAAGCGTTGGGCGCGGCGAACGTCGATATCGATCTGGCGGCGAAGCGCCTCCGGAGAAGGGAACTTCATCTCGTCGCGCAATCGATGAATAAACTCGATGCGAGCCGCCGCTGCCCTTTCGGGAACCGGACCGGTCAAAACGAATGTTTCGATCGTGAGCCCGGATTCGTTGAATGTCGGGCGAACACCGATGTTGGTGACGGCTTTCAGCATGGCCCCCCCGTCGAGTGAGATTCGAGTGATGTAAACGCCGGTTTTCGGGATCAGCTCGTTCTCGGAATCCAGATTGATGGTGGGCACTTTCATCGTCCGGCCGCGGCCGGCACCCGAGACGATGTTGCCTTCGATTTCAAACCAGCGGCCAAGCAAACGGCAGGCGCGCGAAACATGCCCATTGGCCACGAGCTGCCGGACGTGAGTGCTGCTGGCGAGCATTCCTCGTACGAAGACCGGAGGAACTTCCACAATTTCAAACTGCGATTGGAAGCGGCGAAGTGTCTCGATGGTTCCCGTCCCGCGATATCCGAAATTGAAATTACCGCCCACGCAGATGGATCGGCATTTAAAGCCGCCGATCAGGTATTGCTGGATGAATGTCTCAGGCGTCAGACGCGAGAAAGCTTCATCAAATCGAGCAGCGAACAGCAAATCGACCCCCGTGTTCCCGATCAAACGGATTTTTTGATCCATGGTGCTGATCAGCCGGGGCGCTCGATCCGGCGCCAGGAAGCGAATTGGATGGGGAGCGAACGTCATTGCAATCGACTGCAGGTTTTGTTCGCGAGCGCGCGCCACTACAGTTTTAAGTATTTCCTGGTGACCGCGATGCAGGCCGTCGAAGTTTCCAACGCTGACAACCGATGGATGGGAGACGTCCACATCCGCCAGTGATGTTGCGACTTTCATCAGCGTATGAATGTAGCACGATATAATGCGCCAATGACCGGACCGAGGTTCGAGAAGCTTGTTGAGATCATGGCCACGCTGCGCGGACCTGACGGATGTCCGTGGGACAAGCAGCAGGACTTCAATTCCCTTAAACCGATGCTGGTTGAGGAAGTGTATGAAGTACTTGAAGCCGTGGAGAACAATGATCCCGACGGGCTGTCGGAAGAATTAGGCGACCTTCTTCTCCACGTCGTCTTCCATGCTCAGCTTGGAAAAGAAGCCGGACAGTTCGACATCGACACCGTTATCGAAAAAATCTGCAGCAAGCTTGTGCGCCGGCATCCGCATGTTTTCGGAGATGCGTCCGCATCGTCTGCGGAAGAGGTCATCAAGAACTGGGAAACCATCAAGGCCCGCGAGAAGGCCGAGAAGCTGAAGAATCGCACTCCGGAACAGCGGTCCCTGCTCGAAGGCATTCCGGCCAAGCTTCCTGCGATTCATGAAGCCCACCAGATTTCCGCTCGCGCCGCGCGGGTGGGTTTTGACTGGCCCGATATCGAAGGCATTTTCGAGAAACTCCAGGAGGAAGTGCGCGAATTGAAGGACGTGATTTCCAGCGGCGACGGCGAAGACCGGCGCGCCCGCCTGGAAGATGAAATCGGCGACCTGCTCTTTGTGATCGTGAACATCGCCCGTTATTTAAAAATCGATTCGGAGTCCGCGCTGAAGCGCGCGAATCGGAAATTCAAAACACGATTTCAATATCTCGAAGCGGAGCTCGCGAAAGACGGCAAGACACTCGAGGAAACGCCTCTCGAAGAGATGGAAAGGCTATGGCAGCAGGCGAAATCCAAAACGATTTCCATGTGACGGTGCGTCCTCTCACAACGGCCGCTGAATTCGAGAACTGCGTCGAACTTCAGCGTGAGATCTGGGGATGGGCGGACATCGACATCATGCCTGTGCGGTTTTTTGTAAGCGATGCGCATATCGGCGGACTGGTCCTCGGCGCATTCGAAAACGGCAGAATGATTGGATTCGCCAATACGATTCCGGGAGTACGCGATCGCATGCCGTACTGGCGTTCGCAAATGATGGGAATTCTCCCGGGTTTCAGGGACGCCGGCATCGGCGCCCGGCTGAAGCTCGCGCAACGAGACCATGCGCGCCGGCAGGGGATTCGTCTGATTGAATGGACCTTCGATCCTCTGGAGTCCCGCAACGCTTATCTCAACATTGAGAAGCTTGGCGCCATCGTGCGCACCTACGAACCGAATCTCTATGGTTCGACCACCGCTTCATTGCAACAGGGGCTTGAGAGCGACAGGCTCATCGCGGAATGGTGGGTCGATGAGCAGCGGCCCCGTGTCGAGGGCGACATCCGGCGTGTCTACATTCCCGCCGACATTCAATCGCTGAAGAAACAGAGCCTGCAATCCGCAAGAGACATCCAGCTCCGCGTGCGCCAGCAGTTCCTTGACGCCTTTCAGGACGACTATTTTGTAGCCGGCTTTGAACGCAAGGACGAGTGGAGCGAATATCTCTGCATTCCGGGAGCATCTCGTGTTTATCAAACAAATTGAAATGCGCGAGCTGCGCATGCGGCTCCTTTATCCATTCGAAACCAGTTTCGGTGCGACGCAGGATCGTCATGTCATCCTCTTGAAAGTAACTGATGGCGTCCGGACGGGCTGGGGTGAAGTGACGGCGGCGGAAGGTCCCTTTTACAGTTATGAAACCTGGGAGACGGCCTGGCATGTCCTGCGCGATTACGTTATTCCGCAAATCGTGGGCAGGGGACTGGAAACTGCGGGTGAATTTGGATCGCGAACGCGAGGGATTCGCGGTCATAACATGGCGAGGGCCGGCCTCGAGACGGCGCTCTGGGACCTCGAAGCCAAAACGAAAGCGGTTCCATTGTGGAGAATGCTGGGCGGTACGCGCGAGCGAATCGATTGCGGGGTCTCCATCGGGATTCAGCCATCGATTGAAGCATTGTTGAAGAAAATCGACACTGAAGTGAAAGCGGGATACCGGCGCATCAAGATCAAAATCAAGCCGGGCTGGGACGTCGATGTCATTACCCAGGTGCGTTCCGCATTTCCGGATATCCGGCTGATGGGTGATGCCAACTCCGCATACACGCTGGCGGATGTTGATGTGTTCAAAAAAATGGATCGATACAACGTGATGATGTTCGAACAGCCGCTTCATTACGAAGACATGATCGATCACGCCGAGCTTCAAAAGCAGATACAAACGCCGATCTGTCTGGACGAGTCGATCCATTCCGCCGAAGATGCGCGCAAGGCGATCGGGATCGGCGCCTGCAAAATCATCAACATCAAACTCGGCCGAGTCGGCGGGCACACGGAAGCGCGCGCCGTTCACGATCGGTGCCATGAAAGCGGAATCCCTGTCTGGTGCGGCGGCATGCTCGAATCGGGCATCGGCCGCGCACACAACATTGCGCTATCGAGCCTGCAGAATTTTTCGCTGCCCGGTGATGTGTCGGCAAGCAAACGGTACTGGGAAGAAGATATCGTCGATCCGGCTGTCGAGGTCTCTGCCGGAGGCCAGATCACACAGCGAAACGATCCGGGCATCGGATATCGTGTGAAGGAAGATCTCATCGAACGTTTGACCGTGCGGTCCCGAGTTTTCTCCGCATGACGATCTTCGAAGCCGACTGGGTCTGTCCCGTCTCTTCTCCCCCGGTCCGCAATGGCCGCCTCGCCGTTGAAAACGGCCGGATATGCCCGCTCCTTTCGGAAGAGAACAGGCGGGAAAAGACGGGTGGGAACTCGTATGACCGAGTCACGTTCCCCGGTTGCGCGATTATCCCCGGCTTCGTCAACGGTCATTCGCATCTCGAACTGACGATCCTCCGCGGTTTTCTCGACGATCTTCCTTTTACGGAATGGATCCCACACCTGACCCGCCTGAAATATGAGCAACTCTCCCGGAACGATATGTTGATTTCCGCCAACCTCGGATGTATCGAAATGCTTCGAGCCGGTGTGACGTGTCTGGGAGAAGTGATGGACCTCGGCACAGCCTGGGAAGCCATGCGGAGCTTTGGGCTTCAAGGCATCGTGTATCAGGAAGTCTTCGGACCATCGGAATCCCATGCTGATGAATCGCTCGCCGCATTGAAGCGCAAGATCGATGCGTATTGGCGCGAACAAACCCCCTCGTTCCGGGCAGGGGTTTCGCCTCACGCTCCATATACCGTCTCGCAGAAACTCTTCCGCGCCGTGAATGACTACTCGCGAGCGGAAGGTCTTCCCTTGACCGTTCACATCGGAGAATCCAAAGACGAAGGCGCGTTTGTCCGTCACGGCACAGGCCTGTTTGCGGACCGATTGCGGGCGAGAGGCATCACGGTTTCAGGCGCGGGATGTTCTCCGGTCGCGTATCTCGATCGGTGCGGCCTGCTCCGTCCGGAAGTCTTGCTCATCCATGCGATCGATCTGGAAGACCAGGATCTGACTCTGCTCCGGGACAAGGGCGCCGGCGTCGTGCATTGTCCGAAGTCGAATGCGAAGCTCGCACACCCAACAGCTCGAGTGGCGGAAATGAAAGCGGCTGGAGTGAGGCTCTCTCTCGGTACGGACAGCATGGCCAGCAACAATGCAGTCGATATGTTCGAAGAAATGCGCGCTGCAATCTTTCAGCAACGATCTTTCACCGGCCGCTTCGACGCTTTGGATGCGCCGACGGCCTTTCGCATGGCAACCCTCGGTGGCGCAGAGTGTCTCGGCCTGTCATCGGAACTCGGCAGCCTGGATCCCGGGAAGCGCGCCGATTTTGCCGTGGTCAATCTCGACGATGTTTCTTTGCAGCCGGTTCATGATCCGATCGAATCCCTGGTCTACTCCGCATCCCGTCATAATGTGAAAGCGACCTATCTGGGCGGAAGGGAAGTTGCGATCGATGCAGCGGACGTCATTGCCGAGTGTGACCGGATCGCTGCAAAGTTGAGGAAGTAACTACCGAAGGCCGGCGAAAACCAGAGAGCGTGCCTACACCTTCGACAGTAAGTGTCCCAGTTTCGCTTTCTTTGTTTTGAGGTATTTCTTCGTTCCGTCGGAAGGCGGGATTTCGATCGGGACGCGTTCGGCAACACGAATACCGGCGGATTCGAGGGCCTCAATTTTCCGCGGATTGTTCGACATGAGCCGCACGCGCGAAACTTCAAAGTGGCGAAGAACAGCGGCGCAGAGCTCGTAATTGCGATGATCGGCTTCGAATCCAAGGTGATGGTTGGCTTCGACGGTGTCGTGGCCCGAGTCCTGAAGTTCGTAAGCGCGGAGCTTGTTCATCAAACCGATTCCGCGGCCTTCCTGGGTTTGATAGATCAGGATCCCCGCGCCCGATTCCGCAATTGTGCGCATTGCGAAGTGCAATTGATCGCCACAATCGCATCGTCCGGAGCCGAACACGTCGCCGGTCAGGCACTGGGAGTGAATGCGTACCAGCGGAGTATCAGCGGAGCCGGGTTTGCCCATCACGAGCGCGAGCACGTTTTCAGATTTGCCGGCTTTATCAGCGGATTCGAAGGCGAAGAGTCTGAATGTTCCAAACCCTGTCGGCAGGCTGGTTTCCGCGACCTTCGTGGCTTTCATAAAGCGGAAATTATATCACCGCACGGCGCCGGCCTGTGCGGATGACGTCACAACAATGTCGTCCGCGGTGCCGCGCCGCCCGTCGGCTCCATCGGAGATGAGCCGGAACTCGTTCGATCCCATGACTTCATAAACAATCGGCTTGCCCCATCCATCTTCGCGTACGAGTTCGGCTATGTAAGCGGGATGAAGAAGATCCGTCAGGGCAACAATGTCACGCGCGTCGGGGAGTGAACCCCTGGTCGCTTTGTATTTCTCCACTGCATCCGCCAGCTTTCGCAGGGATTCGGCTGTCGTGCGGCGGCGGCCTTCGTTGATGCCCGCGATCAATTCATCCAGACTGATCCAATCGCGGTCGCCGAGGCGCACCGCATCGATGTGCCACTCCGAGCCGGCCGAGTCGCGCTTGAACTGGAAAGCAAGGGTGATGGTGGCTTCCGCTATCGCCGACGTATCCGTTTGAGAAATAATCCGGCGAATGTCAATCGCGTCCGGCACCAGGCCGGAGCGCCCGATTGCCGCAATTCTTTTTCGAGCCTCGTCATGAGAGAGCCGGGCTGAAGCGCAGGCGGAGAGCCCGAGACAGCCGAAAAGGAGGAAAATCAGGAGGCGTTTCATGCGAAGGGCGAGTGTAGCATTTGTGCTAACATCCAACAAAATGCAGGTCAGACTCCTCTTCTTTGCATCGCTCAAGGATATTGTCGGGACGCGGCAAATGCAGATGACGCTGCCCTCGGGCGCGACGGTCTCTGATGTATTGAGTCATCTGGAAACGAATTATCCGCGGATGAAAGAATATCGGCCTGTCGTCTTGACCGCGGTGAATGAAGAATACGTCGATCACAATACATCTGTTCGAGATGGCGACGAAGTGGCCATATTCCCGCCCGTCAGCGGCGGTGAGGTCGATTCGGTTCCGTTGATGATCAGCCGGCCCGGCGAGCTTTATCAAATCACGCGCGATCGTATCGATGCGGGAAACGTCTCGCGTGAAATGTTGCGCGGAGAAGACGGCGCGATCTGCGTATTTGAAGGCGTTGTCCGCAACAATTCAAAAGGCAAGCGCACGCTGCATCTGGTGTATGAAGCGTACGAGACGATGGCCCTCAGGAAGCTCGAGGAAATCGGCATATTCGTTCGCCAGGCCTGGGACATCGACAGTATTGCGCTGATCCACAGGCTCGGCCATCTCGATATCGGAGAAACGAGCGTTGCCGTCATCATTACGTCCGGACACCGGCGTGCTGCGTTCGATGCGTGTCATTACGCTATCGATAAGGTCAAGAAAGTCGTGCCCATCTGGAAGAAGGAATTCTTCGAGGATGGGGAAGTCTGGATTGAAGGACAATGACGTTATGAAGAGATTCCGTGAGTTGATCTCCCGCATTCTGAGCAGGCTTCGCCGAACACCTCCCGCCTCTCCGTACGATCCTTTTGCGTGGAAGCCCGCCCGTGTGAAACCGGGTCCACGGCGCCCCAGTTCCGCTGTCGCCGTGGCAGAACCTGACGAAGACTGAATCCTGCGGCCGCCTATTCGGGACGCCAGCGGAGAATCGGCTTGCGCGCGGCGGCTGCTTCGTCGATGCGGCCGATGCGGGCGGTGTGGGGAGCAGTCTTTACGATTTCCGGGTTGTTCTCGCTTTCCTTTGCGATCGAGAGCATCGCGTCGATGAAGGCATCGAGTTCCTGACGGCTCTCGGTTTCCGTCGGTTCGATCATGATGGCGCCGGAAACGATCAACGGAAATGAAACGGTCGGGGGATGAAATCCATAGTCGATAAGCCTCTTGCCGATGTCCCATACGTGAACGTCTTTACGGGCTTGAATCCGATCCGAGAATACAACCTCATGCAGTGTGGGTGAATCGTAAGGCAGCGCATACGCTTCTTTCAGTTTTGCGCGAATGTAATTCGCGTTCAGCACTGCAACCTGAGAAACTTCCTTCAATCCTTCGGCTCCGTTCGCGAGGATGTAACACAAGGCTCGTACATGCATTCCAAACTGACCGTTAAACGCTTTGATCTTGCCGATCGACCGTGGACGATGATCGTCGAAGAAGTACATTCCGTCCGGCCTTCGATTGACCACGGGATAAGGAAGAAAGGGCTCCAGTATCTTTTTTACTGCCACGGGACCGGCTCCCGGGCCGCCGCCTCCATGGGGTGTAGTAAAGGTTTTGTGCAGGTTGATATGAAGCACATCCACGCCGAAATCGCCTGGCCGGGTGATTCCCATCATTGCATTCAGATTGGCGCCATCCATGTACACCAGCGCGCCGCGCGAGTGAAGCAGCTCGGCGATTTCGGCAATCTGGCTTTCGAAAATCCCAAGGGTGTTGGGATTTGTAATCATGATGGCGGCAACGTCTTCATTGACCACGCTGCGTAAATGATCGACATCCACTGTTCCACGCTTGTTCGAAGGAATGCTCTCCACGACGTATCCCGAAATCGCGGCGCTTGCCGGATTCGTGCCGTGGGCAGAGTCGGGAATCAGAATCTTCTTTCTCGGATTGCCGCGTGACTCGTGGTACGCGCGGATCAAAAGAATTCCTGTCAATTCGCCGTGCGCGCCCGCGGCCGGTTGCAGTGTGACGGCGTCCATGCCGCTGATTTCCGCGAGACACGACTCCAGCGTTTTCTGCACCTCGAGCGCGCCCTGAATCGTCTCCGCCGGCGAATAAGGATGTGAGAGTGCGAAGCCTTCCAGACGAGCCATGCGCTCATTGATCTTTGGGTTGTATTTCATCGTACAGGAGCCGAGCGGATAGAGGCCGAGATCGATGTGATAGTTCCACGTCGAGAGACGAGTGAAGTGACGAACGACATCCACTTCGCTGAGCTCCGGCATGCCGGGAATGTTGTCGCGAAGGAGCTTTGGATCAACCAGCTTCTCGATTGCTGCCGCCGGGACATCCGCGGCCGGCAGGATGAATGCGTGGCCTCCGGGCGAACCTTCGTGATGTCCTCGTCCTCGAGCACGATGAAGCGGCCTTTCTCGAATTCGTAGCGTTTCACGATGTCGGTATTCGTGACTTCCTTCTCGCAGTGGGGACACCACTTCTTCTGCTGAATCCGCGTGCGGCATTCGCGGTGGAGCTGGTTGAAGCTCACGGTCGCCGCGGCGTCGGTCGCGGGAAAGACGCGCACCGGAATGTTGACGAGGCTGATCTTGAGATATCCCTTCCAGGTCGGACGCGCGGGCATGCGATAACTCCTGCAGTCCGGCATTATCGGCCCGGGCCGCCAAAGGCTGCAAGGCTGCACGGAAATGCACGGGGGCTGGATGCCCGGCGCCCAGGGTGTCCTGCCTAGAATGTCTACATGGCCTCCTGGCGGGGGAACCCGGGG
>CAZWGA010000038.1:0-53911 GCA_964633285.1 uncultured Solibacteraceae bacterium | reverse complement strand
TCGGTCGGCGGTGTACCGGATTCCTTTATCGTCATCAACGGCGGAATCGCACTCGTCGATGGCTGCGAAGTGAAGCCCACCTGGAACGCTGCCGTGTGTAAGGGCGACGTCGGGCGCATGAATATTGGCGCCGGCGGTGGTGGCGGAGGCGGTCGTGGCGCTGGAGCCGGAGCTGGTGGTGGTCGTGGCGGCGCTCCTGCCGGTGGTGGCGCTCGTGGTGCTGCTCCTGCAGTTCCCGGCGCGGTTGCTCAGAGAGGCGCAGCTCCTGCGCCCGGTGCTGCTGCTCCCGCAGGAGCCGGAGGTCGCGGCGGTGGTGTTGGTGCAAGGATTGGTCGCATCGGAGAGCCTGCGCAGCCGATAGCCGTTCTGAGCTTCAACGGCAAGGATTTCCCCGTCACCGGTGCAACCAACGTACGAGCAGGCACGGAGTTCAAGGTCACCACCGAAAGGCCGACCCTGTCCCTTAGTGTGTCGGAACTGGATGCCGGTTCGTGGGTGATGTTCGAGCTGCCGGGATTCACCACCGCAGCCTCGGGCACGGCGCAGGACAGCCTGGATGCGCTGCGCAAAGCCACCACTACCTCGTACTACAAAGGCAACGGCTCTCTTTGGGTCAAGCTTGTCTCCATCGGTGACGTCCCTGGCAGCCAGGCCAGCGGCGCAAGTGGCGGAGCCAACCTCCAGGTCAGCCGGTAAGCAACAACCTTCTGCACGAGCAAGAGCCCCCGGCCCTGGCCGGGGGCTTTTTCAAGGTGGTGGGTCGCGCATGCGATCAATTCCCGGAACCGGCCCTCCAAGTACCAAGGATCGCTTACGGCCGCATGGCACAGCGCCGGCAGTTGCTGCTATCACTTCCCGCAACAAAGACATCGCCTTCCGGCTTCAGAGAAATGGCCACTTATTTCGATGCGTATTTTCAACCAGTTGTAGAAACCTCTTGAAACGTGTTGGACACTGGTGCACGCCCGACGGCAAAACAATGGATCAGCCGTATCTGCTGATGCTTCATCGGGAGGCTCCCTCGGATGCACAGCTGATAGAAAGGAAGATAACGCGTCCGGAATTTGAGCGGGAATATGCCGATTCGATGAAGGAAATAGATGCAGCGCTGGCGACCACAAAAAGCGATGCCTATCGTTACGTGTTACCCTCACCAGAGAACACGCACGACAGTTTCTCCGACTCTCCTTTGCTTCGTACTGCAGGAATCGGTCCTGAAGCCCAGCGAGCAGAGGACTCGCTCAAAACGGTAGTTTCCATAGTTCTTGCGTTCTTTGATAAGACTCTGGGAGGGTCCTCGAATACGGTGTTTAGCCAAAAAAACCCGAATATCCTAGTGCTCCATTCGGCACGCTGACGTCGGTCTCATGCAAACACATTACGAAATCAGACACAGAAACTCTCGTGACTCATCCTCGCCCAAACCGAATCCACTCAAACGCATCGCCACTCCAGTGCCTGGTAAACCGCGAAACCGTACATGTGCTTGTCCCGATTTCTTTAGCCCGCACTTCGGACGATAGGTCGCGAGTGGCGTTAGGAGTTCGTAGAGTGAATGTCATTCGACGATTGCCGACTTCACTTCAGCGAGGCTTGCCAGTTCAGCACGACCGTATACGGTACAGTAGCGTCCTCTTCAGTAGAAGGGGCCGCGAAGAGAAATCGCTTTCCGTCCGACGTGACGTCCCAGAGTACGGCATTGTTACTAACCCTGGGCGCTTGGAATAAGGAGTGCGGCGTCCCTACATGAAATGTCGGGCTCAAAGTGACGTCGACCGCCATCACTTTTCCGTCAGGTGAAAGATAGAACAACTCTTTTCCATTGCGAGGCCATCGAGGCGTACGTCCGCCTGTTGTGGATACAAGCAGCTTTACACCAGCGGCTGGAGCGCCGGATGTTGAAGGCGGCGTGAAGGCACGCACGTACACTTCTGCGCGTCCGGATTCGTCCGATTGGTAAGCCACCCACCGATCATCCGGCGAGAACTGCGCTGCACCTTCGTTGAACTCGGTAACAAGGAATGGAAAGACTTTCTTGTCTCCGTTCAGCGGTAGAACCCAGATATCGGCTTTCTGCTTCTCGGACCGAACCCCGTAAAGCAAGAAACCACTGCGAGACCAACTCTCAGGAACTTTGTCCTCATCGGTCTTTAGAAGGAGTTCTTCATTATCGCTGTTGACGGGCTTCTGATATAAATCCAGCTTGCCGTTGCGGAGCGAGGAAAACGCAATACGTGTCCCGTCTGACGACCACACCGTTCCGTACGTGGGCGCAAACGTCAAGCGAGTTCCAGCCCCGCCACGGACGAGATCGAGCAGCCACATGTTTAGGTTCGCACCGTTCGGCCGAATGGAAGCAACACGTGTGTCGTCCGGCGACAATACGAGGCTGCTGATTAGAGCCGGATCGCCCGCAACGGTACCGAGGACGTTCCCGCTACGGTCCCGCCAGGTGAGTCGATCACGCAAAACAGTGGTGGTGCCCCTCCAATAAGCCAGTGCGCCGTTTGAGGACGCGGAGAACGCCCCCCATCCGCTTCCGCTTGTGCCTACCTGTTCTGCGATCCGCACAGGCGCGCCGGTCAATTCAAAGCGTCCGTTGTCGAACGGTTGCGCCATGAGACTGCCTTCGCGCAAAAACAACAGATATCCGATGTGTGGATCTGCAGACGGTACATATGCCGCGCTCCAGGAAGTCGTCACCAGCCGCTTGTCTGCTTCTCCCGGCTTCGCATCCAGCGAACTCAAATAAATGCCGCCGTCCTCCGCACCTGCCACGGGACCCCGGAGGTAGACGAAGTGCCGGCCATCGCCCAGGAACGCCGCCAGGGAATGGGCGGGTTCTTTACGTGGATCTGCTCCGGAACGCAACGCAGTAGGGGTCCCTCCTGCAGCAGACACTCGATACAGGAGAGGCACATTTCCGAAAATGATGTCTCCCTCCTGATTCCAGGCGCCGCCGCTAAAACCACTCCCCCCCGGCAAATCACAGATCGTTTGAGGTGAACCTCCGGAAATTTCGACCTTCTTGAGTTTGCCGGTCTGAGCAAATGCGATGAAACGGCTGTCGGCCGACCAGGTCAACGAAGCATAGCCAGTGTCGATTGATTCTGCGGGTGTGAGCGCGCGGGATTCGCCTGTCGTTGTATCGTGTACCCAAAGAGTTCCCCGGTTATTGCTTATACCTACAAAGGCCAGCTTCCGCCCATCGGGCGACAGCTTCAAATAAGGACCCGATGTGATTTTATCCGGCGCCGAGACTTCGAACTGAACTCGATCGGGCAACCCGGGACGCGCTTCACGGAAATGCACAAATGCTAAAGCGCCGAGCGCGATGGTGGAACACAAAGCAACGACCATGGCAATTTTTCCGCTACGTGATGGACGAACCGTTTCGCCGGCAGCCTTCGGTTCATCGTCCAGCAGGAACCAGGCTTCGCCAATGTCACGCAGCCGCCGCTTGGGATCCTTGTCCAGACACCGCTGCAGCAGGCGGCGAAATTTTACGGGCACTCGATTGAGGGCCGGGGTCCTGGTGGCAACCTCGATCAAGATGTCGGAAACCGTCTCGCCCTCGAAGAGATGGTCGCCGGTCAGCATCTCGTACAACACCACGCCGAATGCCCAGATGTCTGCGCGTTTATCGACCGGCTTCCCACGCGCCTGTTCCGGAGACATATACGCAGCGGTTCCGATGATTACTCCACCCATGGTGCCGCTGACCATAGTCGGTGAATGCGACAGTCCGCTATTTCTGGTAGCTGCCTCCGTTCCTTGATGGCTGCGCCCTGCCGGGCTTGCGTTCGCTCCGCTCACCGCTTTCGCCAATCCAAAGTCGAGGACCTTTACTTTGTCGCCCGGGGTGATCTTGATGTTTGCGGGTTTCAAGTCGCGATGGATGATGCCCCTGTCATGCGCAGCCTCCAACGCTTCGGCGATCTGTTTTGCGATTCCCAGCGCTTCCTCAGGTGGGATCGGTCCACGTGCTATGCAATCGGCCAGCGTTTCGCCTTCGATGAATTCCAGAACGAGGTATCGTGAGTCGCCATATTGCTGTATGTCATAAATTCCGGCGATGTTCGGATGATTCACCGAAGCAAGGAGTTCGGCTTCCCGCTGGAACCGGCTGACCCGATCGGCATCACGCGAGAATTCTTCGGGCAGGATCTTGATCGCAACTTCGCGCTTGAGCTTCGAATCGCGAGCCCGATACACCTCACCCATGCCGCCCTTGCCTAAAAGCGCAGTGATCTCGTGAGAACCCAGTTGAGTGCCAATGGTCAAAGCCATGATTTCGCAGGGGGATTATAGAACAGCAGAACGTCAGTGGACGAAAAACCGCCAAACCGTACATGTGCTTGTCCCGATTTCTTTAGCCCGCACTTCGGACGATAGGTCGCGAGTAACGGGCGAGAGGATTCGAACCTCCCACCTCTTGGTCCCACGCTCTAGCCAGGCTGAGCCACGCCCCGTTGTTGAAACTTGTAAATCTGTGAGGAAATCTCAGCTACAAAATTATCTACCGCTGATTTTTCCTCATTCCTTAAAACGCGCCATCTCATTATGACCCTTGCAGATGGCGAGAGCCCCTACAATCAGGGATCTGGTGGCCGGCTGCCTTTCTCTCCTACTTCCCATCCACAGAGAAGGCCAGCAGCACGTTTCCGGGAATTCCGTTGTTGGCGTATCCCGAGGTGACGAAGAGCATTCCGCCGGCGATAGCGGGGCCCGGGCCGTTCAGGGAACCGCCTCGAGCTTGAACCTTGTTGACGGTGTCGTAAGCGCGCACGGTGTCGAAGTCCCAGACGACCTTGCCATCGGACGTCGAATAACCGCGAAGATGACCATCAACAGATCCCGAAAATGCAACTCCTGGAATGGCGCTGACGGCGGCGGACTGTGCGGGACTGCATCGTTTCCGATCACCGCAATCGGCGGGGGGCGTATACCAGACGCGTTCGCCATTTCGAAGGCGCAATGCAAACATTCCTCCGCCCGCTTTCGGATCCGGCTCGGAACCCTGACTGTTCGGAATCGTCGTACGAACGATGTCCGATAACGCGACATAAACATTCGATCCATCGACAGCCGATCCCCACTGAACTCCGCCCAGCGTCCCTCCCTTTCCAATTTTCGTGGACCACAGCACTTCGCCATTCCGATCGGGATCGACGGCATGCACCACGCCGGATTTCTGTCCTGCGACGAGGGCGCGCCGGCCGTTATCCAGATTCACCAGAATCGGCGACGATGCGAAATCGAAATCCGGCCCATCCGAATCGGGACAGTTGGTTCGATCCGACAGCCGGCATGCCGTGTTCCATGCATCGCCGGCCAGCATCTGGCGCGACCACAGGATTTTTCCACTGTCGAGATCAAACGCCATGAACGCATCGCTGTTCGTGGTCGGTGGATCGCTGTAGTTGTCGCCGCTCGCGACATACAGCGCGTTTCGCTGCACGTCGATGGCAGGCGTCGTCCAGATGGGAGCGCCCGATGGCCCCCACTGTTGCACTCCGTTTTTGTTCTTCTTCGTCGGGCGCGACTCTTCGGTGATCGTGTAGGTTCGCCACACCTGGTCTCCGGTTGCAGCATTCAGCGCAACCAGACTTCCTCTAAAGCGGCAACATTCGTAGTCTGGATTTCCGCCTGCAGCTTCCTCTCCGGATGCAATGCCCACATAGAGCCTGCCCTTATAAAACGTTGGAGAACCCGTGATACGCGACAACGGATAGTTGTCGGCCTTGATCTTCCAGATTTGTTTCCCGTTTGCGGCATCAACTGCATAGAGATTGCCCGACTGATCTCCGATGAATGCCGCGAAGCGCATTCCCGCCGGCGTTTGAATTTGCCCAACGCTTATTGCCGCGCGCACCGCGGACGCGGCCTGGAAATACCAATGGACGCAGCCTGTCGCGGCGCTGAGGGAATAGACCATTCCACTCAAACTGCCGATGAACACGCGGCCGCCTACAATCGTGGGCTGAGCGTTGATGGTGATGTCGCCCGGAAATCCGAAAGCCCATTTCACTTTGAGACGCGGCACCGCAGCGGCTGTGAATCCGGCTGCGGCATCGGTTTGATAACGCGTGTTGGAGCTGTTCAATCCCCACGCGTTCCACGACGGCGCATCCAACGGACGTGAGAAATCGTCCGCGCTTCCCGAACGGCACATCGCGGCTGCCGCTGGAGCATTGTTCAACGCGCGTGTGAACCGCTTTCCTGAAACAAATTCCGCAAGAACACGCCGCTCGCCCGTCGTTCGATTCGAAGCCATCGGGAGCATCGGTCCGTTTTCCAATGCGGCAAGGACGCGCTCTGCCGTCATTTTTCTGAGCGTGTCACGCGCAGGCGCGCGCTCGTTGCCGCCATCGTGACAATTCGCGCAAAGAAGTTTGTAGAGCGACGCGCCGTCCTGTGCTTGAAGCGCGGAAGCAACCGCAAAAAACATGAAGACACCGGCGAACCACTGAAGGCAACTTCGCATGGAGGACTCCCAAAAGAGCTTCTGGAATTTGTTGGGGCGCGAGTATACCACTATATAATCGCCCCACTATGAAGACAGCATACGCACACATCCTGATTTGCATCGTTGCCGTGCTCGCTGTGAGCACAACTATCACGCAGGCGCAGAATGCGCAGGATCATCCATCCGTGACGGTGCATGGAAAGACATACACGCCGCAGTCGATCCTGTCGCGCAACATGGGTTCAACCGAGGATCAGTCGGCACAGTTTCCGCCGCACAAGATCGTCGGCAACATCTATTACGTCGGCACCAGGACGCTGAGTTCGTTTCTCGTGGTGACGCCGCAGGGAAACATCCTTATCGACAGCACGTACGAACGGAATGTGCCGACGATCCGGAAGTCGGTTGAACAACTGGGATTCAAGTTTTCCGATATCAAAATCCTGCTGGGCAGTCATGCGCACGGCGATCATCAGGAAGGCGACGCCATGGTCAAGCAGATCACAGGCGCCCAGGTGATGGCGATGGCGGAAGACGTCGAGGCTCTTCGCGGGATCAAACCCGGAGGCAAGGAACACCCGCTCGACAAAACGCTTCACGATGGCGAGCAGGTCACGTTAGGCGGCACGACGCTCGTTGCGCACCTTACGCCCGGCCATACTCATGGGTGCACGACGTGGACAACGAAAGCCCAGGAAGCCGGAAAAACGTACAACGTCGTCATCAATTGCAGCTTGCGTCCGGGAACAACGCTCGCGCCGGCCGTGATCGAAGAATTCAACCGCTCTTTCAAGGTGGTCCGCTCGCTGCCGTGCGATGTCCCGCTTGGCGATCATCCCGCGCAGTACCGGCTGGAAGAAAAATACGCAAAGATGAAAACGCCCGGCCCCAATCCATTTATCGAGCCTGCGGGTTGCAATATCGAAACAGACATTCAGGAAGCGATGTTCCACGCGATCCTTGAAGAACAACAGAAGAAATAGAACGATCAGCCTCGGCCAACGAATGGCATCTTTGTGGCCATGACCGTCATGAATTGAACGTTCGCTTCGAGCGGAAGATTCGCCATATACAGAACCGCGGCGCTCACGTGCTTCAGATCCATTCGCGGTTCAATCATCGTGGTGCCGTTCGCTTGAGGAACTCCCAACGTCATCCGTTCCGTCATCTCTGTTGCCGCGTTTCCGATATCGATTTGGCTGCAGGCGATATCGTATTTGCGGCCATCCAGAGAAATGCACTTCGTTAATCCGGTAATGGCATACTTCGTCGCGGTATACGGCGCAGAATTGGGACGCGGGGCATGAGCGGAAATGGAACCATTATTAATGATGCGGCCGCCGCGCGGTATCTGCTCTTTCATGATACGAATGGCTTCCTGAGCGCAGAGGAATGAGCCTGTGAGATTCACATCGACCACCGCAGTCCATTGTTCGAACGTGAGGTCTTCCATCGGGACTCCGGGTGCGCCGCTGCCGGCATTGTTGAAGAGCAGATCGAGGCGCCCGAATGTATCCTTTGTTTTTGCGAACAGGGATTTCACGGATTCGGGTAGGCTCACATCGGTTGGAACAACGAGCATCGCCGCTCCGGGACGAATCGCTTGAGCCGCCGTCTTCTCGAGCTCGGCGGTGCGGCGGCCGGCCAGCACAACCGAGTAACCGTCCGCTTGAAGCGCCAGACTGACGGCGCGTCCAATGCCGCTTCCCGCTCCGGTAACGATTGCAATTTTCCCCACAGGCATAAATTCGGTGTCAGAGTACTAAATCACCCAAATCAGGACAACTTTCCCTGATTTGGGTGATTTAGTACTCTGACACTCGGCAGATGCATACGTCAAAGGTCCAGATGCGGCGATACCTCGCAGTTCTTATTACCATCCTCACATTGGGTTCGATGATCCTCGCGCAGGATTTTCAAGTCCGGACGCGTGTGGACCTCGTTGTTGTTCCCACGTCCGTGCGCGACAGCAAAGGAAAACTTGTAACCGGCCTTAAAGAAAAAGACTTCACCATTCTTGAAGACGGCCGGCCTCAAACGATTTCCAATTTTTCCGATGATCCCCAGCAACTTTCCGCAGCGATTGTGATCGATACGGGAATGGGCGGTAATTCGATGCGGCGGCTCGTTCCGTTATTTGTAGCCGTCACGAACGGCTTCAGCCAATTCGATGAGATGGCGTCTTTTCGATATGACCACCTGGTGTTCAAGCTGTCGGACTTCACCAACGATCAGGACAAAATCCTGAAGAGTTTCGATATCGTGAAGACGATCGCAGCAAAACAACCCGCAACCGTTCCCCCCGGCGATCCGGCCCCGACAGTACCGGCGCCGCTCCGAATGCTGCTGGGAGCGCTGGCTCTTGGCGGATATGGCGCGGCAATTGAGGGCGCAAACCGGCCGCCGACGGAAAGGCTGCCGACCGTTGGAACCAAGCGGGTCCAGCAAAGCCGCGCTTTGTTCGATGGACTCTATGAAGCCGCAAAAGCGTTGGAGACGCGGCCGGCGGGACGGCGCCGCATTATCTTCATCATTTCCGAAGGACAAGTTACTGCCGCCGCAAACACTCACACCTTTTCGGAAATCACGAACCTCCTTCTGAGAGACGGCATTGAACTCTACTCGGTCAACACCGATACCGATCCCATCGACAGACGCCTGGGCATTCTGAGTTCGCTCGCCAAGGCGACCGGAGGCGAGGAATTCCGCGGATTGAATACCGTATCAATGGAGAACGCTTTCAGCCAGATCACCGAGCAGGCCCGATATCAATACACGCTGGGCTATCACTCCACCAACGAAGTCACAGCCGGACTGCCGACGCTGCGCACCATTGACGTCAGAGGCCGGGATCCGAGCTGGAAGGTAATGCACCGGAAAGGCTATACGCAGGTTCCGTGAAGGCCGCTTTCGTTACCGCAATTCTCGAATCCGGATATTTCGAAACGCCAGTACCCCCGCATGATCGCCCTGCATCGCAATGTGTCCTGTTCGGGCGCGGCCGTAGTTTGGATACGCATCGAACTTGCTGGCTTTCACCTTTGCGTTCCAGTCCGGACTCCATAATTCGTATTCGAGCAACTTGAAGTCATTCAGCCAGTGCTCGACGTGAGCGCCGCGCACAACGATTCGCGTTTTATTCCAATCACCCACAGCTTTCAAGTGGCCCGGCGGCGAAGGATAAACGGCGTATGCCGCCCCGGCGCAGGTCAAGCGGGTTTTATTGTCCGCGCCCTTGATGTCATCGAGAAGTTGATACTCGGGAGCGCTCCAATAGATGTGATCGTATTCTTCGGTGCCGCGATAGAAGATGCCGCTGTTGCCGGCCTCGCCGATTTTCCATTCGATTTCAAGTTCGAAGTCGGCGAACTCATCCTTCGATACGATGTCGGCCACCGGCGTTTCTTTCGTGAGCGTGCCGTCAACAATGCGCCAGCCGGCGGGGATCGGGGCGTTCTTGTATCCACGCCACGCATCCAGCGACTTCCCGTCAAACAAAGTCTTCCAAGCTACCTCTTGATACTTCACGCCGAGATGTTCAAGTGCCTCCGTCGAACAGCCGTTCCATTCAGCCAGAGCTTTATTCCCCATGTAGTGCAGGTCTTCAACGCCCATCTTGCTCGACCAGAATCCGCTCGAAGTCAGATCCCTGAAGCTTGTGAAAAACGCAGCGCCCTGCGCGAGCTCGGGACGAACGCGCGCGGGATACGCCAGATCGTCGAGCACGCCACGACGTTCGGCCGCGGAACACTCCGTGAACAGCTTGTCAAAACGCGTGTCACACAAATGATCGATAAAGGCAAGGCCGCCTCGCATCGCGGTCTGGCGGGCGGGCTGGTCGATCACCATGAAGTCCATAAATTCCGGCACTCCGGCCTCGGTTGCACTTCCCGAACGCTCGTCTCGTGGAATGATCAGGTCCACAAGCAGCGTGACCGTGGCATATTCGTGCCGCGTAAAAAACTTCGGTTGAAACGGCGTCTGGCGCGGCGTGGACTGAACCTGAGCCTGAGCTGCGTGAGCTTCTTCCACGGTCCAGGACATTGCGGCCACAACCGGCGCCGAAGTGAAGAGTTGCAGTGCGCGTCTTCGTGAAATCTGTTTCATAACTAAATACTCAATTTATTCCGCTCCTGCGCGATGTATTCGCTGGTGCGCATCGCCAGGGCGAGAATGGTCCACGTCACGTTCTTGTCGGCGTTCGAAACGAAAGGCGCGCCATCCGCAATAAAAAGATTGCGGACATCGTGCGCCTGGCAATTTGGATTAACAACGGAAGTCTTCGGATCGCTGCCCATTCGAGCCGCTCCGACTTCGTGAATGATGCGGCCGCCATTCGCGAGACCATACAGGTTCTGCCGCGACGGCATGGCATCCAGCGCCGTACCTCCAAGCGTGTCGATGATCTCGCGGAATGTGTCCTGCATGTGCTTCGCCTGACGGATCTCATGCTCGGACCACTTCCAGTGAAAGCGAAGGACCGGAATTCCGTACCTGTCCACAACACGAGGATCGAGTTCGCAATAGCAATCGTTGCTCGCGACCATCTCGCCGCGCCCGGAGAAACTGAGTACGGAACCCCAGAATTTCCGGTAGTCGTCTTTGAGGGATTTTCCGTAGCCGCCCGAGTTGTTATAGCGCTCGATGTTGCCCATGAAACCGAAACTCGGCGCAGACCGGCGTCCGCCGCTGAACTCGATGTGATACCCGCGCGGGAAATCGAGCTTCTTGTTGTCGAGCCACCACGGCATGTAAAGGTGCATGCCGCCGACGCCGTCTTCGTTGTGAGGCACACCGTTCGCCATCTTCGGAATGAATCCGCGCACACTCAGTCCGGTGGAATCGGTGAGATAGCGGCCCACCGTGCCGCTGGAGTTGGCAAGCCCGTTGGGAAATCGCGAAGACTTCGAATTCAACAGCAACCGTGCCGATTCGCACGCGCTCGCGGCGAGCACGACGATTCGGGAACTCACCTGATACTCGCGTTTGTCCTGCGTGTTCACATACGAAATGCCTGTCGCGAGGCCATCAGCGTTCGTCGTTACTTCGCGGGCCATGGCATTGGTGATGATCTTCAACTTTCCGGTACGCAATGCCGGCGGAAGCAGCACCGACGGCGATGAGAAGTTTGCATGGACCTTGCAACCGCGTCCGCATTCGCCGCAGTAGTGGCATGCGTGACGCCCGTTCAATGGCTTGGTGAGAATCGATAGCCGCGACGGAATGCATGTGATCGCGAGGCGATCGCAGGCTTGCTTGACGAGCAGCTCGTAACAACGCGGTTTCGGCGGCGGCAGAAAAATTCCGTCGGGTTCGTTGTGAAGGTTTTCATACGATCCGAAAATGCCGACGAGCTGATCGAGCTTGTCGTAATAGGGTTTCATTTCGCCGTAAGTGATCGGCCAATCGTCGCCGAGGCCATCGATGCTGCGGCGCTTGAAGTCGTCGGGTCCGAATCGAAGTGAGATGCGGCCCCAGTGATTGGTGCGGCCGCCGATCATGCGGGCTCGAAACCAATCGAACGTTGTACCGGGCGCGTTCGTATAGGGCTCGCCGTCCAGGTCCCATCCGCCGATGCAGCCATCGAATTCTCCGAACGGTTTGTCGTTTGTTCCCGCGCCACGCCTCGGGGAGTCATAGGGCCACGCGAACATCTTCGAGTCTTTCTCGGTGTCCCACATCCCGCCGGCTTCAAGCAGAACCACATCGGCGCCGGCCTCTGTAAGAACCTTCGCAGCCATTCCTCCGCCTGCGCCCGAGCCTACGATACAGACGTCATAAGTTTTGGGTTGCCGGATGATTTGCATAGAACCTCTTCCTTAACTGTCAAACTCACTCAATCCCAAACACCCATACGGCGCCGCCTTCAGGGACCTCCGGGAATTCTCCCGAAAAAAGCTGGTCCAGTCTGGCCTGCATTCCGCGCGAATCACCGCCCCAGCCGGATTCCACGGCGATGTATTGCTTCCCATCCACCAGGAACGATGTGGGCGGCGCCAGAATTCCCGAGTTGGCCGGAAATTCCCAAAGCAGCTTTCCTGTCGACGCGTCGAACGCATGAAATTTGCGATCGCTGGTTCCACCGCTGAACACGAGTCCGCCGCCGGTGGCAAGCATCGAACCCCAGTTCGGGCTTTTCGGATAGTTGTGCGTCCATACGCGCTGGCCCGTGTCCACGTTCCACGCCTGCACTTCCCCAAAATGATCGGCGCCCGGAACTACAAGCGGCCGGCTTCCCGCAACACCCACGAAGGGACGGCCCGGGGTGTACTGAACCTCGCCGCCCATGTTGGAGCCGCAGATATTGTTGTTAGCGGGAATGTAGATCATTCGCGTTTTCGGACTGAACGCAATCGGCGGCCAGTTCTTGCCGCCATGCGCGCCCGGACAGAAGTCGGCGCGTTTGCCGGTTCCGGGTTTACGCTCGGGATCGATATCGGGACGTCCGGTCTCGGGATCGAGGCCACGAAAAACATTCTGATAAACGAACGGTTTGCCTTCGACAAACTTGATCGGCCCTGCGCTGCGTTCGAGAAACCAAAGATAGCCATCGCGCGCAACATCGATCAGGCCTTTGTACATGCGGCCATTGCGCTGGTAATCGACGAGTATCGGAGGCGAGACTTCGTCGTAGTCCCACGAATCGTTCTGGTGATATTGAAAGTAACCTTTGATCGCGCCGGTTGCGACATCCAGGGCCAGCGTGGATGTAGTGTAAAGGTTGTCGCCGGGACGCTGATCTCCGATCGTAGGGCCGCCGTTACCGGTGCCCCAGAATGCGATGTTCGTGACGGGGTCGTAGTTCCCCGTAACCCACACCGGCGCTCCGCCCGTCTTCCACTGCTCACCTTTCGGCCATGTCTCGCTGCCGGGCTCGCCGGGCGCGGGAACGGTGTACGTGCGCCACAACTCCTTACCGTTATCCGGATCGAAGGCCGCAACGAAACCGCGAATTCCATATTCACCGCCGGACGCGCCGACCATCACTTTGCCGCCGGCCACCAACGGAGCCAGGGTTGTGTAATAGCCGGATTTGTTGTCGGCGACGATCGTGGTCCAGACTTCCTTCCCCGTCTTCGCATCGAGCGCGACAAGCACCGCTTCTCCCGCGGCGTAGTAAACCTTGTCGGCGTAGAGCGCAACGCCTCGATTCGTTTCATGAGGAACCGAAGCACCCGTGGGCCGCGGCCGCCGGTATCGCCATAGGAGATTCCCGGTTTTTGCATCAATCGCGATCACCTGATTGTTCGGTGAGGTGACAAACATCACGCCATTGTTCACAATCGCCGCGGACTCGTGCACTCGCGCTTCGCCCGTCGAAAAAATCCAGACCGGTTTGAGTCGCGCAACGTTGGAGGGCGTGATCTGATCGAGAGGACTGTATCCCCATCCGTCGTACGTCCGGCGGACCATCAACCAGTTTCCGTCTTCCGGATTCTTCAAACGCTCCGCTGTTACCGGCTGATATTTCGCCAGAACCGTCGGCATCGGTGCCGGAGTTGTCGCCTGCTGCTCCCGCTGCCGGGCAAAAATCGTGGCGCACAAAAACAAGAGGATGAAATACCGAACCAAACGCATCTGTCGCGTCCTCAGGTGAAGGCGTTATTGGTCTGGGATCATACATCGGAGCGCGAACCTGGTTCTCTAAATAAGAGATCGGAGCTTTCCGATTTACATTTTCCATTGTTGGATAATACATAGTCAGATCTGCGATACGTTCCCGCGTCTCGGAATGAAGAACGGTGCCGTCGGAGTGATTGTGCCGAGGCACGCAACAAAGAACGATCGCAAATCTGAGCATTTGTTACCCAACAATGGAAAATGTAAATTGGAAAGCTCCGATCTCTTATCCGAAGGAAGACACTCCAGAGGAAACCTGCGGCAAACTCATTTTTCTTAATTCCTTCGCATAAAATCTTCTAAACTGTGGCCCCGAGGTGAACATGACGAAAAGGGTTTTCGCCGGATTGGCGCTCGTTGCAACGGTGTGCATGAGTGCCGGTCCGGTAATGGCGCATCATTCATTTGGCGCCGAATACGATGGCTCAAAGCCGATCACCATTATGGGAGTTATTACAAAGATCGAGTGGACGAATCCGCACAGCTTCATTTATCTCGATGTGACCGACAAAGGAAAAGTGACAAGCTGGAAAGTAGAAGGATATCCGCCGAATGTTCTCTATCGGACAGGTTGGAAAAAAGACACAACCATGAAGGTCGGTGACGCCATCACGATTACCGGCTGGCCGGCGCGCGATGGATCGAATTCCGCGCACTCGAGAGAAGTTAAGTTTGCGAACGGCCAGAAGCTCTTCTTCGGACCTCCCGCGGGAACGGGCGATGGAGGAAATGTTCCGGCAGTGGAGGTGAAGTGACGCAGTCGATTATAGGGCAGGTAAGGGCCGCTTTACTTCTCGTCTTCATCCTGCTACCGACATTACTGTGCGCCCAGGCTGCAAAGAAGAGCACGTTTCCCCGCATGCCTGACGGAAAGCCCGATCTCAACGGAGTCTGGCAGGGCGGTACCAATGTTCGCGGATCGTGGGAAGAGGCTAACTCCGGACTCGGCGTGGGTGGAACAGGGACGAATCCCAATGCGGCGAAGGTTCCCTCGTCGTCGGAACGGCCCACGAGCGGCGCTGCGCCTTATCAGGATTGGGCCGCGAAAAAAGTTCTCGAATACTACAACCGCCGCGGCATCGACGATCCGACGGCGTTGTGCCTGCCTGCGGGAATTCCACGCATCGTCACACTCGGATTATTTCCGATCCAGATTGTTCAGACTCCGAAGCAGATTGTGTTTCTCTACGAATACATGAATGTTTTCCGAGTTATTCCGCTGAATGCAAAACATCCCGGCGACATTGCTCCAACGTACATGGGAGATTCGGTCGCGCATTGGGAAGGCGACACGCTTGTGGTCGATATCACCGGCTTCAACGACCGGACCTGGCTTCAAGGCACAGGCACATTTCATACTGAAGCGCTGCATATTACCGAACGTTATACGCGAGTCGATAAAGATCAGGTCGACTATGAAGCAACGATGGAAGATCCCAATGTCCTGACGCGGCCATGGACAATCAAGAACACGATCATGCTGCGGGAAGGCACTCGCGTTCAGGAATCCGTGTGCGCCGAGAACAACATCGATCCGGCGCGATACGAACAATTCAAGAAAGACGGCGTCAATTTCAGCAGACAGTAGGAGGTCCGCAATGACCAGAAGATTACATGTTTTGCTCGCGGCGATTTTGTTCGCTGCGGTCATGGTGTTTTCACTGACCGGCGTCGAAAGCCGGGTCGCGCCTCAGGCAACAGTCTCCCTTGATCCCGACGACATCGGCGGTGTCGTCACAGGCGCAAAAGGTCCGGAAGCGGGAGTGTGGGTGATCGCGGAAACGCGTGAAACTCCCACGCGACTGATCAAGAGCGTTGTCACCGACGATCGCGGCCGCTATCTGTTGCCCGATCTTCCGAAAGTAAATTTCGACGTGTGGGTCCGCGGTTACGGCCTCGTCGATTCTCCCAAAGTGAAAGCTTCGCCGGGAAAACAGTTGAACCTCACTGCGGTCGCGGCTCCGGGCCCGAAGGCGGCCGCGGACTATTATCCAGCGCAATATTGGCTGGCGATGCTTCAGGTTCCCCCGGTCAGTATGTTTCCCGGAACGGGCGCCAATGGAAACGGCGTTTCGGAAAGCATGCGAAGTCAGGGCGAATGGATCCGAAATATCGTGAACACCGACGGCTGCACGGGCTGCCATCAAATGGGTAACAAGGCGACCCGGGAAATTCCCGAAGCTCTCGGGAGTTTCCCCAATTCCATTGCTGCGTGGGACCGGCGGCTCCAGTCGGGACAAGCCGGCGGCGGCATGAACTCCAGGTTCACGCAGGTCGGCCGTCAGGTTGCGTTGAAGATGTATGCCGACTGGACCGACAAGATTGCGTCCGGCGCAATACCCGATGCAGCACCCGCGCGTCCTCAGGGTAAGGAACGCAACGTCGTCGTCACGATGTGGGATTGGGCCGATCCGAAAGCCTACCTCCACGATGAAATCGCGAGCGACAAACGCAATCCCACAGTGAATGCCAACGGGCTGATCTATGGAGCGCTCGAAGAAGCAGCAGATTACATGCCCGTGGTCGATCCCGTCAGGAACACCGCGACGCAGGTAAAACTCACGGTGCGCGATCCCAAGACTCCGAGCGCCTTCGATACGAAACCCCCGAAAGCGTCGCCGTATTGGGGCGACGAAGCCATTTGGACGAGCCAGACCACAGCACACAGTTTCTCGATGGACAGCCAGGGCCGCGTGTGGGTTGCCGCGCGCGTCCGGCCCGGTCCGACTCAGAAATTCTGCACCGATGGCTCGCTGCATCCTTCAGCGAAAATCGTTCCGCTGGCCCGCAGCGGACGGCAGATCGAACTGTACGATCCGAAGACAAAGCAGACCACGACCGTGGACACGTGTTTCGGCACGCATCACCTGAATCTCGACAACAACGACACGCTGTGGTTCTCCGGCGCCGGCGAAGTCGAAGGATGGTTCAACACCAAGGTCTACATGGAAACGAAGGATGAGGCCAAGGCCCAGGGTTGGACTCCATTCATTCTCGACACCAACGGCAACGGCAAGCGAGACGACTACGTCGAGATCGGCCAGCCTGCGGATCCGAAGAAAGACACGCGCATCAATGCTCCTTTCTATGGGGTCGCGCCAAGTCCGGTTGACGGCGCGATCTGGGGATCGACGCTGGGAATGCCGGGCGCTCTCGTGCGGCTGGTACCCGGTCCTGATCCGACTCACACCGCTCTCGCAGAAATCTACGAAGTGCCGTTCAAGGATTCCCGCGCTTCCGGCCAGGGATTCGCTCCACGCGGCATGGATGTGGATGGCAACGATGTGGTCTGGACCACATTGTCGAGCGGACAACTCGCCAGCTTCGACCGGCGCAAATGCAAAGGACCGCTCAATGGTCCGACAGCAACCGGAAAGCATTGCCCCGAGGGCTGGTCGTTTTATGCGTACCCCGGCCCGAATTACAAAGGCGCGGTGGAAAATGCCAGCGCGGATTCCGCGTATTACAACTTCGTCGATCGATTCGACATGCTCGGCATGGGCAAGAACGTTCCGCTCGCGACCGGTAACGAGTCCGAAGGCCTGCTCGCGCTGGTGGACGGAAAGTTCATGACCTTCCGCGTTCCCTATCCGATGGGTTTCTACGGAAAAGGAATCGACGGCCGCATCGACAATGCCGGCGGCGGCTGGAAAGGCAAAGGCATCTGGACGACTTACGCGACTCGTGCCCCATTCCACGTTGAAGGCGGTAAAGGGACGACGAGCAAGATCATTAAATTCCAGGTTCGGCCCGACTCACTGGCGAAGTAAGAAAGAGCGGAGGGAATAAAAGGGACGCCCCCTCGAATTCTGAACTACGAATTCGAGGGGGCGTCCCTTTTATCTCCATCTTCCCTACCAGACTCGTACACGATCCTTCGAATCAAGATACAGTTTCTGATTCATCATCACTGAAAACGCGGGATACCACGCATCCAGATTGCGCACGGTCGAAGCACGATATTGTTCTGGGGAGTGACCGTCCGTCGTGATCTGTTTGCGCAACTGCGCTTCGCGCGATTTTCCGCGCCAACTCTGCGCAAAAGAAATAAAGAAACGCTGATCGCCGGTCATTCCATCCAGAACGGCCGCGGGCCTGCCTTGAAGCGAAAGACGGTAGGCATCGAATGCGGCCGACAAGCCCGCAAGGTCTGCAATGTTCTCACTGAGTGTCTGATGACCGTTCACTGCAAGATCCGGAAACGGCCGGTACATGTCGAACTGTGCGGCCAGCGCTTCACCGGCTGCTTTGAAATGATCAAAATCTTCCTTCGTCCACCAGTTCGCGAGCCGGCCCTGCGCATCGAACTGGCTGCCCTGATCGTCGAAGCTGTGGCTGATTTCGTGCCCGATGATTGCTCCGATCGAGCCGTAATTGTGCGCTGTATCGGCCTCGGGATCGAAATACGGCGGCTGAAGAATCGCAGCGGGAAAGTTGAGCGCATTCTGAAGCGGAAGGTTGACGGCATTGACGGTCTGCGGCGTCATCCACCATTCATTGCGATCGACAGGCTGGTTCAGCTTCTTAAGATGACGATGATACTCGAACGACTCGGCGCGCTGCTCGTTGCCGAGCGCATCGCCTTTTACAATCTGAAGTGAAGAATAATCCTGCCAGTGATCCGGATAGCCGACGCCGACCTTGAGCGTACTGAGTTTCTCTTTCGCTTTGGTTTTCGTTTGCGGCGACATCCATGCGAGTTCGTCGATCCGTTTGCCGAAACCCTTCACGAGATCGTTGACCATTGCCTGCACTTTGGCTTTTGAATCGGCTGGAAAATGCCGATCGACATAAAGCTTGCCGACGGCCTCGCCCAAAGCATTACTGGTGAAATCGACGCCGCGCTCCCATCGCGCGCGCTGCTCGGGAGTGCCGGTCAACGCCTTGCCGAAGAAGTTGAAACGTTCATCAACGAAGACCTTCGGCAGGAAATTCGCGGCTTGTTCGACCGTGTGAAACGCCAGCCAGTCCTTCCATGCATCGAGTGACTCTTTCGCGGCGAGCGCGGAAAGCCCGGTCACAGCCTTGGGATGCCAGATGATCAGAACCGGGGCGTCTTTCAATGAAGCGGCATCGAGGAGTTCCGTCCAGTCCAGGCCCGGCGCCTTCGCCGGAAGTTCTTCGCGTTTCCAGGAAACCGCGAAGCGGACGTCTTCGGACTCCGTACGCGTCGCGTGCACGCCGGCAATCTTCATTTCAAGTGCGAAAATCCTGACAGCACGCGATTCGGGCTCGCCGAAGCCGGCCAGCTTCATCATGGCCGCGATGTGTGCCTGATATTGCGTGCGCAACTCCGCCATCTTTGGATTCGCGCTGAGATAGTAATCGCGATCCGGCATACCGAGGCCGCCCTGAAGCAGATACGGATAACTGTGATCGGGCTCAGTCAAGCCTTGCGTGATCCAGACTCCGAAAAGATTTTCGGTTTCGAAATTGGTGTTGTTGAGTGGATCCGCATCCGATCGCAGATTGCCGCCGATGATGCGCGAGAGGGCGCGCCGATCCGCGATTGCGGCAATCGCCGCGAGTTGCGGCTTCAACGGTTCGATTCCCTTCGATTCAATCGCCGCTTCATCCATGAAGCTCGAATAGTAGTCGCCGACTTTCCTTGCGTCCTCGCTCGACGCTCCGCCGGACTTCGCGGAATCCTGAATAAGCGCGACGGTCTGCTTGCGGGTTTGATCCGCCAGAATCGTGAAGATTCCATAACGCGCCTTGTCGGGCGGAATCGGAGTGTTCTTCAGCCACGCGCCGTTGGCGTAGTCGAAAAAATCGTCGCCGGGCACCACGGATATATCCATCCCGGCCTTGTCGATTCCGCTCGATGGGACTGTTGCAGCAGGAGGCGGAGGTGACGTGGATGCGCAGCCAGTACAAAAAACAATCGCAATGACAACAGTAAGAGTTTTGAAAAACATCATGGCCGTGAGTCCGGCGTTAACGCTCAGGAGCGCCAGTTGAACGGCGCGAAGTGACCGTTGTTGGATCCGCTCGTATCATCCCAGTTCAGGCCGAAAGCGTGGAGGTGGCTTGCGGTTGCTTTGGCCAGCGCGAGTCGGGAACTCGCCGGATGCATGGTGTTGTCGATATATAAAGGTTCAGCCGGATTCACCATGCTGGCGACCCCTTCGCAGCCCTGGTCGAGCATTTCCGGAATGGATACCGAGCGGCGCATTCCATCCTTCTTGAATTGAATACGGCGTGACTCCACTCCGAGCAACTGGCCGACAACGCTCGTAAGAATCGCGGGAGGACCGCCGGCCTGGCCGCTTGCAATCGAGGTGATCGCCTGCTTTTGTTCCGGCGACGCTTGATCATCGACGATCAAGCCTACCGCCCAGTTTCCTTTTCCCATGATTTCCGGCGAGCGGCCAACGACGGCGAATGTCAGACCGTTTAGATTCACTGCGTCCGAGTTGCCTTTTTCGATATGAAACACCATCGCGAAATTGCACCAGCCCTTTGTCGGCATGGCCGCCAGATTTGCCGGGATGCACGGACACACATAGTCACAACTGCAGGTTTCGAAATAATCGCCAGACATCTGCCACGCCATTAGTAATCCTCCTGAAATCAGTTTCCGCTGAGGCCTCGCGGCCACGGCGAGACGAGATGGTAGAAGGCCGAAGGGCCGACCATCTCCACTCGACGAATCTTTCCATTCTCGATAAGGAACGCTTCCGTCACCAGAATGCTTGAAGGACGATTGAATCCTCGAAACACGTACGGCTGCCCCGTCGAAAGCGTGCCGGAATTCACGGTCCCTTGATCGAAAACCGCGTGCGACCACACGACTCCGCGTTCCTGATCGACGACAGGATAGCGACGGTGATGAATGCTCTGCACGACGAAGTAGTAGCCCAGCTTGAATTGCGACATGCAATCCATCGCAAAAGCGTTGATTGTTCCGGGAGCTTCGTTGGCGGGACGCGGAACGTTGGTCGTCGCCGATCCGTTTTCGATGCGATGGCAATCGTTCGTGAACGGATACGTCCCCGTGCCGTTGACTCCCTTCCCGTCGTTCTTCTGGAGCCCGCTGAAATAGGCGTCGGCTACCGCAATCAGTTCCTGGCGCGACATCCGCTGTGCCGGAGGAATCGACTTGAACCAGAAATCTTCAGGCTTGTAAGGCTTGTCCATGTCCGCGATGTTGTTGGGACCGCCTCCTCCTGGCCTGAAGAGAACTGTCTCGATTTCGGTAATCCGTCCAAGCTCCACGCGCAGTCTCAGACTCATCAACAGCGGCGCATCGGCCTCGCGCATCGTACCCATGAATGCGACCTGGCCGAACTCCGGATCGGCAAAGATGTGGGTGTAGTTGCCTCTCCCCTGAACCGTTTTCCAGAATGCGTCGCCGACTTCCATGACCTGGTCGTTCTCGGTGTACATCACATCCTTCGAGAGCGGCAGCCTCTTCGGATCGTGCGCAACGAGGGCGGCGAGATATTGATCGACCACTTCCTCGAGACACGCACGATTGCAATTCAGCGGAATCGGACCGGTTGAAGCTTGAATGCCAATGACCGTGGCAAGAACTGCTAGAACCCCGAAGATCAGAATCGAGCGCATAGTATTTCTCCTATTTATCGTTTCGGATGATTTTTCCGCCTTTCATCACGAACTTCACACGCTGCAGTTCGGTGATATCGGCAAGGGGATCACCCGAGACCGCGATGATATCCGCGTATTTTCCCTTGTCGATGGAGCCGACGCTATTGGACCAGCCCATCACTTCCGCATTGATGATCGTGCCCGCTTGAATCGAACGTGCCGGCGTCAGGTTGGCGCGCTTGACCAGCGCTTCAAAGTCGAGCGCCTGCGTTCCGTGAACGTAGGTAGAACCATCGGCGCCGCTGCCCATCATGATTTTCATTCCCTTTGTCGTTCCCGCCATCGTCACGGCCTTCTCGAAAATGGGAATCATCCGATATTTCCCGCCGGTGTTCTTGTTGTCGTTGTCGTCCATGTAGGGCTCGATGTAGCGGACCAGCGTTGGATCGTAAAAGAGGCCTTTCTGCACCATCATGTTCGCCTGTTCCTGATCGAGACCGTAGGCGTGCTCGATGGTGTCACAGCCGGCAATGATCGCGTTCTTCTGACCTTCGCCGCCGAGAACATGACACGCCGCTTTGTGTCCAAGCTGGTGCGTTTCGTCGATCAGCGCCTGGAGAACGGGCATCGGATACGTCAATTGATATTGCGCCTGACCCGTTGGAGTAAAGGAATAGGCGCCGGTTGGAAAAAGCTTGATCCAGTCCACACCATGCTGCACATGATCGCGAACGGCGGCGCGCGCTTCTTCAACATTGCGGACAACGGTGCTGGCCAGCGGATTATCCGCCGTGGCGTTGGCTGCGCCGGACCAGACGATTCCGCGTCCGGAGACCTGGTATCGAGGACCGTCGATGCGTCCTTCATTAATCGCATTGCGGATATCGACGTCGGCGTATCCATTGCCGTGAGAACTCATGTCGCGAGCGGAAGTAAAACCCGCTCGGAGGTCCGCCTGCAGATTGTGAATGGCGATCAACGTTGATGCCTCGCGCGACATGCCCGCCTTGGGCGTATTGAACATGTGCGTGTGCGCGTCGATCAATCCTGGAAGCACGGTCGACTGACTCAAGTCGATGACCTGCGCGCCGGTGGGAATCCTGATCTGCGCTTCGGGTCCGGCATCGGTGATCTTCTCACCCTGCAGCAGCACAACCTGACGCGTGAGCATCTGGCCGGTTTTACTGTCGAACAAGCGGCCCGCACGGATTGCGATCACACGCGAAGCAGGAAGGCATTGAATCACTCCACCGTCGGAACCGACGCACGGAGTGGGACCCGCGCCGCGCCAGGGCGCCGGCGGTGGTTGAACCTGCGCGGAAAGGACGGCGCCGAAGAGGAGCAATCCCGGTACGGCCATTGCAATTTGACGCTGCATCAGAAAACCTCCGGACGATTTTGGGGTGAAACGCTGAAGTTTACTTCATGTGGGCGACTGCGTTTTGTCGAGGCGCACGCCTCGAGCTGTGCTGACGATCGGCTGCCGCGATTCCGCCGTGCGGCCCGCCGTCGATCCCTGGCGATAGTTGGTGACGAAGTGCCGGACCGTCGTCCAGAAATCCCGTACCGAAAATCGATAGGCGACGCAGCGCTTCAGATACCAGCCATCCACGAGATCTCCAAACCATCGGAACGCTGCATTCGGAGGAAGATCCAGCAACCGGCGCACCAGGGGCAGGAAGATGGGATAGTGCGAAAGAAAACTGAAAAAGCAGCGCAGATTCAGAATGCGCCGCTTATCGCGCTCGTCTTGAAACTTCAGAACCGACCCGTGATAGAAGTTGCTGTTGAGGCTGTCGAAGTTTCCATCAAAGAAGCCCTTGTCGATCGCGTACTGCGTCATCTCCAGTTTCGGATATGGCGCGAAGATCGTCGCGTTGGCGATGTCGGGTTGGATGTCGATGTTGACTCGAAGAGTCTCCATCGCAATGTCGAATGTTTCGCCCGGCGTTCCCAGGACGTTCTCGGTGAGAAGCTTGATGCCGTGCTTCTTGTACAAGGCCGCGGTAGTGTGCATCGACTCTTCATCCATTTGTCGCTTCATAACGGTGTTGCGGATGAATTCGTTGCCGGATTCCACGCCGGCATAAACGAGGCGAAGCCCGGCGTCGGCGAGAGCCGCGACCATGGCGGGATCCACATTGTCGAAACGCGTGTTGCAACTGAACGGAATCCGGCAGCGGCGCGCATAGACTTCCGCGAACTCCATTGTCCAGCGCCGGTGCAGCGTAAAAACGTCGTCGACGAAAGCAACCATCTTTACCGGTACACGCTCCCGCAGCCACAGAATCTCATCGACGATCGACTCGGGCGAACGCGAACTGAAAACTTTCTTATCGCCCGCCTGCTCTCGATAAATGATGTTGTAACTGTCGTTGAAGCAATACGTGCACTTGTACGGACAACCGCGATGCGCCATGAAGTGCTTGATGCCATGGTTGCGCAGAATCTCGAACTGATCGTAATAAAGGTCGCGCGCGGGAACCGGCAGATCATCAAGACTCATGTTGCGCGGTCGGACCGGATTGCGATGGATCACGCCATCGCGCTTCACCCAGAAATTCGGAACTGCAACCGGAAGCTTTCCGCCTTCTTCATCGAATGCGTTCGCGAACGCCAGCGCCGATTCTTCACCTTCGCCGACGCAGACCGCGTCGACAAAATCCATCTCGATCATTTCCGGAAAGAAAGTGGGATGAGGTCCTCCCCACAATGTCGGAACGCCGAGGCGCTCCTTCAGGCTCTCCGCGATAACGTAGTAGCCTTTGTGGCTTCCGGAAATGACGCTGAAGGCAACCGCATCGGGCTTCCACGCGGCGACGGCGTCGAGCGATTTATCGAAATCCGCGCCGACGACAAATACAGACACGTCGTGGCCGCCCTTGCGCATCATCGACGCCACGCCGGTAATTCCCAGCGGGATCGAAAAGCGCAGAATGTCCTCGATGAAAGCAACTCGCATTTGGCTCCGGAGCCTAACAGAGAAATCGGGCCGACGCAACGCGCAGGCGCACGCTCGACACGCGCGTCTCCAGAAATGCTGTTTCTGGTAACCGCGAGAGAGCCTTATAGATCCGGCCTATCCAACGCCTTATTCTTCTTCATGAAATCTGATCGTATGATGATCACTTTTCATGGTACCCTCTTCCGATGTTCGGCCGCACCCATGATTTGGACCAGATTCGCCGCAGACTTCTGCGGCAGCCGGTTGTGGGGCTCCTGGGACCACGGCAGATCGGCAAAACGACTGTTGCTCGCGAGATCGTGGCGGAGACCGGAAAAAATGTGACCTACTTCGATCTCGAATCGCCGGCCGATTTACGGCGGTTGGGTGATGAGGCGACAGCCTTGTCGGATCTAACCGGCCTTATTGTTATTGACGAGGTGCAGCGCCGGCCGGATCTATTCCCAATGTTACGAGTTTTAGCCGATCGTCCGCGGCGTCCCGCAACTTTTCTAGTTCTCGGAAGCGCATCGCCACATCTTCTTAAACAGACATCGGAAACACTGGCGGGCCGGATTACCTACTACGAATTGAACGGCTTTGGACTTCGCGATATCAAAGCCGCGGATTGGCGAAAACTCTGGCTGCGGGGCGGCTATCCCCGCAGTTACCTTGCGCGGAACGACCTCGAGAGCTTTGACTGGCGGACTGACCTACGGCGAACTTACATCGATCAGGAATTGCCGATGCTCGGTCCTCGCTTTCCTGCGCGAACAGTTGAGCGCGTTTGGGAAATGCTAGCCCATTATCACGGCCAGATTTGGGACTCGTCGGAAATCGGCCGATCGTTTGCCGTATCACACACGACAAGCCGGCGCTATCTCGATTTTCTTGTCGACACGTTTATGATTCGCTTGCTTCCCCCATGGAGCGAAAACATCGGTAAGCGAGTCGTCAAATCGCCGAAAATCTACTTTCGAGATACGGGCCTTTTGCACCATCTTCTCGGAATACGAGCGGCTGATGATCTCGTGCGCCATCCCAAAGTCGGCGCCTCTTTTGAAGGATTCGCGTTGCACGAGTTGGTTCGTCTTCTAGGCGCCGCTCAAAACGAATGTTTCTTCTGGGCCACACACCAAGGGGCGGAATTGGATCTTCTTGTGGTGCGAGGCTCCAAACGCGTCGGCTTCGAGTTCAAGCACACGGTCGCGCCAGGTGTGACGAAATCGATGCAGATCGCGGCGGCGGACCTGAAACTTTCCCGGATTGATGTGATCCACACCGGAAAAGAAACCTATCCACTCACAAATCGCATTCGCGCCGTTGCATTCGAGCGTCTTCAAAAAGATATCCTGCGTTTGACATCCTGAGTCGCTCCGGTTTTACTTCTTGTTGTCTTTGGCGCCTTGAAAGCGGTTCAGACTTGATCTGAACGCCGGATCGCCGGTAAGACCGTTTACTCTTCACCGCGGGTTTGGGCGCGGCGGCGCCGGCGCGATTAGCGTATCCGCGGATGCGGGGAACATTTTCGGCCGGTGTGCATGTTGGACCCGGCAGCGGATAGATTTCTTATCCCTGTCTTCTGATCGTGCGCGGCAACCGAATCGTCCGCTTTGGTTGCGGCCTCCGGCCGCGCTCGGAAGAATAACTGGGGGTTTTGGCCGCCGGTCAAACTCCGACCGGTTCCGCCGCGCCGCACACGCGCTTTTCTTTTCAATTCACGATGCCCGGTGCTAACGTGCTCCGGTTTACTCAGGAAGGCGGCGGACTTGAAGGGACTCACTCTCGCAATCTTGTCGTGGATCGTGTTCGCCTTTCATGGCAGCCCGGCGTTTGCACAATCTTCTCCGGGGATGATCCTCACGATCGCCGGCACGAGCACTGCGGGATTCAGCGGCGACGGAGGCCCGCCGGCTTCCGCGATGTTCAATTCGCCTCACAGTGTCGCCATCCTTGATTTCGGATGGTTGATCATTGCCGATACTGCGAATCGCCGCGTCCGAAGCATTGAGAACCACTATGACGATTTTGGCCATTATTTGCCTGTCGTAAAAACTGTTGCCGGCGAGAATCAAAGCCTGTTCTATCCGTGGGCCATGGTTCTCGACGCCAGGAACAATTTATTCATCGCCGATCCCGCCAATCATCGTGTGTATATGACGCCGTGGATTTTCAGCGCGAGCCGATTCGGAGACCTCATCACGATTGCGGGCAATGGAACGCCGGGCTTCACTGGCGACGGAGGGCCGGCCACGGCAGCTCAACTGGATAGTCCGCTCGGCATCGCTGTCGACAAAACGGGGAATGTGTACATTGCGGACACCATGAACAACCGCATTCGGAAAGTGGCGCGCGACGGCACCATCAGCACGGTAGCCGGAAGTGGATCATTCGGGAAACAGGCAGACGGCGATGTTCGCTTCGCTGGAGATGGAGGTCCCGCCGCGGCGGCGCGGCTGAACCAGCCGTCAGCTCTCGCTCTGGACCTGGCCGGGAATCTGATAATTGCCGACACAGGAAATTCCCGAATCCGGAGAGTCATCTGGGACGGAGGAATCAATATCATCAACACCGTCGCAGGCAATGGACGATTCGGTTCCCTGGGTTCTCCACAATCGGTGTCACTTGACGGAAGCGGAAACATGTTCGTCGCCGATTCCGAATACAACCAGGTTTTTGAAATCACGCCCGAAGGCGCCCTTCATGTTGCCGCAGGCAACGGCACGGCCGGTTGGAGCGGAGACGGGGGGCCGGCTCCCGGAGCCCAACTTGCTCACCCCTTCGGCGTGGCGGCTTCGCGCGATGGACTGTTTTATATAGCCGACTCTGGAAATAACAGAATTCGATCAGTAAATAAGATGTCCATCAGTTCAGGACAAAGCGCCGGCACGGCCGAGACAGTCGCTCTCGGATACGGCATCATTCGGTCACCGGGATATCCGGGGCCAACTCAGGCAGTCGTGCGGCTTCATCAAAACGGAGTACTCGTCTCGCAGACGAATATACCCGCTACTCCTTTGATTCGCTCCGGCCGGATTTATGCTGAGGTTAACGGCACAATCGACACGGGCGTGTCATTGGTCAATCCAAATGGCCAGGCGGCAACAGTGTCGTTTTACTTTACCAATCGCAACGGAGACTTTGGACAAGGAAGCACAATCGTGCCGTCAGGCAAACAAGTTGTGGCGTTTTTGAGCCAGGCTCCTTTTAACGCTCTTTCCTTCCAGGGTACGTTTACGTTTAATTCTTCGATCCCGATCGCAGCCGCGGCACTGCGCGGCTTCACGAACGAACGCGGAGAATTTCTCATCAGCAACTTGCCTGTGAACGCTGTCAGTGTTCCTTTGACGTTTGTTATTCCTGTCGTTTCCGATCTCTCTGTCCTTCCTCACTTCGCTGATGGCGGCGGTTGGACCACGCAAGTCAATCTCGTCAATCCAACCGATAGCGTTCTTACCGGAACGGTCCAATTTCGTGGTCCGTCGGGAGAAGCAGCGAATCTGACGGTCAATGGTGAAGCAAACAGCAGCTTTGCGTTCTCCATACCCGCTCGCGCATCACAGACCCTGCGGACATCGGGGGCGTCAACGCCCGCGCGCACCGGTTCCGTTCGCGTCGTGCCTGCAGCCAATACACCGGCGCCCTCCTCGCTGGCGATATTCTCATTTCGCAACAACGATGGCGTCACAGTGACAGAGACCAGCATACCCGCCGGAAGAACCGGCACAGGGTTTGCACTTTCGGATAGCCTTATCGATGGATGGCCCACGGCAAACAAACCGATTCAAAGAGCGTTTTCGATAGCCAACATGTCGAGCAGTGAAGCCGCAGTGACATTCTCCGCGACCAATTCAGATTCCGTGCAAAAGCTTGTTGTGACGATTCCCGCAAATGGACAGAAGGCTTTCTTCCTGAATCCTGCCGATCTGTCATTCGCGTTTTACTTTCCCGACCTGTACATATCCAGTACGGCTCCCGTGGCGCTGGCGGAATTCAGAGCCCGCTTCAACGAACGGAATGATTTTCTACTGACGGCCATGCCGATGGATAATCCGGCAACAGCGCCGCTGACCTTTCCGTTGTTTCTGCCGATTGTCCTGGACTCGGGGGGTTACACGACCCAATTCTTCATCAGCGCGGAAAACGGCGCACGGCTGTTCACTCCATCCGGAGAACCCTGGAATCTGAACGTTCAAAGCAATCCATAGGACGGCATGAACGTGTATATCCAGATAGCGCCTTTGACCATAGTCTTAGACCATAGACATGCTATGCTGCGCTTCGGGAGTTCAGGATGGAACAAATTGCAATTTCGAAGTTCAAGGCGACATGTCTGGAAATCCTCGAGCGCGTCCGCCGCACACGAAAACCGATACTTGTTACGCGGTTTGGCGAACCTATAGCTGAAGTGACGCCTCCTTCAATTTCGGGTGGCAAGCAGAAACGTTCAGGCGGCATGGCCGGCACGGTGCGAATCAAAGGAGACATTGTCTCCCCCATAAATGACAGTGGCGATTGGGAAGTACTTAAGAAATGAGATTGCTTCTCGATACCCACATCTGGATTTGGAACGCCGCTGCCCCCGACAAATTGAATAGGGCCGTCACGAAGGCGATTCAGAATGAAGAAAACGATCTGTGGTTGTCTCCCATCAGCATTTGGGAATTGTCGGTTCTAGTCCGCAAGGGTCGCATTGAGCTGGATGATGACCTGGATTCGTGGGTGACCAGAGCTCTGGCTGAGACATCCTTTCGAGAAGCACCGCTTACCAATGAAGTTGCATTGGAGGTTTCCAGAATTCGTTTTGCCCATCGAGATCCAGCAGATCACTTCATCGCGGCATCGGCCAGGGTATTCGCCCTCACCCTCGTCACGAGTGATACTCGCATGTTGTCGCTTAAGTCGCAGGGCCTTTCCGTAATGTCGAACCGATAAATCATGGGCGTATAACTTTCGCGGTTTTCAACATGCGAATGTCTTCTATACAATCCCGCTCTTTACTCGTTGGATGCCGTTACGGCTTCGATGCGAACCGGCGTCAACTTCCGGGCAAGTTCGATTTCCAGATTGGATTTCGTGAGGGCGCGGCCTGTTGGAGCTTCCGGCTCCCAGACCTCCGTGAGAAAGTAGTCGGCCCCGTAGCGGACGAATACCACTTTACTCGGTTGAGCGGAGCTTTCGCGTTTCATGACCGGAATGGGGAAAAAGACAACTTCGACCTTTGCGGAAGAACTGCCGCAGATCCGCATCACTCGGTCCTTCAGCAGCGCAATCTCATACGTTCCCGCAGGAAGCGTGGTATCCCCAACATGAAAAGTAAAAGGAACCTTGGCTCGCAATGCCGGTTGAGCCATCGCGCTGCCGGCCATCAGGCCGATCCCTGCAATTGCGGCTATCAGTGTGTTTTTCATGCGCTCTTGCATTGCACTTTGAAAACCACTGCTTAACGTCTTGATTCCAAGAGAGACCGGCCGGCATCGAGCCGTACCCATGGCTGCTATGGATAGACGAGACCAACCTTTTGGATAGGAAACTACGAGAATTGGAGCGGTTCGCCGGCCAGATCTTCGGCTCGCTCGACTTTGACCAGGACGCCGAATCCTTTCTTTTCCGGATCGCGATCCTTTTCAGGCTGAATCATGCGATTCCAGATCTCTTCGTAGACCGGACCGGATTTGTGAATCGTGATGGTGCCGTAGAAACGGGCGATGCCGCCTTTGGGCAAGAGCGTTTCGCGCAATTGGGATTTTCTGAAGAAGACAGTGACTTTCGTGCCGTCCTTCAGATTCGCATTCGTCGTGCCTCTCCCGCGCTCCCAAAAAGCCAGATGTTCTTCATCAAAAACCATCGTGCTGCCTCGCGGCGTTACCTGGGCAAAGCCGTTGGGCAGCACAGTGGCCAGCAAACATACGTTCACGGGAAACGCTGTATTGATGTGCTCGTGGAGAGACTTCGGAATGATCGCCAAAACGGATACTCGATTACCTGAAGTTCCCGCCGTCGATGCATCCTTTTTGACCGCCCGCATTGGCGTAACCCGTTTGCGCGTTATACGCCAGATTGGACCAGTTGCCCTGAATCTTCCACTGGGTGCCGTTCGCAAACGGCAGCAGCGGAGTTCCAAATCTCCATGCGCACTTATCGGAGTTCTCCTGACCCTGCGAATCGAACCAGGCGTTCAACTGCGGATCCGTTCGCGCTTCCGAGAGTTCATGTCCGGAAACGTTGGCGAGCGCAGCCAATCCCTGAGAATGCAGGCCGGAAGTGTCCTGTGGATCGCAGCCGGGATCACCGTCGAGATTGAAGAAAAACCCGAACTGGACGGTCACGCCTTTGCAGGTCCCGACGCTGTGCCATGCGCAGTAACCGGCGTGGCCGCGCGATGAATCGACATACACCGGGTAATATCCATTCGAAACCGGGTTCGTGATGACTTTGCAAACTTCGTTCAATATTGTCGAGGTTCGGTTGCCGTTGATGTTCGCCGGACTGGTATCGATGATATGTCCTGTATACGTCAGCGTGTCGGTCACATACCCATTGGCGTCATTGAATTCGTTGCAGGTTTTGGCATAACCGGTATAGCCCATGCCGCTATAAAAACTGTCCAGGCCGGACACTTTATCGCCAGTGAAGCCGGCATTGGCCCAACTCGATCCCCAGAAAATGGCGGTTGTCTGGGCAGTAAACATGATGTTTCCGCCGTGCCAGTTCAGATTCGGAGAACTCGGTCCGCTAGGTGATGATTTGGCACCGTGATCCGGACCCTCGCCCTTGGCCCAGTGAACTCCCGCCATCGGCGGTTCGGGTTGTCCGTGTCCGGACTGGGCATCCTGCGCTAACAACGCGGCGCATCCAAATGTCGCCGCAATAGCGAATACAACAAACAAAGAGAGGACGGGCTTCTTCATTGATATCTCCTGAAAAACATTTTGGAGGGCTGCTCCAACGCTCGGAAATTATCTTAAGAGGACGTCTTTCTGTCAAAGGGTTGAACGCCGCCATTCGTGTTTCCCAAAAAGATATCGGTGTGATAGAACTCTCGGCTCGTTCAACGTTTTCGGTAACAAGGAGGATTTGTCAGTGCGCGTGCGAAAAACGGTTATTTCTTTCGGAATTTGTGTTTTTGTTTTGGTAAGTCATCTTTTGAGTTTTGCTCAAGTCAGCAGTCAGACCTTTACGATCGTGGATCGCGGTGGTGTTTCTCTGACAAGTTCGGGGACCGCGTCCAATACGCAGGTCGGCTATTCGAGCATTCAGCCGAACACCGGCAGCACGACACCTTCGGGTCTATCCATTTTCGGCTTCCGTCAGAACAACGTCCTTGTGACCGAAGCGGGAGTACCGGCATCGACAGTCGTTCAATCCGCGAGGATTTATGCGGAAGTGAATGGCCCGGTCAACACAGGATTGGCAATCGCAAATCCGAACAGCACGGCGGCGACACTGACATTCTTTTTCACGAATTCAACCGGGAACCTGGGAACAGGTACCTACACGATTCCCGCGAATAGCCAGGTTGCGAAGTTTCTCAATGAGGCGCCGTTCAGCAGTCCGTCGACGTTTACAGGAACATTCACATTCACGTCAACGGTTCCGGTGGCGGTCATCGCTCTTCGAGGATTGACGAATGAACGCGGTGAATTCCTGATTACAACTTTGCCTGTCGTCAATCTCGCGGACTCTGCGTCAACCAGTGCTTATGCCTTCCCCCATTTCGCGGATGGCGGTGGCTGGACCACCCAGGTGATTCTGATCAACCCAGGCGACACCGTCCTGAACGGCACTGTTCAATTCATCGATCCGTTTGGCGTCGCGACATCGGTTGTGGTGAGTGGTCAGTCGGCGAACACCTTCAACTACACCATACCGGTGCGATCATCGCTCAAGCTGGCCACATCCGGCAGCAGTCCCAACACCGTCAGCGGATCCGTGCGTGTTACGCCCACAGGAGGCACGGCAGCGCCGCCGGGACTGGCGATTTTTTCATTCCGCTCCGGCGGAATTACCGTCTCTGAAGCAGGCGTGCCGGCAGGGGAAGCATCGACATCGTTCCGGCTTTATGCCGAAGCGGCGGGCGCGGTTCAGACGGGTCTTGCGATCGCAAATACGACGAGTTCGGTAGCGACCATTACTCTCGAACTGAACAAACTCGACGGAACATCCAGCGGGCTGACGGGCACGCTCTCCATTCCGGGAAACGGTCAGAAGGCGATCTTCCTGAATGAAGTGCCGGGACTCACATCGCTGGCAAATTTCCAGGGCGTGCTGCGCTTATCGAGCGCGGCAAACATCGCAGTGACCGGACTTCGCGGGCGGTATAACGAACGCGGAGACTTTCTCATCACTACAACACCGCCGGTCAAAGAGTCTTCGGGCACCTCAACAGCGACGGCCTACTTTCCGCACATCGTCGACTCCGGCGGCTACACGACCCAGTTCATTGTCTTCAGTGGACGCGCCGGACAGACTTCCGCGGGTACACTTCGTTTCGTCGCACAGTCCGGAGCCGCATTGAGCCTCACCCTTGCCGGTTCAGGCAGCAGTGGTGGCGGAGGAACAGGCGGTGGCGGCACCGGAGGCGGTGGTACGGGTGGCGGTGGAACTGGTGGTGGCGGCACGGGCGGATCCGGAGCTGCAGTCGATTGTCTTGACCGGAGGTTGTACACGACGGACGGCACGAAAGTGCACCTCGAGTACAACGTCAGCGGCGCAGACAACGGAACATACACTACGGACCTGACGGTTAAGTTGAATTCAACGTTTGAAGGCCAGAGCGCCAGTGAACTGCAAGAGGTCCTAACAAGTGCGTATACCGGACAGCCGACGATAACAACGAAAGTCAGCGCTTTCGGCACGCTCGATGGAACGGACGTCGTCCAATATGGCATCACTTTCGAATACAGTGCCGCGGGCTTCTCGGGGACCGGCAAAGGAGTGTTCAATCCGCCGTCACGCGATAAGAGGTATTCGCTTGCCGTCGGCGCTTCATCGACAAACAATTACACCAACACACAAACCCTAAACCTGCCGCCGTTACCAGCTCAGACAACAACGACATCGGTCAGCGAAACGGTGACCTACCGCGGCCGCGAAACAGTCACGGTTCCTGCAGGAACGTTCGATACCTGCAAGTTCGATTACGGAACTTCGATCAGTTGGGAAGCCGTGGGCAAAGGTGTGGCCGTCAAATCCAGTTCCACCAGCACCACGAACGGCGTAACCAGCACAACGGTTCAGCAACTGAAGACCGCCACGATCAACGGAGGCCCAATCAACTAAATTCGGTGTCAGAGGCCAAGGGGAATTACAGGGACGCACCCCCGAATTCGTAGTTCAGAATTCGGGGGTGCGTCCCTGTAATTCCTCTGCTATTCCAGCGCAAACACAAAAATACTGCTCGCCTCACTCGGATGAAGTTCAGGCGCCATGCGATTCAGGCCGGAACTCACGAGTGAATTCCCTGTGCTCACTGCAACGTATTGTTTTCCATTTACGGAATACGTGATCGGATATCCGGTCACAGGCGATCCCAGGTTCACTTCCCAAAGAACTTTCCCGGTCTCCTGATCGAAAGCCCGAAAATGCCCGATCGTATCGCCGCCGAAAATCAATCCGCCGCCGGTTGCGACGAGCGACATCATGCCCGCGCGCTGTTCATATTTCCAAAGCGTCTTGCCGGTTTCGGCGGAAATCGCCTGAAGCGTGCCGATGTTGCCGGTGCCTGGAGCAATTTGGTTGTTATTGCTGATGGCGTAGGCCTGCTGCGGCGTGTCCTGAACGGCGGTCACTTTGGCGCATGCGTTCTGCAGCGGGTAATACATCGCATTCGTCTGCGGACTGTAGGCGCCGGCGGGAAAATTCTTTCCACCATTCACAGTCGGACAAACGAATCGCTCCTGGCCGACTGCGGTGAATAGCGTCTCGGGATTGACAGTCACGGCTCCGGTAGCGCCGTCGATTTTCGAAACGACATTCTGCATGACGGTCGGTCTCGCCCAGAGGAATTCACCGGTCTGGCGATCGAGCGTGTAAACGATTCCGGTCTTGCCGGGGATTCCCGTCACCACTTTCCGTCTTTCACCCGGCCGGATCTTGGGATTGATCCACGTCACTTCGGCCGGATTTGGAGCAACCGCCGTATCGACCAGCAGCCGTTCGAACGGATGATCAAAATCCCAGTGATCGACCAGATGCTGGTAATACCAGACGATCTTTCCGTTGTTCGCATTCAGCGCGAGCGTCGAATTGTGATACAGGTACTTGTAATCATTTCCCGCCAGCATGAATTTCGGCGCAGGTGAAGTCACCGACGTGCCGACAAACAAAAGATCGAGATCGGGGTCATAGCTCGGAATCATCCATGTCCCCACATGCGACCGCTTTTCAAAAGGAATGCCGCCCCACGTTTCGTCTCCCGGTTCGCCCGGACGCGGCACCGTCCGTGTTCGCCAGAGTTCTTTGCCGGTTTTCGCATCATGCGCCGTAACGATGCACGCATTCGCGCTGCGCTTCGGCTCACAGCCGCGGCCTGAAAGGATTTTGCCTTTGGCGATGATGGGACCGGAGGTTTCCTGCGACGGACTTTCTTTGTAATCGAGAATGGAATTCTCCCAGACCAGCTTTCCCGTTTGGGCGTCGAGGGCGTAAACGAAATCGTCGGCGCTCGTATCGATGATGGTGTTTCCATAAATCGCGATGTTCCGGTTGATGCTCGGCGCCCGGAGAATCTTCGTGATCTCTTCCGGCAACTGACGCTTGTATTCCCACAGGAGATCCCCGGTCGCTGCATTCATGGCCTGAATGAGATCGCTGGGATTCGGCAGATACATCACGCCGCGATAAACGAGCGGCGTGCCTTCCTGAATGCCCGGCCCCATACCTCGAGTCCAGATCATTTTCAGTTTCGCGACGTTGCCACGATTAATCTGATTTGCCGGACTGTATCCCCAACTGTTCCACGTCCGCCGCCACATCAGCCAGTCGGCCGGATCCGGGTTCTGCAGCATCGCGTCTGTTACAGGCACGAACCGGTTGTTCTGCCCCTGACGCGCAATATTGAAAATGCTGAACAGGATGCTGATGATGAATAAACCAAACGCGACCGCACGTTTCATCTAAATCCCTCCCAATGTCGCCCGCAAGAATAGCAAATACGGATTTTTTCGGGGCCGCCCTGTCTGACACGTGTTCATAAATAGAGAAGTCTGGTACCCTAGCGCGCGTTGGCGACCATAGGTCTTTGTTGATGGAAGTCCATCCAGTGACGCAGGAGGCGAAACTCGGTTTGCGGCGGGTTCTTTACAGTTGTTGTCTTCTTTTTCTTCTGGGAGCGGTCCGGCTTCATGCACAGACGGCGCCGTCGATCACGGGCATTGCACCCAACGCGATGGCCCCAGGGAAAACGATCACCGCGGTTATCAAGGGCACGAGTCTTACGTCGGCAACCGCGGTAACGATCAGTGGAAACGGAGTGACGGCATCCGCCGGAACCAGCGGTACAGCGACTTCCCTTCCGGTCACCATTACAGCGGCGCCGGACGCGTCTCTGGGATCCAGAACGATATCGGTCACCACGCCGAGTGGAACGTCATCGGCCTTTTCCAGTTTCACGATCACCAACATTCCAATTCCGTCTCTCAATGCTTTGGATAACAAATTTCCGGGGCTGTCCCAGGCGCTCGCTCCCTATCAGGGTTCGCCGTTCGGCATCACGCTCACCGGGCAGGATTTTTCCGCGGCATCGCAGGTCACCATCAACGGCTCACCGGTCGCGACAGCTTTTGTCAACGACACTCACCTGAACGCCACGGTGCCTGCGTCCGTCATGTCCACGACGGGTAATGCAGAAGTTGCAGTGCAGACGGCAACGGATTTGTCGGGAAATCTTCAAGCAGACATCATCGTGAACAGCGGTTCGACACGCGTGTATTCCTACCAGGTGACGATCCGTTACGATCGATCGATTCTGACTGTTCATCCTGAGAATGTCACGGGAGGCGACGGCAGCGGCTTCACGTCAAAACCCACAGTCATCAACGTCGATACTCCCGGCACCCTGATCCTGAACCACTACACCACAGGCAGCCCTCCGTCCGGAACCTTCACGATCGCACACGTTACGTTCACTCCGATCGGAACCGGAACAAGCGCTGTAACCCTGAGTCCGGACCCGCGAGAGACATTTGTCACGGACTTTGGCGGAGACACCATCAGCCAGGCAACAATATCGCTCAGCACCACGAGCATCACATCGGCCCCGGTATCGCTGTCTTCGAATACATTGAATCTGAAAATCGTCGAACGTGGAGACATCAACGGAAATCGCATCGGTAATATCGGAGACGCACTCGTCATTGCGCTGACCGTGGGCGGCGCCGTCAAGAGTCCACCGATTCCGATCTCCGTCGGCGATCTGAATCTCAACGGCGCAGTGAATATCAGTGATGCGTTAGTGATGGCGCTTTTTTCCGGCCGCATCAATCCCAATCTGGCCGCCCCTTCGATCACGGCGGTCTCCCCGGCTTCCGCCGCTCGCGGAGACACGCTGACAATCACAGGAACCGGATTCGGGACGAGGTCATCCGACCTTCAGGTTGTTTTCACCACGACGGGAAATTTCACGGAACGCGTGACGCCGACCCTGCAATCGCCGGCCAGCGGCGATCTTCAGTCAACAGTGATGACCGTCCGGGTTCCGGATACGGCGATCAGCGGACCGATTCAAACCTTCCGCCTCGATGCACCGGCGGGAAGCGCACAGGTTCCGATAAGCATCACCGGATCACCGGCGTCATTGTTCCTGACGTCAGTCGCTCCGTTCTATCAAGTGGCGCCGCTTGCCGCGATCACGTTGACTGGAATCGGATTCGGTTCGACGCCGGCGAGCAATACGGTGCTCTTCCGCTCTGCTGATGGAACGGTGCCGGGAACAATCACGCAGGCAAACTCGACGTCATTGACCGTGACTGTTCCCGCGGCTGCTCTCTGCGGCGCAGTCACCGTTTCAACGGGAGGCAATACCAGCAATCCGAAACCGGTCATGATCGCCGGCACGACCTGTCCTCTCCAGGTTTTCCGCGTGCTCGGTGGAGGAACACCGGGGCAGGTCGTGACCCTGGAAGGCACAGGATTCAGTGCCACTGCGGCTTCCGACAATATCGTCCGCTTCCGCTCCGCAACCGGTACGGTGACGGCGCCGGTCATCCAAGCCGGGCTCACGTTGTTGCACGTCTGGGTTCCCGACGGCGCCATCGATGGCGATGTGACGGTCACCATCGGTTCAACAACCTCCACTCCTGCTCTCTATCGCACGTCTTCCGGTCCCGCTCAGATCGTCCAGGTCGGCACACTGCCCTCAAGCGCGGTTGCCGGTTCGCAGTTGGCTTTGACGGTGCAGGTCAACAACGTTTCAGGAATTCCCCTTCCGGGTGTTTCCGTCTCTTTTTCGAAAACAGCCGGCAGCGGATCGATTTCAAGCCCGACTGCCCTGACCGACGTTAACGGCCGCGCCACGGTGACCTTGACCCTTGGGACTACGGCTGGAACAAACACATTCGAAGCAAGCGTCGCAGATGTGACATCGAGAGTGACTGTGAATGTGACCGGCTCTTCCGGATCCGCGACACAACTCGTAAAAATTTCCGGAGACGGACAGACCGGCGAAGCAGGCACGAACCTTTCAAACCCGTTCGTCGTCGAAGCGCGCGACCAGTACGGCAATGTCGTTCCCGGCGCGTCAATCACATTTACGTCAACGGGGGATGCTTCGTTCAACCCGGCCGGCGCACAATCGTCGGGCATCGACGGACGCGTTCAGGTGAACGTCACGCTCGGAACGGCGCAAGGAACGCAACAATTCAGCGCGGCAACGCTGAACGCGACTCCGGTTGTGTTCTCCGCACTTGCAACCCGGACCGCGTCCTCGATCAGTCTTGTTTCCGGAGATGGACAAGTTCAAACCGCGGGCGCCCAGCTTCCTCTCCCTTTAAAAGTAAAAGTGGTGAACGTCGCGAACCTTGGAGTCCCGGGAGTGACGGTGGCGTGGTCGGTCACGAGCGGCGGCGGATCGGTATCTTCATCGCAGGTGGTCACTAATGCGAATGGTGAAGCCCAGATCACTGCGACTCTGGGGTCTGCGACAGGGATCCACCGGTTCGCAGCATCCTCCGGAAATCTGACGGGCTCCCCGGTGTCATTCACCGCGACCGCGCAAAGCGACACCACCGCGGCCTCGGTGCAACTCATCAAGATTAATGACGCTCAGTCGGGCGAAGCCGGAACCGGGCTGGCCAACCCCCTCATTATCGAAGCCCACGACCAAAACGGTAACCCGTTGTCCGGTGTGAACGTGACTTTCTCCGTTCAAAACGGTGGCGGTTCGGTAAGCTCCGCTGCAGCACAGACGACTGGAGCAAACGGCCGGGTGCAAGTGAACGCAACACTCGGACCTTCAGTGGGAACTCAGCAGTTTCTCGCGACAGCGCCGGGAGCCATTCCCGTCTTGTTCTCAGCGGACGCCTTCCTGACTCCATCCAGAATTGAAGCGGTGTCGGGCACAGGCCAGACTGCGTCCGTTGGCCTGCCCTTGCCGTTGCCGCTTCGTGTACGTGTCAGCAATACCGCCGGCATCGGCGTGCCTGGCGTCACGATCTCATGGGCAGCCACGGCCGGCGGCGGCTCCGTAGCTCCGGCCCAAAATACGACCGGGAACACGGGCGAGGCCGAAATCACGGCGACATTGGGACCGGCGGCCGGAGCGAATACATTCACTGCAACCGCCGCATCGCTTTCTCCCGTCAGTTTCTCCGCTACGGCAATGGCCCAGGTGCCCGCCTCAATAATTGTCGTGGGCACGCCACCCGCTTCGGCTGCCGCCGGATCCACGTCCACATTGACTTTCCAGGTCAACGACTCGCTCAATCGCGCGATTCCGGGCGTGATGGTCAGTTTTGCAGTGACGAGCGGCGCCGGTTCTGTTTCATTGAGCAATTCTCAGACGGGCGCGGATGGGCGCGCATCGATCGTCGCAACACTCGGCGGCACTGTGGGACCCAACCGGTTTGAAGCGATTGTTGCGAGCGTATCGCAACATGCTGTCGTTCAAATCCAAGGCGTTGCCGGTCCTGCGGCGCAACTCGCGATCATTTCAGGAAACAACCAGACCGGTGGAATCGGAACGTCTCTCGCCAATCCGCTCGTCGTCGCCGCGCGGGATGTTTTCGGAAACGTCGTTGCGGGTGTGAGCGTCACGTTTGCTTCGACCACAGGTGGTGGATCGGTAAATCCGGCTACCGCGCAATTGACCAATACAAACGGCCTCGTTCAGGCGGCCGCCACACTGGGCTCATCGCCGGGATTGAACGCGTATACAGCGAGTGCCTCTGGGTTGAACCCGATTACCTTCACGGCAACCGGAACGAGCAATCCCGTTGCATGGTACAGCTTCGACACGCAGGTTGGCGTTGACTCGATCGGTTCGAATAATGGAACAGCTGCCAACGTAACTCAGACTTCAGGCATTCGCGGACAAGCCGCAAGTTTCGCGAATGGATACATCCAGCTTCCCGCGGTATCCGCTTTCAATCTGCGGGCCGGCGACTTCACATTGTCGGTGTTCATCAAGAGCACAACCGGGAATACCAACTGGTTCAGCAAATCCTCGGGATCGACTCATCGATACGGCCTCGGAGGGACGGCAGCGCCCACGTTGTCGTTATCCGGAGGCGCGGAAGGCTCGGTGGCAGGCAGCACGAATGTTTTCGACGGCCAGTGGCATCACGTGGCCGGGGTGCGCCGCGGAAATCAGATTGAGGTCTGGGTGGACGGACATCTCGAAGGAACCGGCGCCGTCGCGCCGTCGTTCTCCGCGGGGGCCGACTCCGGAAGTTTTGCCATCGGCCGGCTGGGCGAATGCTGCGAAGCATTCAACGGTCTGATGGACGAAGCCAAAATCTGGCCGCGCGCGCTTTCGGCACAGGAGATCGGCGTCGAATCCGGGTTGCCGGCAGCGCCAACGTTGAGTTCGGTGAGTCCGGGCGCCGGCACCCAGGGATCAACGATAGTGGTGACGTTGAGCGGCACGGGTTTCGTTACAGGCAACACTACGGTCGTTGTGAGCGGGACGGGCGTTGTTGTCAGCCGGGTGAGTGTCACCAGCTCGATCTCGCTGCAGGCGACGCTCGTCTTGTCCGGACTTCCCGGAAGCCGGACGATCGCGGTGGCAAGCGCCGGTGGTCTGAGCAACACTCTCCCGATCGCGATCAATGCCAACGCCTTGTCTTCGGCAAACGCCGTGAATGTCTCAACGCCGTACGGCGCGCCCGGCCAGATCGGCAGCGTGGACGGCACAGGCAATGCCGCGCGCTTCTGGCAACCTCGCGGAATGTGGGGCGACGGAACGAGTCTCTACGTCGCGTGTCTCGACTTCACGATCCGCCGGATCAATCTCGCAACCGGCGCGGTCTCCACATTCGCAGGAAGGGCCGGCACAGCAGGCACGGCGGATGGTATCGGCACGGCCGCACGATTCGGAAGCATGGAAGGACTCTGGGGGGATGGCGCCAATCTTTATGTCGCCGACCTGAGCAACCATGTGATTCGCAAAATCGTGCTCGCCACGGCAGCCGTCAGCACGATCGCCGGACATGCCGGTGTGGCGGGTTCTGCCGATGGTATTGGAACAGCGGCGCTGTTCAATCGTCCGGCGGGTCTTTGGGGCAACGCATCGAGTCTCTTCATCGCGGATCGGAGCAATGCGGCGATACGCAGCTTGAACCTCGCCACGCTCGCGGTAACGACAATTGCGGGATTGCCCGGAAGCATCGGCACGACGGATGGCGCAGGAACCGACGCGCGATTCAATGATCCCTATTCGTTGTGGGGCGATGGACAGAGACTCTACATCGCGGATCTTTCCAACAACAGAATCCGCGTCATGGACATTGCTTCCCAGCAGGTCTCCACGCTCGCCGGACAATCTCAAGGTTCCGTCGACGGCACCGGCGCCACGGCGCGATTCTATTACCCGATCGGTATGTGGGGCGACGGAGTGAATCTCTACGTCGCGGATCAATTCAATTACGCGATCCGGAAGATCGCGCTTGCCACGGCGAATGTCACAACCGTCGCCGGCCAGCCGGGTGTCGCCGGCATTGCGGATGGCGTTGCCGGAGCGGCCACGTTCTCACGGGTTGTCGGCGTCTGGGGCGATGGCATCAATATTTATGTCACGGACTACGACAACTACACGATCCGAAAACTCGAAGCGCCACCGACGCAATTGGGCATGGTTTCAGGTAACAATCAGTCCGGGGAAGCCGGAGCCCCACTCCCGAATCCTCTTGTCGTCGAAGTGCGCAATGCCGCCGGCAATCCCGTCGCCGGTTACCCTGTAACGTTCGCTGTGGGATCCGGTGGCGGATCGGTCAGTGTGACAGGCGCCCAGACAACAGGGAGCGACGGGCGCGCGCAGGTCACGGCGACGCTGGGCACTCCAATAAGCAATCAAACTTTCATCGCGAGCGCGCCCGCTCTCAATCCGGTGATATTCACGGCGGTCCAGCTCCTGACACCGGCGCAGATCGAATTGGTCTCCGGCAACAATCAGACCGAAATGGTGGGAGCTCCCCTGAATGCGCCCCTAAAGGTTCGCGTTCGCAACGTCGCCGGCGTGCCGGTTCCCAATGTAACCGTGAGTTGGGCGGCGACCTCCGGAGGCGGGTCCGTGTCGCCGCTTCAATCGCAGACGGATGCGAATGGAATCGCGCAAACGACTGCGACACTCGGCGGCAACACCGGTACGAATACATTTACAGCTACACGTGCGACTCTCTCAGGCTCGCCCGTGACTTTTACTGCGATCGCTACAGCGCCCGCGCCTCCAACGATTTCGTCGATTACACCGGCGCGCGGCATTGCCGGATTTACAACGATCGTGACTCTCACGGGAACACACTTCGTCGCAGGAGCGACGGCAGTATCGGTGAGCGGCACGGGTGTGGCCGTCGACTCCGTGAATGTACTCAGCACATCATTGTTGACCGCTTCGCTGACGATCAATTCAGCGGCGGCGCTCGGGTTGCGGAATCTCACTGCTACATCGCCGAACGGTACAAGCAACGCTGTTTCGTTCAGCATTGAAACGGTCGCCGTGAACTCCGTGCAACCTTCGTCCGGAGCCGTCGCGGGGGGAACGCGGATTGTCGTGACGGGACAGAATCTCGATCTCGTCGCCGGCCTGGATTTCGGCGGCGTTCGTCTTGCCGGTGTGACGGGCACCGCAACTTCGCTGCAGGGCTTCACGCTGCCGCATCTTCAGGGCACGGTTTCCGTGGGTATGGTGACGAGCGGTCAGGTTCGTTCCACCGGATTGAACTTCACGTATCAGAACCAGACGGTGGGAAACAGTTTCGTGCCGCGGCCGGGTCCATCGATTTCACGCCGTGAAGGACACGCTCTCGTGCGTTTGAACGATGGCCGAGTGTGGATGAGCGGCGGCAAAAAGGCCGATGGAACGTTCGCCGCAGAAACCGAAATCTACAATCCCACGGCAAATTCGTGGTCGCCCGGACCGGCGCTGTTGACGGGGCGCTCGGGTCACACGGGTACTTTGCTGGCCGATGGCCGCGTTGTCGTCATCGGCGGCGCCGGCACCAGCGGCATCGCGCTGGCAAGCGTGGAGATCTTTGATCCATCGGCGAACACCGTTCGCGCGACAGGCGTCATGAATGCGGCGCGCACCGGCCACACCTCCACACTCACAATCGACGGCCGCATCCTCGTCGCGGGCGGAACCGACGCCAGCGGCGCGATTTTGACTTCATTCGAAATCTACGATCCTGCTTCGGAGCATTTCACGCAGGCCGGAATCCTTAGCGTGGCGAGAGACTCTCACAGCGCAGCGCTCCTGGCCGACGGACGCATTGCGATCATCGGAGGACGTACTTCTTCCGGGCTCACAGCTTCTACGGATGTCATCACGCTGGGACAAACGATATCGGTGGCCGGCGGTCCTGCTCTTAATGCGGCGCGCTACGGCGCGGCCAGAGCTGTTCTGTTACCGGGTGGACAGGTGCTGGTTGCCGGCGGCATCGGCACGGCGGGAACACCACTCGCTTCGGCGGAGAGCGTGGATTTCACGCAAAACAATTCCACAACAATGTCGTTGCCTGCGGGCGTGATCAATCACACGACAACTCTGGTTGGCGATGGACAGGTGCTGGTTGCCGGGGGAATGTCGAGCGCGACTGTGGCAAACAGTTCGGCGTATCTGATCGATCCATCGACGCAGTTCACCGCCACTATTGCTTTTACTCCACGCCGCGCCTTCCACGAAGCCGTGTTGCTGCAGGACGGCCGCGTGCTCCTCGCGGGGGGAAATTTCGCCGGGACCGCAGAAGAAACATCGGCCACATTCGAGTTCGTGTCTTCGCCCGGGCCCAATACGCCTCCGGCGTTAACGTTGAGTCCGAATCCACTGACAGTGAATCTGAATGGAAACAGCATCCTGACGGTCAGCTTGAATCCTGCGCCAACCGACTACGGCACTATATCGATCGCGATTGGAAATTCCTCAATGGTCACGGCGCCGGCCTCGATTTTGGTTTCGCCCGGCCAGAGGAGCGTGAGCTTTGTGGTCCGCGGCCTCGCTATCGGAAACACAACCATGGTTGCCACGCTCGGATCCAACGCCGCATCGGCGGACATTCAGGTTCAAGCGGTCGCGAGTGGGAGTTATCAACTCACGACGGGCATTGTGCGCGTGGTTTCGCTGGTTCCGAACGGGCTGGGCTCTCAAACATTGACGTCGGGAATCGTCCGCATCAGTTCGACGGTTCCCACGGCGCTTGGATCTCAAACCCTGACATCCGGCGTCGTCCGCGTCAGTTCGACGGTGCCCACCGCACTGGGCTCTCAGACATTGACGTCGGGAATCGTCCGCGTCAGTTCATTGGTGCCCACGGCGTTAGGCTCACAAACCCTGACTTCCGGCATCGTCCGCGTCTCATCCTCGGTGCCATCGGATGTGCGAACGCCGCAACCTGCAGCGGAGGACAGGGCTCCCCAACCCGAGGCTCAAAGAGAGAGCGCGCCCGGAAGGGAAACATCGGTTCCGGCTTTGATTGTTCGAAGCCGTTTGTTCGTCAGGCGCAGATCCTGGGAAAAAGTTGAAGAGTTCGAAGAGGAGGAAGTATGAGTCGTTCAATGATGGTGATCTTTATGGTGTGCTGCTTGTCCGTGTGCGGCAATCTCTCCGCGCAGACATTTTCCAGCGGCAGCAGTGCGGCGCAAGGCGCATTTCCGCCTGCCGCGATCACCGGTACATACAACACGCTGACGCTGGACCTGAAAACCGCGGTCGTGACTGCGACAACGGGTGGAACAACCGTTTCCACCGCCACGTTGCCGGGCGGCGCGGCGTCCGGAGATGCGTTTCCCACGGGCGACATCGACTTCACCACTTTGACCGTCCCGGCGGGTATCACATTGAAGTTCGGTCTCAACTCACTGAATACGCCGGTGACCATCCGCACCACCGGTGATGTGACGATCGCCGGAACCATCGACATCAGAGGGGGAGATGGCATGGCTCCCAGCGTTATTACCGTCCCGGGAAAAGGAAATGTCGGTGGCAGTGATGGCGGTCGCGGAGGAAGCCCGACCTCCAACACCCTCGGGATGCCTGGCCTTGGCCGCAACGGCGGAGGACGATCCGGAAACTTTGGCTTAGGAGGGGCGTTTCCAAATGCCAACAACATGCTCGTTTTTCTGACCGGAGGCTCCGGCGGAGGCGGCGGATCGGGACAAGGATCCAACGCGGGTGGAACGGGGGGCGGTGGCGGGGGTGGCCTCTTAATCGCATCCTCCACAAAAATCGCGGTCACCGGCACGATTGATGCAAGCGGAGGCGCCGGTGGGGGCGGCTTCGCCAACTGCGCTGTTTTAGGGGGTGGCGGAGGCTCTGGTGGCGCCATTCGATTAATGGCCACACGCCTCGAACTCTCAGGAAGCTTGAAAGCAAATGGTGGTACCGGCGGAAATGCCAGCAACTGTGTGGGTGGCTCGGGAGGAGGACAGGGCCTTATTCGCGTCGAAGCTATCGACTTTGCGGTCGCTCAGACTGCAACAATTTCGCCTTCACCCAGTTCAGGGTTTCCCGGCTTTGTACGCCTCGCCAACCTTCCACGGTTGCGTATCAGTTCGATCGGCGGAATCAGCGTGCCCGATAACCCTCTGGGCGTTGGTCCCGTGGATATCCAGATTCCGTCCGGCGCCAATCCCATGTCCATTGTCGTTACGGGTTCAAACATTCCCGATGGTACGACCGTAACCGTATCGCTGAAAGCGCCGGAGCGTGATGAAGTCACAGCCACCGCGTCGACGTCAACCCTCAACAATATTCCGACCGCCAGTGTCAACATGACGGTACCGTCGGGCCTGAGCTATTTTCAGGCCTACACGGCAACGTTCAACGTCTCGGCAAACATTCAACAGACCCTTCCGCTGTTCAATGGCGAAAAGATCATGCAGGCCTCCGTGGAATTCGACGGCTCCCAGGACCACACGTACTTTTACACCGCTTCCGGAAAACGCGTTGCGGCTGAGGTTCTGATGACGATGCGATGAATTAAAGTTACGGCGATCGTCGACCTTCATAAAATGGACTGGAGTCTATTTTATTCATGAGTAAAGTAGACTATAATCCATTTTATGCATGTACGCCGCTACATCGGCGATGCCGTCCGCAACGCCTTAACGAAGAAAATGGTATTCGTTGGCGGGCCCCGTCAGGTTGGGAAAACAACCTTTGCGCTGGGATTTCTCGGTAAGAACGCTAATGAAACACATCCCGCCTATTTGAACTGGGATCATCCGAGCGTCCGTCCGGGTCTCCGGAATGGGGAGTTGCCTGCGGGAGAACCGCTGATATTGCTGGATGAAATCCATAAATACGCGAGATGGAGGAATCTCGTCAAAGGTATCTACGACACCGAGAAATCACGCCGCAGATTCCTGATCACCGGTTCAGCGCGGCTTGATTACTATCGCAAAGGCGGTGATTCCCTTGCTGGACGTTACAGATATTTCCGCCTTCATCCCTTCTCGCTGCGCGAATTGAGCCACGCGCCCGGCCAGAAAGACGTTGAAGCCTTGTTGAAGTTTGGCGGCTTTCCCGAACCGCTGTTTGCCCGCGACGCGGCGGAGCATCGCATATGGCACAGAGACCGGATGTCGCGTGTGATTCGGGAGGACCTCCGGGACCTGGAACACGTTCGCGAGATCACTTTGATTGAACATCTGACGGATCTGCTTCCATCAAAAGTCGGATCCCCGCTTTCGATTAAAAGCCTGCGCGAAGATCTTCAGATCGATCACAAGACCGCGGAACGGTGGCTGCAGATTCTCGAAAGCCTTTACGTATGCTTCAGAGTGTCTCCATACGGTTCGCCCAGGATTCGTGCCGTAAAAAAGGAACGGAAGCTTTATCTCTGGGATTGGTCCTGCATCGAGCAGGATGGCCCGCGCTTTGAAAACATGGTGGCGTCCCAGCTCTTGAAGTATTGCCACTGGATTGAAGACACGGAAGGCCATTCCATGGAACTCCGCTATTTGCGCGACGCGGACAAGCGTGAAGTGGATTTTGTTGTACTGAAGGATCGAAAACCCCTCTTTGCCGTTGAATGCAAGTCCGGGGAAAAATCGACAGGATCTGCACTTCCCTATTTTGCCGAACGGACGCCAATCCCGCATTTCTACCAGACGCATCTCGGCCACCGGCATTATTCAACCGGTAATATCACGGTCCTTCCGTTTATCGAGCTTTGCCGCCGGCTGGATCTTCCCTGATCGGCTGGCCGGCAAAGAAATTCGGAGTTTTTCCGAGCCGCCCTGTCTGACACGTGTTCATAAATGGAGAAGTCTGGTACTCTAGCGCGCAAAAACTGGGAAGCGTGTTAGCCAGGCTGGGCTCTTACGCATGAGGCGGAGACTGATTTTGGGGCGGTTCGCATCTTACTGCATTTTGATTCTTACTCTTGGATCCCTGGCGGGATTCGCGCAGACCACTACGCCCACGATCTCTGCCGTTCTTCCCAATGCCGCCCTGCCGGGTAAGACCGTTTCCGCCACTATCAAAGGTACGAATCTCGATAACGCATCCGCCGTCACCTTCAGCGGTTCCGGAGTATCAGCGGTATTAGCTGGGGGAGGCACGTCCACGTCTCTTCCGATTACGATAACAACCGCTTCAGACGCCGCTGTGGGACTGCGAACCGTCCGGGTCACAACGCCCAACGGAATATCGGCGCCGTTCAACAGCTTCATCGTTTCGCCGGTTCCGGTTCCATCGATCACTCCATCACGATCATCTCAATCTTCAGCGCCATATTTCGGGTCCGCATTTCAATTGACGCTCAAAGGGACGGACTTTTCCGCGGACAACCAGGTCACGATGAACGGAACGCTGCCGAGCACGACGTTTTCAAGCGACACGCAGTTGATCGCGAACGTGCCGGCATCCTCGTTGACCTCTGCTGGATCGTTCGAAGTAGGAGTCATCAAGACGACCGATCTCTCGGGAAATCTCCACGCCGACATCATCGTCAACAGCGGCTCCACGCCGGTGTACTCCTATCAGGTGACGATTCGTTACGATAGTTCCGCGCTGGCTGTTTATCCGGACAATGTGACGGGAGGAACCGGAAGCGGTTTCACATCGAAACCCGCCGTCATCAATGTTTCCACGCCCGGAACGCTGATCCTCAACAACTACACCACGAGCCTGGCGCCTTCAGGAACGTTCACCGTTGCGGGAGTGACATTCACACCACTTGCCGCCGGTACCACCGCCCTGACGCTCAGCACAAATACGCAGGAAACTTTCGTAACGGATTTCAGCGGGAATACGATCAACTCCGCGGCCATCTCGCTCAGCAGCACGAGCTTTACGGCGTCGCCGTTATCGTTGTTGTCGAACACGACGAGTCTCCGAGTTATTGAACGGGGCGACATCAACGGAAACCGCAGCGTCAATATCGGCGACGCTCTGGTGATCGCGTCGATCGTCGGCGGCCTGACGCGCGAAACACTTCCGGTATCGACCGGCGATGTGAACCTCAATGGAGTTGTCAATATTGGCGATGCGCTGACGGCGGCGCAGTTTGCAGGCCGCGTCAACGTCAATCTGGCAACGCCATCGATTACCACGGCCTCGCCGAGTCCTGTCGCTCGGGGAGACACGTTAACGTTGACCGGATCCGGATTCGGGACGAAGTCCTCCGATCTGCAGGTCGTCTTCGCGACGACCGGCAATTTCACCGAGCGCGTCACGCCGAATCTTCAGGCGTCCGGCCCGAATGATGCCCAATCCACAACTCTGACCGTGCGCGTTCCGGACACCGCGATCAGCGGGCCCATCCAGATCTTCCGTCTCGATTCGCCCGCGGGCAGTCCGCAGTTTCCGCTCAACGTTACAAGCACCGCCACGCCGTTGTATCTGGCTTCGATTTCACCGTTCTATCAGGTCCTGACGGGCACGGCGGTAACGCTGACGGGGATGGGTTTCAGTGCCACGCCGGCGAGCAACACGGTGCTTTTCCAATCGACAAGTGGAACCGTTGCGGGCACGGTGACTCAGGCCACCTCGACATCCTTAACCGTAACCGTTCCCACCGGAGCGTTGTGCGGCCCGGTGACAGTGACGGTGAGTAGCGTAACGAGCAATGCGAAACCCATCGTGATTCCAGGTCAGCCGGGTTGTCCACTGCAGGCGACGGGATTGCTTGGAGGAGGAACTCCAGGCCAGATTGTCGTCATCGAAGGCACGGGATTCGGTTTCGTCAGCGCGCCGGACAACGTTGTTCGCTTCACGACAACCAGTGGGACCGCTGTTGCTCCGGTGATTCAGGCAGGCGGAACACAACTTCACGTCCGTATTCCGGATTCCGCAATCGACGGCCCGGTAACGGTCTCGGTCGGAGCGAACACGTCCAACGCAGTGACGTATCGAGCGTCGTCGGGAACCGTGCCTGCAGCGATTGTCCAGGTCGGAACATCGCCGGCCAGCGCCACTGTAGGATCCACTCTCACGCTGACGGTGCAGGTGAACAACGCTTCCGGAACAGCGTTGCAGGGCGTCACGGTTTCATTTGCGAAGACAACGGGCGGCGGTTCGGTTTCAGCGGCATCTGCCGTGACCGGCGCCGATGGCCGGGCTTCCATCACATTGACGCTGGGAACTGCCGTTGGAACGAACACTTTTGAAGCCAGCGTCTCCGGTATTACCGGAAGAGTCACGGTTACGGTGAACGGCACCACCGGTGGCGCCGCAACCGACCTGGTGAAGATTTCCGGCGACGGACAAATTGGTGAAGCCGGAACAGCGCTGACGAATCCGTTGGTGCTTGAAGCGCGCGATTCATTTGGAAATGTTGTACCTGGAGTTCAGGTCGCGTTTGCTGCAACGGGCGGCGGTTCGGTCAGCCCATCGGGAACACTGACTACCGGCGCCAACGGCCGCGCGCAGGTGAATGCCACATTGGGTTCCGCATCCACGCAGCAATTCACCGCGTCCGCACAAAATATCGCAAACGTGAATCCCGCTGTGTTCTCGGCCACCGCGAGAACGACGGCAACGGCCATCAATCTCGTCTCCGGTAACTCCCAATCGGCCTCGGGTGGCTCGGCCCTACCGATTCCTTTGAAGGTCAAAGTGGTCAATGTTGCCGGCATTGGAGTGCCGGGAATCCCGGTGAGTTGGGCGGCAGCGAGCGGAGGCGGTTCCGTGTCTGCATCTCAGGTAAACACGGACGCCAACGGCGAAGCACAGATCACCGCGACTCTCGGATCCGCGGCTGGAACCCAAACCTTCACGGCATCCTCGCAGGGATTGACCGGTTCACCCGTGACATTCACGGAGCAGAACACCACTCCAACGGCAACGGTTCAACTGGTGAAGATCAGCGGCGACAATCAATCCAGTGAAGCCGGCACAGCGTTGAGCAATGCGCTTGTCATCGAAGCGCGCGATCAGAATTCAAATCCTCTTGCAGGCATTGCGGTGACGTTCTCCGTGCAAAACGGCGGTGGCTCGTTGAGTACGACGTCCGCTCAAACAACGGGCTCGAACGGCCGCGTTCAGGTTTCCGCGACATTGGGCCCCGTATCTGGAACTCAACAGTTCCTCGCTTCCGCGCCGAACGCGACTCCCGTTTTGTTCTCCGAGACGGCGACTCTCACGCCATCGCGGATCGACGCCGTATCCGGAACAGGACAGAGCGCCGCGGTGGGGTTGACTCTTCCGGTGCCATTGAGAATCAAGGTTTCGAATGTGGCGAACATCGGAGTTCCGGGCCTGCAGGCCTCGTGGGCGGTTACGGCCGGAGGCGGCTCCGTTTCATCTTCGCAGACCACGACAAGTTCGACCGGTGAGGCTGAAGTGAGCGCGACGCTCGGTCCCAACGCAGGCACAAACACATTTACAGCGACCACACCGAATCTGTCCCCGGTTACATTCACCGCTCAGGGCACTCAGCCCGTACCGAACGCGATCGTGGTTGTGGGAACGCCTCCGAGTTCCGCGACTGTGGCATCCACGGTAACGTTGACCTTCCAGGTCAACGATTCCATTAATCGTCCGATTCCCGGCATCACTGTCGCCTTCGCTGTCGCTCTGGGCGGCGGCTCCATGTCGTTGACGAGCGCCGTGACCGGCAGTGACGGGCGCGTCTCCGTGACTGCCACAATGGGAACCGTTCAGGGATCGAATAAGTTCAGGGCGGGCGTCGCAAGCGTCTCGCAGCAGGCTGAAGTCGTGATCACCGGCAACGCCGGCGCCGCCACGCAACTGGCCATTGTTTCGGGCAGCAATCAGGCGGGCGGAACAGGCGCCACACTTGCGAATCCGTTGATCGTCGCCGCGCGCGATACGTATGGGAATCTTGTTCCGGGAGTGAGTGTCACTTTTGCGCCCGGAACCGGCGGCGGCTCAGTCAATCCTGCGACCGCGCAATTGACGAACAGCCTGGGGCGCGTGCAGGTCACTGCCACGCTCGGACCAACGCCCGGCTTGAATACGTTCAATGCAACATCCCAGGGATTGAACCCGGTCTCTTTCAGCGCAACGGCTACGACGAATCCGATCGCCTGGTACAGCTTCGATACTCAGGGCCAGGTGGGCAAGGATTCGATCGGCACGAACGACGGCGCTCCAACAAATGTGACGCAGGTCACGGGAATTCGCGGTCTCGCCGCGAACTTCACGAATGGCTACATCCAGCTTCCCACGTCGTCCACGTTCAACCTGCGTGGCGCGGATTTCACGATGTCGGTGTTCGTGAAAGGCAGCCCGGGGAACGGAAACTGGTTCGCGAAGTCTGCGGGCGGCACGCATCGATACGGTCTGGCCGGCTCGACGGTTCCGTCGTTCGGCTTGTCGGCGGGATCGGAAGGCCTGGTCACCGGAGCCACGAACGTGTTCGATGGAAACTGGCATCACGTCGCAGGCGTGCGGCGCGGAAGCCAGATCGAAATCTGGGTGGATGGACACCTCGAGGGCACAGCCGCGGTTGCTTCGACATTCTCATCGGGTTCGGATACCGGCAGCTTTGCGATCGGCCGTCTCGGTGAATGCTGCGAATCCTTCAACGGCCAAATGGATGAAGCGAAGATTTGGCCGCGGGCCTTGACATCTGCCGAGATTGGCGTCGAATCGGGACTGCCTGCGGCTCCAACGCTCACTTCCATCAGCCCGAATTCAGGCATTCAGGGTTCAACGATTATCGCAACCTTGAGCGGAACTGGATTTGTTGCAGGCAATACGACCGTGACCGCTAGCGGAACGGGCGTTCTGGTGAGCCACGTGGATGTTACGAGTTCCATTTCCTTACAAGTCACGCTCGTGCTGGCCGGGCTTCCCGGAACTCGGGGCATTACGGTAATTACACCGGGCGGAACGAGTGGAACCATTCCGTTAACTGTCAGCGCAAACGCACTCTCGACCGCAACCACTCTAAACGTTACGACGATTTATGGTACAGCGGGCCAAGCCGGCGCTGTCGATGCCACGGGCACTTCGACTCGCTTCAACGCTCCTATCGGTGTTTGGGGCGACGGCAGCAACATTTATGTCGCTGATTTCTATAATCACATCATCCGCAAGGTGTCCCTCGCCACGGGGGCGGCCACAACGCTGGCTGGCGTTGCAGGCAGCTCGGGATCTGCCGATGGTGCGGGATTGAACGCTCGCTTCAATCTGCCCATGCAACTTTGGGGCGATGGCGTCAACCTCTACGTCGCCGAATACGGCAACAGAACGATCCGCAAAATCGTAATTGCGACGGGCGTGGTTACGACAGTTGCGGGGCAAGCAGACGCGAGCGGCTCCAATGACGGCATAGGAACGGCCGCGCGGTTTGCCCGTCCCATGGGAATCTGGGGTGATGGCAAGAACCTCTATATTGCCGAATATGAGAATTTCACAATCCGGAGATTGAATCTTTCAACACTGGCTGTCAGCACCATCGCAGGCCAAGTGGGTGTTGCTGGAACGGCTGACGGCATCGGGACGGCAGCTCGTTTTAATGGCCCTCGGGGACTTTGGGGCGACGGGAGCAGTCTTTATATTGCCGACGAACTCAACCACAATATCCGTAAGTTGGATCTCTCATCGAATATGGTCACCACTCTGGCTGGACAATCGATTGGATCTGCCGATGGGGTCGGTGCAGCCGCGCAGTTCAGATATCCCCAAAATCTCTGGGGTGACGGAACAAATCTGTACATCGAGGACTTGAACCAGACGGTTCGCAAGTTGGTAATCGGCACGGCCTCAGTCAGTACGCTGGCGGGGCTTCCCGTAAACATCGGCAGTTCGGATGGCCTAGGCCCGGCGGCCAGATTCAATTATCCGCAAGGAATTTGGGGTGATGGCGCCAGCCTGTATGCCGCGGACACCGCCAATCACACGATTCGGAAACTAGAACCCAATGCGACCCAACTGTTAAAAGTCTCAGGCGACGGCCAGACGGGAGAAGCCGGAACGGTTCTACCTGGTCCGCTCGTTGTCGAAGTCCGAAACGCTTCCGGAATCGCAGTCTCCGGTGTAGCTGTCACATTCTCTGTCACCAGTGGAGGCGGTTCTGTCAGCGTCACGGCGGCGCAAACCACCGGCACCGACGGGCGCGCGCAGGTAACTGCGACGCTGGGTCCCCAAACGGGCACTCACACATTCACGGCGAGCTCAACTGGCTTGCCGTCCGTTGTTTTTGCGGCGACATCGAGAATCACGGCGTCCATCATCACGATTGTGTCCGGCAACAACCAGTCCG
>CAZWGA010000037.1:2431-54635 GCA_964633285.1 uncultured Solibacteraceae bacterium | reverse complement strand
CGATTTCGTAATACGAACTCGGGATTTCGCCTTTGCTGTTGTTTGTTTCACTAACTCTGAAGTTACGGCTCATTTGGGAATCCTCTTTCTCAACCGCGCAAGAATTGCCTGGACGCCGGACTTCGTTAACCCAAAGCCGGGAAATCGGGCGATTTCTGCCGCCTCAAAACCATCGATGTAATGCAGTTGGAATATCAGCGCGTTTCGTTGCGCGTTCTTTCGATCGGCCTCCCCCTGCACAACGCGCTCGATGTCGATCCAGGAAAGGATCGCACTCAGGGAATTCGAATCGGCTTCTGCCGAATCGGTCTTGCCGCGGCTCTGATACTCCAGGCCCCTGGCAGAATCGATGGAAACGATCTGTGCGCTTCGTTTCTCTGTGGCCACCTGTCTCAGATGATCGTGTACAACCGATGTCGAAACTTTTCCAAGGAAAGCCATGGCTGAGAACTCCGTTGTCCCTCGAAATGAACGCAGGACGCGTCCGTTGTGCTGCACGAGCTTTAAATAGACGTCCTGCGCCAGATCCGGCAAAAGATCACCGGCGTCATCCTGTACCCGCTGGATATGCAAGGCGCGCATCAGGTAAAGAAATATGAGTCCCTGAAACCGCTCCTGGAATCGGGCCCATAGCGCGCGATCGGTTAATTTTTCTCCGCACTCGCGGAGCAATTCAGCCGCAGACGTTTCACCCGCTTTCTGCCGGCGAAACCTGCCGATCTTTTCAAACATGTTTAATGACTTAATCCTTGAAGTCTTGTTCGGGCCTCACGGCCCCATTCCGAATTCCGATCTACTTCCAGATACCGGTTCCACTGCGCTGCGGCCTCCGTAACAGCGCTGCTTCGCTCGTAATACATGGCCAGATTGAAAATTGCCGGCGCAAATGCGCGATCCAATTCCAATGCCCGGCGAAATTCCAGGGCAGCCTTGCCGATTTGAGATGCGTTTCCATACTCCAGATAGGCGACACCCAGATCGTTGTGAACTGCCGCAGAAGCGCCCACTTGAAATGCAGCCGTTTCCAGATATGGAAGTGCGCGGGCAAAATCCTTCTGAAGCAGATAAAACCGTCCCATTTGATGACTATCCGCGGATAGTCTGGCCATCTCTCCCGCCAGCAATCCGTAAGCGACGCCAGGATCATTCGTCCCGCGAGTGAGCATGAGCGGAAGATATGGTTCATCGTCCAAACGAGATTCAAACGGCCGCTGATGCGACAGCAAGAGGTGAACAACTTCACCTGCCGACTTTGGCTGGGCCGAGTTGCGGGTCAGAACCCAGACACCGGTCCCGGCAATCAAAAGGATCAGTGCCGCTGCCGCCACTCTCAAACCCCAACCGGAAAACGCGGTATGCCGGATTGTGGATTTGTCTTTGTTGTGCTTACTGTCCCAGCGCGCCGTAGCTTCTTGAAGTGTGTTCGCTTCTTCGGGGGTAATCTCTTCATCCAGCAACCGCATGTAGAAACCAAGCCGATTGCGGCAGTGGTCGCAGGATACGAGATGAGCCTCACTGGCGGTCTTCACTGCCGGCTCAAGGCCGCCCTCAAGGTACTCGGTTAACGTATCCTCCAGTAAACATTCGCCATGATCCATAGGTGCTTTCCTTTTATTTTTCTTTCCGACCTCGATTTCTTTTCCTCTTACTGAAAAAGACGTCATTTGGTTCCTCCAGCACGCAGAATTTATTTTTCAAACACAAAATTTTTTTTGCGTGCTGCGGGCCTCGGATCACGTCTTCTTCTATAAAAGGAGTCCCAACCAACGAGTTGGGAACCTTGTTTCCCGAAAACCAAAACAAAAAACCTAAAGCTAAGGAGTCTGAAAATGAACGTATTGAATCGACGTGAGTTTATTAGTGTTCTTGGCGGCATGAGTGCGGTCGCCACGGCCGGTGTTAAAGGTGCCTTTGGAGCTGTCGACGCCTCGGCGACGACAGCTCTTTATGTAAAGGGCCTCGTCATGGTGGACCTCGGCAATCCCGATGTCGTGCGCCTGGGATTTCCGAAGGCGCCGGGCCACAAAGCGATCCTGGACGTCATCCCGCAAACTGGAACAAAGCGAACACTCACGATCAAAGGCAACGGGACTGTTGACGCCGCGGAATCAACAAGCGCCAACCCGAGAATTTTCGTGCCGGAGCTTGTTCGAGTAAAGGAACTCTATGGCCAGGACGCCAGGACTCATATCGATAAGTGTCCCGGAGTGATTTCAATTCCATCCGCTGCGATTCGTTCGGTGACCACCAGCGTCGTAAGTCCGGTTCGCTACACTTTTGTACGGTCCGACAACGGTGAAGAAGTGACGACGTTCCGGCCGCGGCAGATTGCCGATGTCCTCAAATTTGATTTATCATCGGCGAGCATTTTGAAGCTGGACGAGGGGAAGGTATCGATTCCACTGGAGACCGCGCGGGAACTGCGAGTTCAATACACTCCTGAACGCCGCGACCAGGTGGATCCTTACGCAGATCATTTTCATCATTATCTGGACTACGTTGATCGGCCGGCTGCGCTTGACTTTAACGTCATACCGAAGAAAGTCGGCGCCGCCAGTTCCCCAACGCCGCACGCCGGACACAACTTCATGATGCTCGACTGGGATGTCTTCTGCTATGTGATCGGAAACTGATCGCCGTTCCAGCATGTAGTCGCGGGCTTTATGCCCGCGCCCGGTTGTAAATTCGCACCAGACGCTGCCATTGAAGGCCGCGACTGCATACTGAGAACATGAATTTTTTCAGACATCCTCTGCGCTTGGCGTTGGCACTGGCCGCGCTTGCAGCGATCAGTTCGACCTCCATTGCGTTTTACCCTTACACGCGCGACTTTTTCGCGGACTTCGCAGTGCGCCGCCTCATTGAGCCTTCGTACAATGCGAGCCGGCCCGGTGGCGGGCGTCTCTTTGGTGCTGCATATTACGCAGCCGGATCGACATCGGCGTCATCATCGGATCTCAGCCGCGCCCAGGTTCTGCTTCTGACCGCTCCGCAGTCCGATTCGCGCTTTCAATTGCAAGGCATGCTGTATCTTGCAGCAGACGATTGGCAATCCTTTGTCCGGCTGGCCGGACAGTTGCCGGTGAAGGTTCGTCAAACTCCGGAGACGCTTAATAACATCGGAGTAAGCTACCTGGCACTCTCCGAGTCGAACCCGGCTTACCTGTTGAATGCTTTGGATGCATTTCAAGAGGCTGTGAAAAGCGGTCCACGCGCGCCCGAGCCGCTTTTCAACCTGGTCATCACGTATCGGAAACTTCGTCTCTATGGTCCCGCGAACGAAGCCCTTCATCAATACGACCTTCTGGACGCTTCATCACCCTGGGCTCGTGAACTGAGGAGCTCGCAGGAAACGGTGGACTCGAATACGCTCGCACGGTTCCGTACGGCTGTTGAGAAGGGAAACGTTCCGGAGGCTGAGAGACTTTTCGGAAAGAATCCCGAACTGTACCGCAAGGTCGCGATGCAGTACGGCCTGTTCAATGCTTCAGAATCATCAAGAGTCGTGCAATTCATCGGTATGCAGTTCGAACGGCGTTTTGGCGACAAAACGATTTCCGCTTTGCTTGCGCCTCTGTCTGCAAAACAACGGGATTCGACGATCGCGCTTCGCGACTTTGTCACCCAGGGCGCGCGATTGTATCTGGAAGGCAATCTCGCCGGCAGTCTGGAAGAGTACAGCAAGGCCGAAAAACTCAGGGCCGGGATGGATTCTCCGTTTGATGGTTTATGGATCGACGTCAACCGAGCCGATACGGAAATCCGAGCCGGAAAATTTGACGATGCGCGCGAACGGCTTGAGCGGCTCGTGTCGACAGCCCGTGAACATCAATACTTGTGGCTGGCCGCAAAGGGATTGACGGTGTACGGCGCAACGTTAAAACTCACGGAAACCTATGCGAAATTGATGGAAACCCTTGAGACAGCAAACCGGATGTTTATCGACATTGGAGCGTCTTCCGATCGTGTCCGTCCCCTCTACTACCTGGCTGGGTACCGTTACGCCGCCGGCGACAGCGATGGGGCCCTGGCGCTCGCCCTGGAGTGCCTTCGATTGACGGACGACGATGATTCCGTCCGGATCTCGTCACTCTTCTTCAGAATTGGGGCGGATCTCTACCGAAGAGGTCTGACTTCACAAGCGACCCGGTTTGCAATCGCTGCTGTCGAAGCTGCAAAGAAAACCAATAACCCCGGTCTCGAAGCGACAGCGACATCCAACCTGGCAGAACTCTATGAATCCCTCGGGCAATCGGCGCAGGCCGAAAAATATCTTAAGGACGCGGATGCGGCTTTCAGCAGAATCGCAAGCAATGTAGAACGAACGCGGACCGGATTTTCTTTGGATGTCGTCAAGGCGAAAACTTATCTGAATCGCAAGAAGTATCAGGAAGCTCAGACACTGCTCGAATCCGACCTCGCTGCTTATGCTCAGTTGCCGTTTCGAGCTGGAAACGTTCACTCCTCATATCTGATGCTGCTTGCCCGCCTTTATAGCGAGACCGGACATTTGCAGGAGGCGGCCTTGAAATTCAGGGAAGCCATCGACGTTGTCGAGAATGATGATCAGTATCTTGTATCTGAAAAGTTCAGAGTGAAGTTCGACGATGCGCGGCGCGAACTCTACGATTCCGCAATCGATTTCGAATACAGCAATGGATCAACGGACGCCGCATGGGCATACCTCCAGAAATATCGCGCGAAACTGTTTCTGGAATTCATGGCGCAGTTCAATCCCGGAATCGAGCAAACGCATCAGAATGTCCTGCATCGATCTGAAATCCAATCACGGCTTCCCAAAGACATACAGGTCGTCGAGTATCTTCTCCTCAAAGACCGGCTTCTGATCTGGCTCGTATCCGACAAACTGTTTACCTTGCGCTCTGTGCCGATTCCGCGGGCTGAACTTGAAGGCAAAGTTCAGGAAGTGCTCCACAAACTTCGCGGGCGTGAGGAAGCCGGCGATCTCTTGAACGATCTCGGCAAGGTGCTTATCGAACCCGTAGCGAATCTCCTCGATCCCAACCGGACGGTTGCCATTGTTCCCGACAGAGCGCTCCATGGTCTGCCCTTTGGATCGTTGCGGCAACCGGGCAAGTCGCAGTATCTCCTGCAGGACTTCCCGATTATGGTCAGCCCGAGCCTCACTCACCTTCTGGCAACCAATGCCGCCGCTCCGCGGCGCGACACGATTGTGGGTTTCGGATCCCAGAACGGAGACCTTTCGGAAATCAAAGAACTGGCAGCCCTCACCGGAATCTATTCCAGGGTCACAACATTCTCGGGCGCCACAGTCGACAAGACTCGTTTTCTCGATGCGATGCATGCCGCGCCTGTTTTTCATTATGCGGGCCACTCGGCGACGGATGCCGTCGATCCTCTGCGGTCCGTAATTCTGCTGGGTGGAGATCGCAGCGGTTCAAACAGCGTAACCGCCGTCGACATCGCGGCGGAACGCCTCGCGGGAAATGCAGTCGTGATCCTTTCGTCCTGCGACTCGTCTGTCGGAAATTCCCGCGACGGAGTCGGCATGCGCGGGCTCACCTCTGCTTTCCTGATTGGAGGAGCGGGGTCGGTTGTGGGTTCACTTTGGCCCGTGGAGGCATCCAGCACTTCGGATCTCATGATTCGATTCCATCGGTCTTTCGCAAATGCCCGGATGCCGGTCGCGAAGGCGCTGCGCGAAGCGCAACTGGCTCTTCTCCGGGAGTCTCCCGAACGATCTCATCCTTACTTCTGGTCGGGCTTTGAGGTCACCGGAAACTTCAGCGCCTTGCGGTGATTCGATGCTAGGATTCGCTTTCCTATGAAAGCCGACGGCATTTGGGGAAACATTTTTCGACTTGGCCCCCGAAAAGAATCGCTCGCCGAAATCCTTCAAAACGTTCCCCTCTTTCGCGATTTGTCGCCGAAGGAACTACGGACGCTCGAACGCGTCGTCCACATTCGAACCTATCAGGCCGGCGAATTCGTTTTTGTGGAAACGGAACCGGGCGCGGGGATGTACGTCATACGGGCAGGCCATGTCGACATCGTTTTGAAGCATAAATCCGGAAACCCGTTGCTGCTGGCGGAACTGGAACCGGGAGACTTCTTTGGCGAGATGGCTTTGCTGGGCGATACGTCACGATCCGCAACAGCGATTGCAAGAGAGCCATCGCAACTGATCGGTTTCTTTCATCCGGATCTTGTCGAGATCATCAATCTTCATCCGGCGATGGGAGCCAAAATCAGTTTCGGGCTGGCCAAGACGCTCGCCGAGCGCCTGCGTTACACCAACAATCAGTTGCGCGATATCTGGGAAATCCGGGGACAACATGAAGAACCTCTTCGGTGAATTCCCGACGCGCATTCTCGCGTTCGGCGCATTGCTTCTCGCGCTCGTCCTCGCCTTCCTCGCCATCCAGATCCTGCTCGTTCCCTTCGTCGCCGCATTGTTTGTGGCTTACCTCTTCGAACCCGGCGTCGTTATTCTCCAGCAGCGCGGAATGGATCGCGGAAAAGCATTTCTTATTCTTCTTGCAACTGCAATTGCCGGAATTGCTTTGTTGCTGATGTTTATGCCGCAATGGCTGCGGTTTGAATCCATGGGCAGTTCGAGTCAAACCTTCAGCTCACGCTTTTCCCTGCAGCTTCACGAGCTGGAAACCTGGATCGACTCCAAGTTTCCGATGTTTCAATCCGTCGATATCGCCGGCCAGGTGACGACTAAGGCGACCGCCGCCGCAACGAGATTCTTCGAGCAGGTACCCGGACTGGTAACAAGCTTCCTTGTGAATTTGCTGCTGGTGCCGTTCATCGCGTACTTCATGATTCGCGATGGAAAAACGCTGAAGCGGCACTTTGTCGAGGTTGTACCCAACCGTTATTTCGAGATGTCGCTGATCATGTTGAATCGAATCGATCAGCAAATCGGCGGTTATCTGCGGGGACGTCTCATCGAATGTATCCTCGTGGGCGTGACTCAGGCCTTATGCATGGGTATCGCGGAAATCTTCGTTCCTCAACAACACGTTCTTCTCATTGCCGCGGTCTGCGGCGTGACGAACATGATTCCCTACCTCGGCCCCGTGCTCGGAACCGTATTCGGCGCTTTCATCTATCTCGGATCGGGTTTGCCGATGTCGTCCATCTATGGGCTGATCGCTGCGGCCGCGGGAGCTCACGTTGTGGACAACGTCGTCATTGCGCCGGCCGTCCTCTCTCACAATGTGGACCTGCATCCGCTCACCGTGGCGCTTGTGCTGGTGATCGGTGGAGAACTCCTGGGTACTCTTGGATTGTTGATCGCAATTCCGGTTGCGGCCGCAATCAAGGTTATCGCGCAGGAATTCTATGCGAATTATCAGTTGCAGGTTCGCACGTGAGTAGAAACCCTTATCTCGACTCCCACAAGCCGGTGCTCATGTATCGCTCACCGATATCGTTAAGCAGAGTGACGATCACACCTTTCCGGATTTGCTTAGCTGTCTCGTAGACGCCGTGCATATAAGCGCCTGACGACTGTCCCGCAAAAATACCGTATCGGGCGAGCACCCCGCACATGCGCGCGGCATCCATGCTGGAAACGCGCACCTTTTGATCGACAACGGACTGATCGAGGATCTTGGGAATGATATCGCCCGGATTCTCGAGCGGTTTGAGACCCTCGATTCCAGGAAAGTCTTCAGGCACGATCTGGACAATTTTCACTTCCGAAGATTCTTTCTTCAGACGGCGGCCCACGCCGGTGATGGTTCCACCTGTGCCGATTCCGCTGACGAAGTGAGTGAGCTCGCCATCCGTCTGCACCAGGATCTCCGCGGCTGTTGTTTCATAATGCGAACGCCAATTGTGTTCGTTCGCATATTGGTCGCAATGAAAATACTTCCCCGGCTCTCGATCGGCAATGCGGTGTCCTTCACGCAGCGCCTCGTCATATCCCTCCAATGGGTCTGTCTGAACGAGTTTTGCGCCGTGGGCCTGGATTCTCATTTTGCGTTCCTTGCTGGCATTTCCAGGTACCACGATTTGAATCGGCAGATTCATCATCGCGCCGAGCATCGCGTAGGCAATGCCGGCGTTTCCCGAACTGGAATCCAAAACGATCTGGCCCTTCCCGATTTTTCCTTGAATCAGCGCTTCCAGAAGCATCCGCCGGACGGGCCGGTCCTTCAAGCTGCCGCCGGGATTGGTGTATTCCGCTTTGGCGAAAACCTGAACTTCAGGCAGTTCTTCCTTGAAACAGAGGATTTCCACCATGCGTGTGTTTCCGATCAGATTCAGCGCAGGAAATTTTTTATGAAACTCTGCGTAACGGTCTTCAACAGGTATTGTTGCAAATGGATTCATGTGCCAGGTTGACTCCGATTTACACTTGTACCACATGTCCGCATTGCCAGATCCATTCGCCTTCGTAATTTTCGGCGCCACAGGCGATCTCAGCCGCGGCAAGCTGATTCCAGCGCTTTACCATCTCGAAACTCTCGGATACATGCCTGAAAAATATGTGGTGACCGGAGTGGCGCGAACGGCGATGGCAGACGAAGCCTTTCGCTCATTTGCACGACAGGCCATCCAGGAGCATCACAAAGAAGACCCGGCAGGCAAAGCTCCCGATGAGGGTCTGCTGTTGAGCCACACTTTCTTTCAGGCGGCCGATGCGACGAATCCCGAGACGTTCGCCGGACTGAAAACGAGGCTCGATCAACTCGACGCTCAATTCAGTTTGGGAGGAAACCGGTTGTTCTATCTGGCTGTGGCTCCCGAACTCGTTCCCGGCATCATCAAGAATCTCAGCGCGGTTGGTCTCCTGAATGAAACCGGCCGCAGATGGGTTCGCGTGGTGTTCGAGAAACCTTTCGGACACGACCTCACAAGTGCCCGGGAGTTGAACGCTGAAATTCGAAACCTGCTTCATGAAAGACAGATTTTTCGGATCGACCATTACCTGGGAAAGGAAACGGTTCAGAACATCCTCACCTTCAGATTCGGCAATTCGATCTTTGAGCCCATTCTCAATCGGACTCATGTGAATAACATCCGCATCACCATCGCGGAGACGGCCGGAATGGAGGGCCGTCGCGGCTCTTACTACGACAAAGCCGGCGCGCTGCGCGATATTGTGCAGAACCACGCTTTCCAACTGCTGTGTCTAACGACGATGGAACCACCTTCAGCTTTCGATGCGCAATCGATTCGGGATGAAAAAGTAAAAATTCTCAAGGCTCTTCCGGTAATGGCGCCTTCCGAAGTAGCCACCTCAACCGTGCGAGGGCAATACCGAGGGTATCGAAGCGAAGAAGGAGTGAACCCAAATTCCACGACGGAGACATACGTGGCGCTGCGCACCACAATCGAAAACTGGCGATGGGCCGGTGTTCCGATCATCATCCAGACAGGAAAGAAGCTCGCACAGCGATTGACGACCATCGAGGTGGAATTCAATCAGCCGCCGGAATGTCTTTTCCGCGAATTCGCGGAGTGCCCGCCGAATCCGAATTCGCTGGTCATGCGGATACAACCCGATGAAGGCATCAGCCTCTCTTTTGTATGCAAGGAACCCGGAACGAAGTTCGCAGTACAGGACGTGAAGATGGATTTTTCGTATGCGGCGTTTCATGAACGCTCGCCCGAAGCCTATGAAAGGCTCCTCCTGGACGTCCTGCGAGGAGACCATTCGCTCTTTACCCGATCTGACGAAGTGGAATTTGCCTGGAGGTCGATTTCCGCAATTCTCGAAGGATGGTCGAAACTTCCCGCGCCGGCTTTTCCGAATTATGAGCCTGCAACCCCGGGACCGCCCGAAGCGAATCGCCTCCTCAATCCCAGCCAGATGCGGCGCCAATAAGGAACGGCTGCGGGCTGTCTCCGAGGTTCCTCTTCATCCACGCGGTAGCCGCGGTTCTTGGCAAGCTGTTTTACCGTTTCCTGATACGCAAAGACATTGCAGTGAACGCAGCGCAGGAGGGGAATGGAAACTTCCAGAATCGGGACAAAAAGGTGATCCGAAGACTTGCAGATTTGCCGATCACTCATTAATGCGGCCAATATAGCACATCAACCGTGGGAGAAGACGAACGTGACGATCAACCCGTCTTCATTTAGATCACCGTTTGTGCGATGATTTCGCGCTTATGCCTTCGCCCACGCCTTCATGTTTTCCAATTTGGAGTTTGATTCCGTTCGTGACGATGCTGGCGTCGATCGCGATACTCCCAATGGCATTCCCTCATTGGTGGGACAGCAATCGCAATAAGACGATTCTCAGCGTCACGCTTTCGCTACCGGTGTTATTTGTTGTTTTATCCTGCGAGCCGAAACTGCTTCTGCATTCGCTGCTCGATTATGTTTCGTTTCTGACGTTGTTAGGTTCGCTGTTCGTGATATCGGGCGGTATTTACATCAAAGGTGAGTTCGCCGGCACGCCGCTTGTCAATACCATGTTTCTCGGATTGGGAGCGCTCCTGGCAAATCTGATCGGAACAACGGGCGCGTCGATGCTGCTCATTCGGCCGTTTCTGCGCGCCAATCACCTGAGGCAGCATCGAGCTCATCTCATCGTGTTTTTTATTTTCATTGTCAGCAACACGGCAGGCCTGTTGACACCGCTTGGCGACCCGCCGCTGTTTCTCGGATTCCTGCGTGGCGTGCCGTTTCAATTCACCCTGCAGTTGCTTCCTCAGTGGGGATTGGTCGTGGGTTCCCTCCTGATATTGTTCAACATCTACGATCAGTTCGTGTTTACGAGGGAAGAAATAGAGACCCATCGCGCGCTCGCTGAAATCGTTCAGGCGCGCCATCCGCTTCGAATCGATGGCGCGCGGAATATCCTCTACCTTTTTGGAGTCATGGGAGCGGCCATGCTCAGCGGACGGTTCAATCTGCCGCGTGGAATCCAGGAAGCGATCATGATCACCATGGCCAGACTCTCATGGTATACAACGCCGCGGTCCATTCACCGGGCGAATCATTTCCATTTCTCACCCATTATCGAAGTCGCGGCGTTGTTTCTCGGAATATTTGTCACCATGGTTCCGGCTCTGGAAATCCTCAATGCGCGCGCCGCCGGTTTGGGACTGAACGCGCCCTGGCACTTTTTCTGGATGTCGGGCGCGCTCTCGAGCGTTCTGGATAATGCGCCCACTTATCTCACATTCTCGGCGATGGCTTCGGGCTTGACCGGCGGGGGTTCGCAAAATCTGGGCGCTTTGCTGCAATCGACATTAGGCCGCACTCTACTGGCTGCGGTTTCATGCGGGTCGGTTTTTATGGGCGCGAATACTTATATAGGAAACGGACCGAACTTCATGGTGAAAAGTATTGCCGAACAGCAAGGTATCAAAATGCCGTCCTTCGGCGGCTACATGGTGTACTCCGCGCTGATCCTGATCCCGCTCTTCATCCTTGTGACATTCGTATTCTTTCGAACCTAAGGCTCGCGAATCCTGACATCAACAAAGAATTCTGTTGACATAAAGAATAGATTAAATTTAGATTCGTCACTCATTAACGATCACAACGAAGTGCGCGTTATCTAAAAACAGCGGCGTTTTTTTGGACGGCGAAGTCTTCAATCCCTTTTGCGGGGTTGAGGACTTTTTTGTTTTTTGGGCCAGGAATCCGTGTGTTCCGGCCCGTAATTCGCGAACAGGAGGCATTACCAATGGCTGCAAATGCGCAACAAGGGACGTACCTGGCGGCAACGCTTGCGGGCTTTACGGCAACGACAGCGGGCCTGGTAGTCAAAGGAGGAATCGGCATCGTGGTTGCGATCGTCGGTTTGCTCTTGCTCATTGTTTCGGCTGCCGGTTTTAACAAGATCAAAGGTCTCGAGTAACTCCGAAACGAGACAACGAGGAGATACACATGAAAATTGTCGGAATCTTATTGGCGCTTGCCGGGTGGTTGCTTCCCGTGGTGGCGCTTTCAATAACTCAATCGACGGCTGCGCGATTCGGTGCGGCTGTAGTGGGAATCCTCATCAGTCTGGTTGGCATTCTAGGAGTTCTGAACAAGGCCCACCAGGAGCACGCAATATGGAAGAAGGGTTAGTTAAGGCAAGGAGACGACAAATGAAATTCTGGGAACGAAAAAGTCTTTATTGTTGGATCGCAGCCGCGATTCTGTTGTCCTGCAGCCTGACGGCCTTTGCCCAGGCGCCCGCCGCCGCACCTCAGGCGGCGCCACCTGCTGCAGCTCCAGCAACTCCGGCTCCGGCGCCGGCTCCAGCGGCGGCAGCTCCGGCCGCGGCCCCCGCCATGGATGCGCCGCTGGACATCAAAGCCGCCGCTCCGCCGTCGACCGATGACCTCGCGAAGGGTGATCCCGGCGGTACGAAAACCGGAACAGTCAGCGACGTCGTGGCGGCGGATACCAAGAAAGGTCTCACGCTGGCGGACGTCGTCAATCAAGCAGGTCAGAATCGCATCGCCATCAACTTCGTGTGGACGTTAATCACGGGATTCCTCGTCATGTTCATGCAGGCGGGTTTCGCCGTGGTAGAGACCGGACTGACCCGCGCCAAGAATGCAAATCACACCATGATGATGAACTTCATGGTGTACGGCTTCGGCCTGTTTGCCTTCTGGGTATGCGGATTCGCCATTCAGATGGGTTGAGGCGGCCCATATGCCACGCTGGGCGGAATCAACGGACTCACTTCCGAATACAGCATCAGCTTGTTCGGAAAGAGTTTCGGATTGTGGGGAACCCATGGTTTCTTCCTGTCGCACGGCGGTGCGTATGACGTTGGGGCCATGGTGATGTTCCTCTTTCAGATGGTGTTCATGGACACCGCACTCACGATCGTGACGGGTACTTGCGCGGAACGATGGAAGTACGCGGCCTTTGCAGTATCGTCGATCTTCATGGGTGCGTTTACGTATCCGCTGTTTGCCAACTGGGCGTGGGGCGGCGGCTGGCTGGCAACGCTCGGATCGAATTTCGGCCTGGGCCATGGGTACGCCGATTTTGCCGGTTCCGGTGTGGTGCACTCTGTCGGCGGCATCACGGCACTCGCTCTCGGCCTGATCATGGGACCTCGTATCGGGAAGTACACTCGAAGTGGTAAACCCAACGCGATTCCCGGTCATGATCTGACCTGGGTCCTGACTGGTTGCTTCATTCTCGCGTTCGGCTGGTTCGGATTCAATCCCGGTAGCACGCTCGCCGCATCGGGTAACGGTGCGCTTCGCATCGGTTCGATTGCCGTTAACACGATGCTCGCCGGTTGTACCGGTTCGTTCGGAGCGATCCTCTATATGTGGATGCGCTACGGAAAACCGGATGCTTCAATGTCCGGCAACGGGTTGCTCGCGGGTCTGGTTGCGATCACGGCCCCCAGCGGATTTGTGAATACTGTCGGCGCAACGATCATCGGTCTCGTCGCAGGCGTATTGGTCTGCCTGAGTGTCGAGTTCTTCGACAGAGTCGTCAAGGTCGACGATCCTGTCGGTGCAATCTCGGTGCACGGAACGAACGGACTGTGGGGCGTGATCTCGGTGGGATTATTCGCCGACGGTACATCGAACTACGGCGGCAGTTGGAATGGCGTCAGCGGCAACGTTACCGGCTTGTTCTACGGGGATGCGAGCCAATTGGTTGCTCAATTGATCGGAGTCGCCACGCTGGTCGGTTTTGTGTTCAGTTTTTCGTACATCGCGGGCTGGGTTATCGATGTCCTGGTGGGGCATCGCGTTTCTGCCGCGGATGAACTCGCGGGTCTGGACATCCCCGAAATGGGCGCTCTGTGCTATCCCGAGTTCGTGCTGAAGCCCGAACCGGAGTTCGAGACAGCCGCTGCCGGGGACTAGAGTGAAGGCGGTCACGCCTGAGTAAAGGAGGGACAAATGCCCGAGAAGACTTTTGCTGCTCAATCCAAACTGGCGGAATTCCCCGTTGCTTTGGATTCCAGGTCTCTTCCGGCTGTCCCTCAACAAGCCAGACAATCGTTCCGGGAGGGAATGGCGCATCTTCAGTCGGGAAACGCCGGCGAAGCCGTCGCCGTGCTTTCCCGGAGCATTGAGCTTGCGCCAGACTTTCCGGAAGGTCATCTTTTTCTCGGAATTGCTCAGGCGTTGACAAGCGACATCTACCCTGCAATCGATCATCTTGAAGAGGCAGCGAAGCTTGCCCCCGACAGCTTCGCTCCTCACTACACGCTGGCACAACTCCACTTCAAGCTTCGTACTCCCGGTCCGGGATACGAAGCAGCAGAGCGGGCGTTGAAGTGTGTCGAAACCATCGAGCAACGAAAGATGCTCGCCCAATTACTCAAAGAAGAGCGCGCACGGGAACGCAGTGGAATTGCCCGGCCTTCGTTTGCGAAACCATTCGGACGGCCGATCCTTTTCATTGCGGGCAGCGTTCTCGCAGCAGCCATTATTCTGGCAATGACATACATGCGATGAAAACCTACTCAATGAATTTGGAATCTATGGAATCACCATACGACGTTATCAGGCGGCAACGGATGACATGGGGCGCTTCCTTGATCGTCGGTTTTGTGCTGATCTACTTTGACGGCGCTCCGGTTATTCCCGTGGTCGCCGGTTGTGTTCTCGTACCGGCAATCGCAGCATTGCGATCCCGGTTTCGTTCGAGGAAGTGACCGCTGATGCGTGGGGCCAACCAGAGCGGAAAATTTGGAGTCCCGCATATTCCGCCCGAGCGAATCAACGACGATAAGTCCGAAAACCTCCGGGAGCGTGGGACCCTGAACCCGGATCCGGAAACTGTGGCGGATGACTTGTTCGCCCACGGTGGTTTCTTCGACGCGCGCGATATCGTCCAGGTCAAGTACGAGATGCTTCGCCGCGTGGTCAAGGACGGACAATCCGTCAGCGAAGCCAGCCGTGCCTTCGGTTTCACATCGCGGCAGTCCTTTTATACAGCATGGGATGCCTTCGAACAGAACGGCATGGAGGGCCTCTTACCGCAGGAACCGGGCCCCCGGCAAGCTCACAAGCTCACGAGTGAAGTCATCGAGTTCATCCGTCAGCAACGGCAAAGGGATCCTTCAATAAAAGTGAAGCAGTTGGCCGAGAATATTCAGGAGTGCTTTCGTTTCAACGTTCATCCAAGGTCCATCGAGCGAGCGCTCGTGAGCCTGAGGGAAGAAACAGACCCCTCCTCTGTTCTAACCACATCCTACCGTTCCGAATCAGGCCACCTGGAAGTGGATTTCGAAGCGCGAAAGGTGCGCGTGGCTCGCCGCGAGGTCCATCTGACACCGAGAGAATTCAAGCTCCTGCAATATCTCGTGTCGAATGCCGGGCACCCCGTCGGTCACCGGGAACTGCTGGAAGAGGTGTGGGGCCCCAAGTGTGAAAAAAAACTCAGTCATCTGAGAGTGTGCGTCAACCAACTGCGGAAGAAAATCGAAGTCGAACCCGGTAACCCTCACTACATTCTCACGGAGCCGTGTTTGGGCTACCGGTTTGCAGACGATCCGGGCTGAAGACCAAATCACACCGTCTTCTGTCGCGTAAGGAAAAAGATAAGGTCGGATTTCGTCACGATGTCGAAGCCTGAAGCGTGCTTCACGAGGATGGCGGGCGTCTGGTGATCCAGGTTGTGTGCGATGTCTTCAAGCGAAGCATCCTCAGAAATAACAGGAAAGGGCTTTTCCATATATTCAGCGACCGGCTTGAGTTTGGCGCCGGGATCCGAAACCAGAGTGTCCAGGATTCGCGCCTCACTGATGCTGCCGACAACTTCGCCTCCCTCGATCACAGGTACCTGCGAAATATCGTGCTCGCGCATCAGATTCACCGCCTGCTCGACGGTCACACCGAGCGGAATCGATACCAGCGCCTCTGCGCGTTTGACTTTGTCGTGAACAACCTGGCCTGCGCTTACTTTGATGCGCGGTTCGAGGAACTGGTTTTCACGCATCCAGTTGTCGTTGTAAATCTTGCTCAGGTAACGCGTCCCGGAATCCGGAATGATTACAACCATCAGGTCTTTTTCAGTCAGCTTTTCGGCTGCTTTCAGGGCGGCGTACATCGCCGCGCCGGCAGAACCACCCGCGAAGATCCCCTCATACCGCGCAAGCTGTCTTGTGAGAAGGAATGCGTCTTTATCGGTGACGGGATAGATCTCGTCGATCACCGAAAAATCCACATTGGCCGGCTTTTCATCCTGACCGATGCCTTCAAGCTTGTAGGGCTGAACCTGCGGCTTGCGGCCCGTCTTGAACATTTCGGCAAAAATCGATCCCGCCGGATCCGCTCCGATCACGCGTATCTGTGGGTTCTTTTCTTTGAGAAATCGCGCGACTCCCGTAATCGTTCCTCCAGTGCCAACGCCGATGACGACGTGTGTAAGCTTGCCTTCCGTCTGATTCCAGATTTCAGGCCCTGTCGTTTTGTAGTGAGCGTCCGCATTTGCGGGGTTTTCGTATTGGTTGGGAAAGATACTGTTTGGAATCTCGCGGCTCAGACGCAGAGCGACCGAATGATAACTGCGCGGATCATGATGATCGACCTGCGAAGGCGTCACGATGACCTCGGCTCCCAGTGCCCGCAGAGCGTCGATCTTTTCCTGGCTCATTTTGTCCGGCATCGTAAAGATGCACTGGTAACCTTTGATTGCCCCCGCCAGAGCGAGGCCCATCCCCGTGTTGCCTGATGTTCCTTCGATGACCGTGCCGCCGGGCTTGATCCTGCCTTCCTTTTCGGCCGCCTCGAGCATGGTGATGCCGATGCGATCCTTCACGCTCCCGCCGGGATTCAGGTATTCGAGTTTGGCCAGCATCGTCGCGCGAATACCCCGCACCATACGGTTCAATCGGACCATCGGCGTATTCCCGATAACATGCAGGATGTTCTCGTGCCACATTGCTTTTAAAGGTATCACAGCGGTGTCAATGCCTGGTGTAGTGTCCCTAAATCGCTGGACAGTGAATCAGCCCCGGCGTGCCGTGGCGGCAGCGGCTTTTTTGGATTCCACTTTCCTGGATTTTCTGGCGGGAGCGACGGTGATGATTTCCTTGCGATAGTTGTCCATCGCGCGTGCGAGTTCGGTTTCAACACGAAGCCTCAGGCGTTCAGGAGAGACGACAACGGCGGAATGACCGAAGCTCAGAATCCAGGCAACGAGCTCGAATTCTCCGCCGACGTGCATCTTCATTGTGATGCGCCGGCCGCCGATCTCGCGAACTTGTTGCGAAGGATGCCAGACGCGGGATCGCACATACTCCGCAATGTCGGAGTGAAAAATGATCTCCACATCGAAGGGATCCTCTTTCACCACGCCGAAAGCCGATTCGAGATAACTCTCAACTGAAAAATCCTTCGGCTTGTCGAACGGTTCGCGAGTCTTTTCGATGCTTTCGATACGCTCGATGGCAAAAGTCCGGATTTGTTTGTATTCCTGGACGAACGCAAACAGATATAAGCCACCCCGGAAATGCATCAACCGGTAGGGATGAATGGTGTAGGTTTTCTTCTGCTGGCTGTGGACGGAAAAGTACTGCATCCTCACCTGAACTTCCTCACCGATCGCTTCCATCAGAGTCCGGATGCGTGTCTTCTGATGCTCGAGGTCCTTGGGTGCGTCCGCGCGCACACTGATCATGGTGTCGAGGCTGTCGAGGAACTTGATGTTGCGGTCCGGAAGCGCGCTCTCGATTTTTTTGAAGGCCGAAGCAATATCGTCGGAAAAAGGCGGAGCTGCAAGATTCACGACAAGTTTCTTGCTGAAATAGAGCGCCGCGGTCTCGGAAAGCGACAGTGTCGCCAGCGGCAATCCTTTGTATTCTTCGTTGAGCCGCCAGTAGACTTTGCCGTCGTATCGCTCGTCGTAGAGCGGAAATCCCGCTTCCATCAACGCCGCCAGATCGCGCCGGATGGTTTTCGTCGAAACGATGTGCTGTTCGGCAAGATCCGAAATCGTCGTCCACCGCGTGGTTTCAATCTGCTTCAGGATCGCCCACTGACGGATCAATTGTGCGTTACGCCCCATTTGTTCGCTTTTCCTTTTACCGCCGCATTATGGACGGGGAGTCATGAAAACAAGTAGCACCAAATCGTCCTTACCCGAATTCCTCACGCCATGATCCTGGCCCGGTCTCGCTATCACAGCTTGATCCGGTTCGAGTTCTTTTTCCTCGCCGGCGATATGAAAGACTCCCGCGCCTTGAAGAACAAAGTAGATCTTATCCGATTCTGCGTGACTGTGAATTCGCTGATCCTGCCCGGGCTTCAGACAATACAAGTCGCAGAAATACATTGCCGAGTCGAACACAGGCACTTTCTGCATCTTGTCGTCGGAAAACCGGATGAGATCGCGAATCTTCCGCACTTCCATGGCGGGCTATTGTACCAGCAGCCGCGATCTCCTGATTTTGCGAAATACCGATCAGTTCAGGTTGGGATTCGGAGGCCGCGTCAATCGATCGAGCAGGAGGCGTAGCAAATCAAGCGCTTCTTTTTGAAACTCTTCATTGTGCCTTTGGTACTCTTCATTGCGCTTTTGATACTCATCATTACGCCTTTGAAACTCGATATTACGCCTCTCGTATTCGTCATTGCGCTTCTGCGCAGCTTCGTACCGCCGGTCCGATTGGATTTTCCATTCATCGAATCGATCGATTCGCTCTGCCTGACTGGCAATCATGTCGATGACTCTTTCTGTAAGACCGGCAAGCCGTTGTTGAATTCTCTTCGATTCGGCGAGTTCCTTTTCCCATTGCTCTTCCCTGCGGTCCATCCTTGCCGACAGACTCGCCTGCGTCTGGAGGATAAACTCCATCGTTCGGTTCACTTCTTCAGGCGTCATTGTTTTCTCTCTGTTGGGATACGGCAAAAGGCAAGGACAGTGTAACGTGCCGGCAGAATACTAAAGCGGAAATATTTTTGCTTCAGGAAGGACTTCCTCAACCTGTTTCACAAGGTGAGGATGGCAGGTGAAGAGCAATACCTGATGAGTCCCGCAAAGATCGCGAAGGGCGTGGAGTGACGTGCGGCTGCGGGAGGGATCGAAGTTGACGAAGATGTCGTCGAAGACCACCGGAAGCGGATCGACATGATTGGCATATTCACGCACCAGAGCAAGCCGCATTGAAAGATACAGTTGTTCGGCGGTGCCGCGGCTCAAAACCTGAGGCGAAATGCGGCTGGTATCGGCCCGTTCGACTTGAATCTCACCTCCGTCGAGTGGAGCGATAACGCGCGGATAACGTCCTTCGGTCATCGTATTGAAGAACGCGGACGCCTGGCGCAAAACCTCAGGCTGGCGATCGGTTTCATAGATCTTCCGTGTTTCGTCGAGCAGAGCCCGGCACAGTGTGATGACCGCCCACTGCTCGGCAGCTTCATCGATGCGCGCGAGAATCGTTTCCTGCCGCGACAGGGCGCGAGAGCGTTCTTCGCTTTTTTCCATCATCGTGATTCGCTCTTCCACGCGTCCCGTTTCGTGGCGCGCGTGGACCAGCCTCTGTTCCAGGTCGGCAAGTTCAGTCTGAGCGGCCTGAAATGCGGCTTCTTCGTCCGCGCGCATATCGAAGAGCAGACCCGGTTCCGGCAGCTCCACCGGTATCTTCTCGAGTTCGTTGATGAGTTGCTGACGTTGTTTGTAAGTCTCCGCACGCTGCAGAAAATCTTCTTCGCCGGCGGCCGCGGCTTCGGAGAAAAGGGCAGCAATCGCGCGCTCGGTCTCGGCGCCCTGTTCCGCGATTCGTTTCATATCGTGCTCTGCGCGCGATGCGGCTTCTTCGAGACTCCTGGACTCGTCATTCACCTTGAGCAGCCGGTCCAGATCCGCCACGCGCTCATCGATATCCTCCTGGCCGATCTCCGTACGGCCCGTAAGACTGCGAATCTCGGCTTCAATCCGGCGTGCTTCGTCTTCGGTTTTTCGAAGGTCGCGGATACATGCGTCGAGGCGGCCGCAACACTCTGCGAGCTGCTCATCCGCCGCGGCCGCGCGCCGGAGGCGGCTGCGATACCAGAGCATGGCGGCAACGGAAAGCATCCCCAGGATCGCGCCAAGGTACGCGTAGTCTGCAGTGGCAAGACCGATCACACCGATCCACATGAGCGCAACAAAAACGAGAAACGCCGGCCGCGACGGCGGCACCATGTTTTCAAAGGCCGCCATGAGAGCTTTCTTTTCCTGAGCGACGGCATCGCGCCGTTCGACGCCCGCCGCATAAACGCGACGCGCCGCGTCCACTCGCGGGGCCAGCGACCTCAACGATTCGATAACCTGTGAGCGGCGCGCGCACTCTTCGGCGTCCACGTGCATCTGCAGGCGGCGCAAACGCCGCGCTTCCGCTTCCTGTTCGTTTCTCGCGCGCTGCTGTGCCAGCGTCCGGCGCTGTTTCACGAGCAGATCGAGCCGTTCGATGCCGCCGTCAGGAAAGGATTCCACTCTGGGCAGTTCGCGCAATCTCGCTTCAATCCGGTTCCTCCGTTCGACGAAGGGGCGGGCTCTCAGCCGTTTTGCATAGTGCTCGATCTTCCGGCTGACGTCCGCGACAGATTCCTCGAGACCGGACAGTTCTGATGCCAGTCTCATGCGCGCATCGTGAGCAGCGAGATAATCCTGAGGTTGATGCTCGGTCCGGTCGAGATCGTCCCGCACGGACTCCAGTTCCTTGAATGCGACATTGATCGTGCTGTTCTGTCCACGCGGCAGGAACAACGCGCTCTGCCGGTCTTCAAGATCCTTTTGAACAGCGGCCCACCGCGATGCGCCGATGCCCAGGCCCGCGCCGGAAATGTGGGCCGCGATCTCGCTTTCCTGCAGAGTGTGGAATTGTTCGAGCTCTTCGAGCCCGAATGCAAAAACATTGTGATAGAGCGTTTTCGTTGTGCCGCCAAGAAGACGCTCGAGTGCGGTCTCATCGCTGACGGCATCGCCGGTATGAACGGTCACAATGCCGCGCACATGCCGTCCAGGCTGCCGCTCGATGCGAAGACGAGTGTCCCCGACGATCATATCGAGCCAGCCTCCATGAGATCCGCCATTCAACGGCTCGTACCGGCGCGGGCTGCCGCGTTTTTCAAACCCAAACAGCATCGCGCGAATGAACGCCATGAGCGTGCTTTTGCCGGTTTCGTTCGGTCCGTGAAACACATTCAGACCCGGATCGAGCGGCCCCCAGTTCCTGTCGTTCCAGACGCCGAAACCGTCGATATGAATGTTTTCGATTCTCATGAATCAAGCAGCAAATCCACTCCGAGCGCCGATGCTCTCTCGATCCACTCGCGCAGTTTTGCTTCATCGGGGGGAGGCATGTCTTTTCGCTTAAACAGCGGCGTGAGGCTGTCTGCGAGACGCTGTCTCAGTTCCGGTTCCTCGAGGGCACGATCGGTCAGTTTCAAGAAATCACTGACCATCGTTTCCGTCCGGTGCAGGGATTCGAGATCCAGTTCGGGGCCTGTTGCGATGCGTACGGATTCCGCAATCACCACGTCGCCCAGAATATCCCGCAATTCTTCGTTCATATCATCGCGTTGAAGGTCGCGGTGGAGCATCCCGTTCCCACGGATCGTACACCGCGCCACGGTAGGTCCATTGAACCGAGAGGCGTCTTCACGCGCTTGTCCGAGCATGGCATCCACAAGCTTATCCATCGCGCTGTAATTGCGGATCGATAATTCGATGTGAGTCCACCGCGCCACGCTCGTATCGATGAATTCCAGATTCGCGCGGCCAAATGCGTCAACGTCCACCTGCAGACAACCTCGAGGTCCCGTCTCGCGCGGATTTCGGCCCTGAGTGTTGCCCGGATACACCACCATCGCGGGTTCGGAGGCCAGGACGGATCGCGTGTGCACATGTCCGAGCGCCCAGTAATTGAATCCGGCCGACGTCAATTCATCAACGGTTGCCGGCGCATAGTCGGCGTGCCCGTTTTGATGACCGACATTGGCGTGAAGAACCGCGATGGAGTAAGGCGAGCCTTCCGCGGGCTTGAACGACGACGCGAGATTGTCCGTCACGCGCTCGCGTGTATAGCTCACACCCGTAATCTGCGCGGCTTCCCTGCCACGCCGAATAAACGGTTCGGTGTCCGTTCGTCCACCGAATGAAACAACATTCGGCGGAAGCTGGAACCCGCTGCCCCATCCATTCAAAGGATCGTGATTTCCGTGGACAATGAACGCGGGGATATTCCGCTCCGCCAGCCTTTCCATTTCCCGCCGAAACGAAACCAGCGCTCTCAGGTTTCGATCCCTGGAGTCATAGATATCGCCCGCGATGATAAGGAAATCCGCCTTCGAATGAATGGTGTGATCGACAACTCGAGACAGCGCGCCGAGAGTCGCCGCCTGAAGTTGATCTTTCAGTTTTACCGATGTCTTTCCGATACCGCGAAACGGGCTATCTAAATGAAGGTCCGCAGCATGGATGAATCGCAAAGGCTCCATGCTGCCCTTTTTAGGACGTCATCCGGCCAGATCAGGTCCTCGCTACTTTGTGGCGGGTTTGCCGAACTTCGAAGCGTCGACGGCAACGTTCGTTTTGATTTCTTTCAGCTTTGCCGTATACCTGCCATCCAGCCACGAAAACCGGTATTCAAACGGGAACTTGATTCCTCCGACATCGCGATAATCGGCGTAATCGATCTGCGTGGGAACACGGCCGACCGGCGAAGGCCCGTAGCGGACGAGCCGCGCGAGCAATCCGGTCTGAATATCGAAGTACAGCGTCGCGAGAAAACCTCGGGGGCCGCTTCCCTGCAATACGTTGTAATCCTTGTTCCCGATTGTCCGTCTCTGTCCAACACGCCAGTTGTTCAGCGATTGTTTGATCTGCGCCGGAAAAGCGAGTTGGGCTTCGAAACGGGCGCCGTCGAGTTCTTCTCCTACCAGTTCGTACTCGGCCAGCAATCCGCGCGGAGTCTTGATCCACCCGGTCTTGCCGTCGAAGGCCCATGTGCTGTCTCCGCGGTCCGGATGATCCTTGAAGGTGATTTGCGTCGTGCGCTGATTCGGAGCCTTTGCATAAATAGTGAACTCGCCATCGCCGCCGAATTCTCCATAACCGATGCTTGCTCCCGTGGCGATGAAACTCGTGAGAGTCGCAAGCCGCTGAGTGCCACCGAGCGCCTGCTGATATTTATCGATGATCTGATCGGCTGTCGGCTGGCCTGCCACCGTTGACGGAGGGACGACGTCGTCATCTTCACGCGGTGGACTCGCATACAGATTATCCAGAGCGATTGTCGTGACGGGAATATCGCGGCCGTGATGGCAGGTATAACAGGTCACTCGCTGAACGCCGGCGAAATTCGTACGATTGATGGTCGCGACCATTTCGATCATTCTGCGCGCGGTCCGTTTCTCGGCAATGGTATCGGCTACAAAATCCGCCTGGTCGGTGCCGGCATGCGGATGGCAATCCGCGCAGTCGTAACCCAGGGCGCCGGAGATGACGCCCATCGCTGCGAGGAAGTCGTCGACGCTGAGTTCCTTCAGGGTGCTCGTGGTGACGTTCTTGAACGCCTCTCCCGCTTTCTTTCCGGAAGCGACCGTAATCTGGCTTTGTGCGGCAGCGCCGTCAATCCAGCCCAGACTACTCCAGAGAGTCGCCGCCACCACGGCTGCCAGCGCAAGCTTCAACCAGAATTTCATTTCGTTTTCCTCCGCAAGAGGCAAGATGATAACTCAGTCTTCTCTTCATAATGTTGTCCTTTTCCTGATATGAAATCACTTATGACACATCCTGATCTTCACGAAATCGCCAGGCGTGCAATGCTCGCGCGCGGGTTTTTGATCGATTTTCCGGCCGACGCGAAAAACGAGGTTGCCTCGAAAACCGAACCCGTTTTCGACGGGTTGAAGCTCCGTGATCTCCGGCCCCTGCTGTGGTCTTCGATCGACAATGACGAATCCAAAGATCTGGATCAGATCGAATACGCCGTCCGCGAATCCGGAGGCACTCGGCTTTATGTCGGCGTTGCCGACGTGGATTGGTTCGTGCCGCACGATTCATCGGTCGACCTTGCGGCGCGGCAAAACACCACGTCGATCTATACCGGCGTCTCCACTTTTCCGATGCTTCCATTGAAGCTGAGCACGGACTTGACATCACTGAACGAGAGCCGGCAGCGTCTGGCGATCGTCATCGAAATGCTGGTTACGGATGATGGACACGTCGCTGACTCGTCGGCATACAGAGCGGTTGTCGAGAACAAGTCACAGCTCACCTACAACGGAGTGGCCGCGTGGCTCGAAAGCAGCCCACCGAATAACGAGAGCGATCAGCGAACGCTGTCCCGGATTCAGCAGAACCCGGCATTGCAGAGCCAGCTCCAACTGCAGGATCACGCCGCGGAGAACCTTCGACAGGCACGGCATGAGGCAGGCGCGCTCACGTTCCATAACACGGACGTTAATCCCATTCTCTCGAGTGAAGGCGTGGTTATGGATCTGGAAGTACGCCGTCAGAATCGCGCGAGCCTCCTCATCGAAGATCTCATGATTGCTTCAAACGAAACCGTTGCGCGTTTTCTCGATGCAAATGATGTTCCCAGCCTGCGCCGAGTGGTAAAGACGCCGGAGAGGTGGGATCGCATCGTGGCTCTCGCCGAGCCGCTCGGAGGTTCGCTGCCGGCGGAGCCCGATGTCAAAAGACTTGAAGAATTCCTGAACGCGCAGCGCCGCACGAATGCGGCCCATTTTGCGGATGTTTCGCTGTCGGTCCTCAAGCTGCTCGGACGGGGAGAATACGTCGCCAAGTCGCCGCGTGATTCATCCCCGGGACACTTTGCGCTGGCCGCGGGCGCTTATGCGCATTCGACCGCGCCGAATCGCAGGTTTCCCGATTTGATCACGCAGCGGCTGTTGAAAGCGGTGTTTTCCAGATCCGCTTTGCCGTATACGATGCAGGAACTGAATTCGCTGGCCGCCCACTGCACCGAACGGGAAGATGCCGCCAACAAAGTGGAACGCTTCGTTAAGAAATGCGCCGCAGCGGTCCTCCTGCGGAAGCGCATCGGAGAAGTCTTCGAGGGCGTCATTTCGGGCGCTACGGACCGCGGTACCTGGGTTCGGATCTCACATCCACACGTGGAAGGAAAAGTCGAAGGCCAGATGCGCCGCGTTGACGTTGGCGACAAGGTCCGGGTTCGCCTGGAGTTCGTCGACCCGGAGAAAGGTTTCATCGACTTCACCCTCGTGTGAAATGCCCGATATACTCTGGCGCATGCAATTTGGCGTATTTACAAGTCTGACGAATCAAACATGGCCGTCTGTCCTGGGCCTCTGGAAGCATCTTGAACAAACGGGCTGGGACGTTGCGTGTGTGACCGATCACTTCATGCCCGTGACCAAAGACAAGGAAGGCGCCGTTCTTGAATCCTGGAGCACTCTTTCTGCGCTGGCCGCCCTTGTGCCACGGATGCGGGTCGGCACAATCGTGCTCGGCAATACGTATCGTCATCCCGCAGTCGTTGCAAAAATGGCCGCTCAAGTCGACATCATTTCCGGAGGACGCCTTCTGCTCGGTCTCGGCGCGGCATGGCAGCAGAATGAACACGAAGCCTACGGCATTCCATTCTTCACAATGCGCGAACGGCTCGAGAGACTCGATGAAGCCTGCACGGTCCTTCGCTCTCTCTGGACGCAGCACCGGAGTAATTTCAACGGCCGCCATTACCAACTGAGCGACGCTCCTCTCGATCCAAAGCCCGTGCAAAAACCCCATCCGGAGCTGATGATCGGCGGCGCCGGAGAACGCGTCACGCTCCGGATCGCCGCCAGGCATGCCGATCACTGGAACGTGTGGGGCGGACCGAAGATCCTTGCTCACAAGACCGCCATTCTCGAGGAACACTGCGCCGGAATTGGACGCAGCGCAAAAACGATTGCGCGCTCGGTCAACATGGCTTTGCTCATCACCGACAAGAAGGATGAAGTGAACCGCCTTGCCGAAACGATCTCGAAACGCATGCGATTCGACATTTCCGATGCGCACGACATCTGCCTTGCAGGAACACCCGATCAAATCCGCGCAAAAATTCGTGAACTGATCAACGCAGGAGCAACATCGCTTTTTCTTCCGACAATGTTCCGGCCACTGGACGAATTTCGCCGTGACATGGACCGATTCATCTCCGAGATTGCGCCGGAATTCCGGTAACCAACACCTGAAGGTTGACAACAAAATCGGGACTTCGTTAAAAAGAGCGATTGGAGAACAGAGTGAAAAAACTCGTACTGCTGAGGCACGGCGAAAGCACCTGGAATAAGGAAAATCGTTTTACGGGATGGACCGACGTAGATCTGAGCCCCAAAGGCATCGAGGAAGCGCGCGCAGCCGGTAAGCAGATGTTGAGCGACGGCTACGTATTCGATGTCGCTTATACGTCCGTCCTGAAACGCGCGATTCGAACGCTGTGGCTCGCGCAGGATGAAATGGATCTGTTGTGGATCCCTGTTTACAAATCCTGGCGATTGAACGAGCGGCATTACGGAGCACTTCAGGGCTTGAACAAACTCGAAACGGTGGAGAAACACGGCGAACAGCAGGTGAAAATCTGGCGCCGGAGTTACGACATCCCTCCTCCACCGCTGGATGCAGCAGATCCACGCGCTCCTCATCACGATCCGCGATATCAGAACCTGAAACCTGATGAACGGCCTTTGACCGAATGTCTGAAGGACACGGTGGATCGCGTCCTTCCTTATTGGAACGAAACGATAGCTCCCGCGGTACGATCGGGCCGGCGCGTGTTGATTGCATCGCACGGAAACAGTCTCAGGGCGCTCGTGAAATATCTCGACAGGATTCCGGACGACAAAATCGTGGATCTGAATATCCCGACGGGAATCCCCCTGGTCTACGAATTGAACGACGATCTGACGCCGATCCGCAGTTTCTATCTTGGCGATCCTGCTGCAATTGAAAAAGCGGCGCAAGCTGTAGCCGATCAAACTAAGAAGAAGGAATGAGTAATGTTGCTTTCCCGCGATAAAAACTCTCGCCGTCGAAGAGGCGTTGCCCTGTTCCTGTTGATCCTCGCGTGCTCCTTATCGGTTCGAGCGGAGAAGAAGCCGTTTTCCGTCATCGAAGCGAGCATTCCGGAAATGCAGAAGGCGATGAAGGAAAAACGCGTGACGTCAAAAGAACTGGTGATGCAGTATCTCGCCCGCATTGCCATGTATGACGACAAACTGCACGCCACGGTGTCCGTCAATCCGAATGCGCTGAAAGAAGCCGAAGAAATGGATCGGGAACGGGCTCGAGGAAAAGTTCGCGGCCCTCTTCACGGAATTCCAATCGCTCTGAAAGACATCGTTCATACGACGAACATGCCCACATCAGGCGGAGCGCTCGCATTCGACGGGTACATTCCGCCGTACGAGGCAACGATCACGAAAAATCTTCGGGCCGCCGGCGCCATCATCATCGCAAAGACGAGCCTGACGGAACTCGCGAACTGGGTCGCCGGCGCTCCAACACCGATGCCGACGAATTACAATGCCGTTTCCGGGCACGGAATGAATCCTTACGATCGCCGGCGCGATCCACGCGAAACCGGCGACGGGCGCGCTTCGATGTTTGCGGGCGGATCGAGTTCCGGTGTCGGCACAGCCGCGAATCTCTGGGCGGCGAATGTCGGAACGGAAACATCCGGATCGATTCTGACGCCGTCGAATGCGACAATGCTGGCCGGCATCAAGCCGACTGTGGGCCGCCTCAGCCGGTATGGAATCATTCCGATTACCGCGGATCAGGATACCCCGGGACCCATGGCGAAGAATGTCACCGACGCCGCGATCATGCTGGGTGCGATGGAAAGTCCGTCGCCTGATCCGAACGATCCGGCCACAAGCACATGCACACCGCCGCCCGGCCGCGACTACACACGATTTCTCAAACGTGACGGGTTGAAAGGCGCGCGCATCGGAATTCCTCGCGCATCGTTCTACGAACGATTGAGTCCCGATCAGACGAAGTTCATGGCGGAGGCGATCGACATCTTGAAGAAGCAGGGCGCGGAGATTGTAGATCCTGCGAACATTCCCAGTGCGATGGATCCGGACCCGCAGAAAAACATCAATCAATGGAACATCTGTTCCGGCGTCAATAACGGCAAGGGTAACGACTCGAATTGCTCCATCGTTTTGAAGTACGGCATGAAACGCGACTTCAATAAATGGCTGTCGACGCTTGGTCCTTCGGCTCCCGTAAAAACTCTGACGGAACTCCGCCAATGGAATCTCAAGCACGAAAGGGCCGGCGCCATACGATACGGCCAATCCAATCTCGATATTTCCGATGAGATCGACCTGGAAGCGGATCGCGCCCGCTATGAAGCCGATCGCGCGAAAGACATCGCTCTGGCCGCAACCCATGGAATCGATGAAGCGATGAAGACAAACCGGCTCGACGCGCTTCTTTTCCCCGGCGCCGGCGGAGCCGGCATCGCCGCGAAACCCGGCTATCCGACTATCGTCGTCCCGTTCGGCATGGTTCCCAACAATCCGAATCCACCATTTCCCGACGGTTTCGATGCCAAGCCCGCTCCATTTGGAGTGAGCTTCAGCGGCATGGCGTGCAGCGAACCGAGGCTTATCGAACTTGGTTATGCTTTCGAACAAGCCACCAAACGGCGCGTACCGCCGCCGCTTCCGTAAAACGTTATGGAATTAACGCCAGAAGCCACCGAACGTCTTGCCGGCCTCATTGAAGACCTGAAGATCAAAAATGTCCGGCGCCATATTTTTTTGTGCGCGGATCAGACGAAGCCGGTATGCGCGCCGTTGGAAGAAGGTCTCGCCTCATGGAACTACCTCAAGAAGAGGCTCGAGGAACTCGGACTCACAAGATCCGATAACGCCGTATTCCGCACCAAGGCCAATTGCCTTCGCATTTGCCAGCAGGGGCCGATCGCAGTCGTTTATCCGGAAGGAACCTGGTATCACTCGGTGACGCCACAGGTGCTCGAGCGCATCATTCGTGAACATCTCATCGGAGGCCGGCCGGTGAAAGAATACGCATTGGTGGAAAATCCGTTATAGGAGAATTTCAGAGAACCGGCATTTGAGAGTGGAGAACCCAGGATCTGAGATCTCAAATACTGGATTCTCCACTCTCAAATGTTGTGTCCCTGAAATTCTCTAGGCAGCCTCGACCACGGATCTCGTTGTCTGGTGCTGGTTGAGCACTTCCGCCGCAATCTTTTTCCCCAGGTAAACCTTCGATTCGCGGTTATCCCGGAGGTGCCGTTGAAACTTGATCACGTCGAAACTCAGGTGATCGAGTGTGGCGCGCATCGGATAGAACCGGTTCTTCGTCTTGACGACGAGTTCCTGGTAGCCGTTGGCATGCGCCCATTCTTCCTGTTGCTCCGTGAGGGCGCGATAACGTCCCTGACCCCGCCATTCGATGCGCGTGCCGCCGATCCAGCTGTAGAAGATTCTCCGATTCGGAAAATCCACCACATCGCTTAGCTGTCCGACGAGCTCGGAAAGTTTAAGGTTGGTTTCGTTTGCGCGCAGTTCATGACCGATTTTGTACGCGACCGGAATAAGCACGCCATCGTCATCCTCGGATGGAGCCATCGACAGCAGAATCAAATGATCGCGATCCTTGAGACGCTCGATGATTTCTTCAGCGGTCTTCTTGCGCCTGAATTCGGTGAAATACTCTTCGATGTACTGTGCTTCGAGCGCGCCGGCTTCCAACGCGTATTGGCGAATGATGTGTTCCATTCAAAATCAATAATAACGGCAAAACGAGGCTGGGGCTACAACTGCGGCTTCACCCGCTCATAAAGCATCGGCACGGACTGGCTCGGCAACGTAAGCCGAAGGATGAGGCCGTACGAAGTTTTAAGACGCAAGTGCGATTCGCCGTGCGCCCTGGCTACTTCTTCGATCGCAGTGATATTGCGATAAGCAGTCTTTCGAATGGAGAAGCCGGTTCGCCCTGTCGTTACGAGAGACTCAGGATACAAACCGGAGAATTGCCGCAGCAGTAACACCAGGCCGAAAGCGTAGGCGAGCGCCGCGATGACGAATTCCATCAGCACAGCGGCAGGATTGAGCCGGCGTCCATAGTAAGCAGCGTGAATAAACAACGTCGAGTACGCAGTAACCGCACCGATCAAACCGGCATTCACGGCCAGCGGCCACCGCCGGTGCGACAATGCGACGGCTTTCGGAAGCTGCAGCATGATCCGAAAAATCAACGAGTATGGAATCGTCACCACCAGAACCGCGAACGTAATGGATGAGATCCAGGACGGCATTACGCCTCTCCCACCGGAAGAGGCCGCGGCGCCGGAGACGCCGCGGGTGAGGGCCCCGTCCAGCATCTGTCCCTGAACCCGCACTCCGTTCGGTCGCAATACGCCCTGTCCGCCCCCGGCCATTCACCGGTCTCGACGGCTCTCGAATAATTCAAGAGCAACTCCCCCAGCTTTCTCTCACTGTCCTCACGCTGGTATTCGCGCTTCACAATTCTCATCGGAGCCTTCAGGTACCACAATTCCCCGATCGCGCGATCTGCGCGCGCCGCTTTCATCACAGCCAGCGCATAAGCCGTCATCTGCCACTCGTAGCTCGACTCGGCGCCGTCGCGCCACGGAGCATATTTGTAGTCGATAACGCGAGGAGTGTCCGCGATGACAACAGCATCCATGCGCCCGCGAATCCAGAAATCCCTGTCGCCGGCATGAATATGCATGATGAAAGGCAATTCCTTCTCCGGCAACGCGGATGACAGTTCGCGCCATTCGGGAGATTTGAAAACCCGGCCCAGGTCCGGCACGCCCGATGCTTCCAGGACATCTTGTCGAGGAGTCATTTCGGTCTCCATTATTTGATGCGCTATCGATCCGAGCGACATGAACGTGACTCCGCCCGCAAGGTTCTCTCCAGGCTCGACGAGACCCAGCATGCGCGTCCAGTTAAAGTAGCGAAAGCATCCGCTAAGCGCGGTCAAATCGGAAGGCGTGATCTCGACCGGAGGCGGGAGAAGCGGCAACGATGGCCGCGGGAGATCCGGTTCGCCGACAAGGATGCTGTTCGCCATGAATTCGAGTTGCTCGGGCAGGTTGAGCTGGGAAGCAGGCAGCACTTTCACCGTGCAACCTTTGAATTTCACGGTCTGTGTCTTTCCATCGCGGGCTTTGTCGATGGCTCCCGCCTGAGTTTTCTCAAAGAGCTGCTCGATCCACTGCAGCCACGGTCCTGTTTGCCTGGAGAATCCCTCACCCAAGACGAGCATCCTGCGCGCTCGCGTGATCGCGACATAGAGCAGGCGTTTTTCTTCTTCGTACTGCTGATCCTCTTCATGGTCCTTTGCTTCAAGGATGAGCGAATGCGGCAAAGGCTTGCGATGCAGGCCATACGCCGGGCCAACCAGCAGTCCCCAGCGGTCGCTGAAGAACGTCCGGTCTCCGCTTCCTCGTCCGGTTTTTCCGGCAAGGTCGGGAACGATGACGATATCGAATTCGAGTCCCTTCGCCTGATGAACCGTCAATACGCGGACCACATCATCATCCTGCGAAACGATCTGCGCTTCCGACTCGCGCACGCTGTGATCTCGAGCGCGTTCACGAAGGTAACGCACAACTTCATCCAGCCCGGTCGTGCCGCGGCGATTCAGATCGCGCGTTACTTCGATGAGCTTGCCGATATTGGCCACCCGCTGCGGCCCGTTTTTCTGGGCCATCATGACGGCATCGAAGCTTGTTTTTCGGATGACATCCTGAAGGATTTCCGCCGCGGTTGCCGTATCGCGTTTGCCGGACCATTGAGTGAGAAGATCGTCAAATAAAGGCGGATGGAGCCCGCGCTGCAATAACTCCTTAAACGTCACTCCGAACAGCGACGACGTCAGCACCGTCGCTCGCAACAACGCATCATCGGGATGCAGCACCAGTTCGAGGAATGCAATCAAGTCGGAAACTTCGCTTTTCTGATAGAACGCGGGCCCCTGCACCACGTAAACGGGAATGCGATGTGTAGCGAAAGCGTCGAGGTAAATTCCGATATTCGTCATCGCGCGCAACAACACGCCCACTTCTTTCCACGACTGAATACGCCCTGAGGATTTCCATTCTTTCAAAAGCCGCGCGATGGCCTCGGATTCCATTTCGCGGCCTTGAGTGGCGCGAGCTCCTGTTTCCGCGGCGACGTATGTGATTCCCAGAAACGGCGCGTCGGACTTCGGCTTCAAAAGATCCGCGTCGGAGAATTTCACTCTGTATGAAAGATCGGCTTGCGTGTCGATAGCGGCGCCGGGCTTTCCGTTGCCGTCCATCATGAGCCTGCAAAGATGATTCGCGAATTCCGCGATAGGCGGAGCGGACCTGTGGTTGTCCTGCAAATGCTCAATCTGCCCGCCTTCATCGAGAACTTTCTGAAGCATGCGAAAGAAAACCGTGACCCGCGCGCGGCGGAACCGGTAGATCGACTGCTTCGGGTCGCCGACGAACATCAGTTTGCCCGGAGCGAACCGTGACGGCTGCGAAGGATCTCCCGCAAGCAGCGAGATGATTTCGGCCTGTACTTCATCGGTATCCTGAAACTCATCGACAAGCAGCGCCTGAAATCGATCCTGATAGTGGCGGCGGATGCGTTCATGATTCTTGAGAAGATCGCGGACGCCGAGCAGCAGATCATCAAAATCCATCGCATTGATGCTCCGTTTCCCTGCGCGGAATCGCTCGGCAGTCAAGCGCACAAGGCGCGACAGGTGAGTGGATGCTGTTGCTCCGGCGATTTGCCCGATCTGCGGCAGGAGCGCTCGGGGATCATCGCGCTTGCGCAGCGGATGACGCGCGCGTTTCGCATCCATTTCATCGGCGAGTTCGCCGATCTTCTCGAAGGTTCCTCCGTATTTTGCGATATCGCCCGCAAGATCCTTCTCCAGTTCGGCTGCAGCGTGAAGCTGATCGGCCGCGCGCTGCTCGAGCCAGTCTCCGCCGGCGCCGAGACTATTCAACCAGTACCCCGCTGAAACCAGCGTCTCGACCAGTCCTTCCAGGCCGAAATCGCCAAAGAGCCGCTCGGTCTCTTCATTTCCCGCGCGGATCCCGGTCCGGATCGTTTCGCGCGCGGCCTCGCGCGCGAAGTCGAGGCTGCGCTGCTCGTCGAGAATCACGAAGGACGGATCAATGCCGAGTTCGATCCCATGCTCTCGAAGAAGCATTCCGCAGAACCCGTGAATCGTGGAGATCGGCGCCATCGGCAGAAGCGAAATGGTCTTCCATTGTCCCGGCTTTCCATAAAGCGCGCTCCGGATCCGATCGCGCATTTCAGCCGCTGCTTTTTCGGTGAAAGTGACGGCGACGATTCGCAGCGGATCCGCTCCCTGCTCGAGCAGCTCGAGGTAGACCTCAACAAGCTTTCTCGTTTTCCCCGTTCCGGCGCTGGCCCACACAACGGTGTTTATCATCGTCATGCCCCGTACATGCGGCACAATCGCCGGTAGTGACAATCCTGGCAAGTCTGACGCTCTGCCGGATCCGGATGGAGCGTTCCGCTGTTTACTTTGTCGAGCAGAGAGCCGATCCGAAGCCGGACTTCATCGAACACAGCTTCGTCAATCGGATGGGACACGACGGGATTTTCCGGCGATCGAAGCAACAGATATCGTCCTTCAACGCGCGTGCCGCCTTCAGCGCCGAGCGCTTGAAGAGCGAGCCAGGCGTAAATCGGAATCTGGAAGGACTGTTTCAACTGCTTTGCCGTGTTCCCCGAAGCGGCGGAATACTTGAAGTCATCGATCCGAATCGCGTCCACACGGCCCCCGGTCCGATGTACGGCGACGTGGTCCGGTTTTCCGCCAAGGATCGCCGATCCCATCGGAGCCTGAGGCAAGGGCGAATCGAGATACTGGGGCAGAGTTTCAAATCCCGCCTGGGCATCGCGGACGGCAAAGTTCACATATTGATTCAAAGCCAGCACGAGCTGGCGCCTTCGAATCTTCCAAAGCGAAGGATCGAACACCGAGTAGGCGCCCTGCCCGCTGACATCCGCCGCGGCCAGCCTGCGGTCGATGGTGTCATTCATCCGGATTTGGGCTTCCTCGATCGAGCCCGGAACAGGTTGAGCGTGAAAATCGCGAAGAACATCGTGAGCAAAGATTCCGATCTCCAGGACCGGAACTTCGAAGTCAGGAATCTCAGAGGCCCTGAGTTTCAACCGATGCCTCGCAAGAAAAACAAAAGGACAGGAGCTCAGAGAATTCAACTCGCTGGGATGCCACTGGCCATCCAACGGTAATACGCCGCGGCCAATGTCCGCGCGGCCCGTGGATTTCGATTCGAGCCTCGCCCGCTCGATGATGCTTTTACCCAACAACTCTTCAGCTCTCTCATCCCGCAATGTCCCGGCCCGCCATTCGTCCGCCACAGCGCACAACCATTCACCCTCTCCCCTCGGAAGGGGGCGGCGCGCCGAAGGCACGCCGGGCGAGGGCCGAACCACAGGCGATTTTTCATAGTGCCTTACGATCTCCCCCACATACACCGACGGATAAATGGTTTCTCCTTCGAGCGTACTTCCCGGATACGTCAATGTCACACCGTGCGACGCCGAATCCAGAATGACAAACAGATAAAGAGGTTCACGCCGATTGCGGTCTCTCGACGTCATCAGGCGCCGCGGGCGAATCCCGGCGTTGATGATCTCGATCGCTTCATCCGGCAAAAGCGGATTCGCTGTCGAACGCGCAGGGAATTCACCGTCGGCGAACCCGGGAGCAAAAATCCATTTGTACTGGCGGTAACCCAGCGAATGCGGGCTCATGATTTCGACGGCGGGAATGCCCGGCGCAACCGACAGTGCTGCCGCACGGCTGATCGTTCGAATGCCGGCAATCTCCGAAGCAAGTTTGCGGAATGCCGCAAAAGACAGAACACCCGAAATCCCGTCCGCTTCGTGAAGTTCTTCGCTGAGCACACGCCAGGCCTGAAGATCCCGATCCGTTAATGTGCCGCGGGGTTGAAGCCGGTTTAAAAACGACGCAACGGTACTCTCGCTGCCTTCGAGCCCGTCCAGAAAATCTTCCAGCCGGCCGAACTCCGCCGTCAGCGGAGAGTTCTTGCGGGCCGCAAGCGCCGAAGCGGGCAGATGCCGACGATCGATATATCCGATCGATTCCAGTATCCGTTCCACATCCAGCTTCGGCGACAGGCGCGGCGAAAAATACGCGCTCGACATGACTCGGGAAAAATCATCGCGATTGCGCTCGCCTGTAACGAGGTCCAGAAGCGCCAGCCAGTACTTGATGAAAGGAACCCGGAGCAACGGAACCGCAGTATCGAAACGATGCGGAATGCCGTAACGCGTGAAAACGTCCTCGAGCATTTCGCCGTAAGTTTCAATATGACGGACAACAACGGCAATGTCGCCGGGACTCCCTCCCGCTGCGAGAATGTCCGCAATGCCTCCACCGATGTGCTCGGCCTCTTTGTAACGTCCGGAAGCTTCCACAATATGCAGCGAGTCATCCGCAGGCAGCGGATCGTGCGGATCGAAAACAAAAAGTTTCTCAAGCACCGCGCGTCCCGGATGACTGGCTCGGCAGAATTCGGGGAATGTTTTTTCCGCCAGGGACTCGTCACGGAGGAATCGTTGCCATGTCCATTCGGCGAACTGCGTCGGCTTCACGTTCGCCGTTGTATTAAAAAGGACGACCTCCCCTCCGTCGGGAAGACGTTCGATGATCGATTGAATCAGGATGAATTCGGCTTCGGTCAGGTCGTAAATGGCGTGCAGGACGATCCGCTCGAATCTCTCCAGCCAGGTCACGCTTCCCTCGCGCACTCGAGATGCGGCCGATATGCGGCGATCCTGCGGATCCTGCAGTCCGGCCCTGTTCAGAGCGCCGTCGTATTGATCAAGGATATCGGCGAGCAGAGTCGATCCCGCGGTTCGAAGATCCGAAGGCCGGATGCCCGCTCCTTTGAGCTCACCGATGGCGTCGTATGCGTACCGGGTAAATTGGAGTAATTCGGGGGTGCGTCCCTGTAATTCCCTCGCGGCGGTTTCCAGGATCGCCAGGCGCTGGCCGGACGTTGCCGTCCGGACGCCCGGGGTGATGCGCTTCACAAGCTCATCGAGCGTAACGGCATTGACGGCCAGCACGGCGCCGCGATCGCGGGCCGCGGCCCTCAGGTCGTACCAACGGTCTTGAGAGTTTCGGTAAAGGTGCAGATCCATGCGTACCTGGATTTACGGAACAACTCGGGATGGGCCACCAATACCAGCTTGCGGCGGGCTCTTGTGATGGCAACATTCAAACGCCGGTCGTCGAAAACAAAACCGGTTCCACGCGAGCGGACGAAGGACAAGATCATGATGTCGCGCTCGCCGCCCTGAAAACGCTCGACGGTATCCACAGTCACACGCAAACCGGCGAGCAATTGCCGCAGGAGCACAACCTGTGCCCGAAATGGGGAAACCACACCGATCGTTGCGGGATCGACTCCATCGTCAAGGAAAGAGCGAACGAGACTCTCCACAACTCGCGCTTCTTCGATGTTGGATCGCCCATCGCGGTCGCTTTCCACTGGAACAAATTCGACCGGCGCGCCGTGGCTTGGCTGCCGGTCTTCTTCACGGACACCGGCTCTCAACCTGCCTTCGTAAAAGAAGCGGTTTGAAACCTCCATGATCTCCGGATGCATGCGATATTGCGTCTCGAGCAATGTCACATTACGGGTTTCGCGCTTGAGGCGCTCAAACATGGAGTGAGCGAGGCCGTGTGCCCGCACAACGGGCGGCAACTGGCGGTCGTCGCCGATCAAGGTAAAGCGGCGCGCACGGCCGATGAGTCCGAGAGTCAGCGGCTCGGTAAGCTGTCCGGCTTCGTCAACAATTGCCATTTCGAATATCCGCGATCGCAGGTAAGGGATGGTCGAAGCGCGGTGCGCGGTGGCCGCGACAATCGTCGCCTTCTGCAGCGCCTGTTTCACCATTCGAACATTCCCGTATTTGAGCGCGAGATCTTCTGTAAAGAACTCGGCGGGGTCGCCTGCGATCTTCGACACGAGCTCGGGCGAATCCGAAGCCCGTCCCACGCGCAGGAATTGAACTTGAGGATCGTGCTCGATCATCGCGATCAGCATTTTGTCGATTGCCGTGTTCGTAAATGCGCCCAACAGAACGGGCCCCTCGACACGTTTCACAATTTCCGGAATGACCTTTGTTTTACCGGTGCCGGGAGGTCCCCAGATGAGGTGAACCACGGAACACGCGACGGCGCGGTGGATGGCTTCCTTTTGAGAGGCGTTGAAGAAACCGGGAAGCGAATCCAGATTCCCATTTTGAGGAAGGAGAGGGATATTGTTTTCTCCGGCGAGGATCGCTCTCTTCTTTTCGTCCATGGGCGACACGAGAAAATCATACAAAGCGGTGTGGCTTGCTTCGGCAGTGACATCGCGGGGAAAGCGGTCCACGATCCACGAGTGTCCTTCGAACACCGAGGCGTCGAGATTCTTCAGCGGAATCGAAACGCGCATCCGATGCGTATCGATCTGGCGGACATATCCGTGATAGGTCGCGGAACTCGAGATACGGCCCGCGTGAATCAGTACACTATCGCCGCATTCGAGATCGGAAGTGTTCTCCTCGAATTCGAATGTAAACGGCTCGGCATCGCGAACGATCCGGAGGCCGCATATGGCGCGGAAGGTTCGGACTCGGGATTCCAGACGGCTGTCATCCAGTAAATCCGCAAGATCCTGATCGGCATACCAGCGTTCACGTTCGACGAGACGAGTGAAATGGCGGAAGTATGCCAGCTCCCGGCTCTCGGCGGCACCCGGCCGGTCGCCGAAAACGTCGCTGGAATCCTTGCAGCGGCCGCGAGTCCACGATGGGCAGGCCTCACAGACGCGCTCGTCGAATCCTTCATGGCGAAGCGCGATATGTGCCGGATTCCGGCCCATGGCGTATTGCATCGCGATCAGTTTGTTCCTGGCATCCAGAACCTGATAGAAATCCGATGTGACGCGCAAAGGCGCAAAGGTTCCGTCCACCGACGACAACAGCCGGCTGGTTATCTCCAGTTCGTGACCTTCGCTGCGTTGCGACCGGCGAATCAGATCCGACAACAACAAACGATAGATGAAAAGCTGCGCATGATCTTCGGGCCGGATTCTCGCGCCGGTCTTCAATTCAAGAATGTCGATACGGTTTCCATGTTTGAAGACTGCATCGATTCTTCCCTGAATGCCGATCGTCGCCGAATACCGCTTCAATTCGAGTTGAGTGTGTTCGAGCAGATGCGGATTTCCATCGATGAACTCCTTTAAAGCGGCGGTGTGACGCAACACGTCCGCGCGAAAGGCATCCTCATCGAAGAAGTCATCGGTGACCGACGCCAGGGGAATCAGGAAAAGCGGGAGGGTTTCGAAGTAAACCGCTTCCATCTCTGCAGCGCCTTCCAGCATCCGGTCAAACATCGCGTGCACCAACTGCCCCTTCAAGGTCTGGATCGTGACGTCACCCTTCCCCTTCCTCAACTGATCCGCCTGCGGTTTGGTGCAATGCAGACTCCGCGCGATGGACGTCACGTTGACCTGACGCATGGGCTCGACGACGATGAACGTCTCAGGACACGCCCTGAACAACCCCTCTTCGGCCGAAACGAGGTTATAAGCGGAGATCGCGCAATGAATCCATAAATGAGGAACAAGGAAACATGCCGTCCGATTTTCATCCGAACGAATAAGGATGCGGATTTCGCGATCACGGAACGGTCCTGAAGTCACCAGAGCCTCAATCGACGACTCCCAGATGTCTCCCTCGCCCTTTACCGGATATCGAAGATCAAGAACCTTCATCTCCGGTAAAACGACCTTGTCAACCACAGCTTCCCTTTTGGGTTCTAAGATCGGTGGGTTCCGTTCGACAAGCCCGGACAAGCTCGAAACAATTTCGTCCGGCGTCTCGTACTCACCTTTCAGCGCGCGCAGCGTCACTTGTGCGACAAACCTTGAGGCGAAATAAGGTGGGCCGACGAGCGCGAGGGGATCGCTGATGAACGCGTCGCACTGTAATCGGCTGCCGGACAGGATTTCAAGCAGTTGAGTGCCGGCGTCGGACACGCTGGCGGGAGAAGATTCCAGTAGTTTATCGATCAGCGCGTTGACCGAGGCCATAATGCGCTTCACTTTATCATCGAACCGGCCAGGTTCGGTCCGGGAGCAGGAAAAATGGAACAGCAGTTTACGAAGCAACAAAGGCGCAAAAAAAACCGGCATCAAGTGATTTGGATCGCCGTCATTCTTTGTGTCTTTGTTGCGTTGCGCTCCGGTGTTCCCCTCTATTCCCAGAATCCAGCCAGGCCTGAGTTTCACGTTTCACGAGCTGAAGAACCTCCCAGGATCGATGGCGATCTCAATGACGAAGTCTGGCAGAACGATCCCCTGGTTCTGGGCGACTGGGTCTCTTATAACCCTCTTTACGGCGAAAAACTCGCGCAGCGCACGGAAGTGCGCGTGGCCTACGACGATCGGAATCTTTATTTCGCGTTTCATTGTTTCGACAACGAGCCGGACAAAATCCGAACAACCATCAGCCGCCGCGACAGTGTCTTCAACGACGACTGGGTCGGCCTCAGTCTGGATTCCACCGGAAACGGACAGAATTCATATCACCTGATGGTGAATCCCAGCGGCATTCAAATGGATGCCGTGAACACGCCGTCGGGTGGTGAGCGTTGGGAGGCGGATCTTGTATGGGACAGCGCGGGCAAGATCACGAAAGATGGATACGTCGTGGAAATCAAACTCCCGTTACAGACCATCCGCTTTCAAGGCGGTCATGAAAGCACGATGGGCATTCTTTTCTGGAGGCGCATCAGCCGGAGCGGCGTCTCATCCGCGTGGCCGGACATCCCGCCGGGACAATGGGTCTTCAACCGTCATGCGCATCTGGTCTTCAGCGATTTGAAGCAGCCGAAGCTGTTCGAACTGCTTCCCAGCATTACATACGGCGTCAATCAAACCCGCGCCACACCTCAGATGTGGAACAAGGCCGAGGGAAAAACAGACGTGGGATTGAGCGCAAAGTACGGCATCACATCTTCGATTACGCTCGATGCAACGGTGAATCCGGACTTCAGCCAGGTTGAAAGCGATGCCTTTCAGGTTGTCGTCAATCAACGTTTCCCGATCTTCTACTCCGAAAAACGTCCTTTCTTCATGGAAGGCATGGGGCTCTTCAATCTCGCGGGTACCGGCGGAGACGGCAATATGCGAACGGCGGTACACACACGCCGGATCGTCAATCCCATCTGGGGAAGTAAACTGACGGGAAATGCAGGCAAGGTTACTTTCGGTGTCCTGAACGCATCCGACGAGAGTCCCGAAGATATCGGCAATCGCGGCGACGCCATCCTGGGCCAAAACAAATTTTTCACTATCGGCCGGGCGACTTACGGATTCGGAGAATCGAACTACATCGGCGGCATGATCACCGACACCGAACATGCGGGCCGTCACAACCGTGTGGCCGCGGGCGATTTCGATTTCCGATTTCGAAAACATCAGGAGTTCTCAGCCACGTTCATGGATTCTCAAACAGGACTGGACGGACAGAACTCCACTCATGGTGTCGGGGCCCAGGCGACCTACAGTTACAGCACGCGGCGGCTGACCTCACTCACACAGGTCGAGCACTACGGCAGGGGTTTTCAGATGGACTCGGCTTTTTACAATCGCACAGGGTTCACGGCAGGTTGGCACTATACCGAGGTCAACTTTTACCCAAAGGCCGCAGCCAGGCTGATCAAGCGAATTCATCCTTTCTTTTATACAAAGGATGGCCGCGATCAGGTTCAGAACGGCAACGACCGGTTCTACCTCACAGGAGTTCGAATCAATTTTACGCGGCAGGGCTTTCTTTCAGTGCAGCCCGGCTGGGGCACCGAACCCTGGATGGGCAAGCAATACAAACAGGGCGGACTGAATACTTTTGGAAATGTTCAGATTCTGAAATGGCTGAATCTGGGCGGGAATATGGGCTCGTTCCGCGCGACATATTACGATCAAGTTCGTCCTTTTCAGGGTCACAGCCACAACGCAGGATTGTCTGTGGGACTGCAACCCAATCAGCATATTAATCAGTCGATCAACTACAACCACACTGCGTTCAGCCGTGCATCAAACGGGGAGCGGATTTATACGGTCGATATCGTCAATTTGCGGACGACCTATCAATTCAACAAACATTTTCTTATTCGCGCGATCGAGCAATTCGACAGCTCGCAACATCGTCTCCTGACCGATTTCCTCGCTTCGTATGAGATTGTCCCGGGCTCCGTCATTCATGGCGGATATGGATCACTGTACGAGAAACGAGGATTCGAAAACGGAATGCTGGTTGCGAACAACAGCGGAACCTATCTGACCACAAGCCGCGGATTATTCTTCAAAGTAGCCTATCTTCACCGGTTTTAGTTAGACGCAGAAACTCGCCCGGCCTGTAGCCCACCGCTTTATCTTTACTCCGGACGCCGGTTTAGGGAGAATCGGCGCGTGTTGTGGGATTTTTGTCCCGTTTGCAGGGACGGAAATACATAAAGGAGGGCTGCTTATGAAGTCTACAGGGATTGTGATTGCTCTGTTGCTTGCCACCATGGCATTCGCCCAGATACCGAGCGGAAGTATAACCGGTACGGTTAAGGACGAGCAGGGTGGAGTGCTGCCGGGCGTCAGTGTGACGCTTCAGGGCGTGGATGCGACGCGGACACTCACCAGTGACGAGAGGGGAGAATTCCGGTTCTTCAATCTCGCGCCCGGACCTTACAAAGTGACGGTTTCGTTTCCGGGGTTTACATCGACGGTTCGTGAGAACGTGACCGTTGAAGTTGGACGGAACGTCGATCTTCCAACCGTAATGAAGGTCGCCTCTGTTGCTTCAACTGTCTCCGTGACCGAGGCCACTCCGCTTGTCGATACGCAGAAGACAGGCCTTGCCACAAACTTCACCATTGAAGAACTACAAAAGATTCCACAATCGCGCGACCCGTTCGCGCTGATGCGGGCGGTTCCCGGCGTGCTCGTGGATCGTGTCAACATCGGCGGTAACGAGACGGGGCAGCAATCGAACTTTCAGTCCAAGGGAGGCCGCTCCGCCGATGCGGTCTGGACAATGGATGGCGTCAATATCACCGACATGGGCGCACTCGGCGCATCGCCGTCTTACTACAATTACGACAATTTTCAAGAAGTCCAGGTATCGACATCCGGACAGGACATCAAGCAACCTACCGGAGGCATGGGTCTCAATATGGTCATCAAGCGCGGAACGAACGCCTTCCACGGTTCCGCGCGCGGCTACTTCGAAAACGAGTCGATGGAAGCGAACAATGTGCCGAGCGAGCTGGCATCCAAGGGTGTGACACACGCTACAACGGATCACAACAAACAGATTTCGGATTACGGCGGCGAAATTGGCGGTCCCATTATTCGAGATCGCGCCTGGTTTTACGCTTCTTATTCCATACAGGACATCCGTCTCGTCCGCCGCGCCGGCGCGCTTGTCGACAGGACGCAGCTCAAGAACCCGGATATCAAGCTGAACTGGCAGGCAACGAAAAAAGATATGGTCAGCTTCCTCTACTTCGACGGGTTCAAAGTCAAGAACGGCCGAAGTCCCGCCATTACCGGCATCAACTTCGACGCGGTTACGGCAACCTATCATCAAGACAATGCCTACACCGACTATCCACTTCACGGTCTATGGAAGATTGCCGACGATCACGTGTTCTCGTCGAAGATGCTGGTGACGGGACGCTTCGCATATTTCAACACCGGGTTTGTTCTGGATCCGCTTGGAGGTCTGGACCAACAGGCCGGCCGAAGCTTTACGCTGGGGCAATCGTTCGGGTCGGTGAACCAAAGTTACAACGTTCGGCCGCAAAAAACCGGTTCGATCGATGCGGACTCGTTCTTCAGCGCGATGGGTGGTTCACACGACGTCAAGTATGGCTGGGGTTACAGAACAACAGACGTCATCTCCGGAACGCTCTGGCCGGGAAACATGATTCTTGGAATTGAGAACACGGCGACCGATCTGCAAGCTCAGGTATTCCGTCAAGGCTACGGCGGCAATCAAGCCGATTATCTCAATTTTTATGCCAGCGACGCGTTCACTCACGGGCGCCTCCACATCGATGGCGGCATTCGCTACGACCGGCAATGGGGTAAAGCCCTTCCCAGCAAAACTCAGGCGAACAAGGCGTTTCCTGCTCTGGTGCCGGGCATCGTGTTTACCGGCTACGACACTCCATTTAAGTGGAACAACGTGTCTCCGCGCATCGCGGTCACGTATGCCCTCGGCCAGTCTCGAAAAACACTGTTGCGGGCCGGCTATTCCCGCTTCTCCGGCCAGCTTGGCACAACTACCGTCGGGCAGTTGAACCCGAGCTCCACGGCGGGATCCGCCACTTACAGGTGGATCGATCTTAACGGTGACCATTTTGCACAAGCCAATGAAGTGCAACTCAATCAGTTCATAACCGCGGGAGGCGGGTTCAATCCGGCAAATCCCACCGCAGTCACGTCGGCAAACCAGATTGATCCGAATCTCAAAGCGCCCGTTACCCAGAGCGTTGTGTTTGGCGTCGATCACGAACTGATGGCGAACCTTGTTCTCCAGGTGAACTACAGTTATGGGCGTACGAACAATTTATTCGGTAACCGGCCGCGTGTCGGAGTGGTGCCCGGACCGAACGGCGACTATACGGCCGGCCCCGGTTTTTCGGGAACGTTGCCTGATGGAAGTGCGTACAACATCCCGACTTTTATTCCAATCGCGGCGAAAGTGACCGCCGGTGGAAACGGCTTCCTGACCCGAAACATTCCGGACTACTACTCGGACTATTCCGGAATCGAAGTCACGGCCATCAAGCGGCTGTCCAATCGATTCATGACTCACGTGGGATTCGGATGGAACAATGCCCGCGAGCACTTCACTTCAAACAACGGTCTATACGACGCAAACGGCAATCCGACTCCAACGTTGAGCGAACCGCTGAAAAATGGCGGCCAGTTCGCTCCTCAAAGCAGTGGCAGCGGCGCTGGAAGTATCTACACAAATGCAAAATGGCAATTCAATGTGAGCGGGCTTTATCAGGCGCCGTATGGAATCGAACTGAGCGCAAATATTTTCGGACGTCAGGGTTATCCCTATCCGCTGTTCCGTCAGGGAACGTCAGCGGCGTTGGGCGCCGACTCGAGTTTGCAGATTGTCGTGACTCCCGGAATTGACAGGCTCCGATATCCCAATGTCTGGGACACCGATTTCCGGATATCGAGAGAGTTCAAAGCCGAAAGAATCAGCGTCCGCACCATCTTCGATGTCTTCAACCTTTTCAACGCCAATACCGCGCTGGTTCGAAATAACAATATCGCCGCGTCAACATTCAACGCACTGGCGCAGAATCTGAGCCCTCGCATTGCGCGCGCCGGCGTTGTAATCGGTTTCTAGGAGGATCACTGCGGAGCGAACCCCCTGTAGCGGCGCTCACAGAGCGCCGCTACAATCCAGGGGAAATTGTGTCTTTGTGGTTATCTTGAAAACTGAATTCGTCCATCGAGATGAGGAGAAACGGTCCCGAGTCTGGCGATGTGCTCGGCAAGGGCGTCGCGTATCCGGATTCCGGTATCTTCCACATCGATTCCTTCTGCAAACTCGGTAAAACCGTCGCCGCCCTTCAGAAGAAAATCGTTTGTCGTAACGGTGTAGAAATCCTTGTCGCGGATGGGAGTGCCGTCGTCCAGACGAACCGAGACCAGCCTGCGGCCTTCCGGCTTTCCGCCGTCCAGTTTTACGCGGACACCGCTGACACTCATCATCGTCCTTCCGAGGATGCGTTTGATCTGAGCGCCGCTGAGACGCATGGTGACGAGCGTTTCTTCCGACGGCAGAACTTCGAATAACATCCGGCTCGTGATCGGCCCTTTGGGAATTCCGACTCGCGCATTGGCGGCGTTGAGCAGAATGATCTGAGTTCCTGTCTTGGCGCGGACCGCGTCGGCCACAAGATTGCCGACATGGGATTCGCGCGCCGTGGACCGCGAGAGATCGCCCGCAGCCTGGCCGACAACCATCTGCAGAAACTCATTGAGTCGCGTTTGATACGGTTCCAGAACTTTGAGGATGCCGGGATCCGGCGTAACACCCTCAAGCGGAACAAGCCGGCTCTCGATTCCTTTCAATTTCCCGTCGTTGAAAGTCAGGTCGAGCCTGCCCGCATATTTGCCGAACTTCCCTGCCGAAACAATCGTGGTCTGGCCGATGCGGCGCGGCAGCTCGGCTTCTTCGTGCGCTCCGATGATCAGGCGGATCTCCGGGAAGTTTCTGGCAATGCTGTCTTCTTCGTTCACGCTGACGTTGGCAAGCAGAATGATCGCATCCACCCGATTTCGAAGGCGCGGCAGATAATCCTGAAGAGTCCGGACGGGATCGGCCACGTCCACGTATTTCACATTCTGCGGATGACCGGTGATCTCTTCGCTCGTCAGCCCGATGACTCCGATTCGTATTTCCTGGGCGTTATAGATGGCTGCGGGTTGAATCTCATCTATAGGCGACGTGGCATTCGCCGACAAAAGCAGAAAATTCGCCTGCCGCGTCCTGGCGCGCAATGCCGGAAGGCCGAAATTGAATTCGTTGCTGCCGACTGTTGCGGCGTCGTAACCGATGGCGTTCATCACCTGGACAACCGGTTCGGCCTCAAATGTATCCGCGATCATGGAACCGGAAAACATCCCGCCAGCATCCAGCATGAGATCGGGTTTGATCTGACGTACAACCGCTGCCAGCCGCGCGCTTCCGGCCGCATCCGGTCCCGGCAGCAGGTGACCGCGGATGTCGTTCGTATGCATGATAACGACGTGCGTTTCTGATGCTCCGAAAAGAGAGGCAGCCGTCAACAACAAGGCTAAAAGGACGCGATTCATTGCCGTCCATTGTACTCCAGGAGCAGGCTCGGCGGCTTATGCCTTTCGCGCACTCCGGGATTTCTTTGCAGTCGTGATAGCCGTATCGATTTCTTTTCGATGACGCGTGATTACTCCGTCAAGTTTTTGCTGAATTTCACGCAAGAGGCGGGGCGGGTCGACTCCAGGGAAGTTTCTGTCAACGTGTTCATCAACGATCTCGACGATGGCCAGCAGTTCGGCTAACGAAAGATCCGTCTTCATTTTTACTTCCAGTCGCGTCCAAGTGTACTATTGTGATTATGCGAATCCAAACAAGTGTCCGCTTCCTGGCCGCTATCCTGTTGATTCTGACATTGAATCCGGCGATTTCGAACGCGCAGCGCGCCGGTTTTGTGACGGGTCTTGCCCAGCCGCCTGCGGTTGGCGCTCAGAACCCGCACGGAACATTCAGCGCCAATCCCCTAGCCTTTTCCGGTGTGCAGACAGGACCGGGTTCCCCGGTGATCATCGTGAATCCTTCACAGGTGTTCATCACCAACCAGACAACCAACCAGACGATTGTGCCTAGCCGCGGTTTCGGAACGAACCAGGGATTCGTAACCAATCCGGTGTTCATCCCGAATCAGGTGTTTGTTCCAAATCAAGTATTCATCCCGAACCAGGTATTCGTTCCCAACCCGATTTCGGTAGGGAATCCTTTTTCGAATCAGGTCGTTGTTCCAACTCAAATGCTGATTCCGGGACAGACCACGATACAGACCGGGACGTCTCCGTTTCCGGCGCAGGTTGTTGTTCCGTCGAACGCCCATTTTGGCCCTCAAGCCCCGAGTCAACCCGTCCATCCTTCAGCGGGCACAGCCCGCGCGGACGTGATCCGGCAGTTCGGTCAACCGGTAATGACGGTCGTCAGCAGTCAGGGAGAAACGCTCTATTTCAGTGGCGGGATCACAGTGATCATGCAGAATGGGCAAGTTATCAGCCCAAAGTGAAATCCTCGATTGCCGGCGTTGCCCACGGCTCGTCACTTATCGCGAAGAAGTAGCACGCAACAAGGTTCGCCGGTTTCGGGACTGGGACTACTGGGGAAAGCCGGTTCCGAGCCTGGGATCGACATCGTCCGAGCTTCTCGTCGTGGGCCTGGCGCCGGCGGCGCATGGCGGCAACCGGACGGGCCGTATGTTTACCGGCGACCGCTCCGGCGATTGGCTCTACCGCGCTCTCTTTCATTTCGGTTTCGCCAGCCAGCCTCACTCGATCGACCGAACGGACGGACTCCGGCTGATCAACTGCTACATCACGGCCGCCGTCCACTGCGCGCCGCCGGACAACAAGCCGCTGCCTTCAGAGTTTTCAAACTGCCGTCTCTATTTGCTTGATGAACTGACGCGGCTGAAGAATGTTCGGGTCGTGGTTCCGCTCGGTCTGATCGCCTTCAAGGCCTATTTCGCAGCGCGCAAACAGTTAGGATGGAAAAACCCGTCACCGATGCCCGCGTTCGGTCATGGTTCTGTTGCCCGCCTGCCGGATGACACGACGCTCATCAGTTCGTATCATCCGAGCCAGCAAAACACGCTGACCGGCAAGTTGACGGAGGCAATGCTGGATGATGTCTTTCGCAAAGCGAGGGCGTTGCTCTGAACAGCGGTTTAATCGAATTCGTCTTCTTCCCAACGAATATTGCAGACCGAACATGTGTACCAGCCCTTAGCCCAATGGGAGACGTCGGAAACGGTATGCTCCGCGCCACATCGAAGGCATTTGGGCTTTGGCGTAATTTCGAGATTCTTGACTTCAGTTTCAGGCATTCCTGAACTCCCTTAAAAAGATGTTTGCCTTTCCATAGTAGCATTGAGGGCTCCGCCTATTGGTATGAAAGAGACAATCGACGCCGGCGCTCGGCCGGAAAATCATTACTGGGCTTCGATTCGGGAGGCGCTACGCGGCTCGCATCGGGATTTTACCGAAGGCAGCCTGCGCAGCGCGATCGTTCTGCTGGCGATTCCGATGGTTATTGAGATGTTTATGGAATCGCTGTTCGCGATCGTGGATGTGTTCTGGGTGGCGCGTCTTGGTCCGGATTCCATTGCAACGGTGGGCCTGAGTGAATCGATTCTGACTCTGGTTTACTGCATGGCCATGGGGCTGGCGATGGCGATCACCGCGATGGTTGCGCGCCGCATCGGCGAAAAGGATCCCGACGGAGCATCCGTCGCGGCAATCCAGGGGATGGTTGCCGGCATTGCGGGAGCCGTCTTGATTGCAGCCACCGGTGTTGCTTTTGCTCCAAACCTGCTTGCGATCATGGGCGCGTCGCCGGAAGTGATTTCGACTGGGCATCTCTACGCCCAGGTCATTCTGGGAAGCAGCGTCAGCATCGTCCTGCTGTTTCTGAACAATGGAATATTTCGTGGCGCCGGCGATGCGGCGATTGCCATGCGCGTTCTGTGGGTTTCCAATGTCATCAATCTGATTCTGGATCCGCTATTCATTTTCGGCATTGGGCCATTTCCCAGGCTGGGCGTTACGGGAGCCGCCGTTTCCACAACAATTGGACGAAGCATCGGCGTGATCTACCAATTGTGGATCCTGTTCGGCGGCAGGAGCCGCGTGAAGATTGCGATCCGCGCGCTTCAAGTGAATTGGGACGTCATGCGACGGCTGCTGCGGGTTGCGGTAAACGGGATGTTTCAGTTCGGCATCGCCCAGATCAGTTGGATGGCTCTGGTTCGCATTGTCAGTTCATTTGGCGGCGTCGCGGTGGCCGGATACACGGTCGCGATTCGCATCATCATTTTTGCGATCCTGCCCTCATGGGGACTCAGCACCGCCGCCGCAACGCTGGTTGGACAAAATCTTGGAGCAGGCAAACCGGACCGCGCGGAACAATCCGTGTGGCTGACGGGTTTGTACAATGTCGTGTTTCTTGGCGCAGTGGGTTTGATCTTCGTGATTTTCGCCGAGCCCATCATTCGCATTTTCACGAATGATCCGAATGTCATTCCGTTTGGCGTGGACTGTCTTCGAATTGTCAGCTACGGAAATCTTGCGTACGCATACGGAATGGTAATGGTTCAATCCTTCAATGGCGCGGGCGACACGGTCACGCCGACACGCGTGAACATTGTCGGCTACTGGTTGATCGAGATCCCGGTTGGTTATGCTCTCGCGTTCGGGACAGGCCTGGGCCCCAAGGGTGTTTTCGCCGCCATTCCCATTGCGGAAACGGCGATCGCCATCATCGGAGTCGTCTTGTTCCGGCGAGGGCGCTGGAAGCTGAAGAAAATCTGATCGCGTGATTGCTCTCTGTCCCCATTTTTTGCCATGTGCTAAAGTCCCGGCACAAGTATGGAATCCACGATCTGGCAGGTTTATGCGGTGCGTTACGCGCACCATCCGCGAATGGCTCGCGAGAATTTCATGGGTGGCGATCCGCACGACGACACGAACATGCCTCTGGATTATTTCGTGTGGGCGCTGGTGTCGGGCGAGCGCGTCATTGTCGTGGACACCGGATTCGATGAGGGGATGGCTCGCAAACGCGGGCGCACGTATCTGCACAATCCGGGAGAAGGGCTCAAGAAAATCGGCATTGATTCCACGAAGGTGAAAGATGTTCTGATCACTCACATGCACTACGATCACTGCGGAAACCACGATCTGTTTCCTGCAGCGAACTATCACGTGCAGGATCGCGAAATGAAATTCTGCACCGGACGGTACATGGGGCATCCGCTGATGCGTTTCCCGTTTGAGGAAGATGACGTCGTCGCGATGGTTCGCAAACTGTTCCGCAATCGCGTTGTCTTTCACGACGGTGATGAAGAGATTGCTCCAGGCGTGAGCGTGCACCATGTCGGCGGGCACACAATGGGAATGCAGATCGTGCGAGTGAACACGCGGCGCGGTTCCGTCGTGCTTGCTTCCGATGCCTCGCACTTGTACGGCAATATGGAACAGGGGTTGCCCTATCCGGTGACCTACAACGTCGGTGAAGTCCTCGAAGGATTTCGTCGCGCGTACGCGCTGGCCGGTTCGCGCGAGCACGTCATACCCGGACACGATCCGCTGGTTCTGAAGCGATATCCCGCGGCTTCGCCTGATCTTGAAGGCTGGGTCGTGCGGCTCGATTAAGAGAGACTCGTTATTCGAGTTCAGGAAACAACCGAAGCAGCAGTTCCACCGGCGCGAAGCTGGACCATGTGGTTCGCTCCAGCGACGATCATGCTTTCGACGCTGCTGTCGTACATCGATCGTCAGGTCCTCGCCGTCCTCTCACCGATGATCCTTCAGGAAACCGGCCTGAGCGCGGCATCGTATACGAACGCGATTTCGGCGTTTTCATTCGCCTACATGATCGGCAATCCGCTTTGGGGATCGTTTCTGGATTTTGTCGGCTTGCGCATTGGAATGCTCGCTGCTGTGGCGCTCTGGACCACGGCGAGCACGTCGCATGCATGGGTCTCCGGTTTTCTGGGATTCGCCGCGGCCCGCGCTGTGCTTGGATTCGGCGAAGGCGCTGCTTTCCCGGGCGCGCTCCGGACGGCGTCGGAATCATTGCCGCCGGACAGGCAGTCACGCGGAATGGCGCTGGGTTACAGCGGCGCATCGCTGGGCGCGATCATCACTCCGATCATCATTACTCCGCTTGCATTGAAGTATGGATGGCGTACCGCGTTCCTGATCACCGGCGGCTTCGGAACAATCTGGCTTCTGCTTTGGCTTGCGATTTCCCGTCCGCCTTTCCTGCCGGCAGCGCGAAAGACGGCGATGAAAATGGTGTGGCCCAATCTTCTCGAACGCCGTTTCTGGGTGATCGTATCGAGCTTCGGTCTCGGCGCGATCGCATTGGGAGTCGTGGCATATTTGAGCCCCCTTTATTTGAATCGAGCTCTCGGCATCACTCAGGCGCAACTCGGACGCATACTCTGGATTCCCATGGTGGGATGGGAAGCCGGATATTTTTTCTGGGGCTGGGTGGCGGATCGCTATATTCCGGACATGCCGGACCGAAAGCGTCCGGCGCGAGTTTTTCTGTTGCTGACCGCGCTTTCGTTCCCTGTCGCTTTGATCACGCTCAGCCACTCGCTTCCGGTCGTCCTTGCGCTGCTGTTCTGGGCCACCTTTGTTGCAGACGGATTCGTCGTGATGTCGCTTCGTGTCGGTGTTCGCATCTATCCGAAGGACCGCACCGCAATGGTGGCAGGCATCGGATCCGGTTCCTGGTCGGCTGTGCAGGCGATCGCCTTGCCGGTTTACGGACGATTAGTCGACCTTCAGTGGTACGGCTTGATTTTTCTTTCGATGAGCGTGCTGCCGCTGATCGGAACGGCATTGTGGTTCTGGTTAACGCGGGATGACGCATTGTGGCAATGCGAATAACTGCGTCAGGTGAATCTCCTTTATCGAACTTCGGGCACCAGGAGCTTGTGATTCTCCAACATGACCGAATCGACGCTGCAGAGGGGAAGCCGGCGGGCGAGACTGTGCGCGGCAATCAAACGATCAAATGGATCGCGGGTCCAGGTCAACTCCTGAGATTTTTGGATGATCGAAAGAAGCGGCGCTGAATCTACGGCAAATCTGGGGTCGGATAAAACGGTTTCGGTAAATTGCGGGTTCCTCAAATCGAGCTTCCCGCTTTCGTTCAGGAACTGAACCTCCAGAAACGAAATTGGAGACACTCCCCATGGCTCGTAATGGCTGAGCCACGGATACTGCCGAAGACGTTTTGCCTGCTTGGTTATCCAGATCAGAAAATGTGTATCCAGCAAACACGTCATCGGCGGGTAACGGGCGTCAGCCCCTTCGATTCACTCCATTCCCAACCCCACGTGTCGGCACTTTCAAGATCTTTACCCTTGATCAAACCTTTGTAGCTGGGTTTGGGTCTTTTGCGCTTTTCTTCGCGCAGAATCAAGGTTCTGCCATTACGCTGGATCGCTATGGCTTCACCTTTTGCCGCCTCATCCAACAGTTTGAACCAGTTTTTCCTCGCTTCCGATGCCGTGACATGCTTCATGCGTACAATGTACAACCGTGTGGCGATTCCGTCAATCGATCCATATCGGCGGGAGTTTCAATGTTAAAACTGAGATAATCTTTGCGCAAACACCAGTTCCATCTGCACCGCGGGCACTTCCATCTGTACCGCGGGCATTTCCATCTGCTCCGCGGGCATTTCCGTCTGCACCGCGGGTACTTCCATCTGCACCGCGGGCACTTCCATCTGCACCGAGGGCACTTCCATCTGCACCGAGGGCATTTCCATCTGCACCGAGGGCATTTCCATCTGTACCGAGGGCATTTCCATCTGTACCGAGGGCATTTCCATCTGTACCGAGGGCATTT
>CAZWGA010000037.1:0-2331 GCA_964633285.1 uncultured Solibacteraceae bacterium | reverse complement strand
CCATCTGCACCGAGGGCACTTCCATCTGTTTTTCTGTCAGGCGGACCCCGCAAATGGCCGGTGACCCAAAAAAAAGTCACAGTTCCCTCGCTCGACGGACGAATCCGCTTTGAAAATCGACGATGAACCCGCCGCAAAGGGAGTTTCCTTTGTGAAAACGGACCGATCGGTCCGTTATAGTGCCGATGAAACACGATTGACGAGCATAACCTTTTGAAAAACCGATGATGGCTTGTGTCAACGAACATGGCGCGGTGGCCGGACGGATGCCTTGGAGCAAGCCACCGGTGGCAAATGAGATCTGTAGTACAAATCCAACCGGAATCGTACTTCGCGAGTCCATTTCCGCAGGATGCAATTGGTTCCGGCGTCTGCGCTCACGTCGCCACCCCCCAGCGCAGTACTCCCGGTCGCTGATGCGTTCGCGCGGCGGCATCGAAGTTGCAAGTTTTCGTGGGATGAAGCTAATGGATCGTCTGGGAACGGCAATCCGAATTCGTCATTTCAGTCCGAGGACGGAAGAAGCGTACGCCGGATGGGTTCGCCGCTACATAGCGTTTCACGGCAAGCGGCATCCGCAGGAGATGGGTGTCGACGAGATTCGTGATTTCATCACATCCCGGCCGTTCGGGACAAAGTTGCGGCCTTGACGCAGAACCAGGCGCTGTCGGCTCTGTTGTTTCTATATCGAGAAGTTCTGAAACAACCAATGGAGTGGGTAGATCTGGAAATGCGCGCGAAGCGGCCGGAGCGTTTGCCTGTCGTGCTGACGCGGGACGAAGTCCGCAGGGTTCTTTCGTGTCTTGTGGGGACTGTTCGTCTCGTGACGGATCTTTTATATGGTTCGGGATTGCGGCTGACTGAAGCGTTGGAACTTCGAGTGAAGGATATTGATTTCGATCGCAATGAGATTCGCGTACGAGATGGAAAGGGTCGAAAGGATCGAGTAACAATGCTTCCGTTAACAATCAGAGACGCACTGAAAGCGCACCTCCTGGAAGTGCGTCGACTACACGAGAGGGATTCGGCTGAAGGCGCAGGCCGTGTCGTTCTTCCCGATGCCTTATCTCGAAAGTATCCAAATGCGGATCGCGACTGGGGCTGGCAATGGGTATTTCCGGCATCATCCCGGTACATGGACTCAGAAGCGAAAATCCAACGACGGCATCACCTCCATGAAACCGTCATTCAGCGTGCCATGAAGCAGGCTGTCCGAAAGGCTGGAATCACCAAACCGGCAAGCTGCCACACATTGCGGCATTCGTTCGCGACACACCTTCTCGAAGCCGGATATGACATCCGAACGATCCAAGAACTTCTCGGACACGCCGACGTCCGAACGACAATGATCTACACACACGTCTTGAACAAAGGTGGCCGTGGTGTTCAAAGTCCCGTAGATCGACTTTGATCTGTGCAGCCTATTTACTTATCACGTTAGACTGCAAGCTCACGCAGCCTAAGAAATCCGTGTTTTCGCTGACTTCACCGACTAAAATGTGCGTGAAAACAGCGACTTTTGATCGGGGCCCTGCCTCAACTGACGCATTTAGGCTGCAAGAATTCCGCTTGCTAGCCGTTAGAGTGTTGCAGGTCCAATAATCGTTAGCCAGATCCCGGCGAGGTCCAGTAGCCCTGATCGAGGCATCGGACTATACTGAATCCATGGCACGAGAAGTACCTAACCCTCCTCCAGGATTTGACGAACTCACCATTGATCAGAAGCTCGATTACGTACAGTCCCTGTGGGATCGAATCGCCGCGAAGCCGGAGACTGTTCCGGTCCCGGAGTGGCATCTCGATCTTATTGAGCAGCGGCTGCGTCAGAATCGCGCTGGCGTCGGTCGACCGTGGAGCGAGGTCCGAGACGAACTGCTTTCCCGACTCCGTCGTTCGTAACCTCCACGGTGCCCTATCGGCTGCACCTACGGGACGAGGCTGATTTCGATGTCCTGGATGCTGTTGCTTGGTACGAAGAACAGGGCTCCGGACTTGGTGCGAATTTGTTGATGGAACTCGACACGGTAATGCAACGGATTGTGCAGATGCCGCTCCAATTTCCTGAGATCAGGAATCCCATTCGCAGAGCATTGCTTCACAGGTTTCCGTATTCCGTCTACTTCAAAGTTAGCGATGAAATGGTTGACGTCATTGCAATCCTCCATCACCATCGACACCCGAGGATTTGGGAGCAAAGAGTCAGCGAATAAAACAAACTGGCTAACAAGGAAATGGAGCCGACGGCGAAAAGGCGCGCCGCGGCTCATTTCCAGGCCGTTAGACCGTCTCCCCGAAACGCTTGCGCACCACTGTAAACTAGCTCATGCCCAT
>CAZWGA010000036.1:0-55324 GCA_964633285.1 uncultured Solibacteraceae bacterium | reverse complement strand
CAACGCAAACAAACGACACGTCTGAGTTTCGTATACCCTCGGCTGCATCGGTTGTGGCTCTCAGGAGGCCGGATGCTTTTGTTGAACCGATGATCTCGCCAATTTCCGCTTCGATGATTGGCGGTTTGCCGCTGTTAATGAGATCGACCTTCACCCGAGCCGGATCTACACCGATAACTTCATTCCCGTCGCCCGCGAGGCAACCAGCCGACACCGTTCCAACGTAACCCAATCCAAAGATACTGATTCTCAACGCTTGCGGTCCCCAATGAATGCCGTTCTTTCGTGTAGTTGCGATTCGGCGGCTGCAGAGATGTTATTTGCGTGCGCAAATAAACCGATGGATTCATATGCGGTGATCAAGTTCTTGCCAACAACAGCCCACTGTAATTGTTCTTCTACGCGTCTGCGGCCAAACTGTCCCATTTTTCGCTGCACTTCCGGATCATCAGCAATCGTTGCGACGGCGCGCGCAAAATCAGCTTCATTATTCGGTTTCACATAACAGGCGGCTTCCTGCGCTGAAAACCTCGTTTCCGGCAGATCAAACGATACGATCGGTTTGGCGTAAGCCATGTACTCCATGATCTTGATCCAGGTAGACACGTCATTCAACGGGCTGGATGGATCCGGATCAACGCAAATATCCGCCGCCGCCAGATTGGCTTGAAGGTCTTCATCGGAGACGTACCCTGTCAATTCCGCGTATCCCTCGAGACGAAGCTCTCCCGCCAGCTTTCGAAGGTCGTCGAGAGAATCTCCGCTTCCCATAATCACGCAGTAGAAGTCTTCCCGCTTTAGGCCGTATCGCAGTTGGTAAAGGGCGCGAAGCAAATAATCCACACCATCCTGGGGATTCAGACTGCCGATGTAGACGAGAATGGTCTTGTTCATGGCCCGCAGACGCTGGCTCGCTGGAACGCGATTCATGCGCATGATACTGGGGCCGTTCCTTACGATAAAAATCGTCCGAGGATCTCGCTTTCCGCGTTCAATCTGTACGCGCTTATACGACTCATTGGTCGCAATTGTCATATCTGCAGTCCGGAATGTGCACCATTCTGCTAATCGCAGCATCGACGTACTCAGACCTTCGTCGCTCTCATATCGTGATCGGTAGAGTTCAGGACAAAGATCGTGATGATCGAACACAAATCTCTTTCCGAGGAGCTTGAAAGGAAGTGCAACCAAAAACAGCGTATCCGGCGGATTGTGGGCATGAATGGCATCGAGGTTATGCCGGAAAAAGATAAGGGCCGTCAGCAGAAAACAGGCTGTCGTAAAGTAAGCGTACTCGAACGCATATCCCGCAAACACTTTGAGTTCGTGGATGATTCGTTGAAAGAGCCCGACTTCTTCCGTCAGCGTTTTCTTGAATAGTTCGACGCGGGGAATACGATAAACCTCGACACCATCCACAACTTCTCTCGATGATTGCCCGCTCCCCCGCAACGCTATTACAGACACACGGTAACCGGTCGAGTAAAGGAGATTCGCTTCATTTCTTACTCTGTTGTCGGAAGGGTAGTTATTCTCGACCAGCATGACGATGTGACGCCGTTTTGACGCGGGGCCATGGCCTCTCATTGGAATCACTTTAGAAACAGACGATTTCATTTATTTACTTCCCGATTATTGAGGGATGATGTGCACGCCATTTTAGTGTGTGACGGTGGCCCCGCTGGGGCGCAGTTCATAGAATTCCGCTAACGTCGACACGACACGCTCTTGTTGCTCCGCTTTGAGTTGCGGAAACATGGGGAGAGACAATAGACGAGCCGCCAGTTGCTCCGATACAGGGAAGTCGCCTTTCCGGTATCCAAGATAGGAGTAAGCTGCCTGCAAGTGCAAAGGAATCGGATAATGCAAGCCGCTCCCGATGCTTCTTTCGTTCAGATGTTCCTGCAATGCATCGCGGCGTTCACACGTAATAACGTACAAATGATAGTTCGAGTGGCTCCAGCCCGGCTCGTACGGCGTTTGGACCTGTTCGGCTGTTTTTAGCAAAAGGTTGTATCGTTCTGCTGACTTGCGCCGGCTGTCGTTCCATTCCTTCAGGAAGGGAAGCTTCACTCCAAGCACGGCAGCCTGCATGGCATCAAGCCGTCCGTTGTACCCTTCGACCAGGTGGTGATACTTCTTGTTCTGGCCATGATCACGGATCATCCTGATCTTTTCCGCCAATCGGGCATCATTGGTGGTTACCGCCCCCGCTTCACCGCAGGCACCGAGATTCTTCCCGGGATAGAAACTGAAAGCGGAAGCGGCGCCAATCGATCCGGCTTTTTGCCAACGATTGTTCCTGGACGAGAAGTATTCGCTGCCGTGGGCCTGGCATGCATCCTCGAAGACCATCAGGCCGTTTTTCTCGGCGACATCCATAATTGGATCCATATCGCACATTTGTCCGTACAGATGTACAGGCATGATGGCTTTCAGCGGTAGGCCGGAATGGGCTTTGAGATATTCCTGCAGGGCATCCACGCTGATGTTGGATGTTGTGGGATCGATATCGACGAATTGAGGAGTGGCGCCTGCCTGGATAATGGCCTCGACAGTGGCTGCGAACGTGTTCGGTACTGTGATGACGATATCACCTTTGCCGATACCCGCGGCCATCAGCGCGAATCGCAAAGCATCGGTTCCGCTGCTGACCCCGACGCAGTATTTCGCATCACAGAATTGCGCAAAGTCTTGTTCAAATTTCGCGAGAACAGGGCCGCCGATGAACATGCCGGCGGTGAGCAGGTCTTTGATCGCGTCCAGGAGTTCTTGTTGCAGTTCGAGATGGGGAGTAACGAGGTCCAGAAACGGGATTCCTTTCCCTGGGGTCATTCTTTGATTTCTCCTTGATTTCAAATGCTGCCGGTCATCCGGCGGTTTTTCGGGCGATAAAGACTACCCATGGACTAAACGAGGCAAGTTGATTGAGCCGAAGAAGTTTTTCGAGCTTCACGAACGCATGCACGAAGGAGGAGTTGCTTGCCCGTCGAAGCGGCGCCCAGCAGAAACCTTGCTCGTGGAGCAAAGTAAAACCATGGTGTCCAAGGTTTCTTTTCCAACTCGTCCATTGCAATTTGTACGGGTTGTATTTGCTGTTGCCGGTCAGAAAGGAAGAAGTCCACACCGCCAGGCCGCGCCAGGACATTTTGTTCCAGAACACACCCACCAGGACTCCGTCCTTTGCCAGCACTCGATTGGCTTCCCGCAAAAACCACGCACTCTGAATAACAGGCGCTACCTCAATACAGAGCATGAGTTTGACGGAGTGAGTGTCGCAATCAATAGACTCGTCGTCCGGCCGTGCCAGGACACATCTTGCGCTGGGGACTTTTCGTTGGCATATGTTGAGGCTTTGAGGGTCGACATCAACGCACGTCATATCCCAGCCGGATTGCGATAACATCAGCGACCAGCGTCCTCCTTCGCAGCCGATTTCGAGTGCTTTCCCCGGTTTTCCTGCAAGGGACTGAGCTTCGATGATTGCTCTCCGTTCAATGTCGCTGACGTAAGAACCCCATTTCGATTCGGCGACCCGTTCCCAAACCATCGTGTCGAATTCTTCTCGCGCGGCACTACTTATCGAATCCATCAATAACAGCCTGTTTTCTCGCATTCGAGCCCATCCGCTCGCATCATCGAAACGATTCCCAGACTCCTGCAAGCCGTGCCGCACGATTCAAAACACATTCGCAATTCGACAACCAACCGTGCAATGATCCTCCTGCGGTTTAGTTGAGCGGTTTTTTTAGCCTTCGTCGCTATCAACTTCCCATCCCCCATTTGATGTGGTTCGCCGCGGCGCTCGGCTTAAAATGCTCTTCATTCCGGCAACCGCCGGGGAGCGGTGAGGCGCGACGAGGGAAATATGTTGGGGCACGGACGAAACAGAGCTTGGCGCGCGCAACGAATCGCCGCGCAGTAATCGCCTTGCGCTCCCAGGTTAAGAAAACCGTCTGAACCGTTCAGCCGATAAGTTTTCCGGGTTTACAATTCAACTCGTGTTGCGCCCATTCGGAGACAATTCAGCTATTATCGCCATCGACCCCAGCGGTGGCATGACCAATTCCGGTCGCCGAAATCGATTTCGCCACACAATCAATCGTGTGTCGCAGGCCTTCAAAGCGGCCCGACGAGTTTACCAGCCTTTCATATCTCATAAAAACTTGGAAGAGCACCCTGAAAGCCATACCATAAGCAGGATACGATTCTGACATTCTGAAAAAGACTGGTGCAAGACCTGTTCTCGCACAGAGTTCCTGAATTCGCCGTCGGGTGTTCGCTCGATAATAGGTTGGATAAGGGTCATGTTCTTCACTAGACATATGTGCGAGCCATCTCACCAGCGGCACTTGAAGTGAGTGGGGTATCAGGCGAGCGCCAATGCTTTTGTAATGATACAAGTTGACGGTCCGGAATATATATACGCCACCGTGAACCAACACGCGTTGCACCTCCTTGAAGTGCAGCTCAGGATTAGCTAGGTGCTCGTTCACCCACCGCGAAATCGCGACATCAAAATGGGCATTTGGCAGTGGAAACTCCCTCCCATCATAAACGATCGCCTTGTCCAGAAGGCGGTTGGTCCCTACGACTTCGTCAATGTCCAGGCCAACGATTTCGCCCGCTCGGTCGCGCACGATTTCAGTCGTCCAGTCCACCGGTCCACCGCCAATCTCTAAGACTTTCGCACCCTTTGGCGTGTAATTTCGAACAAGGTCTAGCCACTGAGCGCCTTCATTTGGCGTGCCGGGTACGCCGAAGTAATATTTCTCTAGGTATTCATCACGCCAATTCTGAGGCGTTTCTCGCTTACTCTTAGTGTTCACTTCTTCTCTCTCCTTCTTGCCCTACTTCTGGACTGCCGAGTCCCTTGACGCTGAAACTCACTTTCTCGGTTCCAGGTATCGCAGAAATCGAGCGGGATTACCCGCAACTACGGCATTCGCCGGGACATCTTTTGTGACAACGCTCCCGGCGCCCACAAGCGCACTCTCTCCAACCGTCACATTCGCGAGTATGGTGGCGCCGGAGCCGATTGAAGCTCCTTTGCGAATTACCGTTCTTTCAACTTTCCAATCTGCTTCGGTCTGAAGCTGACCTTCTTTTGTTGCCCGAGGATAAGAGTCATTGATGAACATGACTCCGTGGCCGATGAAAACGTCATCTTCTATGGCCACACCCTCACAGACGAAAGAGTGACTGGATATTTTGCAGTTGTTTCCAACCGTAGCGTTCTTCTGGATCTCCACGAAGGCGCCTATTTTCGTGTTGTCGCCGACTGAGCATCCATAAAGATTAATGAATTTGGATAACTTGACGTTGGCTCCGAGCCGCACATCAGCACTAATGGATAAGAATTCTTCTTTGATGGACATTATTTGTTTTGGTTCCGCGGGCGTAAAGTCCGCGGCTACTTGTTGCCTTTCACCGCCCGGGATATTCCGAGCTTTTCGATTAATTCATACAGGCTGGGCCGGCTGATTTCGAGTTCCGCCGCAGCGCGAGTCAGATTGCCCTTATTTCGGGCAAGCGCGGATTCGACCATTTGGCGCTCCACAGCCTGGCGAGCCTTGCCGAGTCCCTGGCCTTCGTATTCCGAGTATTGAGAGATCCCAAGATCCCTCGGTGTAATCCTTCCGTTTTCCGCCATGATGGCTGCGCGCTGGATTCGATTCTCCAACTCGCGAACATTTCCAGGCCAGGTGTGGGATTCCAGCGCCTTGATCGACTTCGGCGTAAAGATAAGTGTCTTTTCGTGCGCCGCCGACTGTTTTTGAAGGAACGCTTTGGCGAGCAGCCCGATATCTCCCTGCCGTTCGCGCAAGGGCGGCATCGATACAACGACTACCGCAAGGCGGTAATAAAGATCTTCGCGGAATCGCGTTTCTGCCATTGCCTTGGTGAGGTCGACGTTCGTCGCGGCGATGATACGTGTATCCACGTGAATCGTGGACCTTCCACCGATTCGTTCGACTTCATGATCCTGAAGGAACCGCAACAGCTTCACCTGAAGGCCGCCCGACAATTCACCGATTTCATCCAGGAAGAGCGTTCCTCCGTTCGCCATTTCAATGCGGCCCTGCCGCTGCACGTGGGCACCGGTAAAAGCTCCTTTCTCGTGTCCGAACAACTCGCTTTCAAGAAGTGATTCCGGTATAGCTCCGCAATTGATCGCCACAAACGGACCGTTCTTACGTACGCTTCTTCGATGAATCGCGCGCGCAACGAGTTCTTTTCCCGTTCCGCTTTCGCCGACAACGAGCACCGAGGCATCGCTCTTGGAGACCTTGTCAATAGAGCTGAAGACCGCCTGCATCTGCGGACTGTTGCCGATGATTCCTTCGAATGCTTCGGCCTGATCGCTTTCGATCAGTTCACGCCGCCCACGTTCCAATTCCTGAACGCGAATGGCGCGGTCGATAACGACCTTGAGTTCATCGATGTTCACAGGCTTGCAGAAGAAGTCATAGGCGCCCAGGCCGATGGCTTCCATGCCATTCTCTTTTTCGTCCTGGCCGGTAACGACCAGAACTTTGAGAAGGGGGTCGGCCTGCAGCATTTCGGACAGCGCCTGAAATCCTTCACGCGTATCGCCAGGCGATGGCGGCAGACCCAGATCGAGCGTTACCACCTGGGGTCCGTCCCGCTTCAGAAGCTGAAGGGCTCCCGGGCGGTCTTCGGCCATCAGGACTTCATAGTCCCGGTTCAGCGCCCATTTCATAAGTGTTCTTACTTCGTCGTCGTCGTCGACAATCAAGATTTTAGATTTGTCCATTGTGTTTTTATCCGATGGGTAGCATGACTCGGAATTCCGTGCCTTCGCCGAGAGTGCTATTGACTTCGAGAGTGCCTCGGTGCGCTTCCACAATGAGCTTGCTGTGGAAGAGACCGATACCCAGTCCTTTCTTCTTTGTAGTCTGAAACGGTTTAAACAGAGATTTTTCGATGAATTCTTCCGACATGCCGCAGCCGTTATCTCGAACTGCAAAACCAACGCTGCTTCCGTCGTGAATCGTGGAAACGCGGATGCGGCCATTTCCGTTCAAGGCTTCGTTCGCATTGATAATCAGATTGGTCAAAACCTTGTGAATCTGTTCCGCGTCAGCCGTAGTCTGAGGAACCGAATGGAGATCCTGCTCGAGTTCTGCTTTCAGGTTCGTTTTGAATTCACTTAACGTGGCCGTGACCAGGCTGTTCAGATCGCATCGTCCAAGATTGAGTTCGATATCCTGCTTGAGCATTGCCAGCCGCTCACACATGTTGTCGATTTTTGCAAGGCTGCCCGATATGACGCGAAGGGCATCCGCGCGAAATTCGGGGTTGTCGAAATTCGTCGGCAGATTCTGCATTGTCAGAGACAACCGGGATGCCAGATTCTTGAGATCGTGAACGAAGAAAGTGGAGACAGTCTGAAAAGTCTCCACTTCTTTAGCGTGCCGCAGCCGTGTTGAGAGCTTTAAATTGAGCAGGCCGGAGGCGAGCTGTGACGCGAACGCTTCCATGAGGAGAAAGTCTTCCGTCGAAAGGAGCTCGTGTCCGACCCGGTCGCTGTTCAATGTCATGATACCGACCAGTTCACCGCCCGCATGCAGGCCGACAGCGTAGCGCATGTCGTATACCGCCTGATGTTCGCGGAACAAATGCGGAGCAGCCTCCATGATTTCTTTAGGCCATGCAAAACTATGCTCTGTAAAATCCAGGCAACCCGAATGATCCTTCATGTAACGGATCAATGGGGCGGCACTCTTGCCGGCTTTTTCGATTTCCTTCCTCGTGGCGCCCGAAACCGCCGTCGATCCTGCCAGCGTCAGCCGGCGTTGTGATTCGTCGACGAGCCAGACACTGACGGACAGAATTTCGAGAGAGTCCGAAACCATTTGGCACACCGCTGTGCACAGTTCGCCGACGCTCATGAGGGATATCGTTCTTTGAGTCAGTTCCATCCAGGCTTTGCGATAGTCATACATCGGCCGGCTGAAATTCCGGCTGACAAACAGACGGAGTTTGCGCCGGAGCCGGTTGGACATCAGCAGGACGGCCAGGGCTGTCAATGAAATGAAAATAACGAAGGCATCGAGCGGCAACGACTCGTCCGGAGAATACAGGCGCGCGATGTGGGCCAGCACACCAACTGCAACGAGATAAATGCCGGCCAGAATAACTGTAAGAGAATTCTGAATGGTGGCTGTTGAAAGATAAACGTCCACATTCAGCGAGGTCCCGCGCAGGAGCGAAAGCGCAAAAAGCAGGACGGCGGCGATCAGCGCAACGCCGTTTATCGTTACAAATCCTGTATCGACGGTGCCGTACAGCAGCCGTTGACTCGACAGATAAATCCGCAACGCGAACAGACCGCCGACTCCCAGTACCATGAACTTGATCTGCCATCTCATCCGGCCTGTAGAGGAGCGAATCGTACGTTCCAGGTTGAACAATATGAGGACGGAAATGCAAAGCTGGAAGAAATACAGGAAACGTGCGGGCCCGCCTATCAGAATAGACCACCGGTCTGCGTTCACTAAATAAGTGGCGCCGGTGTAAAGAGACCGGCGGAAAAGCACAACATAGGCGGCGGGCAGGGCAGCCACGCCGATCAACATCCATTTCCACCTGGATAGAAAACTCGACCCGTTTGCCCGCGCATACGTAACGCTGAACGCAAGCCACACGGCCGGGATGACGGACGAAACCGCCATGACCCGCCTTTGCCAGTAGAGGGCCTCGTCAGGCAAAACCGCGCCGTAACTCAACCCTCGCAGTAACTCCTCCGCCGCAAACAGGAACACTCCTACGGCAAATGTCCGATGCACAAACGAATGCCTGTCGCGCAGGAGGACGCCTACAACCAGGATCAAGCTGAGGTAGGCAGATGCGTACGAAATTACAGCCGGGATTGGCATGACGGATTATCTATGAGTGATTCTGTAGCCGGTGGTGTTGCTCACCCGCTACTTTAGAGTCGCGATCTCTTTCAGCGCATTCTGAGCGAGATTCTTTTCCTTGGTATCTTTGGTACTGTTCGCCGCTTTCCTGAGCGCGTCCAGTGCGTCTGGGAGTTGTTTCATTTGTCTATAGATCATCCCAAGATGGTATAGAAATGCGGCATTTTCGGGTTGTTTGGAAACTGCAAATCGGACCTGATCTTTCGCCAGGACATAGTTTCCAAGCTTGTAGTAAACCCATCCCAGCGTGTCGGCGACATCGGCATTCTCGGGCTGCTTTTTTCGAGCCAGTTGCGCGTAGCCCAAGGCGCTTTGAAGGTCGGTACCCTGCTCAGCGAGAATGTAAGCCAGATTATTTGCAGCCACGTCTGCATTGGTATTGGTTTTCAAGGCTTGCTGGTAACTTTGTTTCGCTTCTTCAACCTTACCTTGCGTTTCAAACAAAGCACCTCTCACCGTGAGAGCGCTGGTGCTCGAAGGGTTCTTCCTCAGGATTTCATCGAGCTTCTGCATGCCGGCATCGGGCCGGCCGCTTCGCAGGTAATTCGCGAAAAGGAAATTATCGGAGCTTGTCCGCGAAGGTTCCTTCTCCAAGGCTTTTTTGAACGCGTTTTCCGCATCCTGAAATTTGCCGGCCTGAGAATAAGCGAGACCGAGCAGTTCATAGTGCGATGCCTGCTTCCGGTCGTCTGGAATGGTATTGATTCTCTGAATAGCACGATCGTATTGTTTGTTGCGGATGTAAAACAACGCGAGGTCTCGCAGCATCTGTTCGGAATCGGGTTGCAATTCGAGAGCATGTAAGAAGCTCTTTTCCGCTTCAGCGGTTTTGCCGCGAGAATCGTAGTACAGGCCCATTTGACGATGGATGGTCGCGTTCTCCGGTTCCAGTTTGTTCAGCGAGGTTAGTTCCTGTTCAGCTTTGCCGAAGTTTTTGTCGGAGTTTTCCAGTGTCGCTTTCAAAAGACGCGCAGGTATGAAATCGGACTGGATCTCCAGCGCTTTGCGAAGCTCTTCGCGGGAATCGGCAAGTTTCCCTTTGTTATAAAAAACTTCCGCCAGCGCTACGCGAGAGGGCAAATAATTGCCGTTCACTGCAAGCGATTTCTGATAGTGAAACAACGCCTGATCAACCATTCCTTTTCTGGCTGCGAGATTTCCGAGAAAGAAGTGGGGTTGTGGAAAAGGACTATCGACCGCGGGCGCTTTTCCCAGAGTATTTTCAGCCTCGTCAAATTTGCCCGAGATGAATTGAAGTTCACCCAAAAGTATGTAACCGATGGGATTCTTCGGTTCCGCTTTCAGGATTTGATCGATTTCCGTGCGAGCGCGGTCCGGCTGATCCCTTAGGAAACTTAAGGCCATTTTGGCGGCAACATCCAGGCTTTTTGGGAATCTCTGTTTGAGTTCCAGAAGCAGACTTCTGGAATCCTGGGGTCTTTCTTTGTTGTCGTACAAGTCCACGAGTATCAATGAAGGTTCAGGGCTTTCTGAGTTCTTTGACTGTGCGTCCTGGAGGATTTTCACAACTTCATCAAAGCGTCCTGCTTCGTTGTAAAACCGGACAGCCTGGAGATAGATTTCCCTGTCGCCTGGATAAAGGGAGAGGCCTTCCCGGTATACGGACTCTGCCTTGTTGGTCTCGTGAACAGCACGGTAATAGTTTCCCAGGGAGAGGAGCGCATTCTTATCCTTGGGATCGATTTGGCGAGCTCGGAGGAATGCCTGTTCCGCCTCGACGTAATTCTTCTGTAAGGTTTGTGAGGTTCCGAGACTCACGAACGCCGCCAGGTTCTGAGGATCCAGGTTGAGCACTTTTTGAAAGAGATCCACGGAAGCGCGATAGTCCTGCATTCCGGATGCGGCATTGCCAGAGAGAATCAGAGCGTTAACATTCCTGGGCTCTTTGGCGAGCACCTTTCTGGCAAGTTCCTGGGCCTGACGGAAAAAGTCCGGAGTGGTCTGGCCGGCAATCAGGTATATGCCGCCAAGTTGCAAATTGGCCGGAATGTCATCCGGATAGTATTCAAGCAGTGCTTGTAACTGTCCCGCCGCGCGGGCAAGGTCTTGTTCGGCCTTGAAACTGAGCGCGAGCAGAAATCGAGCGTCGCGGTTCTTGCCGTCTTTCCGCACGGCGTTCAACAGTTGGATGATTGCTTCCGGATATTTGCTCTGGTCGTAGAATTTTTTTCCGCTTTGATAATAAGTGGCGGACGTTCGAGGTGATGCTTTCCATATGACGTAAGCAAGCACTCCGCCGAGAAGAATAGTGGCTGCCAGTACCGCGGGGAAGAATAGTCGTTTCATGAGCGAGCTCCACTGTCGAGGTTTTTCGCCTCAAGTTTCTTCAATAACGCCAGAAGCGGGTACATCAGAACGAGGCCGATCATCATGAAGACGATGCCTCCTTCGTGATGGAGCCGGCCTTTCAGAAAACCCATGTCGACATGTATTGCAAGCAGGGTCAGAGCGACGATGCGCACAGCATTCTTGATCAATGAGATCGGTGCTACCGCAAGAACCAGCACAGTCCTCATCCAGTTGGACTTCAGAAACAAATAGGACGCGATCAGAGTAATGATGAGGATTCCCAGCGTGGAATGAATACCGCTGCACGCCTCCGCCACTTCGATGGTCACGCCGGGCAGTTGAAAGACCACATCATTCCGGTAAGCGGGTGTTCCCGTCAGTGCGAACAGGATCGCAACAACATCGGAAGATCCGTGCTGGAGCGCGCGTACGATCCAGAGCGAAACACCGCTTGGAAGCGGGACGAGGAAATAAAGAAAGGTAAAAGGGAAAAGGCCTGCGCGAAACGCGGAAGTTCCATATATGAGCAGGACTCCGCCAAGCAATAACGTCACGATTGCGGTCGTCATGACGGCGAGATAATCGACCTCCGCCACCGATTGCTTCAGCGTCAGGCCGGTATAGTAAATAACTCCTCCGATAACCGCCGCTGTGGCGAACGGTAAAACCGAAGTGTGCGCCTTCTTAAAAATAGTCTCTCTATTCCAATAAATCAAAACGGCAGAAATGAACGGAATCATTGGTATATACGACAGAAGGGCATTTGAGGGAGACAAAGCCATCGCAAAGAGCCTTCGTACCGGTTCAAACGTCAGTGCCAGCAATACGAGCGCGAAGAGTCCGAAGAGAGAATGCCTTCGGTTAAGATTCCACGATGTTGCGGGAACCAGGTCGATTTTTGGAGATGAGGTTTGTTCAGAATTCATAAGTAAGCTGGTCTCCGCGTAAGCATGCGTAGGCGACTGCTGCCCGCTCGCAGCCGGCTCCTTCGATTTTCCATTCCTCTCCGTTTCGAACAAGGCGCATGGCTTCACGCTCTCTCCACCATTTGTCCACTTCTCGGGGAAGGGGGATCCAGACGCCTTCATCGGAGCGAAGCCGGTTGAGTTCTTCAAGAAGACGCCGATATGTATCGTGGGCTCGACGTTTCGTAATGTAGTCCGGATGAATGAGGAACGTCATCAGCCCATTTGCCCGGATGATAATGTCTATCTGGTTTTTCCATAAAGTGGTGGAGTAGTCGTTCAGAATGTGAAAGAGCGTATAGTCTTCAGTCGTCGTTAGTGGAAGTTCTGTAATGTTTCCAGGCAGGAAATAGGGCATAACCGTGCAGCATCCTCCCCTTTGTGCTTCCAGCCGGCCGACATTTGGAACGGTCATGTCGTATGAGAAATGGAGATCCTGGAACCAGTCGATATTCCGATACAACACCGGAGAACGAAAGCCCGAAGCGCCGTATTCCCGGGCGTATTCGTTGATCTTTTGAGCCTTCTCCAGGAAAGTGTGCCGGTCCCGAAAAAGATTTCCGTCATGATTCAATCCATGAATGTTGACTTCAAATCCTCTCGCTCGGAGCGAATTCAAATAATCGGCGGTTACGGCGTACCGCTTTTCAGGAACGATTTGAAATGAGGATTTGATGGCGAATTCATCGTTGATATCCATCAGACTTCCGCAGAAGTCTCGCCCCAAAGTCGTCTCAACATCATGCGTGACGATCGCGCAGGATCTGTAGCCACTAGGCCAGAACCAGATAAATGGAAGCCGGTGGATCCCCAGCGTCTGCATCGCGACAACCAGAAGCTTTTCGATCATGATGTCAGCCGTACGGTCCACAGGCCATGAAGGGAATTGGATGCTGTTCCAGTTGCCCAGATAGATTCTCTGTAATTGCTTTCTCAGGACGACGGGAAACATCGGACGCAGGGTGTAATAAAGATCTCTCACCCAGGACTCCTGCACTCGATCCTGCCATCCGGAATGTTCAACGTAGCGCTCATATCGAAGGTTGTTGACGATTTGAGCCGCGTCAAAAGGCAAAGCGACGCAGAGCTTTTCCTGCTTAACGAGCTCGGAAGCATTAAACAACGCTGCGTTGACCACCGGCGAAGTTGTTCCTGACGTTTGGCCATAACAAATTACATTTGATCCAAACCGGAAGAATCCGTTGGGCCCCATTGGTTTGTTGAGGGACACGAACTCAGGCAGCGGCTCGCCGCAGCGATATCGATTAACGATGGGGGTCGATTCCGCAGCGGAGCTTAAGCTCGTATTTGCTTCCACTAAAGATGGCATTGAGGTCGTTGTTCCTAGATCCAGGCAAAAAAGAATCTGGCGTAGATGTATGCAATCGACTCACCCACGACCTCGCGTACACCTTCGCTGGTCCGCCACCAGGAGTTGGAATCATAGGTGGGATCCTGTAAAGCGATGATTCCAGCCGGCGGCGTTTCGACAAATGCATGGTGATACATCAGCCATGACCGGCGTGAGTGCGGCCCCAGCGAAACGATATTACAGGATGTTGCCAATGCTCCCTCTTCTGCAAACCAATCTCGTGCCGCCAAGGCCGCATGATATGTTCTGTCGCGTTCAGCCGCTGGAAAGTGCACCATTCCAATAAATTCGCGTTGTACTCCTGCGCGCGCAAGCAGCCACACGATGTATTCCTGAGAACCGGCACCGCCTTCATACCTGAGCTTTGCATCCGGCTCGTATTCAGCTTTTAAAATGAGGACCTCTTTGTAGTGTCCCCTCCGGAATTCCGCAGCCACCTCGCCGGGCACTCTGTTGATGATCCAGTGTTCTACCAGCAGGACATCCGCGCTGATGGGGCGGTTAAGGGCAAGGAACGGATACGCCCCGAATACCATGGCGAACCCGAGGGTAAGGACGATGCCCGCTACCAGAAACTTGCCTCGTGAGGACAGAGTCCATCGTTCGCGCCGTACGAAGAGGCCGAGTTTCACGCCGTAATTTCGGAAGGTTTCGACATCGGGCCGCAGTAGACCATCTTGCCCTTCTGCGATATCGACTCATCAATCGCCTCGAGCATCTGGACGACGCGAAGTCCGGCCCTGCCATCGTTGAAAGGAGTGTTTTCGTTTAGGACACAGTCGACAAAGTACTGAGTCTCGATCGTCAGAGCTTCCACTTGTTCGATACGGGGAACCCACAGATCTCCGGCGCGATAGCTTACACGAAGATCGTATCCGGAGCCGGCGTTCGATCGTTCAATGCCTTTGTCGTAGATCTTGATCTTTTCGTCAGCTTCGAGGTCGTTCCAGACGAGCATTTTCTTCTCGCCGCCGATAAGAGTCGTCCGCACTTTGACGGGTGAAAGCCAGTTCACATTAAGATGCGCGATCACTTTGTTCGGAAAGTACATCGTGATGAACGCCATATCCTCTGTTCCATTCACGTGTTTTTCGCCGGTGGCGACGATCGCTTCAGGCGCATCTTCAATCAAATAATCGATGATCGAAAGATCGTGCGGAGCGAGATCCCATACCACATTGGCGTCATGTTGAAACAAACCGAGATTCACGCGCGTGGAGTCGTAGTAGTAAAGATTCCCCAGCGTCCCGTCCTGCATCACCTCGCGGATTTTGCGAACCGCGCTGTTAAAAAGGAATGTGTGATCCACCATGATTCGCAGATTCTTCTTCTCTGCGAGTTCGATCAACTCCTCGGCTTCGGCGACTGTTGCTGTAAACGGCTTTTCAACAAAAATGTGTTTTCCGTTCTCCAGCGCTTTCTTAGCAAGAGGGAAATGGTGGCTGATGGGAGTCACGATCGCGACCGCATCGACCTCAGGGCTACACAGAAGATCGGCCGGATTCGTCGTTACCGTCATCGTGGGATAAGTGCGGCGAACACGCTGCAGCGCTTTGGGATTGAGATCGCAGACCGCAACAACAGTTGCATTCGGAGTGTTGAAGAAATTGCGGACAACGTTAGGTCCCCAATACCCGAAACCAATAACGCCAACTTTCAGCGTTGTCGAGTTTTCGTGATTATTCACGTTTCATCCTTGAAGAAAAGAGGTTAAGCGCACTAATAGGCTCCATCGCCTTTGAAGACGGCGAAGGGCGTCTTTATGAGAAGCTTCAGATCCAGCCATACAGACTGGTTGCGAATATAACGCAGATCCATGCGGACCATATCGTCAAACGTCGTGCGGCTACGGCCGTGAACCTGCCATAACCCGGTGATTCCCGGTTTGGCTTCCAACACCCTTCGATAGTGCCATCGTGAATATTTTTCGACTTCGTAAGGTATGGGTGGCCGCGGGCCTACCAATGACATTTCACCTTTGATCACATTGATGAACTGCGGCAGTTCATCCAGACTGCTCTTCCTGAGAAATCTGCCGATCGAAGTGACACGCGGATCATTCTTGATCTTGTAGGCTCCGCTGGAGCCGACTTTCTTGTTGATGAGATTCTGAATGTATTCTTTGTGGATTGTTGGATCATTGTTCACGTACATCGAGCGGAATTTCAGGAACGTGAATTCCTTTCCATACTGGCCGATCCGCTTTTGCCTGAAGAAAACGGGCCCCTTCGAAGTCATCTTGATCAGCCCCGTAATGATAAGAAACAAGGGAGACAAGAGAAGCACCGCAGTCAGGCTGCAAGTCAGATCCATCGCGCGTTTCAGCGATGCCGGGGCCTTCCGTTTCAGGTCCTTCTTTTCTGTTTCGCCATGAAAGACTTCATTGAGTGCGCCGTCTTCCGGAAAGAAGTGAAAAGAAATTCGCAGACCACCGGACTGCCTTGAGCCCACCACATCCGACAGGATAGTTCGGGTTCTCTCGACGATTACGGAGTCCAGAGTCTGTTGATCAGCCCCATTCAACGTTGTCAGGATGATTCCGACAGTGAGCAGGTGCTGATACCAGCCTGTGATATCCGTTTCGCGCATGGCGGCGCCCAGGGCTGTTCCCACCCGTTCCATCTCATCCGGCGACAACGCGCTGTCCAACTCTTCCAGGTGAACGACAGCCAGAGCAAACGGAATCCCTGTCCGTTCGGTTCTCCGGCATTCCAGGGAGAGCATTCGTCGAAACAAAGGTTCTTCAAGAAAAACGGACATAGTCTCTTCCTAAGACTCCAGATAGTTTTGGGGTGTGTTGCGGGCTTTTACCGCAGGAGCATATACCTTTTTGCTCTGGGTACTTCCATATCGGTAATAACCCAGTTCATGGTACGTATTGAAGGCCTGTGCCTGGACGTCGTTAAACACCACGCCCAGAAGTTTGTTACGGTCGATCGCCTTGAATGCGCGATCCGAACTGCTGTAAGAGGTCTTACCCCGGCGAACAACCATGATCAGGCCATCGCTGAGTCCGGTAACGATGCGAGCATCAGCAATCGGACCGTATGGCGGGGCGTCGAGAATGATCGTGTCGAAATCTTTCTTCAGATGTTCCACTAATTGTTTCATCTTCTGCATCGATAGAATTTCGACAGGATTTGGCGCAATGCCACCGGAGGTTAAGAAGTAGAGATTGCGGAGCCGGCGCACGTAACAATACGGGCTTAGATGGCCGTTGGCGAGATACTGCAGGAGGCCAGGCTCGGCGGTTACGCCCAGATAGGATCCGAGAGACGGTTTTCTCAGATCACAGTCTATGATGATTACCCGCCTTCCTGGATCCATTGCAAAGGAAAAAGCCAGGTTGGTGCTCATCAGAGATTTCCCGTCTTTTGGATCGGGACTCGACACGGTAAGCACCTTGATCGGCGCTGCGCAATTGGCTTCACCGATTTGCACTTTTAAATTCTTGAATTGCTCGCTTGTGAATGACATCTCATTCCTGGCTACTTCTATTTTTTCGCTCAGGAGTGCATCCGTTACGACAGGAATCAAGTGCTCAAACGAGAATTCCAAACTTCGTACGAGGAGGGTATCGGGTAATACTTCCTCAGTCGTCTGAGACGCATCCTGGAATTCGAGGACGCCCAAAGCGTCGAGCACTCCCAGGATTTTCGACAGACTGCTCTGTTGAAGCGCAGTCGTTTTCAGAAGTTGTTCGAACGTGTTTGGATATTGCAACTCGCTCAGGACGTACAGTTCCTGTGGGTACCATTGAAAAGTGGAGAGATTAATACCTCCACGCAACGCTATCAACGAATGGACAGGACACTCGACCGGTTTGGCAGTCCGGCGGCAGATTTCCAATAACACCTGCGCAAAACTAATTCTTGCCGGCGCGAAATAAGATCGAAGATTGCCTTTGAAGGAATCGACCGCAAAGCCGTTTCGAACTGCATGATCGATGAATTCGATACTCTGCTGCCGTGCAATCGCCGCCACTTCGGCTTGACTTAACAGACCCTTCCGGGCGGCGCCCTCTCCAAACAAGACTTTCTGATTCTTAGCCAGGGAATCAACAGCCTCAAGATCCCGGGGCGTGGCATATCCTTCTTTCACGAAGTAGTCGCCGATGCGGCGGGAGTTGAGATTGGACGACCCTGCTTCTACCATTCCTTCGCGGAAGAACAATTCGACACGTTCGGAATTCCCTGCGAGTGTCAAGATGCCGCTGGCACCGTCATCGTGCAGGCGGCGAATTTCGTCGAGGATCGGACTTGAGATTATCATGCTCATTTGTAAACGACCTTCTGAAGGACAGGATCAAGCTGCTGCAGAATAAAGTTGTGTTTCCAGCACATCATGTACAGAAAACCACTGTAGACGGTCATCGTGGCCGCTAGCGACGTCACGAGAACGAGCCGTTTTTTTCGAACTGCCGAAGGATCGGCATCCGTGACGATTTCCGGAATGTCCACGAGGACAGGAGCTGCCCACAAGGTCTCAATTTGCGATTGCGTCCAAACCTTCTGGCGTGTGATATCGATGATTGCCGCGACCGAGACTGCGAGGACGAGACTGATCGCAAGCCCTGCGAGCAACACAACCAATTTGTTAGGTTTGGTTGGTTCAAGTGGATAGTTGGCAGGGTCTGCCACCAGAAACTGGGAACCCTTCTGCTTGCTTTCCAGGCTTTCCGCCAAACGCGCCTGCGAAAGCTTATTCTTCAGATCCTCGTACTGCTTCTTGAGTTCCTCGTTTTGTTGCAGAACGCCGGACATGTCGGCCTCAGCGAGCGGCGCCTTTTCAACCCGGCTGCTGTACTTTGCGATCTCGGAATCTATGAACGCCTTTGACCGTTCTCGAATTTCATATTCGTTTTTAAGGTCCTGCAACTGGGAGACGAGCTTTTGATAAAGAGGATTGGGCTCCATTATTTCCGCGGGTTTAGGTGCGGTCGCTGCATCAATGGAGTCCGAAGCCGGCGTGTCTGGGGGAAGTTGCTTCTTCAGTCTCTCCAATCGGGCCTTCGCCACCAGAACATCAGGATGCTTTTCTGTATAACGCGAAGAAAGGTCTTCGAATTCGGCGTTTGCTTTGCGGTATTCGGCAATGATGGGGTCTGGTGGAGCGAACTGGCGCTGGATGGGCGGGGCTGCCCTGACCAACGTTGGCGGGGTCTGCGAAATCATGGATTCCAGGCTGAGGCGCATCGCCGCATAACGATCCAGCGCTTCAGCGGTCGTTCTCTTTTCCTGAGCCAGGCGGTCCAGTGTCTTCAGATTTGTATCGAGCTGGTTAGGTAACTCAAACTGCCGAGCACTCTTCACTTCCTTGAGCTTTTCGGTCGATTCCTGAAGCTGTGCCCCGACTTTTTCCAGCTCTGCGGCAAGAAACTCGGTTGTTCCAAAGACCTGAGTCTCACGTGTGCGGTTATCCTGCTCAATAAATAATGTAGTGAGCTTGCTTGCTATCTTTTGCGCCAGTTCCGGATTCTGATTCTGGTACGAGATTCGGAACGACGTCATCAACTGCTGATCTCTCCTGGGAATAAGCTCCTTCCGGTCGAGATCGAACAGGATGCTGATCTGTTCGTGAAGTTTCAGTACTTTCTCGTCCATGTTCAGAGGCCGGAATTCCGGCAACTGGTCTCCGAATTCCCGGAGGATCTGAATAAGATTCGTCCGGCTGAGGATAGTTTGTTCGATCGAGCGCAGACGTTCTTCAGGAGTGCCGGCAATGAGGTCTTTTACAAAGTCCTCTGAAACGTCACGAGGCCGGACAATAATCAACGTTTGAGACACGAATGTCCGCGGAAGATAGTACGTCAATACCGACACCACGCCGGTTAGCGCCACGAATGGAACCAATATCCACCATTTGCGCCGTACCATGAGGGCTACGAGATCTTGCGTGCCATTTAAACCTGTTCTCATTTGGAAGACTCCGGATGTGGAAGCGGGGGGATGGGCTACCGCCATTTGGCTCCCACCAGCAAATATGCCGTCAGGAACGTGTCAATCGTGTGAACCCGCAACAATTCTTCATTCGCATGGTCATCTGTCAAGCGCTAATTTCTTTGTTGGAGAATGACAAATCTGTGGATAATAGCCTTTTTCAACAGGAGGCCGAAGTAAATGATAAGTGGTATAGGCAAGAAGTACTGGCGACTACCTATTGTGGCCCTTTGCCAAGTGCTGATCTTGCATCCGGCTTTTGCGCAGCAAGGGCTGAGAATTGTGGTGATTCAAGGCGATGCCGCACGAAATGTTGTTCAACAGATTCCGGCGAAACAACTCACCGTTCGAATCGAGGATTCGAACAATCGTCCTGTCGCCGGAGCTGTCGTCGAATTTACTGCGCCCGAAGGCGGGCCCAGTGGCGAATTTGCGAATGATTCCCGGATCGTCCGAGTCATGAGCGGGCCGGATGGAGTTGCCGTCGCGGGTGTCTACCATCCTAACGCGCTGATGGGACCCTATCAGATTCGAGTCACGGCACAGTCCAACGGAGAATCTGCAAGCGCGTTCATTCTGCAAACCAACATTGCAGAAAAACAGGGACATGGGAAATTGATCGCCATCATCGCAATTGCCGGTGGCGCCGCAGCCGCGGCTGTGGCGTATCACGGGAAGAGCAGTAGTTCTGGTTCAAGCGCGCCGACCATAACCTTCGGCGGAGCCGCAGTGGGCGCGCCTAAATAAAACATTGAGGGATTAATCAGGAATGCGTTGGTCAGCAAGTTTTGTACTCGCCGGTTTGATCGCATTAAGCGTTCAAGCTCAGTCTCCCATCCTAAACGGTCCGAGCCTTGGATTTACTTCTGAGAATGGCGGGACCGCAATCCGTCCGATTATCGGCATTCCGGGCGCATCGCTCTTTGCCGATCGCCTTCCGCTCGAGACGGAATTTCGCGGTGCTGTTATCGCACCCATGCAGAATTACGCGATCGCGTTGCGCATCGCCGATGGCAAGGCCGTCGTTATGGATCTTCGCTCGAATGTTCCTGTACTTCGAACCGTCGAAGGCGTAAGGGGTGGCGGAGACCTCATCGCGGCAAGCCCAACGGGTTCGGTCGCGGCGATCTACGATCACGCAACCAAAACGGTTCAGGTCATAGATCACGTTCCCGAAGCTCCCGCAGTCATTCGTTTGTTCGACGCATCGCGGATTCCCGGGCGAGCCAGAAGCATTACAGTCAACGATGATGGAACCGTTCTCCTGGCCCGATTCGCCGACGACGAGAGCGGCAGCTTGTGGGTGATGGATTCGTCGGGCGCATCGTCGCAAATTCCAGCGGATCGCGCATCCGCTGTAGCCTTTTTCCCGAATAGTTCAAATGCCGTCATTGCGGATGACGCGTCGCTTAGCGCATTCGTCCTGCTCGACGCCGCCCGCGCTGCGACTCGTGTTCCTTTGATTTCGGCGATAGACGGGATCTCCACGTTCTCGAGTGCGATCGTATCCGACGACAGCCGGCGCGTGTTTTTCACTGATGCCAGTTCCGGCAACGTCATCCTTGTGGACATGGAAACACGGCGGTCCACGCTGCTCTCATGTGATTGCCGCGCGACCGGACTCAGCCGGCTGAAAGGAAACTTCATATTTCGTCTGAACGAACCGTCGGGCGACCCAACGATGGTTCTGGATGCCTCTACCAGCGAACCGCGCATCGTTATTATTCCGCCCAGCGCGTCAGCAGGTCCGGGGGCGCAATGATCAAACAATCTGTGAGAACAGTTCTCGGCGCCACGATTCTTCTGTTCGGGTTTGCATCCGGGCTCTTTGCGCAGACTCAATTGCAGATCACAACGAATACGTTGCCTGATGGCCGCGCAAGCGTAACGTACGGCGCAACCTTCAATGCGACAGGCGGGACAACTCCCTACACCTGGACAAACCCCAGCGGGACTTTGCCGCCGGGCCTGTCTCTCAGTTCCAGCGGCTTCCTGAGTGGCACCATCAATGCCGGTACGACGGGATCATTTACTTTTGTGATTCAAGTCGCGGATTCTGCGGCCGCTCAACAGATTGTTAGTCGGTCTTTCACAATTAATGTTCCGTCCGTCCTGTCCATCACAACGACGTCTCTGCCCGATGGCAGGCTGTCCACCGTATATGCGGCTCCGGCTCTCAGCGCCACAGGCGGTACACAGCCGTACTCGTGGGCTATTGTTTCCGGGGCGCTCCCCTCGGGACTGACTCTTTCGAGTTCCGGCGTTATCAGCGGGACTCCTCAAATCGCCGGTAGCTTCACATTCTCGGTCCGCGCCACAGACAGCGGCAACCCGGCGCAGACAGCTACACAGTCGCTGACGATCAAGGTTCCACCTGTCATTACGACAAGCACATTGCCCAATGGGCTAATCAATTCTCCTTATTCGCAGACGCTCGCGGCCGCACCGACGACGGCAACACCGTTGAACTGGAGCATTACTGCGGGCGGAGCAACTCTAGCGGCAGCAGGTTTGAGCATAACCGATTCTACAAATGGCGTATTCGGTGGAACTCCGACGGCTTCCGGCACATTCAACTTTACGGTTACCGTGACCGATAGCGCTGCTCAGACCGCCACCGCGAATCTGTCCGTCACAATTCAAGCAGCGCTGACCATTACGGAAACATCCCCGTTGCCGGCTGGCGAGGTCGGAGCCTTTTACACGAAGCTGATTGCGACATCCGGGCCGACGCCCTCAAGTTGGACCGTGTTATCCGGCGTACTGCCTCCCGGTCTGTCACTCAGCTCGAGTGGTTCACTGACCGGCACACCCGGCACCGCAGGAACATTCACGTTCACTGCTCAGGCAACAGCAACAGGGCCCACTCAAACCGCTCAGCAGACATTCTCGATCACCATCAATCCTGCGTTGTCCATTTTGACCGGATCTTTACCGAACGCGACACTGTCCACGGCTTATTCGGCAACGCTGAATGCAACCGGAGGAGTGGCGCCTTATACGTGGACAGCTTTGACAAGCTTGCCCGCAAATCTCAGCTTGAGCGCGGCAGGAGCGATCAGCGGCACGCCGCAAACGCTGGGCACTTTTTCGTTCACGGTCCAACTCGCCGACAGCCTTTCACCGCCGCAAACCATCAGTCGCCAGTTTTCGATCACAGTTGTGAACACGCTGACGATCAGCACAGCGACGTTGGCAAACGGGTCGGTCGGAACGAACTACTCGCAAACATTATCCGTCTCGTCCGGAACGTCGCCATTTGTCTGGTCTGTATCCGCAGGCACGTTGCCGGCGGGATTGACGTTGTCTACATCCGGCACTATTTCGGGAAATCCGACCACGGCAGGAACGTCGAGTGTTACCTTCAGCGTGACGGACAGTTCCATTCCGGCACAGACTGCGACAAAAGTTCTGTCGATAACGATCCTGGCGCCGAGTCTGACGATAACGACCGCATCACCGCTGCCAACCGGTGTCTCCGGGGTGTTCTATAACCTCCAACTCGCGGCAACAGGCCCGTCACCCCAGAACTGGTCGGTCATTTCGGGTGTACTGCCGCCCGGCCTCAGTTTGACATCGAGCGGATCGATTGTGGGTACACCTTCGATTGCGAATACTTTTGACTTCACGGTGCAAGCCACAGCCGGCAGTGATCCGGTCCAAACGGTCACAAAAGTTTTCCGGCTGGTCATCAGCACTTCTCTGAGCATCACGACAACGGCCGTGCCGGATGCGATTGTGGCTACCGCATATTCTGTGACCCTGGTGGCTGCTGGAGGTGTTGCTCCATACACATTCTCCGTTCCGGGCCGGGGGTTGCCGCCCGGAATCACGCTTTCAACCGGTGGTGTGTTGAGTGGAACGCCGACAACTGCCGGTACGTTCACATTCACCGTCAATGTATCGGATAGTTTCACTCCAACACAGCAGGCCAACCGAACGTATGTCATTACAGTCGCGACGACGTTGACGATCACGTCGGCAACTTTGGCCAATGGTGTCGTTGGCGTCGCGTACACGCCATTGACGTTGACGGCTGCGGCCGGGACTATTCCCTATACCTGGTCCGTTTCTTCAGGTTCACTGCCTTCTGGATTGTCGCTATCCACCGACGGAATCATCTCGGGTACGCCATTGGGAGCGGGGACATCCACTCTAACGATTTCCGCCAAGGACAGTGCGACTCCACAGCAGACGGCGACAAAGACTTTTACGATCACGATTCAAGCAAGCCTGACCATCACGAGCACTTCGCAGTTGCCCTTAGGCGTTGTCGGATCGTTTTATTCGCAACTGCTTCAGGCAACCGGACCGACGCCAATGGTTTGGAACGTTGTCTCCGGCATCGCGCCTCCAGGTCTGACATTAACTTCGAACGGCACACTAGCCGGCACTCCCGCAGTGGCGGGTACGTATGACTTTACCGTTCAGGTGTCCGCGGGCGACCCTGCTCAGACCGTGCGCCAGGCATTTCGGATGGTCGTCAATGCCGCGCTGACGATTACGAATCTTCCCGCACTGCCCGGCGCAACTCCGTCCGTGCCGTACACCGTAACACTCACGGCGACCGGCGGTGTTGCCCCCTATGTGTGGTCCAGCTCCGGAGCGTTGCCTCCCGGCCTGAACTTATCCAGCACGGGTATCCTTAGCGGGATACCGACCACTGCAGGCAGTTACCAATTTACGATTCAGGCTACGGATAACTTTACGCCGGCAAACACGGCCAGCCGGACTTTTACCCTGACCGTTGCGAGTACACTAACCATCACCACGGCTACTTTGCCCAACGGAGCTCCCGGCATTGTGTATTCGCAGACACTTGCTGCCACAGCCGGGACCACACCTTATACCTGGTCACTGGTATCGGGAGCGATTCCTTCTGGAGTGACTCTTTCGAGCGCAGGCGCTTTCAGCGGTACTCCGACAATACCGGGGACGTACAGCTTTGTGGTCATGGCCACCGATAGTTCGACGCCGGCGCAAACGGTTTCAAAGAGCCTCGCGATTACAATTCAACCTCTGCTGACTATTACAACGGCCACCAATCTCCCGCTTGGTGTTGTGGGTGCGTTCTACAGCCAGTTGTTTGAGGCGGCGGGACCAACGCAGCTTACGTGGTCTGTCGTTTCCGGCATCGCTCCTCCGGGTTTGACTCTTGTTCCTTCAGGGACACTGGCAGGGGCACCGATCGTTTCGGGTACCTTTGACTTCACAATTCAGGCGGCCAGCACGGATCCTGTTCAGACGGACAAGAAGGCTTTTCACGTCGTTGTCAATGCGGCTCTGGCAATCGTTACGCCGGCTCCGCTGCCTGATGCTACCGCCGGCGGCGCGTACTCCGTGTCGTTGGTCACGACGGGCGGACTTGCGCCTTACACATGGACGAATCCCGGTCCGAGTCTGCCTCCAGGTGTGACGCTATCCAGCGCCGGGGTGATTAGCGGCACACCCATCGCAATCGGAACGTTTTCCTTTGCCCTTCTGGTAACCGACAGCTATACGCCCGCGCAACAAGCCACACGAACGTTTACGCTGTCGATCAAATCCGGGCTTTCCATCACAACCCTGACGTTACCGAACGGAATCAAAAACGTCGCGTACAACCAGCAGCTTCAGGCTACCGGCAGTGCGCCATTCGCATGGACAGTCTCCGGAGGCACCCTACCGATAGGTATCACGCTATCGGCTGCGGGAGTGCTCCAAGGCACTCCAACGGCTGCAAGTAGTCAAACAATAACGATTACTGTCACGGATTCTCGCGGCGGCGCGGCTTCGCGTGATTTTGTGTTGACGATTGATCCGCCTCTGCCAACGCTGTCGGTCAAGACGCTGCCGGTTACTTTGAGTCCAACGCAAACATCTGAAATTGCATTGACGCTGGACACGCCCCATCCCAGTGACCTCAGCGGCACGTTGAGACTGACGTTCACATCCAACGCGGAAGTTCCCAGTGACGATCCCGCGACTCAATTCTCAACAGGAGCTCGAACCGCAACGTTTACCATTGCTGCAAATACGACTGCCGCAGTTTTTGACAAGAAAATCACCTTGTTGACGGGCACCGTATCGGGAACAGTGAAGCTTACGGCGAACTTTGATAACGGCCCTTCAGATGTAGCCGTGGCAACCGTGGAGATCCCCGCTGTGGCGCCGAAAATGACGGATGCCGGCGCGGTACGAACCAGCGGAGGACTGGATGTTCAAATCACCGGATACGCGTCTTCGCGGCGCGTGACGAGCGTGGAATTCGACTTCGAAGTAAAAACGAGTTCGAGTTCGAAGACAGAAACGGTGACCCTGACCCGAAACGTTGAGGCAGACTTCGCCACATGGTACCGCAATCCCGCTTCGATACCATTTGGAAGTTCATTCTCTTTCCTGCAGTCTTTTGCGATTTCGGGAGGAGATGCGAATTCGATCGTGAGTGTGACGGTCCGGCTGACGAATGCTCAGGGAAGCACCACCTCCAGCACGATCACTCCGAGGTAGGTTTTCCGGCTAAACTTCGATTTATGACTGCTGATCTGATCGGGAGACCAACGGCTCACCAGATCCTCTGAACTCCATAATCGTCGAACAGTGTGTCTTTGCCCACGACCGGGGCTTTCAGAGCCAGCGACTGGGCGATGATCAGACGGTCGAATGGATCCCGGTGATGAAATGGCAGCGTCAGGAGGATGTCCACGTGTTCCGGTTCAATGCCGACGAGAGCGGCGCCAAGCTCGGATGCGGCGAGGTCGGCAATCTCTCGAATGCCGACCTTGAGTTCGATTCGTCCAAGGTTTCTCAGAATACCGATTTCCCATAGCGACGCAGCGCTCAACAACAATTCCACGTGAGGCCGTTCGATCATCACTGCCGCGGCCTTCGAGAGCTTTCGAGGATCGAAAGCAGCCCATAGGAAGCTGTGAGTATCGAAGAGGCACTTCACTCGTAATCCTTGAAGTCCTCGATCGGTGCGTCCCAGCCTTTGAGAAGCTTGCCCTTCCCTTTAAGGAAGCCGAGCTTGCGAGTCGACCGCGGACCGAAGGAAACTATCATCGCTACCGGCTTCCCCCTGTTCATCAAAATGACGCGCTTGCCTTGCCGTGCCTTTTCGATGAGCTCCGACAGCTTCGTCTTGGCTTCATAGATGTTGTAGGCGAGGGGTTGACCGGCCATCCTCGTAAGACTAGACCAACTAGACTAACATTTCAACCTCAAGCCTTCATGTAGAATCGGAGGACATGATAATGTGGCCGCGATAGGAGAGGCGTACCCGTTGCCATGAACAACTCCGGCATTACGAATCTGCGCATCGATCGCGAGGCGCTGGCGGACATCGCCTCGGACAAGGCGATTCTGGAACCGTTGCTGCGCGTGAGTTCTGCCATCAACGAAATTCGCGAGACAGATCCTTTCCTGGAACGGTTGCTGGAGGAAATGGCCGCGCATCTTCCGGCCGAGCGGGCCGCCGTTCTTCTGACGGACCTCCAGGCGGTGGTGTTTCGGCCGTCGGCGTTTGAAATAAAAACAGAAATTGCGGCTCAGGCGCTGCGGGAACAATCGGTCATTTTGTTCAACGCCTCCGAGTCCCTGCTTTCTGCACCCGTGAGGATCCGTGAATCGAACCTCGGTGTCGTCTATTTCGAGAACAGTGCGGTGAATGCATTCACGCCCGCGCACCTGCGCCTGCTGGCCGCGATGGCCGGTGTAGCGGCAGGGGTGTGGGATCGCTGGCGAAGCGCCGCGAAGCTGCAAGGCGAGAATGAACACCTCCGCAAGTATGCCTACACTAATCACGGGCTGCTCGGCGCCAGCGCGGCCATGCGGAAAGTCCACGACTTCATTGATAAAGTCGCCAACTCCAGTTCAACGGTCCTTATCCTCGGTGAAAGCGGGACTGGAAAGGAACTCGTCGCGCGCGGCATCCATGGAAACAGCCGCCGTGCGGGACCTTTTGTCGCGCTGAATTGCGGCGCCGTTCGAGAGGAGCTCGTCGAAACCGAACTCTTCGGCCACGAAAAGGGCGCGTTCACCAGCGCGGGTTCGCAGAAGCAGGGACTCGTGGAGATCGCCGACGGCGGCACGCTCTTTCTGGATGAGATCGGTGAACTCCCGCTGACGATTCAGGCCGCGCTGCTGCGATTTCTTCAGGAACGCGAGTTCCGCCGCATCGGGGGCACCCGGACGCTCCATGCCGACGTCCGGATTGTCGCCGCCACCAATCGCAATCTGGAAGAATGGATCCAACAAGGACGATTCCGCCACGACCTTTATTACAGGCTGAACGTTGCGACAATCCGGACGCCGCCGCTCTCCGAAATGCGCGCGGACATTCCGCTGCTGGTCGATCGCCTCCTGGAAAAGCTTCGCGACGCCAGGCCGGTCGGGGGGATTTCCGATGAAGCCCTGGGCATCCTCACGGCATATCACTGGCCCGGCAACGTCCGGCAATTACAAAATGCCGTCGAGTGCGCGGTCTTGATGTGCGGACAGGGCGACATCATCGAACCGGACCACCTGCCGGCTTATGTGTCGGAGGTGAAGATTTCTCATGCCGCTCCATCCGGCTACTATGCGGGCATGGCTCAACATCAGAAAATGCTGATCGAGACCGCATTGGCCCACGCCGGCGGCCAGCCGGTCGAAGCCGCCCGAATGTTGGACATCAGCGCGAGCTATTTTCGGCGCCTCGCGAGAGTTCTCAATGTCAAACTGCCATGATCTTTTGCGCAACTGCTGTAGCTATTGCGCAACGGCCATAATCTTTGCGCCAACGCCATTTCCATCTGCACCGCGGCCATTTCCATCTGCACCGTGGCCTCGTCAATGTGTTTTTCTGTTACTTCCATCTGCACCGCGCCCACGTCGATGTGTTTTCCTGTCATGCCGCCTGAGCAAATGGCCGGTGACCATAAGAAAAGTTCCACTTCCCTCGGCTCGACGAACGAATCCGCTGTGAAAACGGGCGATGACCCAGGCGCAAGGGACGTCTCCCTTGTGAAAACGGACCGATCCGTCTCGAAACGGACCGATCCGTCCGTTGTCGTGTCGATGCGACACGATTCACGAGCATAACCTTTTGAAAAATCGATGATGACTTGTGTCCACGGACATGGCGCGCGGCGTGCCTTAGGAAAAACAACCGGGCAGGCAACCTGGGGGCCCGGAAAGTTCGAAACCGAAAACGTACACAAACCAAAAAGGAGATGTTATGAATCGCAAAGACAACCAAAACTATCAGATGCTCACGTGCGTGGTGGACTACGGAACCCGAAACGTGGGCTTGTTTCCGAAAAACACAACAGCAGCGGAGATTCTCCGTAAGCTGGAGTCCGAAGTGAAGACACTGTCCGAGATCGCGGCGAACCGCAAGTCGGCGGAAGCCGCGATGCATAACGGACACGCGGCACGGTTGACCGCTCGAGACAACGCCAGAAACCTCATCATCCGTGCCGGTCTGGTGGCGAGAGCCTTGAATACCGGCAAGGTTCGTCTGCCAAAGAAAAAGACCGAACGGGAATTGATCGATGTCGGACGTGGTGTCGGAAGGGACGCCGAATCCTTGAAAAAGGACTTTGCGCGGTTCGGACTTCAGCCCGAGCAGGTCAGCGCGGCGGTTGAGGCGCTGGAAACGGCGATCCTCGACTACACCAAGGCAAAGACGAACCGGTCCGCTGCAATCGAGGAATGGAATAGCGCGATGGCAGCAGCAATGGAAGCCCTGGCCGGCTTCGACGCGCTGGTCGCGAACGTCCTCGGCGACAATCCCGGAGCGCTCGCCTCGTATCAGGCGATACGTTCCATCGGACGGTTTCGCGGACGCAAAGCCGCAGTGAAGACGCCGCCGGCTGTGGATCCGCAACCTGCCGTTGTTCCGGTTGCTCCGGTTGCTCCCGTAATTCCCATCGTCCCCGCAACAACCAATGCGGCCACCGCATGACCGTTCATCGTGGGCAGCATCGAAGACGTTGCTCCCCACGATGCCCCTCCGCCCTTTCTTCTTGAAGCTTGGTCACATCGAACTGAACGTAGGCTAGTCGGGCCGCGCTGCGCGCCTTGCGCCGGGCCCCGTATCGCATTGGCCATGACAGTCGCTGTATCGAAGGGACACGAAAGCTCGTCTTTGGGTGAAAGCAAAGATGGATTGATCGTCCCTTTGAAATTGAGCGCCAGTTCGGACCGAGATCGTTTTCGTTACTGGTATCCCCAGAGACAATGCGCCTCCGAAGCCGCGAACATCGTATGTATTGCCCAGCTTGCCCCGGCTGTCAAAAGCAAAAAAGTCCCCAGTCAACGACATGTTCCTGGTAGTCCTGCCAAAAGATAAACCCGCTTGTCGAGTATCCGAGAGCGTGCCAAGGCCACTGGCCGTTCCACTCGTTTGGCTGAAGAATAAGGAAAATGAGTGGATGCCGGCCACTTTTGTCAAACTTGCCGATGTGTTGTATCCGATGTATGAAACCGGTGAGTTTTGCGTTTTGACTCGCGAAGCTCCTGTAGCGATCCTGTATGTCAAGCTGCTGCTGATTTGATTGGAATATGCGACCTCGCCGGAGTGCGAAAGGGCATTTTGGGCACCCTGGAAATCGTAATAGGAAGCACCGTAGGTGAAGGACCAGGATTCGGTACGCCGTGTTTTAAGGCTGTAGGCAACACTGCCGGCAGCATGTTGTTGGTCGTATAGACTTCCGGGAATGCTAGTAACCCTGGCCTGGCGGCGTATATCGGTCGAACCCGCGAATGAGAAACTGGATTTCTCATTCACGGTGTATCCCAGACTCACTCGTGCGGTGTTGGTGTAAATGGATTCATGGAGTGTGACAGGTGTAAAGACGAAAGAAATGAGCTCCGACTGTGTAGGAACTCCTCGAAGCAGGTTGAATCCGAGGATGTCGTTACTGACCCTGAAGGCTTCAGAAAGGTCCACTCGCCACTTGGGATTAAGCGAGGCTGCAAAATTCACGGAGACGGAATGCGTTGTCGACCGAAAGGATGTGCTCGCCTGAGTCTGATTGAATCCGAACGCGTATGCGGCGCTGAATGCCGAACGAGCGCCTCTGAAGTTCATATCGATTGACGGAAACGCACTGTAGTAATAGAAGAACGGCGACGTGTCCTGAAACGACGTCAAGCCGAGGCCGCTCAGCCTGTTCGCACCTCCGGCCATGGCTTCAAACGAGGTAATGACCGACTTGCGGATAATACTCGGTTGCTCAATCTGGTCTTGTGCCCAGACGAAGGTTGAGAAAGACAGGGTCAAGACCAGCGAAAGGACTCCGTTTCTACGGAACAACAACGACATCGCCGGTCCTCAGAAGCATATTCTGCGAGAAGTTTTTTCCTTTGATGACATCCGGATAAACAAATCGATAAAGTGTCGTGTCTTCACCTGAGTTGCGAATGATGACAATCTCGGCCTGGTTGGCATACTCCGAAAAGCCACCGGCGAGGGCCAGGGCCTGAAGAACGGTGACGGGCTTTTCCATCATGATCATGCCCGGCTTCAGAACCTTTCCTGTAACGTACACTCGGTAGCTCTGAATCGCTTCGACGATGACGGTGACGTTCGGAGCGTCGAGATACTGCTTGAGTGTTTCTTCGATTCTGTCTTTGAGTTGGCCGGGATTCAATCCTGCGGCCTGCATGTCCTGCACCAGGGGAAAGGCAATCCGGCCATCAGGCCGTACCAGAACTTTCTGCGTCAAGTTCGGTTCTTTATAGACGAAGATCACGAGCACATCATTCGGTTGTATCGTATAGAGTTTATCCTGCGTCTTCGGCGGCTCCAGAACCTGCGCCGGCGCTGGTACAACCGGTACCGCAGCGAACAAAGCAGACAAACACCAAAGGGTTATTACCGCAGCGAACAAAGCAGACAAACACGAAAGGGTTATGTAGCGCATTCTTGTCCTTTCAATCATTGTAGTCTTGCGAGCGTTTCATCCCGGCGTGTATACATTCGATCGTAATACGTCCGATAAGACGCATTGCTGATTTCGAGCACCCACTTCTGATTCTCACGATACCAGTCGATTGTTGCGGCGAGTCCCGACACAAAATCGATTTGCGGGCGCCAGTTCCATTCCCGGCGAATCTTCGAGCAATCGATCGAATAACGGCGATCGTGCCCTGGGCGATCCTGAACGAACTTTATCAGGGATTCAGGCTTGGACAGATAACGCAGAACCGCCCGGACTACATCAAGGTTTGTCCGTTCGTCGCCGGTGCCGATGTTATACACCTCGCCAGGCCGGCCTTTTTCAAGCGCCAACGTCACAGCTCTCGAGTGTTCATCCGCAAAGATCCACTCACGTACATTGAGGCCGTCGCCGTAGATGGGCAAAGGCTGATCTGCCAGAGCATTCGTGATTAACAGTGGAATCAGTTTCTCCGGAAACTGGCACGGACCATAATTATTCGAACAACGCGTGATCACTGCCGGCAATCCGTACGTACGATAGTAGGCCAAAACGAGCAGATCCGCGGCCGCTTTGCTGGCGGAGTAGGGACTCGAGGGATCCAGCGGCGTATCTTCGCGAAAGGACCCTGCCGGTCCGAGACTTCCGTAAACTTCATCGGTAGAAATCTGCACGTATTTTGAAACCTTGTGTTTCCGTGAAGCTTCCAGAAGGCAGCGCGTCCCTTCGATATTCGTTCGCACAAAGGGCGCAGAATCGAAAATCGAGCGATCGACATGTGTCTCGGCGGCGAAGTTGACAACGCAGTCGAAACGATGGTCGGCAAAGAGACTCTCGGTTTTCCCATGATCGGCAATGTCGCCCCTCACGAAAAGATAGCGAGAATCTTCCGCGACTTCATGTAGATTGCTCAGATTTCCCGCGTAGGTTAAGAGGTCATAGTTGACGATCTCGATGTCCTTCTTTGTTCGAAGGACATACCGGACAAAACTGGAGCCGATAAAACCAGCCCCTCCGGTAACAAGGATCTTCATTGCTGCCTCAGAATGGATGCGGAATTCTGAATCGCCATCTGAGAAATCTCTTCAGATGCGCCTCCACCCTGGCTGGCCACCAGAATATTGGCGCGCAGGAGTGAATCAAAAGTGCCTGCGTCAGACCACCAACCATCAATGATTGCGTATGTCATCTCGTTACGTTCGATGTAGACGTTATTCACGTCCGTAATCTCCAACTCACCGCGCCCCGACGGCCTCAGGCCCCTGATGATTTTGAAAACGTTCTGGTCATACATGTACAGGCCCGTTACCGCGTATTCGGATTGGGGCAGCTTGGGCTTTTCTTCGATCTTGACGATTCGGTCACCTGCTATCAAAGGCACTCCGAAACGCTGAGGGTTCTGCACCTTCTTAATGTGAATTCGAGCTCCATGGCCCACATGCAAGAACTCCTGGACCGATCCAAGGACGCTCTTTTCATAAATGTTGTCTCCCAGAATCACGCACACGGAGTCATCTTCGACAAAGTACTCGGACAAAGACAACGCTGCGGCAATTCCGCCTTCGCCTTCCTGGTATGTATAGTCGAGGTGTTTAAGTCCGAATTCTTTACCATTACCCAGTAGTTCGAGGAATTCCCCAGCGTTTCGCCCTCCAGTAACGATCAGGATCTCCGAGATGCCCGCCTCGACAAGAGTTTGAATGGGGTAGTAGATCATCGGCCGGTCATAGACCGGCAAGAGGTGTTTATTGGTCGTTTTTGTAAGAGGATGGAGCCGCGTTCCGAGTCCGCCGGCGAGCACAACGCCTTTCATCGCGGTTATTTAACCACAAATATGAGTGCTTGTCGCGTGCTGCTGCGGATCCTTTTTTGAGGTGCAATAGTTGTTAACTTTTCTGACGTCTTTTGTAAGGAATCCGAACGACGAGTGACATTCAAGGTAGCTATGTTCTGTTTTGACAACAGTTTCGGTCTCAACTGCTATTTGGCCCCTTGCGTGCTCAAGTATTCTCGTATGATTGAACGCGTACCACAGTCCATTGAAGAGATCGATATCGTTTTGCTCGACAACGATATGGTCGGGCAGGCCGAAGGATTATTGAGCGCCTGCGAACATTGTGCCGAGAATGCCGCGATCGCGTTGGACTATGTGTTTGACGCTTTGACGGGCTGCGATCCTTCCGTGACTGAATACCTGATGCACCGTCCCGCGAGTTGTCCCTCCTGCCTCTGCAAGATCACAGAGAAGACTCTCGTAGTCGTATAAAAGAATAGCCACAGAGAAGCATAAATCATTAGTTTTATGCTTCTTTGTGGCTGGTTGTTTTCTTCGAGTTTTGTTCAGTCTTATTGCATTACAGCGATAGTGGAAACCGTTCGAGGTGTCTCAACCGGCTTCAGGCAGTCCCGATCGATTTCAACTGCAACCGATCGTTGCAGCATGTTGACCGAAATGACGAGCCGGCACGTATTCTTCACCATCATTACGATTCCTCGTGTTCCCGCAAGCGGCCCATGTTCGACCTGAACGTGTTGTCCCACTTCAAGGAAGGGCCACGGTTCACAGTAGGTGTCGGATTGCAGGACGGCACGTACAGCGTTCAGTTCGGATTCCTCGACCGGCATGAGCGTCTTGCCGATGCCGACAATGGCATTGACCCCGGGAATAGTCAAAACAGGCAATCGATTGGTGGGATCAAAACGGCAGAAAACGTAACCGGGAAAGAGAGGAAGTTCGATTTCTTTGACGCGATCCGACCAGCGGCTGGATCGGCGATACAACGGAAGGAATTGTTCGTAGCCTTTGTTTTGCAGGTTTCTCGCGACTACTTTTTCAAAACGCGTTCTGACGTGAAGCGCGTACCAGAGTGAACTTTCTTCGGGAAAGTGCATCCTTAACATTCCCCTGATGATGTTAACCGGGACCACTTGTGACGCATCCTATACGTCTCCCGGCGCCGAACTACAAACGGCTTGGTTAGTAGCGTTAGAATACAAACAATGCACTCCACAACAGTTTGTGCACAAGCTCGTATTCGGTGTTTTTCAAAATGCTGTCAACGACTTTTCGCGCGAGTCGACGTGGAATCAAACCGTCCATCCTGGCCGACTAAACCCGCGTTTTCAAGGTTGCTCTTCGGCAATCACATCCACGGATTTTCGAAGGAGCGCTCTTATGATTTTACAGAGACACTTCTCTGTCAAGCGCGAATTTGTTTCGTTGCAGTTAAAAAGAAACTCTACTGTTCGAGGACCGCTACTTCCTGGAGGATTGGCGTGGTTGGGGTGGTCGCATTCGACGAGTTCAAACTCCATTGACTCCGTTTGCCTTCATAGAGCCGGACCTGAAACTTTCGGTTGATCGCTGCAACGGCACTGCGGCTGCAGCGCATTCGATCTGCGATTTCGGGCAGACTCATGTCGCTATCGCGGAGCAGCATAACAATGCGGTTGAGTTCATCCTTGGAAAAGTATTTGCCTTGAGAACGGATCATTGGTGCCTCCCTGGCTTTGTAGTCGTTGTGACGCGTGCTTGCGTCCACGTCCCTTGGTGTTTTGTTTTTTGAAGAAAGCTACCGCAGTGGCAGTCCCAGGAATTGGTTGGGCTGCGATTCGGTGTGGATTTTGATGCAGGCCGCCTTATTATGCACGCTGTTGTCATACTGTCAATTGAAATCTTTAGTAGCGGTCTCTCTCAGGCGCGGACAACTTTTTCAGCGTTTCGGGAAATACGTCTTGTTGCATTGCGCGTATCCACTACTGTTTGGCTGTGATCGACCACAAATTGATAGTCGACACTGGTGTGATCCGTCGTTATCAACGCCAGATCAAAAGTGCGCAAAACATCCTGAGTGAGCGGCACAGAAGCCATGTATGAAAAATCGTACTCGCGCATCCGGTGAAGTTTCGGAATAAAGGGATCGCTATAGGAAAGCTCAGCGCCTCTCTCCTTCAGAAGCTTCATGATCTCCAATGCCGGCGATTCCCGCACATCATCGACATCCTTCTTGTAAGCCACGCCAAGCATCAGAATTCTTGAACCTCGAATCGCTTTTGACTTTTCGTTCAGGGTTTCTGCGATTCGTTCGACAACATGATGAGGCATGCTCGTATTAATCTCTCCAGCGAGCTGAATGAATCGGGTCGAGAAGTCGTACTCCTTCGCTTTCCAGGATAAATAAAACGGATCGATCGGAATGCAATGGCCGCCGAGACCAGGCCCCGGATAAAAGGGTGTGAACCCGAACGGCTTCGTGCTTGCGGCATCGATGACTTCCCAGATATCGATGTTCATCCGTTCCCCAAGCAGCTTGAGTTCGTTGACAAGGGCGATATTGACCGAGCGGTAAATGTTTTCGAGCAGCTTGACCAGTTCCGCGGCCCGTGTCGAAGATACCGGAACCACTCGATCGATTACAGCGCTGTATAGTGCCTGCCCCACTTCGAGGCAATGTTGCGTGATACCGCCAACAACCTTCGGTATGGTCCGGGTCGAGAACTTCGGGTTTCCGGGATCTTCGCGCTCAGGAGAAAAAACGAGAAAGTAGTCTCTCCCGGCTTCCAATCCTTTCCCGCGAAATTTTTCGAGCAGAATTTCTTCGGTGGTTCCTGGATACGTTGTGCTTTCGAGCGACACGATTTGACCTTTGCGAAGAGTTTTGCAAACGGCGTCAGCCGTGGTTTCGATGTATTGAAGATCGGGGTCTTTCTTCGGCGTCAACGGTGTCGGGACACAAATGATGATGCAATCGGCTTCCGACAGCCGGCCGAAATCAGATGAAGCCTCGAACCGCTTTTCTTTCAAAGCTGCCTGAAGGCGGGTGGATGCAATATGGTGAATGTAGGATTCCCCTGCATTCAACTTCGCGACTTTGCCTGGATCGATGTCGAAACCGGTAACGGAGAAATGCTCTTCTGCAAACCGCAACACCAGGGGCAGTCCCACATAACCGAGCCCGATGACGCCGACTCGCGCACTCCTTGAGCGAATTCTTTCTATCAGATCATCCCTTAACATCCAGTTGATTTCTCCCTCTATTCGCGTGAGATTACGGGGGCGCCGCCATGATATCAGAAAGCATTGAGTTGACATGAAGACATGCGCGTGAATGATGATTCCGTTTGAAAACGATTTGCCTTGGAACTTAGTGATTCGCCGGTTGGTCGGTGCGGCATGCGTCCAGAACACCTGGAATCCATACGAGCCTCCTCCGGTTCTCCGGGCAGCACAGGCAATACAAGTAACTGCAGTAGTCTTCACAAGCGCCAGGTTTTTGCGAATCGACGGACTTCCGTGAAGGGACAACGACCTGAAGACTCAGTCTGGCGAGTTTAGAAAGCACAACGGAGTTAAAGCCGTTTCGAATTCTAAGTAAGTACCATTGTTCGTCAGCCATCGTGGCTCTCCTGAGGTTCCGAGTCATTCGGAAATATCTGAGGAGTGGATCGTAATTTGGGGACTTGGTTAAATCAAGATTCTTATCCTGAAAAGGATTTTCGGGAGGCATCATTTCACGCCCACGTGCCATTTCCGCAATTGAGCTTAAGATCCGCGAGTTATTGAAGGAAAAAGATCGTCTCGGACAGTCTGTAATTTCGACACTGGTCCGTCTCGAGGAGTGGTTCTCCTCGATTCAGGCGGTGGAATCCTCGTCGATCCTTGAACGCATCTCCGCGAGGGCATCTCTGGCGCCGGGTTCGGAGTTTATGGAAACCATCGGCGAAGCGTTTAGTGAAGGCGCCTCCGGCATCGAGCGAAGTCTGCTTTCAAAATCAGTGCAGGAAGCTTTGCTCTATGGAGTGAGTTTCCATGCGGATTCCGGCTATGCGCACTTCAAAGCACAGTTGGTAAAATATCTGGCGAGGTATGGAAAAGCAGTCCTGATCCGGCGGTTTTTGTCGCTCTTCTTTTTTAACTATGTCTGGTTTGAAGTCGGTGAAATCTTTCGCGAGGCGGCTGCGAACTCAGAGATGTTTGAAAAAGACATAGAGAGCGTTGATCGCGTTTGTCAAGCGGCTGTCACGTCCGTATGGAAAGTCTTTGAGCAAACCGGCCGCAGGATTGACGCGGGATCAGCCGCAGAAATCATTCGACGAATCGAACAACAGATTCGAGGAGATTGAGCCGGTTCTTAGTTGACGGGCTCGAGATCGCGTCCCCGAAAACGAAAGCTCCGGCCATCCTCGAGTCTCACAGCATAGAGCGGCATCTCAAGAAGCGCCTTTTCTTTCATTTGTTCGCTTACAAACGGCTCAACGATTTGGACGATGCGGCCGACGTGATGCCAGAATGATGGAACGCCCGAAGTGACGCGCACGCGTTTGCCGACTGTTAAGGTTTTCATAATCACTCCTCATGAGTCTTGTGGGTAGCGGTATCCAGCCGCAGTTCAAATTCGCGGCACAAACCGAAACGGAATCGTTCCGACCGGAAGTTGGCGAATTCGACAATGTACTCCTGAAAATCCTGTACAGATAAAGTCTGGGGAAGAATTCGTTGAACGCGAGCGCGTGTGGGTTTTAAGGCATTCGAATTCTGAATACGGACCATGTCTCCGACATTAAATGGCATTGGATCCCTCCAATGCTTCGCATTAAAGTCACGGCATAAGTTTTTGTAAATAGTTTTTTTGGAGGGCGGGATTTATTGTTACTTTGAGAGTTCTTTGAGGTCGGCTTCAGCCAGGGGTCTCTCTTTGAAATCTTTTTTGCTGTTGACCGCTCTTTTCAGGGCCTCGAGGGCGAGTTCGATCTCATAAGTCGCCTGATAACTCTTGGCGAGATGATAAAGGTATGTACCGTTGTCGGGCTGTCTTGCAACCGCGACCAGACTTTGTTCGCGAGCGCTGATGTAGTCTGCTCGCTTGTAGTAGACCCAGCCCAGAGTATCGGCGAACGCCGCCACTTCAGGGCGGTTCTTGCGCGCTGTCAGCGCATAGTGCAACGCTCCGTCAAGATCTTTGCCTTCCTGTGCGAGGATGTATGCAAGATTATTCGCTGCAAGATCGGAATCCGGTTGAATTCTGAGTGCCTCTGAATAACTGTGCTTGGCTTGTTCGTCATCCCCTTGATTTCGATAGATACTTCCTTTGAGCAGGTGCGCATTGCTTGCCAGTGGGTTCCTCTTCAGCAAGTCGTCGAGCGCCTGAAGGCCATCTGTAGTACGACCCTTTCGTCTATATTCTCTGAACAGGAACAAGTCCGAGTTCGCGCGGGACGGGTCCTTCTCCAGAGCTTTCTTGTATGCGCGTTCTGCCTCGTCGGACTTTCCTGCACGCGAATAGACCGAGCCCAGCAATTCATAGTGGAACGCCGTCTTCTGGCTGTCCGGTACGGCATTAAGCCGCTGGATGGCCTTGTCAATTTGATTGTCCTGCACGTCGAGGATCGTTATTTCACGCAGCAGTTCCAGTGAATCGGGCCGCAATTCCAACGCACGAGCAAGATTCTTTTTCGCATCTGCAGTAGAGCCTCGCGTGGCTTGATAAACCGCCATTTGCCTCAGCACATCAGGATTTTGAGGCTGTAACTTCACCAACGCTGTTAGCGTCTGTTCGGCTTCCGAAAATCTTCGTTCGAGAGTGTCCAGCGCGGCTTTGAAAAGCAGAGCCTGTACATGCTGGGGCTGAGATTCGAGGACTTTGCGGGTTTGTTCGCGAGCGTCTGCGATTTTGCCCTTCTCGAGGAACGCCTCCGCAAGCGCCATTCTCGCGGGAGTGTAACCACCCTTAATTACCGAGATCGATTTCTGATAGTGGCTGATCGCATCGTCGAGCTTGCCTTGTCGTCTGGCCAGATTTCCGAGCAGGAAATGAGGAGCAGGGTAGGGGCTGTCCAGAGCTGGATTCGTCCCCAGAGTTGCCTGTGCCGCGTCATATTGACCAGTCCTGTACTGAAGTTCACCGAGCAGGACGTACCCCAGGGGATTATTCGGTTCGAGTTTCCGTATGATGTCGATTTCAGTTCGTGCACGTCCGGGATCTGTCGCAATGAGTGTTGCAGCCATCTTCCCCGCAACGTCCACGTTTTGAGGGAATTTCTGTTTTGTTGCGACGATCAGATCCAATGCATCCTTCGCCCGGCCTTTCGCTGCATAGAGGTCTACCAGCAACAGGGATGGACTCGGATCCGACGGGACCTTCTCCTGCGCATTTCTCAGAATCTTCTCTGCTTCTTCGAATCGTCCCTGCCTGTCGAAGAAGTCCACTGCGAGCAACTGAACGCCTTTATGGTCGGAATCGAGCAAGAGACCTTCCTGAACCAGACTCTCGGCCCTTTTCGAGTCTCCAGTAACCCTGTAGAAAGTAGTCAGAGCGGCCAGAGCGCCCTTGCTTGTCGGATCGATTTCGCGAGCCTTGAGAAGACTCTCTTCGGCGTCGGCATATCGCTTCTGCAACATCCGGGTCGAGCCGAGTTTGATGAATGCATAAACATTCCTGGGATCGACATTGACGGCTTTCTCAAAAAATACGGCCGCGGCGCCGTAGTTATCGAGGCCCAGGGAGGCGCTACCGGACAGAATCAAAGCGTCAACATTCTGAGGATCAATCGTAAGGATTTTCTCGGCAATTCGTCGTGCTTCCTTGAACTGTTCGGGTTCGGTTGATCCTTCTGCGAGATAGATATTGGCCAATTGCAAATTTGCGGGTATGTCGTTGGGGAAAGTATCCAGCAACGCTCTCAAATGCACAGTTGCACGCTGAGCGTCCTGCAGATTTAACAGGCATAACGCGAGGAAATACCGGGCGTCTCGATTCGTAGGTTTCTCTGTAAGCGCGTTCGTGAACTGAATGGAAGCCTCAACATATTTCTTTTCGTCGAAGTACTTCTTTCCACTCTCGAAATAGCCCTTTGTGGAGGGCCAATAGTGATACGCGGCGCCCGCACCCGACGCGACCAGGATGCTTACAATGAAAACCAATTTCTTCATGCGCTGACATTCCCCAGCCTTTCCGCTGCGGACATCCGCTTTCAGTTAACTGATCCGATGTCCTTTTGTAAAGGGAGAAGAAGGTCGTCGTGAGAGGTTCTAACGCTTGTCGATCTGCGGCTGAAAAGATTTCAGATGGACGGACGCGTTGATGAGTGTTTCGCTGGTGACCTTGATGTGGTTTGGTTTTTACTGCCGCCCGTTCGATCGAAAACGGCTAGCGCCGGCCGCAGCTAGACCAGTTGCCAAAAGGATGAGAGTTCCCGGTTCCGGTGTCGCCTGGCTTGAAGGTCCTGTGGCTTGAAGAGCACCGTTCGGAGCCGTTGCAATTGTGTTATGCGTGCCCGACAGGAAGGATGTGATTTCCATACCGGTCTGAATTGGAGACGAATTGTTCGTGAATCTCAATGTCGGTTCCTGGGGTACCGACGCACCGATTCTGAATGTGGACGAACTATCTCTTAGCAACGTTGCTGCGCACAGGTCGGCGACGTATACATAGAACCCCGTGACGCCACTGTCCGCGCCCACAGCATAAGCTCCGAAGGGATTCGCCGACAAACTCGACAGACCGATGAAAGATGCCAAATCGCCCCCGGTCCACACATCCGTCACTCTCGTTGCCGTAACGATTTTATTCGTGTTACCCGAATAAGTGCCGCTCGTTTCCTGGATTGTAAAAGTCTCGGAATCGGCACCAGCAAGGCTCGTTGGTACGAGGATCACGACGCGCCAGTGTCCACCGGAGAGACCATTCGGTGTGGAATAGAAACCAAACCCGTTGGCCAGCGACCCCGCTCCAAATGGCGTAATGATTCCGTTATCTGAACAGGTGGTCAAGGTCGCGTTAGGACCGCAGAAACCATGAAGCGGATCATCAGGATCGGTTATGTCGTCGACTGAAAAGATATCGTCCGCGTGGGCCGGCTTGCCTATAACAAGTACTAATAGAGCGGCACCAAACAGCAATTTGACTATACTTGCTGATCTCTTTATTGAGTTCGTCGAACTGCCAATCATTGTTTGTCTCCGTTTCGGAATCACGCTTCGTGCGCTTCTACACTACGGCGCTCATTATTTAGCACGCGTCGGTCCATTTGACAAGCACCGTTCAACTGCCAGAAAACGCGACTCTTTTCTTCAGCCTAGTGCTGCAGCCGCGATTCATAACCGTAACTAATTCCGACGAAGACCGTCGTCGCTTCAACTAACTCCTTTGAAATCTATCAGCATTGAGTTATGCGAAAAACTGTAAAGATCTTATACAAAATTGGCCCTTGGCGGGCTCTTGCAGAGGAAGCGATCCTTTCCCTGGATGCCCCCATCCTTATATGTATTGGCCTCTAGATATAAAGGACCAATACGACTATGAAAGGCTGCGACATCATCAGAGTGAGATTTCCGGCGCTTTCCAACCAACCGGGAGGATGGCGCCACCAGCCATGAATTCGAGGTCTCGGTACGACGCTTGTTGGAGCATTTTAGCCCCTAATTCATTGACGGTCGGATTTCGGAATTACCGTCTTATCCTGATTTGTTGAGTGAAGCCGGATTCCCCCGTTTTGTAAACCCGCTTCCTGTCATTTGTAGCGAAAGCTTACATGTCGCTCGCTCCGATCGGTGATTTAGTGTAAATGTCTCTTGTCTATGCCATTTACGAAAGCCGTCCGTCGCGCAGAGAGTCAGATTACACAGTCACCGTCAGGTCTCTTTACACTTCTTGCTTGCGGCGGCGAAGGCCGGCTGGTGAGCAAAAGCCGTTCAAGGAGTCAATTGCTTTAATCTTTTCAATGAAATAGAATCCGCAGCCTCAAATGTGACACCCTTGGCAAGCAAGTTGCTTAAGTCAGCGCGGGTTCGGTCATTATCCGTACCGATTGGAAGTCGGGCGAAGAGAATTTCTTCAAGGAGAAGTAAAATGTTGAGACACTTGAAAGCACTAACGATTATCGCAGCTGCTTGCGCACTCTTTCTGGGCACACCAGCTCCCGCACATGCCACGGCAATTCTTGCCCTACAGTTGGACGGTGGTGTTATCACACCGGTTGCTGCAGGACCTTCGCTGTCCAGCTTAAGCTTTAGCGGCGTATTCGGTGGCATGAGCGTCGATGTGCTGTCGACGACGGAATTCAATTCCGCGGCTTTCAGTGCAGTCTTTGGGGCGACCACTGATGTAACGAACCATACTGGTGTTGGTCATACACTGGCTCTGTGGATCAGCAGTCAGGACTTCACATTACCTGCGAGTACACCACTGTTGGATTTGAGCGGTTTGGGAGGCTCCTATCACACGGGCATCCCGTTGGTCAGTTTTCAGGCTTATGCAGACAGAAGTAATGTACTGATGAGCACTCTTGATTTCACGAATGGTTTGCAGGCCGCTCCGACGATTGGCGGTCCTGCTGGCGGTTCGTTCTCCACAGGGCCTGACGCTGCGGGTCTGTTTTTCAGAACTCCTGGCCCCTTCTCGATGACCACAGTAACGACACTGACTCTTGCACCGGGCGGTGGAGCCAATTACTCCAATCACGAAGAATTGTTTCCAGTTCGCACACCCGAGCCGACAACCCTGGTTCTGATGGGAGCCGGATTGGTTGGACTCGGAATCTCTCGACGCAAAAAGTAGTCCTTTAAGTCACTTCTCCTAAGAAAGGGGTCGAACCGATGCGGTTCGACCCCTTTCGCTTTAATACCCGATCCGCCGCTTGGCCGACCCTTCGCGATTCGTTCAGCAAAGCCGGTTTTCGTAATTGAACCGGACAGAAACCACGCGATTGCCCTTGCATGGATTGAACTCCTCATATTTGCAGTTAGTTAAACGAGTTCTTAACGCTCGAGGAATCAGTCGAACCATCAAGCTCGTCGGATCCGTTTACAAAGATGAGAACGTCAGGAAGTGAAGGATCCTTGGGTGTGAGGCCAAGATAGAGGCTCATTAGTTAGCGCTCTAATCAACATACGAGGAGTTAATGCCAATCGGCGCTATTTGGCAGGATGCTTGCTTTGAGAACGATCGTTCGACAAACCAGTAATGAAGCTGGTTCCAAGGAGAAACAAGGATGTTGCGACACGTTAGAATCTTCCTGCTTACCGCGTTTGTTTGTGGCATGTTCCTCGCACCGAAGGCAGTACATGCAACGTCGATACTCGCATTGCAATTAGATAACGGTCCTATCACCACTGTTGCCACCGGCCCTTCACTGTCGTCGTTGGGATTCGCGGGAGTCTTCGGTGGTTTTTCAGTCATGATTGAGACCAGTTCCGAAGTGAACTCGGCAAACTTCAGCGCAATCTTTTCGTCCACCAACAACATCACTAACACCAGCGGCGCAACGCACACGCTTTCGCTGTGGGTCAGCAGTCAGGGCTTTACGTTGCCGGCTGGTCCGAATCTTCTCGACATGAGTGGTTTGGGAGGTTCGTATACATCCGCCGGAACGAAAACCATAACTTTTCAAGCCTATGCTGATAAGACGAACGGTCTGGCTGGTCTCCCAACTTTATCGGGTACGACCGTTGCCTGTTTGGCGTGCGCGGACTTTACCAATGGTTTGCAGGTCACTCCGACATCCACCGGATTCGGAAGTTTTCAGACGATTGAAGCGGCGGGCCTGTTCACAAGAGGTGCGGGACCTTTCTCGATGACAACGGTCAGCCACGTGACTTTGAGCGGCGGTGCTGGTGCGAACTACTCCAACCACGAAGAACTCTTTGCCATCGCGCCCGAACCGGCGACTCTGTTGCTTGTGGGGTTGGGTTTGTCCGCGGTTGGCGCTGTACGCCGCAGATCCATTAAATAAATCCGGAACGACTTCTTGGAAGAATTTAGATTCTGACATCCCCCGCAGCCAACGGTTGCGGGACGATGTTTTTTCGTCATCCCCGGTCTTTGCAGACTCGATTTACAATCTCCGCATCATGCAACTGTCAGGCTGGCGTTCCTTATCCGCTCTTTGTGTTCTGGGTATTGCCGGGTGTTGTGCTTTTTCAATGGGTGCGCAGACGAGAGGCGCGTTCGCAGAATTGTCCGGTGGGCGGATCTGGTACGAGGATTCGGGAGGTACAGGTGTTCCCGTGATCTTCCTTCACGCCGCCACAGGCAGCACCAGGAACTGGGAGAAGCAGGTTGTTCCATTTACCGCAGCCGGCTATCGCGTCATCACCTACGACCGGCGAGGGTGGGGACGTTCGGTCCATGATGCAGGAGGTCCGCCTGGCACCGCGGCGGACGATTTGGAAGCTTTGCGGAACCATTTAAACATCGATCGATTTCATCTTGTGGGCACAGCCGCGGGCGGGTTTGTCGCGTTCGATTACGCGTTGTCGTTTCCGGAACACCTCCGAAGCCTTGTCGTTGCAAACAGCATTGGGGGCATGCAGGACGGAGACTATCTGGAACTCGGACGAAAGCTTCGCCCACCTGCATTCGACGCGCTGCCGCCGGAGATTCGAGAGTTGGGACCCGCATTTCGAGCCGGGAATCCAGAAGACACGCTGAAGTGGGCCGAATTGGAACGCTTCAGCCGGCAAGCGGGAGCCACCTCCCAGACGTTTCGAAATCGAATGACATTTGTATTGCTGGATAATCTCAAGACTCCCACGCTTCTCATAACCGGTGACGCCGACATGTACGCGCCGCCCCCGCTTCTCAGCCGTTTCAAGGCGCACATCAGGAATGCGGAGACGGTGGTCATTCCGGAGGCAGGACATTCCTCGTACTGGGAAAAACCCGAGGCCTTTAATCGTGCGGTCCTTGGTTTCATTCGCAAGCATTAACAGCCGCGCTATCGATCTTGCGCGTTCGGACCTCGAGTATTGAAATTGACTGGCCGGCCTGCGCGGATTGCACTCTCCCATCGATTCAAAAGGGCATTGCCCTGTGGCCATATGGAATGCCCGCGCCGCAGGTACTCCAGCACGGTGTCGCGTTCACCTCGTTGAAGCAGCACTCGAGCTACTGAAACGTCCAGACTCGTTTGCTGGATGATTTGCGTCCCTGGAGTTGATGCAGCTTCAAGGAGGTAGTGTCTTGCATTGGCGATGTTGTTTTCATCCAGAGCAGCCTGGGCCAGGATCAGATTCGCGGAATAGACGACGTCACCGTAACGCGGGTCGGTCGCCTGTCCATGCTCTCGGAGCAGCTTCGAGGCGTAGCCTGTATTAAATCGCGTTTTCCAGGGATTCGCCTCGACTCTATATGATGCGAACATCAGCGCTATAGCGAGTCCGATTCCGGCAGCGCTTCGTGTCCGGCGTGTTGCGCGGGTGAGTGCAATCAAACCTGCAACGAACGTAAGCACGCCCCAGCTCCAGAACCAATCCGAGGCAGCCGATGCCGGTGAGAGGGAATTAAACAGGCCCAGGGGCAGCGCGGAGCGAAGGAAGTAGATCATTCCGATTCCCAGTCCAAGAACCCCGAATACCAGAGACACCATTCCCCACAAGTTCGTCGATCCGGACTTCGATGTTTCGCTTTCGAACTTTCGCGCGGTTTCGAAATGCCTTCCCAACAGCCATCCGGTTCCAGCGCCCACGATCAACCACAACACGAGTTGTTCCCAAGGGGCTGTTCCCCACCACTGACGGGAGTTCAAGTCGAACATGTAATGACCTGGTCCATACAGGAATTGAAAAGCCAGGCCGGCGATTGCTCCGGGTACGGCGAAGGCCGTCGCGCCCCGAAAACGCAGTGGCGGAGGCAACGTCAGCATCGCAAGAGCACCGATGGACCAGAACAAGACGCCTGAAACGAGTCCCACCCAAACGACATCCCGGATCAGCGCGGAGCGGCCGGGCTCCTGTAAGGCGAAAAGAATGCCGGCAATGCCGAAGCACAATCCCGAGACGATCGGCAAACCGAGTCTTCGTCCATAAGCCAGGCTGCCGATGACTCCGGACAACGGAGCCGCCGCAAGGAAGTAATAGTTCTGGGGATGGCCCGCGCGCACTGCAAAGCCGGTTACCACGGCAACGGCCAGTACGGGCAATGCAAAAGCAATGGCGCCCCGGATCGGAAATTTCATGGTGATGTCTTTTGCCACAAAAACGGACGGAATTCACCGAATATTTTTGTGTCTCTTGTGCCTTTTTGTGGCTATTCTTCTGGATCATCACGAGAAAGGAAACCAACATGACGACTCGAAACACGCGCCGCGAAATCCTTAAGGGAAGCCTGGCTCTTGCAGGACTGAGTGTCCTGGGGGTTCCGGAATGGGCGTTGCCCGCCCTGGCAGAGGGGGAGACTCTCGTGCCGTTTACCGACATCCCGGCGAATGCCAACTTCGCTCCCGCAGCAGATCGCCGAACCCTTGACCTTCGTAAGATTGACGGGCCATTCACGCCGAAGGATCAATTCTTCACCACTCAACATTACGGGCATCCTGTAGTCGATCCCGCTACGTTCAGTCTGAAGATCTCCGGGCTGTTCGAGAGGCCGAAGTCTTTATCGCTGGATGAATTGAAGAAAATGGGTAACCACGAACTGGTTGCCGGCTTCGAATGCTCGGGCAACCGTGGGGTCTTGCAGGGACTTTCTGGAAACGGCCGTTGGACCGGTGTTCCACTAAAGACCGTTCTCGACTCCGCGGGTTTGAAATCGAATGCTCACGAAATCGTCTTTTATGGCGCCGATCACGGTGAAGAAGAAGTCGAATTTCGAACCCAGAAATACAAAGTCGATTATCAGTTTGGCCGAAGCCTCGCTCGCGAAAAGGCCATGTCGTCGGATCCTTTTCTGGCATGGGCTCTCAATGGAGAACCGCTCACGCGTCATCAAGGTTCGCCACTTCGATTGATTGTTCCCGGCTGGTACGGCGTATCCAACGTGAAATGGCTTGCACAAATTCACGCGCAGGAAGAAACCTATCTCGGCAAGTATCAAGCCCGCTGGTATCGGACAGTCCGGGGCGAAATGATTGACGGCGAGATGCGATACAACGAAACCGCCGTCACGCATATGCAATTGAAGTCGTTCATCGCTCGCGTGACTAAAGACGGCAATCGGCACAAAGTGCTCGGCGTCGTTTTGAATGATGGGACTCCACTCAAATCCGTCGAAGTAAAAGTCGATGACGGACCGTGGCAGCCCGCAACCATGGAGTCTTCCACGAAAGAAAAATACTCGTGGAAGCTGTTTACCTACGTCTGGAATGGCGCCACGCCGGGCGAACACACTCTGGTCTCGCGTGTAACCGATACGACTGGGAAAGTTCAGCCTACAGCCAAGGACCTGGAAAACAAGAAGTCATTCCTGGAAGATAATTCGCAGCAGCCCCGGAAAGTGATGATTTCGTAAGAACCTAGAAACTACAGGGACGCATAACGCATTGGAGAGTGCAGAACCCAATATTTGAGATCTCAGATCCTGGGATCTCCACTCTCAAATTCGTTGTGCGTCGCTGTAATTTTTTGTGTTTCAGGTTTCCTTAAGGATTTGCGCCGTCGCCGCCGGAAGATCCCGCAAAGACTTTTTTGCCGTCGCTGAGCGTAACGGCCGTTGCATTGGCGAGATTGGAGCCGTCTTTGGCAAGAGAGCCGTTGACCGTGACCTGTTCTCCGACCTTGAGCGAATTCCTGCTCCATCCCCTCCGGACCAGCATCGCCGGGGCAGCCAGCTCGATTTCCCAATTTGCGACTTTGCCGGACGCATCCGTCACGTCCATAAAGAACCGGGCGTGAGGATTGATCCAGTCCACCTTTGTTACAGGTCCGGTGAGCGTTGTTGGCTTGTTTCGGTCATATTGGGCTGCAAAAGAATGATGCGCCAATAGGGGAACCGAGGCGATCAGCACGCCGAGGCCGGCGGCAGCAACGAAGCAACGAGTCCTTGTCATTCTCACTTTCCTCCTACGTAATGGGTGGCGTCCCGATCCTCGCAAATGAATTCGATAAGTTCCGTATCGAGCATGAGGCGTTGATTGACTTTGGCTGTCCAGGGTTTTGTATATGCCTTCGGATCGTCAACCGTAATTTCGATTTCAAGATTTCCAAAATTCACCCGGCGAAACTTTTCAGTGACTTTCGCAGCGTCTGTAAGAGGGCTTCCGCGAACATCAAGCCAGCCGCCGTCGAGGAATCCCTTTGTTTGCACAACAAGCGTATCGCCTTCCCACTTTCCTACAGAGTAGCCGTACCACCAGGGTTCAGCGTCGTCGGGCGGCAAGGAGCGGCCATCTGTGAAGATCTGTCGCAAACCGCTGTTGGCTTCATAAATGATGACGGTGACTGCGGGAGTCTGAATGATCTTCCGCGGCTCGGGATGATTGTGAAATTGCAAAAACCCCATCGGGAGACAGTGCGCGTCCGGGTTGTCTTTGCTGTTGTCCGCCATTCTTTTTTTGACAAGGTCAGCGGCCCAGGGTTGAAAGGGGAGACCCTCTTTGAGGCCAGCGCCGGCGTTACCAAAAGTTGCAATTGGGATCCCGTCGGGAGGCAAAGGGGGAACCGGAGGAGGCGCAGGCGGCCCCGCGGGCGCGGCGTTTGCAGCCCCTGCATTTCCACGTCCAGCGGCATTCCCACGGCCTGCTCCGCTTGCGCCGCCCGCGGCATTGCCGCCGCGTTGACCGGCTGGACCGCGGAGGCCCCAGATCCCGGTCAGGTCCGGTTTGCCGTCGGTCGTTCGAGGGACAGGGCCCTCCATGTTGGGCTTGCCGTCTGTTGTCTTGGGAACTGCCGGTGTCGGAAATGAAGGCCACTGCGCCGAGAGCGTCGGCGATAAAGCTGCTGAAAGTACGACCGCGGCTGTTGCCGCTCCCCAGGTTCTCATTCGTGCCTCCGATTTTCGGTGGCACGCATTATAAGAGAAGTTTGATGTTTCTTGTGCCTTTTGTAGCCATTTCTTCTGTTAGTTCGCTGAGAATGCCAGCAGTACATTGCCCGGCATTTGACCCAGAAACCCATAACCGGAATTTACGTACAACATTCCCCCGGCTACGGTTGGTCCCGGGCCATTGATGGCTCCACCGTGTCCTGTGACGCCGTTGACTGTTGTGAAATCGCGAGCCGTGTCGAAGTCCCAGATCACGCGGCCATCTTCGGCCGAGTAAGCGCGAAGATGTCCGTCGAGTGAACCCGAAAAAACCACTCCGGGAATGACCGTGACGGCCGCAGATTGAGCGGGGCTGCATCCTTTTCTGTTGTCGGGACAGCGCGCGGGTTCCGCACGCCAGATTTGTTTTCCGTCGGAAAGCTGCAACGACAGCAAACCACCTCCAGCATTGGAGACAACACCGCCGTCGCGTCCGAGCTGTACGTCCGAGACCGCGACATACATATTCCGGTCATCCGCCGCGGGTCCCCATTCGATTCCACCAACGATACCTCCGCGTCCCGCACGCACCTGCCAAAGGATTTCTCCTTCACGATCCGGATCCAGCGCATGAACGATCCCCGATTTTTGACCTGCGACGAGAGCCCGGCGGTTGTTCGGTAAATCGACGAGGATTGCAGAAGAGGCGAAATCAAAATCCGGACCGGCCCCGGCGGGACAATTCGCTGTATCCGCATTCAGACAAGCCACGTTCCACGCGTCTTTCTCGGTGAGTTGCCGGACCCACCGCATTTTGCCGGTGTCCATATCGAGAGCCATGATGGCATCGCTGGTTTTGGAAGCAGGCAGTGAGTAGTTGTCTCCGGTCGCGATGTAAATCAGCTTGTGATCCGGATCAAGCGTAGGCGACGACCAGACTCCGGCGCCCGAAGGGCCCCACTGCTGAACGCCCTTGCTGTTCTTGCCGGCAACTTTGGGTTCGTCGGGAATCGTATACGTTTTCCATGTCTGCTTCCCGGTCGCGGCATCCAATGCGACGACACTGCCTCGGAATGTACAGCACTCGTAGCCGGACAGCGACCCGCTGCCTTCCTCAAGCGACGCAACAGGAACGTACAGCTTGCCGGCATACAGTCTTGGAGCACCCGTAATACGCGCCGCCGGATGGCGATCGACGTTCGTTTTCCATATCAGCTTTCCCGTTGCTGCATCGAGCGCATACACATTCGCCGACAAATCCGCGGCGTAGACCGCATACGAATTGTTCAGCGTGCCGATCGTGATTGCCGCCCGCACTCCTGCATCTGCGGCATACATCCAATAAGCGCAGCCGCTCGCTGCATCGAGCGAAAAGATATTGCCGCTTTCACTGCCCACGAAAATGCGGTGTCCGGCGATCGTCGGCTGGCTGTATGCCATGATGTCGCCCGGATAGGCGAAAGCCCACTTGAGCTTGAGTTGCGGAACACTTTTCGCATCGAGACCCGACGCGGCGGCATTCTGGAATCGTGCATTCGAAGAACCCGGGCTCCAGCCATTCCAGTTCGATTCATCTGAAGAAAGTGAGAATGCAGCGGCTTGTTTGCACCCGGCGCGCTGCATATCCAGGGGCTTCTCCGATCCGAACGGTCTTGCCGAAAGGTATGTTGCCAGAGCGCGACGCTCGGCGGGTGTACGCGCGAGACCGATCGACGACATGGGGCTGCCGATCGCTTCAAGCGCATGAACGATGCGCTCGGGCGCCAATTCCCGCAGCGCGCTTCTTGCGGGCGCGCGCGTCTGACTGCCTCCTTCGTGGCACGACGAACAGTGGCGGCGATATAAAGCCGCTCCATCCTGTGCGAACGATTCGGAAACAGGGCCCAGCATCATCAGCAGCAGCAGATAAACGAATCTCTTTGGCATATGTTTTTCAGAAATAGATTCTGCCCGTCATCGTAAATGTCCGGGTTCCCGTAACCGTGTCCGATTGTTGAAATGAACCTGTCGGATCGGATGCGGTGATCTTTCCAAAGTTCAGGTTATTGATATCAAGTGATGCCGCACTCGGATCGTTCCATCGCGGAGTATTGAGTACGTTGAGAGCATCCACTCGGAGTTCGAACGTCTTTCCCTCAGTCAAACGCACGCGCTTTACGAGATTCACATCGAACCCCATGCGCGACACGCCTTGAATCCAAGTGCGGCCGAGAGTTCCGAGTTGGCCCGGCGCCGGATTCATAAGAACGATGTTTCCCTGAGCGTCCACAATCGCCTGGTTGCTGAATTGAGTTCTCAGGTTCTGGTTAGTCGTGACGGAATTCTTGAACGGATCATCGACCTGCTTGAACCCCGCGAAATAATACGCGCCGCTGCTGGTTTTCGTGACTTTGCCGATGTCCTTCGGAAAGTTTCCGACGATGATCGGCGTGTTGCCGGTTCCCGCAACGAACGATGACGTGGATGCCGTAATCGTCAGCGGGGCTCCGGAAGTCCAACTGAAAATACCTCCGAGCTGCCATTGTTCAACCAGCCGTGTGAGGAAACCAGGACCGGACTTCAGGAATCGGCGGCCCGGGCCGAAGGGGAGTTCGAAGGTTCCGTTGCTGCGAACCGAGTGTCCTCGATGGAAGTCGAGCAGTGTTTTGTTCAACGACCTGTTACGGGGATTCAGATAACTGACCCCGCCATCGTCGCTGGCTTCGCCCAGAGTTTTGCTCCATGTGTATGACGTTTGATTGGTGAAGCCATTCGACAGCCGCTTGGTTACCTGCATTTGCAATGCATGATAAGTGGAATTGCTGGGGTTCGAGTCCATTCTCACGCTCGCAAATTGAGGATTGACGACGATGAAGTTCTCAGGAAACAGCTTGCTGTTCCGTAGAAGTCCGCCGCCTGATCCTGTGATGTTTGCGGAAGTGTTCAGGAAGTTCGCAAACTGCCCGACGTCACCGTCCGCAAGGAATCCACGGGTTGACGTGTATCCGCGAAGAGCGGCTGAGCCCGACAGCGTGATTCCGTCGATTCGTCCCTGCCCCAGTGACGTGTTCGTTCCGTTCGTGAGTGTCAGGCCGCGCAGCATGTCGTCAAACAGTTTTGCATCGCCGCCGGCGCGGGTGATATTGAATGCATCCAGGATTCCGTTCTCGAAGATGTTGACATCGTTCAGAGGAATTCCATCCAGGAGCTTCGTGCCTTTGCTGCCGATGTAGCGCATCTCGAGCGTCAGATTCTTTGCCAGCGAGCGCTGAATTTCGAGATTCCAGTTTTGAACATAGGGTGTGACGCGGTTCTCATCAGATGCTCGGAGCGCAGAACTGCGCTGCGTAAGAGGTTCAATCGCCAGTGGCGGCACATCGGGTCCGGGCGCTGGTACGGGAAGAGGAATCGTCGAAAGATTGAAGTACTGAGCGCTTAAGCCCAGCCGCGTGAAATTCTGCGAAATGCTTTGGCCGCCCGGGTTGCTGTAATTCCATCCAGCGTTGAAATTCGCTGAGCCTGCGTAGCTCATGCCGTAGCCTGCTCGCAGAACAGTTTTGTCCTTACCGAACCATGGCAGCGACCAGCTCAATCCAATTGCCGGCGCAAAGTTATTCCAGTCGTCGTTGTACCACTGCGTTTTCGAATTGGGTGAGTCCTTGCCGGTGAATGCAAGCTTCGTGAGGGAACCGCCGGTTGCATATGGATTGTAAAGAGCATTGAGATTCGTTCCTGAGATTCCAAACAAAGCGGCGTTGCCTCCCACCGGAAATGCCATGAGCCCATTCTTTTCCCACGGCACCCCGTAAAAGTCATAGCGAACGCCGAGGTTCACAGTCAGGTCAGACCGTAATTTCCAGTCATCTTTAACAAACATACCCCACTCGTTCTGATGAATGTCTTTGGGGGTTTGAATGGTTCCTGTGAACTGAGTATCGGTCGGTTTCTGAATATAGAAAGTCCGGCTCACACCCGAAACCGATCCGGACAGGTCCAGCAGCAGGTTTTGCGCTGTCGTGACATTGCTGCCGATCAAACCCGGAATCGCAGCATTATTGGCGATTCCCGTTACCGCCACCGTGGGACTAGTCACAGTAACGGTTGCGAAGAGCAGTTTGGGATCGTCGCCGAAGTTGAATCCTCGCGATGCGGTCATCCTGATTTCACCGCCCGTTTTGAAGGCGTGTTTTCCATGAGTCCAACTGACCGAATCCGTAAAAGAGTAAATCGGGCTCGTCTGGCCTCGAGTTTGTCCGGCCTGGACGAAGTTGTCGGCGAACAATATTTGCGTGGGGAAGAACAATTCACCGTTTTTACTTGGAAGTTCCTTTCTCGCAGCTTCGCCTATCGAATCCGGCCTCTGAATGGCATTCCAGGCGAAGTGCTTGTTCCTGCGGCTCCCGAACCGGAATTCGTTCAGGAGTGTTGGCTTCAATGTCGAGACAAGCGATGCGGAGTAGAAAGATGGGTCGCGCACAACGGAGCCGTCATATCCGTTCGGCCAGTTTGCGATGCCGGTCTGAGTCGTCATCGACCAGTCGTGTTCCTTGGTTCCGCTGAATGAAAGTTTGTGAGTCGAATTGAAATTGTGATCGATGCGCACGTTGTACTGATTGCGATTGGTGTCCTGCCCGTCTCCGACGGACGTGTCCACGCCTTGAACTCGCCGAACCCATCGATAACCCGCTACGTTCAATCCATCACATGAAGGCGCAAGTGTCGCGCTCGTCAAGCTCGGACCGCAGTTGGTGTATTCGTTGGGCATCGGCATTTTGTCGAGGAGACGTTTGATCCAACCGGAACTGTCCATCGTGAGCCGGTTTGGATCCTTGTCGAACACACTGAACGACGAAGGAGTCGCCGGCTGTCCATTCAGAATCGGGTTTCCCTGGCGATCGACGACCGGGTTGTTCGAGAGAGCATTGCCATTTTGAACGTTGGGGAAGTAGCGGAAAATACCCTGCCTTGCCAAAGGCGTAAGGACGGAGCCGGTGAACTGTTGTTTTGTAACGAAGCGCTGTCCATCGAATAAAAAGAAGAAGAACGTTTTGTTTTTGGCGATGGGACCTCCGACGCGTCCGCCGAACTGATTTCCGTTTCGGTAGTCTTTGTCCGCGCCGACAAAATTATTCCCCCAGGAATTGGCGCTTAACGCAGAGTTGCGATTCACCCAGAAAAGACTGCCGTGCACCTGATTCGTACCGGACCTTGTTGCCATCTGCACTTGTCCGGAACCACGCCCCATTTCCGCATCGGCCGGTGCGACGATCACGCGGACTTCATCGACCAGGTCGGGACTGATGTACGTCGACGCCGAGACACCCACGTCGTAGCGCCCGTCGCTTACCGGCACGCCATCGCGAACAGTGTTGACTCCCACGGTCCTTGTTCCGGCAAAGCTTCCGCCCTGAGTTCCTGCCGTCGTGGCCACGAGGTCAAGCGCATTTCGGGTGGCCAATGGAAGATCGCGCAATTTGTATTCAGGAAGTACGGCGCCAACGGACGACGACGTTGTTGCGATCAACGTATCGGCCGCCACGCTGACCTCCACGGCCTGTGCCTGCGCGCCAACCTGCAACGTGAAGTTCAAACGGACCTGCTGCGATACTCCCAGCGCTACGGCGTTGTATGTCTGGGTCTGAAAGCCGGGCAGTTCCGCGGTGACTTTATATGTTCCCGTCTGCAGTGAAGCGAATTGATAAGCGCCTGTTTCGTTGGTCACGACCGTAGTCACGATACCTGTCTGAGTGTTGGCCGCCGTTACGGTCACTCCCGGTATCAAGGCGCGAGATACGTCGGACACCGTTCCGCCCAGTGTCGCATTTGTGGTTTGCGCGAACGCCCCAGCCAGAAACACTCCAATTACAAACAAAATCCCAAACAGTTGCCGCATCGATTTCCCCTCCTTTGCGCGTAGCTCCGCGAACCAACTCTCTTTGTTTTTCTTTTTGAAAAGTGAGCGCAGTCTACCCTGAATTCGCAAATGTATCAATTTCGAGTAATAGCCTGGCTTAACATGAAACCGCCACTCATTGGAATTTCGTCCAGGCGCGGTGTATAACCCTTAAAACAAAAGGAGATGGTATGAAATCCATCTCCCGGCGTGGGGGAACCGGCCAGATGTGAGGAGGCCGCGAAGCGGTGTACCGAACTGAACTGGCCGGTGGGCCCGACGCTAATAAAAAAGGAGATGGTATGAAATCCATCTCCCGGCGTGGGGGAACCGGCCAGATGTG
>CAZWGA010000035.1:2787-58812 GCA_964633285.1 uncultured Solibacteraceae bacterium | reverse complement strand
ACCCGCCCAATCCCGACCTCCGCTGTCTCGATCATCATGAGTTCCGAAACGGCTGCGCCTCAACCCGTCTCCAGCAACCAGTAAGGGAAACCTGTTATACTGCTCGCTTCACGTAGTATGGATTTTCATCACAAAGAGATACTTAAACGGTACGCCCGCATGGCGACCGGCAGGCCGTTTGCGCCGATTCTTCTGAATATTCTGATCACGTCGGTTTGCGATATGCGTTGTGTTCACTGTTTCTTTACAGATGAACTCGATGATAAACCCCGCAAGAAACTGCAGATGACGACGGCGCAGGTAACGCGCATCAGCGAAACGATGGGCGCCAATCTTGGAGTGCTGATTATTGCGGGCGGCGAGCCGTTCACGCGCAAGGATCTTCCTGAGATTGCCCGCGCCTTTTACGAGAACAACAAACTCGAATCGATCTACCTCATGTCCAACGGGCAGATTCAACAGCGGATTATCCCGGATGTATCGCGCATCCTCGAGGAATGCCCGAATCTGAATGTTACCGTGGCTCTCGGCGTCGATGGGTTGAAGGAAGATCATGAATCGATCCGTCAGAAGCCCGGAAGCTGGGACATCGTTATCGACACCGCGCGCAAGCTTCAAGCCATCAAGAAAGAAAAATCTCGACTCGATATTCAGACCTGCACGTGTTTCATGAACAGTAACCAGGATCGAATCTTCGAGTGGTATGACTTCCTGAAGTTCGACCTGAGACCGGATAAAGTCAATTTCAATTACATCCGTCCTCCGTCGGCGCGGCCGAAGGAACTGATCATCGACAAAGCGCGATACGACAGGCTCTCGCATCTGATCAGCGAAGATTCGCGCCATGCCGCTATCAAGAACAACTACACGGGGGATGCGGGATTCTTCAAAGCGGCGATCGATGTTTACATGCACGAGCTCATCGCAAAGACAGCCTTCGAAGGACGTCCGCAGCTTCAATGCTGGGCAGGAACCGCGGGCGCCGTCATTTACGATGAAGGCACGGTTTCGAGCTGCGAGATTCTCGCGTCAGTCGCCAACCTTCGCGACTACGACTGGGATTTCTCGAAGCTCTGGTACTCCCCGGCCATGGATGGACGCCGTGAAAGTGTTGCCAATGGTTGTTTCTGCACGCACGAGAGCAACTGCTACTACCCGTCGCTTCCTTTTAACCCCACTCATCTCGTCGAGATCAAGAAAATCGAACGCGAAATGAAGGATGCTGCCGCAGGCGCTCGTCAGTTGGTTTGAAGACAGCCAGCGGCCTTTGCCGTGGCGGCTGACCTACGACCCGTATCATGTCTGGATCTCCGAGGTCATGCTGCAGCAGACCCAGGTTGAGACAGTTCTTCCCTATTACGAACGATTCATCCGCGAGTTTCCCTCGATCCGATCGCTGGCACAGGCCGGCGAAGAGCCTGTGTTGAAGTTGTGGGCAGGCTTGGGTTACTACCGGCGCGCGCGGAACCTGATGGCGGCAGCGAAAATCATCGTTGAAAAACATGGGGGCGCCATTCCGCAGAATTACGACGCATTACTCGACCTTCCCGGAATCGGTCCGTACATGGCCGGCGCAATCATGAGCATCGCATTCAATCAGTCTTATCCCGTTGTCGATGGAAATGTGAGGCGCGTGCTGTCGCGCGTTTATGGCTGGCTCGACGAGAATCCGAAAGCACTGTGGAATGCGGCGGCGCAACTCGCGGGCGAAGCCGAACCCCGCAAGGTGAATCAGGCGCTGATGGAACTGGGCGCAACGGTCTGTTCTTTCAAATCGCCGCGCTGCCTCATTTGTCCGATTCAGACCTCATGCGCTGCGGCTCGCGCGGGTTTGCAGGACAAGATTCCGCCGGTGAAGAAACGTCCGGCAACTGTACACGTTCATCTTTTCGCGGTCGTGCACTGCAAGCGCGGACGCTATCTAATGAAACCGGCCGAAGGCATGTGGGAATTCCCAATGTTCTCAGAATTACCGAACGGCTCCTTCACGACGGCGGGCCACTGCCGCCACGCGATTACGCATCATCGATTGGACGTAAGCGTGGTTGAAGGAGAGATACCTATAACGGGGTATTCCTGGAAGGATCCGAACTCCCTTCCAATATCGTCCCTACACCGCAAGATCTGGACCAGCCACAAAAAGGCTCAAAGGTAAGCCGCACAAAAACGGCGCAATTGCAAAACTCTTTCAACGAGACGATGCAGCGGCCCCTCATCATGAGCGCAGTACCTTCCGGCTTACTGCAGCGGCAATTCCACAGAGGCCGCTCCCAAGAAGCAGCAGCGAACCAGGCTCGGCGACGGCTGTCTCCGAGTCTGATGTAACATTCGCTGTGAAATTCGGAAAACCGGTGAATGTAAACGTGCCGGCTGCCTCGTCGAAGTCGATTATGTGGTCACCCTGTACTGTGCCAAACGGACGAAAGGGGACCGCCCCGTCGGGATCGGACATAAAACTCCCGAAAAAGTGCACCTCGCACGGGCCAACGGTACAGTGGTTCCCGCTACCTTCAAGCGGATCCGAGAAACCAAGCCTCACGACGTCGCTCAGCGTCCCATCGCCTTCATGGAACTGGACGTGATATTCAGCGTCAGAAAATGGTGCTGCTACGTAGAAGTAGCCATCCCAACCATTGGGTTGATTATCAAGCTCACGAAATGTAGCCGTACCTCCCGCACCGCATACAAATCCGGATAACGGGCTCGTCGCGCCATCGCCATAGCTAATTGTCGAGCCGGTGACGCAGAAACCGAGGCCCGGACCATTGAACGCCGACCAGGCAACGGTGACTTGACCCTCAGTCACGTCGTTAATCGTCAACGTTGCTGCGCGTGACACAAGCGGGACAACCATAATCCACAAACAGGGAACCGCGGACTTAAGCAACTTGTATACATTATTGAAAGCCATTTTCGCCTCCTGCGATGTCAATCTCTTCACTCCATCTACTTAACGCAGGAAAACAGTCAAGACAGCGACAACATTTGGACAAATTCTCTTGGACAGCCCCGGGCCAATGCTTAGAATGGAGCGCATTCCGGCAGCACAGCCCTTCATATTGGACACGGTTTGGACACGGTTGATGCCTTCGAAACGCGATATTACGGAGTTGCTCACCGACTGGAGAAACGGCGACAGCGCCGCTTTCGACGAATTGGCTCCGCTCGTTTACGACGAACTTCGCAGGCTTGCCGGCAGTTATATGCGTCGCGAGGGCCCGGGCCACACTCTGCAAAGTACAGCGTTGGTTAATGAAGCTTATCTGCGTCTGGTCGATCAGCGGAATGTGGGAAGCAACCGGTCACAATTCTTCGGAATCGCTGCCCAAATGATGCGGCGGATACTCGTCAACCATGCAAAAGCCTCACACGCCGCCAAACGCGGCGGGTTTGCGGAGAAAATTACTTTCAGCGAGTCCATGGATGTTTTCCAACAACCGGACGTCGATCTATTGGCACTCGACAATGCCTTGAATCGTCTCTCAGAGTTTGACAAGCAGCAGAGCCGCATTGTCGAACTTCGTTTTTTTGCAGGCCTGACAACGGAGGAGGTTGCCGAAGTTCTCGGGATATCCGCAAGAACCGTCAACCGCGAGTGGGCGATGGCAAAAGCCTGGCTGTTTCGCGAACTCAGTCTTAAATAGAATCCGCGGTTATGAATTCTGATCAATGGCAGCGGATCAAAGAGATCTATCAGTCCGCGGTCGATTTGCCTGCGGATGAACGCACTTCGTTTATCGCTCTCGCGTGCGCAGGTGACGGCTCCCTGAGGGAAGAAGTCGAATCCCTTCTCGTTTCTCATCAGAGTGCAGCAGACTTCATCGAGAATCCGGTTTTTGAGGCTGGTGCAAAACTGTTGATAGACGAGCGCAAGGAACTGCTTCAGGGGAGGCGAATCGGGCCGTACAGAATTATTCGCGAGATTGGACGCGGTGGAATGGGTGCTGTTTATCTGGCGGAACGAGACGACGAACACTATCGACAGCATGTTGCGATCAAGCTGATCAAGCGGGGGATGGATACCGATGCGATACTTCACCGATTTCGCAATGAGCGGCAGATACTCGCAACCCTCGAGCACCCGAACATCGCCCGCCTGCTGGACGGCGGTAGCACGGAAACGGGACTACCTTATCTCGTTATGGAGTACATCGAAGGAACGCCCATCGACGAATTCTGTATCGCTCATCAACTTTCGATCCCCGAGCGTCTGGATCTCTTCCGGACAGTATGCTCAGCCGTACAATACGCTCATCAGAATCTCATCATTCACCGTGACATCAAACCCGGCAACATCCTTATTACATCCGACGGCATCCCCAAGCTGCTGGACTTCGGTGTAGCCAAGGTCCTCAGTCCCGATTTGTCGCAGGAATCAGGGGCAACCTCGCCAGGGATGTTGATGATGACGCCGGAATATGCCAGCCCGGAACAGGCTCTGGGAAAGCCCGTAGCAACCACAACGGATGTTTACTCCCTTGGCGTTGTCTTATACGAACTGCTCACAGGGCAACAACCGCATGCACTAAAGGAAAAGTTGCCACATGAAATCGCACAACACATCACGGATCGCGAACCGGAGAAACCGAGTTCCGCGATTTCAAAGCTGGACCAGGTATCGAATCAAAGACTGCGGCATCAACTGAAAGGCGACCTCGACACGATCATCCTGAGGGCCCTGCAAAGCGATCCACGGCAGCGATATGGATCCATCGAGCAATTTTCCGAAGATATCCACCGGCATCTGACTGGACTTCCGATTATGGCAAGGGAAGATTCGATCATTTACCGCGCGGACAGATTCATCAGAAGAAACTGGAAAGGTACCGCCGCAGCATTTCTGCTTTTCGTTGTTCTGTTGAGTGGAATCATCGCGACATCCATACAGGCGCAGATCGCGCGGGCGCAGAGAGCGAGAGCGGAGAAGGAATTCAACAATGTCCGTAAGCTTGCCGACTCATTCATGTTTGAATTCCACGATGCAATCGCAAATCTTCCCGGTTCGACTCCGGCTCGCGAACTCGTAGTGCGGCGAGCAGTGGAGTATCTGGACGGCCTGGCGCAGGAGGCCGGAGACGATCCCTCGCTGCAAATGGAATTGGCCGCCGCTTACGAAAAACTCGGCCGCATCCAGGGGACTCATCTTCTTCCGTCACTCGGCGACTCCAACGGTGCGATCAAGAGCTTCCAAAAATCGCTCATGATAAGGGAAGCCTTGTTGCGTGCGTCGCCTGAAAACCTGGATTACGTCAAAGCGCTCTGCGACAGCTATTGGTATATCGCGGATGCTCTCGTGTATCGGGGGGAAATGTCGCGCGCCCTCGATTACTTCCGCAAAGGGCTCGATCTCAAAAATAAGGTTCAGGCCACGGCTCCGGGAAATCCTGAGTACCGATTCTCCCAGGCAGGATTCAATACAGCTATCGGCTCAGTTCTTTTAGCAATGGGAGATATACAAGGGGCCCTGGAACGTCAGCAGAAAGCGATGGAAATCCGGCAGTCGCTCTTCGATGCCATGCCGGCGGACCCGCGTGCCCGCAGAGCTCTTGCTATCAGCCATGAGTATATGGGAGTCCTCTTCGACCGGATGAACAACTCAGCCACAGCGCTCGAGCAGCAGGAAAAGGCCCTTACACTGCGCAACGAGTTAGCGCTTTCCGACCCGGCTAATACCGATATCGCCCTGATGGTGTACTACAGCCATTTTGACCTCGGCGGCCTGCTGCTCGAGATGAACGACTCATCTGCCGCGATGGCACATTATCAGAAGGCTTTGGCTATCATCGAACCGCTCTTAAAGGCCGATCCGAGAAGTATGGAGTACCGTGTGGACGACGCGTCAACACGAACCGGCATCGGAGACGTGCTGGCAAAAAATGGGAGTCCGAAGAAGGCTTTGGAGCTTTATCGAAACGCGTTGGCCACACGCCTTGACCTGGTTGCCATCGATCCGATGAACGTCATGCATCGAAGCAATCTGGCTGAGACGTATGTGAAGGCGGGCCGCGTGATGGACGACATGGGAGAATCGGACGAGGCACTCACGAATTATCAGGAGGGCACGGAAATATACAAGACACTGTCCGATTCAATTCCTGAAAGCGCCGCAGTCCGTGGCGCGCTCGCGGATTCTTTTTCCACGCTCGGCGATCATTATGTGAGACGTGCATCGGGCAGATCTATCACTGCCGGGACTCAACTCGATAATTGGCAGGAAGCCCGCGTCTGGTACAGCCGAAGCGCCGAAATCTGGCAATCCCTGCGAGATCACGGAACTTTAGTTCCGGCTTATAGCCAAAAGCCGGGCATAGTCTCGAGCGCTATCCAAAAATGCGATGAAGCTCTTTCGAAACGATAGCGATCTTCCAGATTCACAAACCCGTCATGAATTCGTGGATACGCTTGAGGCCTTTATCGAGTTGTTCCATCGAAGTGGCGTATGACATTCGAACATGATCATCCGTTCCGAAGGCTTCGCCGGGAGTAACCGCGACATGGACTTTCTCGAGAAGTTGCGCGGAGAAGTCCGTGCAGTCCTTGATTCCGCCCCGGCCGAATGCCGCCGAGATATTCGGATACGCATAAAAGGCGCCACCGGGTTCGGCGCACTTCACTCCGGGAATGGCACGAAGCCTGTCGAGAACAAACTTCCTGCGCTTCTCATATTCCGCCAGCATCACACCGACGGATTCCTGCGGCCCTGTCAGCGCTTCGAGCGCGGCCTTCTGCGATATTGAAGTCGGATTTGACGTCGAGTGACTTTGAAGCTTCACAACCGCGCCGACAATTTCGGGGACGGCGAGAACGTATCCGATACGCCAACCCGTCATGGCATAGGTCTTTGAAACCGACCCCGCAATGATGATATGGCTCTTCAGGTCCGTCCGCGACGCGATTGAAAACGGCCTGCGGCCGTCGTAGAGGAAGTGCGAGTAGCACTCGTCGGAAAGCAGATAGACACCACGATCCCGGCAAAGCTCGGCAATGCGGCCGAATTCATCATCATCAATCACAGCGCCGCTGGGGTTGTTTGGTGAATTGACGACGACGATCTTTGTTCGCGGCGTGAGCCAACGCGCGAGAAGCTCGGCCGTGAGCCGAAAACCGTCCGATTCGCGCGTCGGGACAAACACCGGATTCGAATTCACGAATCGCGCAATGTCCGCAAACGTGACCCAATACGGCGTGGGTATGATGACGTCGTCGCCTTCTTCGACCACGGCTGAAAAAATATTGAACAAGGCATGCTTGCCTCCGATGTTGACGGCAACTTCGGAAAGATCGTATTTCGATCCAAATTCACGCGCATGTTTCTCGACGATCGCTTTCTTCAGCTCCTTGATACCCGTGATCGCCGTGTATTTTGTGAAATTGTCGTGAATGGCGCGAATTGCAGCTTCCTTGATATTCGCGGGCGTTGGGAAATCGGGCTCGCCGGGTCCGAAGTCCACCACGTCGATTCCCTGCTCGCGGAGCTTGATTGCGGCTTCCATCACCGCCATGGTTTTTGAAACGGAGATACGTGAAATCCGTGCAGCCAGGTTCATTTCTTGTTTCTCTTTCTCAGCGCCCGCTGAATCGTTGCTTCAAACGCTTCTCAACTATTTCAGGAACAAGGCCCGTAACCGACCCGCCCAGTTCGGCGATCTCCTTGACGAGCCGCGAACTCAGATACGAATAGTTTTCCGCGGGCATCATGAACACGGTTTCGATTTCGGGCGTCAACCGCCGGTTCATGAGCGCCATCTGAAACTCGTACTCGTAGTCGGTCACGGCACGAATGCCGCGGACAATGACCTGGGCGCCCTTTTGTTTTGCGTAATCCACAAGGAGGCCGTGAAAGACATCGACCTCGACGTTCTTGAAACGTGGCTTCAGAATTCCAGCCATGATTTCAATGCGTTCCTCGACCGTAAACAGCGGCGCCTTCTGAGAATTAGTGAGGATCGCCACAATCACGCTGTCGAACAAACGCGCGCTGCGTTCCACGATATCGACGTGGCCGAATGTCAGCGGATCAAACGAACCGGGATAAATTGCTTTCGTCACGACTCCCTCGTTGCCGTATAGAATGCCAGCGCAGCATCACCTTGCACAAGAGATCGAGTTTTTCGCAGGATTCCGGAAGATTCCGGCAGTTCCTTGCGTTTCGAGTGCTCGAGGATCAGAAGGCCGTCCTGTGCAAGCAGATCGCTCGTTCCGAACAGCCGCAGAGCGGCTTCGTACAAGTCTTCTCGTTCGTATGGCGGGTCGATAAACGCAAGGTCAAATCGGACACCTTCCCTGACAAAAAGAGAGAGGGCCTTCGTCAGGTCCATTTCAAGGATCTTGCCGCCCTCTTTGATTTGCAGCGATTCCAGGTTGTCGCGAATGACCCGGCACGCCTTTCTGGACTGCTCCACAAAGGAGACCGAAGCCGCGCCACGGCTGAGCGCCTCGATGCCGATACCGCCCAATCCCGCACAACCATCGAGAAAAACCGCTCCGTCGATACGTCCACTCAGAATGTTGAATATCGTTTCCTTAAGCTTGTCGCTGGTCGGCCGAATACTCTCCGGTGGCGTTCCCTTGAGCAAGCGTCCTTTGAGTTTTCCGGAAATGACTCGCATATGAAAACAGGACTCCGTTACGGACTCAGCCGACAGTCACCAGTGTCGTTCGCGCCGACAAAGCTTCAACGAGTTTGGCAAGTTCATCCGATCGTTCGACCCATCGCTGAGCTTCCTTTTGGGCGAGCGACAGCAGGTCCATATCCGTCATCAGATTGGCAATGCGAAATTCAGGTATGCCGGATTGCCGCGTCCCGGCCATTTCGCCCGGCCCTCGAAGCTGCAGATCGACTTCGGCAAGCCGAAATCCATCGGTTGTGGACACCATCGCCTGAATGCGCCGATGCGCGACGTCATTCAGGCGGCTCGGCGTCATCAGAATGCAAAGCGATTGATGCGCCCCGCGGCCTATACGGCCCCGCAACTGATGAAGCTGAGCAAGCCCGAAACGTTCGGCGTGTTCGATCAGCATCACAGTTGCATTGGCCACATCCACTCCGACTTCGATGACAGTGGTCGCAACCAGAATGTCGATCTTGCCGCGGGCAAATGCCGCCATCGTGGCTTCTTTCTCGTCGCTTTTGAGACGCCCGTGCAGCAGCGCGACGCGCCGTTCCTTAAACATTTCCGAGAGTCTCTTGAATCCTTCAGTGGCGGACTTGAGATCCACTTTATCGGACTCTTCGATCACGGGATAAACGACGTAGGCCTGACGGCCCCGCTTCAGTTCGGCCTCGATCAACTGGAACGTGCGCTCGGCCTCGCGATCGACTGCATGACTCGTCCGGATCGGCGATCGTCCAGGCGGCATTTCGTCGATCACGGAAAGATCCAGGTCACCATACAAGGTCATTGCCAGCGTCCGGGGAATAGGAGTGGCAGTCATCACCAACGTGTTGGGATTTTCGCCTTTCGCCATGAGCTGCTGCCGTTGCACAACACCGAATCGATGCTGTTCATCGACGATGACCAGACCCAGTCTCTTGAAGACAGTATGTTCTTCAATCAGCGCGTGCGTTCCGATGACGATTTGCGTCTCTCCGGAAGCAACGCGTTCCAGCAACTGCTGTTTCTCGCTTTTTCTGATTCCCCGGCGAACCACCTCGATGCGATAGCCGAGCGGATCAAGAATTCGTTTGGCGTTCAGATAATGCTGCTCCGCAAGAATCTCCGTTGGCGCCATCAAAGCAGCCTGATAGCCGTTTTCAACAGCGATCACCATGGATTCGAACGCGACGATCGTCTTGCCGCTGCCGACATCACCCTGCAGAAGCCGGATCATGGGATAGGGTGCTTTCAAATCGGCAACAATGTCCTTCAACACCCGCTTCTGCGCGGCTGTTGGATGAAACGGCAGGATCTTTTTCACTTGCTCGCGAATTCTGTCGGTCGTATCCAATCGAACGCCGTTGGACGCGCGGCCTTCGGCGCGCCGAAGGGCAAAGATCAATTCGAGTAAGAAAAATTCCTCAAAAATGAGCCTGCGATGAAAAGGCGCACGGCGCTGATTGAATTCATCGAGCTTGTCCTGCTTTTCGGGAAAATGAATATGCTCCAGGCAGACCCGAAGCCCCGGCAAACCCTGCGATTCGAGAATCTCGTCCGGCAAGGGGTCATCGATCTCCTTCGCAAGGTCTCCAAGCGCGGCAGCAATGATTCGTCTCAACTGCCGGCTCGTGATGCCGGCCACTTCTTCGTAGACGGGAACGTAACGGCCAATGTCCAGTGACGTGGATTGATCGCCTGCGTCGATCAACTCGAAGTCCGGATTGAAGAAGACGAATTTCGACTCATGACGATCGAAATCGACGCGTCCGAAGAGCACCAACTCGCGGCCTGCGTTGAACTCGCGAGGCTGCAGATATCCGCCGTGGAACCATTTCGCGTGGGCGAAACTGCTGCCGTCGGTGAGAATGACATCGAGAATGCGTCCGCGAGTACGCGTCTGAAGCAGCCTGCTTCGATAGACCCGCGCGTGCACCGCGGCATCCTGACCGATTTTGAGCGATGACAGTGAAACAAAATTCGCGCGGTCCTGGTAGGACTTCGGAATGTGTAGAAGCAGATCCGCGACCGTGCGGATACCCCGCGAGCTCAGCAGCGCAGAACGCCGCGGGCCCACACCCTTGACGTATTGAACACCCGAATCGAGGCGGAGCATTACGCCGCCGGCCGGTTCCGAAACTGGAGATAGGCTTTAATGAATTTTTCCAGGTCTCCGTCGAGCACGCGATCGACATCCCCGGCTTCGACTTTCGTGCGATGGTCTTTCACGAGGCGATAAGGCTGAAGCACGTACGATCGAATCTGGCTGCCCCATTCGATAGCCAGCTTGCCGTCTTCAATCGACTGGGTCTCCGCCTTTTTCTTTTCCATCTCAACTTCGAAAAGGCGCGCCCGAAGCACCTTCATGCACACTTCCTTGTTCTTGTGCTGCGACCGCTCGTTCTGGCACTGCACGACGATATTCGTGGGAAGGTGCGTTATTCGAACGGCAGAGTCGGTCGTATTCACGTGCTGGCCGCCTTTGCCGGCCGAGCGATAGGTGTCGATACGCAGATCTTTTTCGTCGATGACAACTTCGATTTTGTCGTCGATCTCGGGATACACGGCAACGGACGCGAATGAAGTATGCCGGCGCTTGGCCGCGTCGAAGGGCGAAATGCGTACGAGACGGTGAACGCCGGTTTCCGAGGCCATGTATCCGAAGGCGTACTCACCGATGACATTAAACGTGACGGACTTGATGCCGGCTTCTTCGCCATCCTGATAATCGAGCATCTTCGTTTTGAAACCATTCTGCTCGGCCCATCGCAGATACATACGCATGAGCATTTCCGCCCAGTCCTGCGCTTCGGTTCCGCCGGCGCCGGGATGGATGTTGACGATGGCATTCAGCCGATCGTTCTCACCCGACAGCAACACCTTCGTCTCGACGCCATCCACAAAGGACTCCGCATCTTTCATGTGCGCGGCAAATTCATCGAGCACGGGCTCGCCCTCGCGCGCAAGTTCCATAAGGGCCTGAACGTCATCAAGCCGGCGGACGATTTGCAGGTCGAGATCGAGTCCTTCTTCAAGACGGGCGCGCTGCTGGAGGACTTTGCTGGAGCGATCCTGGTCGGACCAGAAATTCGGCTGGGCAATCAGCGCCTGAAGATCCTCCAGCTTCTGTTGTTTGCTCCCGGCGTCAAAGAAACCTCCGCACATCCTGGCTGCGAGTCTTGAGCTGATTGAATCGTTCAATGAGTTCTTCGAGCATTTCGGTTTACCTCTTAAGGGATTTGCTTCGCAATTTCTTTACAGCTTCCCAGGCTGCCGCCATAGCGAGAACCGCAACGATAGCCGCATTCGCATCGGCGAAGACGTCACCGTTTTCCGTATAAAAAGTTCGATCGGACCGGAAATAAGCGATTCCGTCGAGATTCATGCGGACTCCTATTGGAGTCTCAGCCACAATTCTGCCATAAGGATCGATAATCGCGCTGATTCCGGTATTCGCATCGCGAACCATATATCGCCGGTTTTCAACCGCCCGGACGACTCCCATTCGCAAATGCTGATACGGCGCCGAAGACCGGCCGAACCATCCATCGTTGGTTATGACCACAAGAAGCTCGGATCCGCGTTTGGCGAATTGCCGGACCTGATCCGGAAAAATGCTTTCGTAACAAATTGCCGTTGAGATCCTGTGTCCATCGACCGATGCGACAGTCAATTCGCGGCCTGAAACAAAATCCCCGACCTGGCGCGTCAGACTCTCTGCAAAAAACAGCAGCCGCTTGAACGGAACATATTCACCGAACGGCACGAGGTGAATCTTGTCGTACCGGGAAACGAAATCTCCCTGAGGATTCAGCAGCCCCGCGCTGTTGGTCGGGCCATCACCCGCGGAATCGATATAGCCGATAAGAAAATACGCGCCAAGGCGGCGGGCGATCGCCTGGGCTCGCCTCCGAAAATCATCGTCGTTGAAGTAAAACGGAGCCGGCGTCTCGGGCCACACCGCGAGTTTCGGCTGTGAACCGCCACCCGTGGATAACCTGGCAAGCTCATCGAGCAGGGCATCGAAGTCTTGTTTCTTCCACGGCTGATCCAGAGAGATATTCGTCTGTACCAGCCGCACGGGAATCGGATTTCCGGATCGAGTCTCGCCGACGATTGGAAAAAACCACAGAACCAGGATCATCGCCACCGCCGCGCCAATCCAGGCCGGCCGGGCTTTGCCGGTTTGTTCAATGCCAAACGCGATGACGCTGTTCACAGCAGTGGCGAGAAACGACAAACCGTAGATTCCCGTCCACACGACAATTTGAAGAGTTCCCGCGAAGGGCACTAGCGCGTAGCCCGAAAGCATCCACGGGAAACCCGAGAAAAGAATTCCGCGAAGTAGCTCGACGGTTACCCACAGGGGCGCCGCCAGAAACAATCCCCGCTTTCCAAACCGGCGTATCGCAAGATGAAGACCCAGGCCGAAGAGCACGAAATACAACGCATACACGATTGTGAAAAGAGCGCAGACACCAACCGCGAGCGGAAGGGACAGCCCGCCGTAGATATTCATGGTTTCGGCGATCCAGTAAAACGTTCCAGCGAAAAAACCCAATCCGGCTGCGTAGGAGCTCAGCGCCGCGGCTCGGATCGTGGTTGCTCGTGAAACCATCACCAGCCACGGAACAAGGGCGATCCATGCAAGTGGATAGAGGTCAGGCTTTGGGAGAGATAGAACGAGCAGGACGCCGGAGGTGAGTCCTGTGAGGGTCGCAAGTCTCGCCAAGTCTTACTCCCCCGGAACAATCATTTCTTAAGTATCGGTTGGTAACCCGCTGCTTCCAGTTTTTTTTTCGCTGCTTCCGCGTCCAGCGTATCCGTGAATGGACCAACCTGAACGCGAAAGAGCGGCTTGGAATCGTCTGCGGCCGGCGCAAGGATGAACGCGCGGAATCCCTTCTTCTTGACGGCATCGAGAAGTTTTTCGGCGCTCGGAGATTTGGGAAAAGCGCCAATTTGATAATTCAGGGCGTGCGCGGGTGGTGGCGGAGCCGCCTCCGGCTCGATGGTCCTGGCCTTTTCCTTCTCCGGAACCGGCGGATCCGGTCTCGGCGCGATTGGCCGGAGAGCAGGAGCGTCCTCCTTCTTTACAGATTCATAAAACGTGAGTTCGGGCTTCTCCTCTTTAGGCGCGGTCTTTGCGTCAAGCCTGGACGCTGCACTTGCCGAAGCCGGGGCAGGCTTCTGGGCCTGCGCCCGGCCGACCAGCATTCCGAGGATAAAGAAAATGGATGCCAGAACCACGATCCCCGTAAACACGAGAAGCGTGAAGCTGTGACTCTTCCACGATGCCTGCTCTTCCATTTATTTTCCTTCGCGAGCTTTCATGAAATATTCCATCACGTCGATCGGCAGCGGAAAAACGATGGTCGTGTTTTTCTCAACACCAATCTCCGTCAGGGTCTGGAGATATCGAAGCTGCAGGGCCACGGGTTGCGTCGCAATATTACTGGCGGCCTCCGCTAGCCTCTGCGACGCATCGAATTCACCTTGCGCGTGAATCAGTTTGGCGCGCTTCTCACGTTCCGCTTCCGCCTGCCGGGCCATCGCCCTTTGCATGTTCTCGGGAAGATCAACACCCTTGATCTCGACCAGCGCAACCTTGATACCCCACGGATCCGTGTGCTGATCGAGAATGTCCTGCAGGCGCTGGTTCAACTTCTCGCGCTTGCTCAGAAGGTCATCCAGCCCGACTTCACCAAGAACAGACCTCAATGTCGTTTGAGAGAGCTGAGACGTCGCATACAGGTAATTCTCTACCTCGCGGATGGCCCGGTTTGGGTCCACCACTCGAAAATAAACTACCGCATTTACCTTGACCGTAACGTTGTCCTGGGTGATGACGTCCTGTGTCGGCACATCCATCGTGATCGTTCGAAGGCTCACGCGAACGATTTTGTCGATCGGCCAAAATACCCAGATCAATCCAGGGCCCTTGGGTTCCGCCAACAATCGGCCCAACCGGAAAACAACGCCTCTCTCATATTCACGAAGGACATTCACGGAGTTGAAGACCCAGATCAAAACAATCACCACCGCGATCAAAAACAATGGAAACTGATCCATTTTTCCTCGATTCTGGCGGCGTGGGACTAAATCACCTGAACCGGGATAAATCACCCTGATTAGGTGATTTAGTTCCCTGCCACCGAATTATTTTCGACGGGTTCGACTTCGATTCTGAGACCGTGCGCGTTCAATACGCGAACTCGGGATCCTGCGGGAATCGGTTTTGCTGCAGATGCCGACCAGTATTCGCCGTGCACCAGAACTTTACCGTCATTGTGGATTTCGGTTTTAGCGACACCAACTTCGCCAATCATGCCTTCCTCACCGCTTACAGATTTCCGCCGGTGCGAAAGGTAAACAAGCCGTACAAGGAAGACCGTAATGACTGCCAAAGGCAGAGCGGCTGCCACGGTCGTGGCCAGGTGGATTCGCAGTTGTGGAATCGGACCCTGGACAAGCATCAATCCGCCGACAATCATTGCCACGATACCGCCGACCGCAAGAACGCCGTGACTTGTAACCGTCCCTTCAAGGACAAACAAAACAATAGCGAGAAGAATCAGGGCCGCTCCGGCCCAGCTCACGGGCAGCATATTGAATGCGAAAAGAGCAAGGATGACACTGATGCCGCCGATCACTCCCGGCAACACCATTCCGGGATGTGCCACTTCGACGTAGAGTCCCAGAATGCCGGCGAGCAGAAGAATGAACGCAATGTTCGGATCGAGCACTCGGGAAAGGATTCGTTGGCGGGAGGTCATCTCGAATGTCTCGATGAAGGCGCCGCGCACGTGCAACACTTCGGCCCGCCCATCGAAACGATGAACTTCCTTTCCGTCGTAGCGCTCCAGAATTCCGGCTGGGTCTGAAATCACGGCATCGATCAAATGCTCTTTCAACGCTTCGTCCGCTGTAAACGAACGGCTCTCGGTCACGCCAAGTTCCGCGAGTTCTGCGTTGCGGCCGCGCTTGGACGTGTAGCTTCGAATAAAAGCGGACGCATCGTTGACGACCTTCTTTTCCATCACATCTTCAATCTTCTGTCCCGTGGATGTGACCGGATGCGCCGCGCCACTATTCGTCCCCGGCGCCATGACGGCAACGTCGCCCGCAAGCAAAATGAAAAATCCCGCGGATGCCGCGCGAGCGCCACTCGGACCCACCCAGGTAATGACAGGAACCGGAGACGACAGGATGGCTTCCACAATATCCCGCATCGAATCGACAAGTCCGCCTGGCGTATCGAGCCGCAGGATGACCGCGCGAGCATCGATGTCTTTCGCATGCTTGAGCCCGGCTCTCACATAGTCCGCACTAACCGGATGGACAATGTCGGCAAGATCAATTTGAACCACTCGTGTCTGCGCCCGAGCGACCGCTGGAGATGACAGCCATAAAAAGGCACAAGAGGCACAGAGCCATTTCCAGTTTCTGTTCCTCATGTGGTTTCCAGGGGACATGACTTCATCTTAGACTCTGCTGCCGCTGGATCTCATTCAAAAGTGATTGTGCTTCAGGAGACTCGGGAAACACCCGGCCAAAGTCCTTCAATTCGCGGATCGCATCGCCAAACGAATAGGAATCGATATCGCGCTGAATCGCATCCAGCCAGGAGGTCATGTCCTGGCCTCGAGTTCGCCGCGTGAGACGAGCGTTCGTCCAGACTTCACCATGGCTGCGAAACGTTGCCGACGTCGCGAGTCTCTCGAGGTTCGGCAGGGGCTCTTTGAGCCATCGTTCGACGCGTTGAGATAGCCGGCCCGCCTGGGCAATCAACCTTTGAGACTCGTCGAGGCGGCCCTGTTTTTCATACGTTCGGCCGAGGACGAACAGCGCCTCACTGTCACGCCCGTGAAGCTTCAGCGATTCGTTCATGTTTCGCGCAGCCGTATCCAGATCACCCTTGATGAAACTGACATAAGCAATATTGAACAGCGGATCGCAGGCATAGGAATCCAGAAGGGCAGCGCGCTTCCACGCCGCAATCGCAGCGGCGGCATCACCTTTCTGAGCGTATGCCGCCCCAAGGTTGAGCAGCACCTCGTATGTCGGGGGAAGCTGCTGGAATGTTGTGGCCGCATGCGCGTAGTCCCCCAGATAAAAATCGTTCAAACCCGCGGTGAACAGAGCCTGCCGGCGCTCCGGAACGGATTCCGGGATCTTCTGAAGCCATTGGTTCGAGGTTTTGAATTCACGTTCGAGGTGATAGGCGCGGCCCAATTGCAATAACGCCGGCCCATATTGTGGATGCAACCGAACGGCGTTTTGAAGAAACTCGATCCGCTTCAGCAGGTCCTGGCTCGATACTCCGCGAATGTAATTCTCAAACGCGCTTCGGGGCGCCGGCGGGCGCGCCGTGTAATCGGCCTCGGGTGAAGCCGTACCGGGAACAACCTGACGTAGAATCTGCCAGGCGAGGGTCATGCTGAGCGGAATAACATCCTCCAGTCTTCCCTCAACGCTTAGTTCCTTCGCAGTGCCGGATTCCATATCCGCAAGACGGGCGGTAATTTGAAAATGATCGGGGGTGCCTGAGAATCTGCCCGTGACGATATTGTCCGCAGCGGCGTCCCAGCCAAGCTTGATGGCAGTTGCACGGCTGACCATCGCCGTTTCGGGGATACCGGGCTTCTCGTAGGCGGCGATGCGTTCCTCGTGTGAGAACACATAGACACCCGGCTCCGGCTGGAGCCTTTGAATGATCAACTCGGCGATTCCTTCACCGATCCAATCGAGCGTGCGATCGCTGGACAGATTCTCGAAAGGAAAAACCAATACGGTGCTGGAATCGGCGTGGGTTGCACTCGTGGCAAGCACCACGAGAAGGATACATAGACAGATGCGCCTCAACACACAGCGATTATACTGAATTTACTGATGCGCATTGCGATCGACATCCGGAAAATCAACCAGTTTGGCGTCGGCACCTATATCTGGAATCTCGTTCGCAACCTTGGAGAACTCGATCCCGCCAATGAATATCTGCTGATCGGCTCGCACCAGAACTTTCACGAACTCGGACCTCTTCCGGGCAATTTCAAGCAACTTTACGAGCCCTCCGCGGAAACGTTATGGCAGGATCACGTTTCGATTCCGTTTGCACTCCGCCGGCACAACGTCGATGTTGTCCACGTGCCGCATCATGAGGCTCCTCTCTTCAATTCGTCGCGGCTGGTCGTGACGATTCACGACTGCGTCCACCTGTTATTCCCCGACGAAGAAGCTTCAAAATTTCGAAACTATCGAAGTTACCTGCGGACCAAGAGAGTCGTTGAAAGCGCGAAGCATGTCCTGACGGTTTCAAAATCCACGAAAGAAGATCTGATCAACATCTTTGAGCTGCCGGATTCGCGGATTTCCATCGTGCACAATGCGCTCGATGAAAGGTTCGCATTCGCTCACACTCCGGAAGAGCGGAAGCACGTTCTGGAACGGTACCAATTGAAAGATCCATTCATCCTTTATTCCGGCAAGATCCGGCCGCACAAAAACCTCCATCGGCTGATCGAGGCCTTCGCCGTCCTCAAGAGCGAACTGGTCGAGGATGAGCGCTACAAGAACCTGAAACTCATCATCATCGGCGACGAACTCAGTAAACATCAGTATCTGCGGCTGACCGTCATCCGCAGCGGCGCCCAGCAGGATGTTCGCTTTTTCGGTTTTGTTCCTTATCCGATCTTGAGAGTGTTCTACCAGTCCGCGGCGCTCTTCGCCTTTCCGTCACTCTATGAAGGCTTTGGCCTGCCGCCTCTCGAAGCCATGGCGAATCGCACGCCGGTGATCGCATCGAACACATCATCGCTTCCGGAAGTGTTGGAAGATGCCGCTGTCCTCGTGAATCCCGAGAATGTCTTCGATATTGCGCGAGGAATGAAGCTGATTCTTTCCGACGATGTTCTGAGACAGAAGCTCGTTCAAAAAGGCCTCGAACAGGTCGCGAAGTTCTCCTGGAAAGTCGCTGCACAAAAAGTCCTGGAAACGTACGAAATCGCAGTCAGGGGCGGACGAAGCCTGGACCGCCGCTACAGTGGCTTACGCAAAATGTAGATGATGAAGTTCGGGACGCGGAGTTCATCGTCGAGTTCCGGATACAGCGCGAGATTCTCCGGAGTCATCGAAGGTTCAACGATTCCGGCAATAACGAACCCGGCATCGAGAAAACTGCGCACGTAAGTTTCAAGAGTGCGGTGGAAATTGGTTATGGGATCTGATCCCAGGATCCTCCAGCGCCGTTCGCCTTCGTTGAAATAGTTATCGAGAATTACGTGCTGCTTGCTTCCGCCGGCGGTTCGATGCCAGGTCCCCACAGCCGAGCGCATCGGATGAAGATTCGCAACGATGAAGCGTCCTCCCCTTCGGAGTACTCGAAACACTTCTTTGTTGTTGGCATTGAAATCCGGCAGATCGCATTGATTAAGATAAGACACCGCCAGATCCACAGTCTCGGCCGGCATGAAATCCAATGCCTGAACATCAGCGACTCTGTAGGAGTCGCGATCCGATTGCAGCTCTTTTGCGGCTTCAATCATGGGCTCGCATAAATCGAGACCGAGCGCGGACGCTGCCCCTCCCGCAAGCAGCTTTCTCACGAAGCGGCCCTCGCCGCAGCCGCAATCCAGCACGTGGAGACCGCTCACGTTTCCGCACGCTTCAAGCATCGGCGGATCGAGTAAGCCTTCGCGCGTCGAGTTACGGCCTTCACGCGCCTCTTTAATCCACGTTGGAGACAGGCCGCGCCACTCTCGTTTGAGATCGTCGCTGTTCATGGGCGTCATCAGGAAAGGAGCGCGGTTTTGTGGCCCGCTCTCTATTTTCCCAGTACAGTGCCGAGGGAGGCTTCCAGGAAACTGAAGTTTGAAATCACGGCGATTCGAGTACCCGGCGTATCGATTCGAGTCGTGGTTGTTCCGCGGCTGATGACCAGCATCTGGCCGACAATGCTGACGGATTGCGGGCCGGGACGAATATCGAGCACGATGTGTTTGCGCGAAAGCGGTGTCACGAATTTGTCGATTTCCGCCGTGCTTGCTTTGTTGATGGGCTCTTCGAACTTGTCTCCGGCGTTGACCTTGTCTGCAATCGTGTAGACGCCGAGGCTGGTTGTTCCGCCGCTCAACACTTCGACGGTTGTCGTCACCTCAGCGGGCAAACCGAAATCGTCCGTCATCGCAATGCGATGGTGGAGATCGAAGGAGAATTTTCCACCTTTTCGCGTGTAGGGCAGTTTGATGAGAACGCCGGAAGTCGGTTGGCGCGTTATCACCACATCATAGTAAGGCGATCCGCTTGTCGCGCCCTTTCCCATCAAAAGATTCTGACGTGCGCGGATATCATACTGGATGTCCTTGCCTTCCTGAATGAACGGAGTTCGCGCAAGCAACATCGAGATCAGCAGAAGAATCATTTCAGGCCTCCCTGAAGTTCCTAGACTATAGCATGAAGCTCGATCTCAACAGCCTCCCCGTCCACGATGCGGAAAGCCACGGCCTGCGGGCGTTTCAGGTCCTGAAGTGAAACAATGAGGTGAGCCGCATCCGGATAATAAGCGCGCTCGATGTCACGCTCTGAGGGCTTTGCCGGACCATGCGGATGAGAATGATAGATCGCAAGCAAACGGTCGCCGGTGTTTCTGGCGTCTCTCAGGGCATGAATCAATTCTGCGGGATCCATTTCAAATTCTTTTGGAGAGTCCGAAATATTCCTGACGGAAATAAATCGCGTCGCGTTGCCGCGGCCTGTCAACAGCCCGCATCCTTCATTGGGGAAACGGCTCTGCGCGTCCTCCAGGATCTGTTCGAGAACTCCGGGGTCAAGTGTGAGGAGCATTTCTCATCGTCCCAACGTTTACGGGCGCGTGAGCGTATACACCGTCACGGCGTCCTTAATCCCGCGGATTGCAACGGCGCGCTCCGAGTGGAATTTCAGGCGTGAATCATTCTGCGCAGCATCGCGAACAGCTTTGGAAACCACGACGGAATTTCCCTCCGCCTGACCGCAGAGCCGGGCGGCAAGATTCACCGTACTGCCGATCGCGGAATAATCAAGGCGTTCGGGCGAACCCAGATTGCCGATCACGGCATGGCCCGTATGGATTCCGATTCCGAAGCGCCGGATCTTCTCATGGTCCGCCGATTCAGTGACGCGCGCGCTGTCGAGGATGGTCAAGGCGCACAGACAGCTTTGAATGACTTTATCCGGACCGTCGAAAATAGCCATCACGCCATCACCGCCGAACTTGTCCACATATCCGCCGAACTTGTCGATGATCTGCACTTGTTCCGCCAGCAAAGCGCTGACCAGCGCGAACAATTGATTGGGCTCGGTTTCCTCGGAAAACGCGGTAAAACCCCGAAGGTCCGTGAAACAGACGGCCAGCTCTTCTTCCTGCGGCGGCGGCAGCGTCCCTGAATGTGACCAGTTCTCCACGACGTGCAGAGTGCGCTTCGAAAGATATCGCTTCAAGGCCCTGAGCACTCGTTCGAGACGCTGGAAGTATTCCAAACGCTTCAAGTGACTGCCCATGCGCGCCCGCACGGAGATCGATGTAAACGGCTCTCGAAGGAAATCGTCCGCTCCCGCTTTGAAGGCTTCTTCAAGAGCAGCGTCTTCAGTGCTGTTTGTAACAATAATGATCGGCGTGCTTCGATGCGGCGGAAGATGCCGGATTGCGCGGCAAAGATCGGCCCCGGTCATCTGACCTAACTGAACCCGCAGGAGAAAAACATCGATCTCCAGCGTGTTCGCCAGAGCGATGACCTGACGCCCGGATTCGGCATGAACGACGTCGTACCCTTCCGATTCCAGGATCAGTTGCAGAGCCTTCCTGACAACCTGGTCCTCATGCGCGACGAGTATCGTGCGAGTCATGACTGCGAAAGATTAACACAGCCCGGATTTTGCTTAACCTGCAGAAATTCAAAGCCGCCCGGCACGGCCGAAGCTCTGGGACAGCCGCCGTTCATTTGTCATAGCATTCAGGGACATGTTTTAATTCAGATCATATGGACACATTCGATGCCATGATGCAACGCGGGGGTGATCCAGCCATCCGCACGGCCGGAAGGTTCTTTATGAAGGACGATCCTGTTCATCAGACATTGAGGAACATTACTCAACGCCTTTCCGAGTTGCATATTCCGTACTGCGTAGCAGGAGGAATGGCACTGGTCGCACATGGATACGATCGAACGACAGTGGATGTTGATGTCATTGTCACCGAAGACGGTTTGGCAACAATTCATCAGAACCTCGAAGGCCGCGGGTATCTGCCGCCATTCACCAACAGCAAAAACCTTCGCGACACTTCGACGCAGGTCCGCATTGAGTTCCTGGTAACCGGCCGATTTCCAGGCGATGGCAGACCCAAGCCTGTGGCGTTTCCGGATCCGTCCACGGAGGGGATAGAGATCGACGGAGTCCGGTACATCAGCCTTTCGTCGCTGCTGGAACTGAAACTTGCCTCAGGTATGTCCGCACCGCATCGGTTGAAAGACCTGGCCGACGCACAGGAATTGATGCGCGAGTTGAGGCTGCCCCGGGAATTCCGGGATCGTTTGAATCCCTACGTGCGGGAAAAGTTCGATGAACTGTGGTCTGCTCTTCAAGAGGCGCCACCCGAAGAATGAATGGTCACTTCTGCGCCTTCCGCAGAAATGCGGGAATCTCCAGGTCCGCCGCCGGGATGCCGGGCTTAGGGGTCATTCCTGCTCCCGCTGCAGCAGCCATTGCGGTTTCCGGACGTTTGTCAAAACCTGTGGCGATGACGGTAATCTTGATTTCGCCTTGCATGGTTTCGTCAAGGACAGCGCCGAAAATGATGTTCGCATCGGCGTCTGCGGCGTCGTGGATGATGCTGGAAGCTTCGCTGACTTCGTGAAGCAGCAGGTCGTGGCCGCCGGTGATATTGATGAGCACACCGCGCGCGCCTTGTATGGAACCGTCTTCGAGTAATCGGCTGGAAATCGCTTTTTTCGCGGCTTCGAGTGCGCGGTTTTCACCAATTGCGGAGCCGGTGCCCATGAGCGCCATTCCCATACCGGCCATGACGGTCTTCACATCGGCAAAATCCAGATTGATCAGGCCCGGAACGATGATCAAATCGGAAATCCCCTGAACAGCCTGGCGCAGGATGTCGTCCGCGATGCGAAATGCATCGAACAAACTGGTGCCGCGTTCGAGCGTGGCCAGGAGTCTCTCATTGGGAATGGTGATGACGGTATCGACGCATTCCTTCAGTTCCGCCAGGCCGCGGTCGGCCTGAATCATGCGTTTCTTACCTTCGAAGGCAAACGGTTTGGTCACAACCGCGACTGTCAGGGCTCCAAGTTCCGCTGCCAGGCTTGCAACAATGGGCGCGGCTCCGGTGCCGGTACCGCCTCCGAGGCCGGTAGTGACGAAAACCATGTCCGAACCTTCGAGCGCTTCAATCAGCTTCTCGGTGTCTTCAAGAGCGGCCTGGCGTCCGACGTCAGGATTGGCGCCGGCGCCGAGGCCCTTGGTCAGCTTGGCGCCGATTTGAAGTTTGACCGATGCCTTCGACTGCTTCAGTGCCTGCACATCCGTATTGGCGACGAGGAAATCCACGCCGCCGAGACCCGCGTCAATCATGCGGTTCACCGCGTTGGAGCCGCCGCCACCAACGCCGACGACCTTGATACAGGCGCCAAGACGCACACCTTCATCAAACAAGAACTTGATTGAAGTATCGACAGGTAAGTTAGCAGTCATTCCTAGGTTCTCCTTTTTTAAGTCCTATAGAAAGCTTCTGAATTTGGCCACGAACTTCTTAAGTCCTGAATTCGAGTTCTCATGAAAATCATGCGTCTTTCGCCTGCGGTCTCCGTACAACACCAGACCGGTGACCGTCGTGAATTCCGGCGCCATGAGCTGAGGCATTTTCTCCAGGAGTGATTCGTCAAAACCCGCCGACGTTCCCAGGCGGACAGGTAAATCGAGAATATCCTCGGCAAGTTCGACCAGCCCCCGCAACATCGATCCGCCGCCCGTGAGGACCACACCGGCTCCGGCCGGACATCCCGCATTTCGAATTTCGTTCTTCACCAAATGAACGATTTCTTCGGCGCGCGGCTGAATGATGTCGCTCAACACGGTCTGAACGACGGCGCGAGGCTGCCGCGAACCGGTTCCCGCGACTTCGAAAACCTTTTCGCTGTCGGCCATCGACGACACGGCGCAGCCCTGCTCGCGCTTGAGCCGTTCAGCTTCCGGGATCGTCGTACGTAATCCCACGGCGATGTCATTCGTGAAAAGCTCTCCGCCCAAAGGAACCACAACGGTGTGGCGCACCGCGCCGTGGTGATAGATCGCCACGTTCGTCTTCCCGCCTCCGATATCCACAAGAACGGATCCAAGCTCCTTTTCGTCCTCGGTCAGGATCGCTTCGCCCACCGCAATCGGTTCCAGCACCGTATCCGCCGCGAAGAGCCCGCTTCGGTTGACCGCGGTGACAATATTCTGGGCCGCCGTTGTGGAACTCGTGACGATGTGAACGTTCACTTCAAGACGTGTCCCGACCATTCCAAGCGGATCGCCGATTCCGATCTGGTCATCGACTGTAAATTCCTGCGGCAGGATATGAATAATTTCGCGATCCGGCGACAGCGCCACCGCGCGGGCCGTTTCGATGACGCGCCGGACATCGTCTCTGTTGATCTCGCGAGTCCGCGTCGGAATCGAAGTGACGCCCCGGCTGTTGAAGCTCTTGATATGAGAACCCGCAAGCCCGACATAGACCGTTTCCACTTCACATCGCGCCATGGCCTCGGCTTCGTTGATGCTTTTCTTGACCGACTCCACCGTAGCTTCGAGATTGACGATTGCGCCTTTCTTCAGCCCTTTCGATTCCGCGACGCCAACGCCGATCGGAACGAGGCCGGATTCACGCGCCGCTGCGATAAGCGTGCAGACCTTCGTCGAACCGATATCCAGACCTACAATGTGTCTTTCTTTGCGCCCCATATAATGTTTTCGCCGGTCTCGTCATCCTTCATGCGGACGATGACCTGATTCCTGAATCGCAGATCGACTCGCGCCGCCAGCGGATACTGCTCCTGGATTTGTGGTTTGAGCTGCAGATACTTGATCCAACGGCTCCGAAAATCCGTCATGCCGAGACTCACCAGCACCGGATCATTGGCAGACACCACGGTAACCTCACCGGCATCGTTGATGTGAACTTCCGAAAGTGATGCCTGGCCGATATCCTCGAGAACTTTCTGATAGGCTTCGACCTTAAGCCGGTTTCCGCTGTCATCGCCGGGCTTCAGCGTGTCGAGAATCGGAAAACTCGCCCCGCCCGAAGGATCGGGATCCAGGATCCGGGCATCAACGTCGAACTGAAAAACCTCGCCGTGAATCCGCACCAGCCCGATGGGCTCGCGCTCGACGATCTTGATAATGATTTTGTCGGGAAGAACGCGTTCCACGATGGCGTGGCGGACCCAAGGCAGCGTCTCCACTCGACGGCGGATTTCGGGAAGGCTGATCCTGAATACGTTTGTGCCGGCTTCGAATCCCGCCTGGGCCAGCACCTGGCTTTCCTGCACGCGTTTCAGGCCCGAGACGGAGAATTTCTGAACCTCGAATCGCGGGGCGCTCCGGAAATAGCCCACCGCCGAATAGCCCGCCCATATCAAAGGAACGGAACACAACAGACATATGAGCGATACAAAAAGGACACGAAGTTTTGTGCGTCCTGCATTTGCGGTTTTCATGCGGTCCTCGAGAATTTCCGGGAAAGGGTGTCTGAAAGTCTGGTCACGCTTCCGGCGCCCATGACAACTACGGCATCCCCTTCCTTTGCATTCGCAATGATGTACGACTCGATCATTTCAAAAGTAGGCGCGTACATCGCATTCTTGTGGCCGAAGCTTTTCATCTTTTCAACGAGCGCCTGCGTCGTGATTCCTTCAATGGCGTTTTCACCGGCGGGATAGATATCGAGGATCAGAACGGCATCCGCCAGATTGAAGGCCCGTGCGAAGTCATCGAACAAATGAAACGTGCGCGTATAACGATGCGGCTGAAACACGGCAAAAATGCGATTGAAGCTGCCGTTTTTGGCCGCGCTGAGCGTCGCGCGAATCTCAGTCGGGTGATGAGCGTAATCATCGATCACCGTGATGCCGTCCCGTGACTTGATTTGAAACCGCCGGTCGACGCCGCGAAAATTCTCGAGGGCCTGCGCGATAACCGCAGGCTCAACGCCCATGTCGCGCGCCGCGGCGAAGGCAGCCGTTGCATTCATTACGTTGTGAATGCCCGGCACATTCAATTTGAATTTCTGGACCAGGCCGCCGCTAAAACGAACTTCGAAACTTGATCCGAGACCCTCGGTGTTCACTTCGGTGATGCGCACGTCGGCCGGCGCGGCAGCGCCGTAGGTGATAATCCGGCGCTTGATTTGAGGGATCAGCGATTGCACTGCGGGTTCATCCAGACAAAGAACGGCGCTGCCGTAAAACGGAACTTTGTTGATGAAAGAAAGAAAGGCCGCCTGAATATCTTCGAGATCGCGATAGTGATCGAGGTGATCCGCTTCAATATTGGTCACAACCGCGATCGTGGGCGAAAGCAGAAGGAACGACCGGTCGCTCTCATCCGCTTCGAGAACGATAACGTCGCCTTTACCCAGCCGCGCGTTGCTCCCGATCGTATTCAAGAGGCCGCCGACAACAACCGTCGGATCCTGCCCCGCGCGATCCAGGATTGTCGCAATCATCGACGTCGTCGTTGTTTTCCCGTGAGTGCCGGCTATTGCAATGCTGTATTTGAGGCGCGCGAGTTCCGCAAGCATCTCCGCTCTGGGAATGACTGGAATTTTCGAGCGTTCCGCTTCGCGAATCTCCGGATTATCCGCGTGCACCGCTGAAGAAACGACAACGACGTGCGCGCCTTTTATATTTTCCGAGGCGTGCCGCGGATAAATCACAGCGCCGCACTGTTCCAGGTGATTGGTAATTGATGTTGCCCGAACATCCGAGCCCGAAACTGTGTAGCCGAGGTTCAGCAACACCTCGGCAATTCCACTCATGCCGATGCCGCCGATGCCTACGAAGTGAACGTGTTTGATTCGCTTAAACATGACGTCCCGCGGCGCTTTCGGCCAGATCCACGATTCGCTTCTCCGCATCGAGGATCGCGGTGCGGCGCGCATTTGTTTCGATGGCGTTCAGGCGTTCGGGATTGTCCAGCAACTCCCGAATCGCGGCCGCCAGACGGGGACCGGTCAACTCGGCGCTACCGATCATGACAGCGGCGTTTTCATCCACCATCGCGGCCGCATTCTTCGTCTGGTGATCGTCGGCCGCAAAAGGAAACGGAATCAAAATCGCCGCCCGGCCGGCGGCTTTCAATTCAGCCACAGTTGTGGCGCCGGAACGGGAAACGATCAAATCCGCTGCGGCATATTGTTCGTGAAAATTATTGAAAAACGTCCGCACATCCGCTTCGAAGCCTCCGGCGGCATAGGCGTGTTTCACCTCTTCGAGTTGGCGCTCACCGGTTTGATGGACAAATCGCAGGCGGTCTTTCCAGCCGGCAAGATTTTCGAGCGCATCCATAACACCCTTGTTGATCGATTGAGCGCCCTGGCTTCCGCCAAAAACCAGGATTGTGTACGGAGGAACATGTGCCTTCACGGGAATCGATTTGAATTCAGGCCGCACGGGGTTCCCGGTAACCACAGCGCGGCCCCGGAAATAGGTCTGGGTGCGGACATCCGTAATTGCCGCAAAATGGACCCACCTTCCCAGAACGCGGTTGGCGAGGCCGGGAATCGCATTCTGTTCCATGACGATTCGCGGATAGCCTCCGAGAATCGCCGCGCTTAACATTGGAAACGACGCATAACCTCCGACGCCGATCACGACATCCGGCTTGAACTCACCAAGAATGCGCCGCGACTGGAACACCGCGCTCATCATGCCCAGCAGGTTCCGAATCTGGCGCGTGGCGCCCATCCCTTTGATTCCGCCTATCGGCAAAGTCCGCAATTCAAAAGATTCCTTTGGAACAATTCGGGTTTCAATACCCTTTTCGGCCCCCACAAACAGGATCCTGGCTTGCGGGTTCCGTCGTTGAATTTCCTGTGCAACGGCGATTCCCGGAAACAAATGTCCCCCGGTTCCACCGCCTGCAATAATCGCGTTCATGAGTCCCAACTCAGGGCCAAATGGTGTCGTTTAACTCGACTGCTGAGAGACATTCAGAAGAATGCCCACGGCAGCCAGCATCACGACGAACGAACTGCCGCCGTAACTCAGAAACGGCAGCGGGATCCCTTTTGTCGGCAGGAGCCCCAACACGACACTCATGTTGATGAACGCCTGAACGCAGACCATCATCGTGATGCCGAGCGCGAGATAAAACCCGAACAGGTCCGGCGCGCGTAAAGTGACGCGCAGGCCGCGCCAGAGAAAAATCGCAAAGAGAATCAGCACAGTGCAGGTGCCGATCATTCCGAGTTCTTCGCCGACGACGGCAAAGATGAAATCGGTGTGCGCTTCCGGCAGATAAAACAGCTTTTGCTTTCCTTCCATGAAACCGAGACCCGCAATTCCTCCAGACGCCACCGACAGAAGCGATTGAATGATCTGAAAGCCGCGGCCGAGCGGCTGATCCCAGGGATTCAGGAACGCGAGGATGCGTTCACGGCGGTAAGCCACTCGGAAGATCAGGAAATAAAACGTGGGGACGGCGAAAATGATGGATACCGCAATCCACCGCAGATCCAGGCCCGCAACGAACAATAGGATGGCGCTGATCACCAGCAGTGATATCGCCGTGCCCAGATCCGGCTGCAGAACGATCAAGCCCGCCAACATTGCCACAATGACGGCGATCGGCACGAGTGTAAACGCCAGTTCATTGACGCGTCCTTTGCGCTTTTCCAGGAAATAAGCGAGGAAGAATATCAATGCGAGCTTCGCGAGCTCCGACGGCTGAACGGAAAATCCCGACAGTTGAATCCATCGGTGCGTATTCGCAGCAGCGGCCAGAAAGAAAACCAGAACGAGCAATGCCACAACGACGGCAAGAGCCGAAAAGACGATCGCTGGATGGCGGTAAGTGTGATAGTCGATCTTCATCACTACGAACATCACCGCCAGGCCCAGTGCTGCTGAGATAAATTGCTTGAATGAAAAATAATTCGGGTCGCCGAATTTTTCCTTGGCGACGATCGCGGATGAACTGAAAACCATCGCGATGCCAAATCCCACCAGGATCAGCGTTACCAGAAACAGGACTCGATCGGGTTTTAACGTTTTGGCCATCGTTATCTCAGTTTCAACGTCGACAGACTGAAAAGAGCCAGAATGAGAGAAGCAATCCAGAACCGTATGATGATCTTGGATTCACTCCAGCCGCCGAGTTCAAAGTGATGGTGCAGAGGAGCCATCCGGAAAACGCGCTTGCCGCGCAGTTTGAATGACGCAACCTGAATCATCACCGAAAGCCCCTCGGCAACGAACACGCCGCCGATAAAGACCAGAAGCAATTCCTGCTTGATGATGACGGACACCGTGCCGATTGCGCCTCCCAGCGCGAGCGACCCGACGTCACCCATGAACACTTCGGCCGGGTGCGCGTTGTACCAGAGGAAGCCGAGGCTCGCGCCCACCATCGCTCCGCAGAAGACCGTCAGTTCGCCGGCCTGGCGGATGTATTGGATGTCCAGATAATCGGAAAGCACCGCATTGCTCGTGATGTAGGTCAACGCCGTCAGCGCCGCCGACGCGATGAGAGTGCACCCGATGGCAAGACCATCGAGACCGTCCGTCAGATTCACCGTGTTCGAAGAGCCGACGATCACAATCGAGATAAAGACCAGGAACGGCAGATATCCGAAGAACCAGAACGGCGTCGCGAAAAGCCGGTCGATCAGGAGATCCGGCGAAAAGTTCTTGAAGAACGGGACCGTCAGCTTGGTTTCGTACTGCTTGATGTTCATGAGGTAAAGCAGCACGATGCCGACACTCAGGCTGATCAGCGTCTGAAATCCGATTTTTTCGCGGGCGGTCAATCCAAGCGAACGCTTGCGCACGATCTTGATGTAATCGTCGGCAAACCCCACGGCGGCATACGCGAATGTCGCGAGAACAACGAGCCAGATGTACCTCGTCCTCAAATTGGCCCACAACAGCGTCGGCAGGATGATGGACACCACAATCAGCACGCCTCCCATCGTGGGCGTACCTGCTTTCTTCTGATGAGACTTCGGTCCTTCTTCGCGAATCTGCTGGCCGATTTGAAACTCACGCAGCCGCTTGATCAGCCATGGACCGAGAAACAAACTGATCACGAGCGCGGTCATGCTCGCGTATGCGGTGCGAAAAGTGATGTACTGGAAAACATTCAGCACCCTCAGGGGCGCCCAGTATTTGTTCAATGGGTAAACGAATTCGTAAAGAATGTGATAAAGCATCAGCTTGCCGTCACGGCTCCAGACTCGAAAATGCAGCCCTCAATGTATTGAGGGTTTGCTCGAGCCGGACTCCTCGAGATCCCTTAATCAAAACAACGTCCCCGCTTTTCAAAGCGTGTGCCAGTAAGTCTCCGGCTTGAACCGCGTCCCGCGTGAACTTCAGCCTCGAACGATCCATGCCGCCTTCGAGAGCGCCTTCCAGAATCTCCTTCGCCAGGCCTTGAACTCCCAGGACCAGCGTTATTCCGGCCCTGGCGGCTTCACGCCCGCAACTTCGATGAAGCTCGACTCCCTCGGGCCCAAGCTCAAGCATTTCTCCTGCCACGAGGATTTTCCGTTGATATCCCTGCAATCGGCCCAGAAACCGGATCATTTCGGTAAGGGCCTTGGGATTGGAATTGTAGGAATCGTCGATCACGGCAAAGCCCTCGCGAAACTTGATTACCTCACCGCGCATTTTCTCCGGTTTCATTTCGCTGATCGCTTCGCGGATCAGTTCCCAATCCACCTCGTGCGTCGCGCCCACCGTGATTGCGGCAATCGCATTGGCCACGTTGTGCGGACCGAGCAGGGGTAAAACAAAATTGATGTCGCGGCGGCTGTGATGGACCGTGAAGGCGGTGCCGCCCAGGCCAAGATCCTGCATCTGCTGGACTTTGAAGGAGGCGCCCGACTTTACTCCGAACGTCACGATCTTTCCCATGAACAGGCGGCCCATCGCCCGCACGCGGGAATCGTCATTGTTGAGATAGGCGACTTTGGGATCGTGCAATCCTTCAATTAACTCTGCTTTCGCTTCGGCGATTTCATCCACCGACTTGAAGAATTCGAGATGGACCGGATTGACGTTCGTGACCAGGCCCTCATTAGGTTCGGCGATGGAAGCCAGTTTTCGAATCTCGCCTTTCGCGGACATCCCCATTTCGAGAACACCGATCGTCTGATAACGCTCCGCCCGAAGCAGGCAGAGCGGCAGACCGAATTCGTTGTTCAGATTTCCGACGGACCGCAAAACCGTGAACTTTTTCCCTAGAACGGCAGCCGTCATTTCTTTCGTCGTTGTCTTGCCCGCGCTCCCAGTGATGCCGATGATCGGCATTCCCCACCGGCGTCGCACGTCGCGGGCGAGGGTCTGAAGGGCGCCGAGCGAGGATGAAACCCGAACCAATGAACGCGGGTTCAATCCCGCGACTGCAGACTTAGCCTGAGCGGCGTCTGCAGCCGCGGGTTTTAACCCGCGTTCCTCCACGACGGCCGCGAGCGCACCTCGTTCAAATGCCTGGCCCACGAACTCGTGTCCATCAAAGCGCGGGCCTTTGATTGCGAAGAACAATTCGCCGGGTTTGATTGTTCGCGAATCGATGGAATACCCTCGAACTTTGGTGTTGCCCGCACCTTCAAGGGTTCCACCGGTGGCGTTTGTAATTTCTTCAAGCGACAGGTTCATCTAGCAACTCGCGAGCTACAACCCGATCGTCAAACGAATAAGACGTTGTTCCGATTGCTTGATACGTCTCATGCCCCTTACCGGCGATCACAACCGTATCGCCTTGTTTAGCGTCTCTCAACGCGGCGCGAATCGCCTCGCGCCGATCTTCAATAACCGCGTACCGGGCTCCCTGCATTCCCTCTTCGATCTCGTGAATGATCGACATCGGGTCTTCGCTGCGAGGATTATCCGAAGTGACAATCGCGAAATCGCTTTCCCGCGCGGCGACTTTGCCCATCACCGGACGCTTTGTCCGGTCCCGCTCTCCGCCGCAGCCAAAAACAACAATCAACCGCCCGGATGTGATCTCACGCGCGGATTTCAAAACCTTTTCCAGAGCATCATCGGTGTGAGCGTAATCCACGATCACTCGAAACGGCTGGCCGGCATGGACCATTTCGAACCGGCCCGGGACCTTTTGAAGGTTTTGAATACCACGCGAGATCGCCTCCAGCGGAATGCCGAAAGCCACGCCCGCTCCGATCGCGGCGCCGATATTAAAGAGGTTGGGCTTGCCCATCATGGACGTACGCACCTCTAGTTCCCCGGCCGGCGTTTTATACGCCGCGGTGGTTCCTTCCCACCCAAACTGATGACGTACAGGCCGGATGTCGGCTGCAACCTGCATTCCATAGCTGATAACGCGTGACGGATCGATGGATCGAAGATCCTCGAATCGTGGATCGTCTGCGTTGAGCACGATGGCCCTGGGCATTACTCCGTTCAATCCCTCAAACAACTTTCTCTTGGCGCGAAAGTAAGATTCCATGTCGCCGTGAAAATCGAGATGGTCCCGGCTCAGATTTGTGAAAACCGCAACCTCAAACTGCAATCCCGCGACGCGCTTCATTTCGATCGCATGAGACGAGACTTCCATCACGGCGTGGCGCCATCCCGCATCCACAACCCGCCTGAACAATTTTTCGAGATCCGGCGCTTCCGGAGTCGTGCGCTCGGCGGGGAAATCAAATCCCGGACCGCGATAGTCGATCGTTCCAAAGACCGACGCCGGATTTCCCGACGCCGTCAGAATGGATTCGACCAGGTGCGCCGTTGTTGTCTTGCCGTTCGTGCCCGTAATGCCGGCGAGATGCAGCGCGTTCGTGGGATGGCCGTAGAAATTACCGGCAATCACCGCAAGAGCAAGACGTTCATCGTCGATCTGAATCCACGGCAGGTCGAGCGATTCAATGCGTGGCGCCGCAGACAAGACAGCGACCGCTCCTTTTGTAATAGCTTTGGGAATAAATTGATTCCCGTCGGTTCTCAATCCGCGAATGGCAAAGAAGAGATAACCGGGAAGCACTTCCCGCGAGTCATAGGCGAGGCCGAGAATCTCCGTGTTCAGGTCACCCGTAGCCGTGCGGACGCTGCAACCTTTCAGCAGCTCGTTCAGTTTCATGTCTCTTGTTAACCGTTACCGCTGAGACGTTCTAGTCGAAAACCGCACCTGGACGGGTGTGCCCATCCTGACATTGGCGCCTGCCGGTGGTATTTGCTCAACCGCAGCGCCGGAGCCGATCGATTGCAGTCGAAGACCGGCTTTAAGAGACTCTTCCGTAACTTGTCGAAGCGACTTTCCGCGAAAGTCGGGGACCGTCTGATCGCCGAATTCGCCGGCATCGTATTCCGAACGCGGGTTGAAACCCGTCACGACATACTTGCCCTGAGCCGAGTCTGCAGGCGCGGGTTTCAACCCGCGTTCCTTCGGTTCCGGCTTCACCGTGTACTGCGGCGCATACGATGGCACATCCGGCGCGACCGACATGTATCGCAGAACTTGTTCGGCAACACGCTTGAACACCGGCGCAGCGACGTCGCCGCCATGATGCGCGCCGACAGGCTCATCAACCATCACGATCATCGAGATTGCGGGATTCGTGGCAGGAGCAAATCCGGCAAATGACGCAACAACCTTCGTCTGAGAATAGCGGCCGTTTTCCACTTTTTGCGCGGTTCCGGTCTTTCCAGCCGCAGTGAATCCGTCGAGTTTCCCCGCTTTTGCGGTTCCGGCTGCCACAACGACTTCAAGCATTTCTTGCAACTTTGCTGCCGTTTCAGCAGAAATCACGCGTTCGCCGTGGGGTTCGGTCTCGCTGAGGATTCCTTTCTGAGGATGCTGGACCTTCTTCACGACGTAAGGCTGATACAGAATTCCGCCGTTGGCGACTGCCGAAACCATCCGGACGATTTGAAGCGGCGTCACGCCGATTTCCTGGCCCATGGCAATCGAACCAATCGAACTTTTAGTCCAGAGGTCCGCAGGCTTTGCCAATCCGTGCTCTTCAGCGGGCAAATCGATATTGGTTACTTTCCCGAAACCCATTCGATCGATGTGCGTCCAGAAGCGCTGATCACCGACGCGCAGCGCAAGCTTGATTGCACCAACGTCCGAGGACCACTGCATGATTTCCTTCACGCTCATCACACCGAATTTTTTCCAATCGTGGATGAGCCGTCCGAAAACAACGATCGATCCCATCTGGCAATCGATCATGTCGGTGGGGTTCGCCAATCCCTCTTCAAAGGCCGAAGCGGCAGTAACAATCTTGAACGTGGAACCCGGCTCGTAGGTGTGGCTGACGGCCTGATTGATCCAGTCTTCCCTGGAATAGCGCGCGTATTCGTTCGGATTGAAAGTCGGGTAATTGGCCATACCCAGAATCTCTCCCGATCGAGGATCCATCACGATAATCGATACGCCCTTTGCGCGCGTCGTCGCGGCGGTTGTGACGACTTCTTTTTCCAGGATGTATTGAATCTTTTCGTCAATAGTCGTGATCAGGTGGGCTCCCGGCGCCACAGGCTCCTCGATGCTGTTGAAGCTGCGGCCGCGCGCGTCGGTCATGACAACAACACGCCCGGCGTCGCCGCGCATCAGGTCGTTGTAGCGATACTCGAGTCCACCCATTCCCTCTTCATCAATATTGACGTAGCCGAGCACGTGAGCAGCAAGCTCCCGCTTTGGATAGAAACGCCGGTCTTCTTTTTGAAAATACACGCCCGGCAGTTTTGCCTTTTCGATGGATGCCGCTTCCGCTGCATTAATCTTCCGCTTCACCCAAATGAAGGAGCGGCCGGAATCGAGCTTTCGAAGCAGGTCTTCCCTGGAAACATCGATCAGCGACGACAACGTCTGCGCCGTCGCGGCCGGATCCTCGATCTCATCGGGAACAGCAAACACCGAATCCACCTTGATGCTGGCGGCCAGTTCATTTCCGTTTCGGTCGTAAATGATTCCGCGGCGCGGGCTCAGTTCGAGCGTCCGCTGCTGCTGTCTTTCGGCTCGCTGCCTGTATTCGGCGGAGTGGACGACATGAAGGAAATACAACCGGGCGGTGATCGCTCCCGCCCATAGAGCCATGACGGCAACCAGGGCATAGACCCGCCGGGCATGAGACTGATCCTTGTTGTTGGGCTTAACCGTCGGCACGATTCACCGCTTTGCTGCCAGCGCGGCCGGTTGAGGTTGAACCTGGGCCTGCTGCGGAGTGGTTTGCGGCGCCACAGGCCCCTTGCTGGGTGTGGGTATCGTGGGCGGAACGCCCGCGCTGAGCGTTAAGAGTTGTCCGGGAGCCGGCGATACCATGCCAAGATCACGCCGTGCAATCGTATCGATACGTTGAGGGTTTCGAAGTAATGCGCGTTCAAGACGCAGTTGACGGCCCACTTCGGAGAGCTGCTCCTTTTTCTTTTGAGCCTCTTCAATTCTGTATCTGTATTGAATCCACTGGTAGTGCTGCCAACCGTAGGCGAACAGGCCAAACAGAAACATCATCGCCAGGGCCGTAACGAAGATGTAGTCCCGATGACTCCGGGTGTCGGCCTCGCGAACGGGCTTGTTCTTGACGATCCGTTTTTCAAATTCGATTTCGATTGGAGTCGGCATTACGTTCTCTCCCAAGCGCGTAATTTCGCGCTTCGAGCACGGGGATTCCGGCTCAATTCCTCATCATTTCCCGTCACGACTTTCCTAGTCAGGACACGTCCGGGAATTGCCGATGCGCGAAATTTCTGCTTTACGATGCGATCTTCAAGCGAATGGAAAGCAATCACAACAACACGGCCCCCGGAACGGACGACCGTCATCGATGCGTCCAGAAATTCTTCCAGACTCTTCAGTTCGTCATTTACAAAAATACGCAACCCTTGAAAGGTTCGTGTCGCAGGATGAATGCGGCCGTATCTTGGACCACCGGTAACTTTTTCGATCGCACGCACCAGATCCGCCGTGGACTCGAGCGGACGCATTCGTACAATAGACCGCGCAATCGGGCGCGAACGCCGTTCCTCGCCAAAGTTATAAATAATGTCGGCGAGCTCTTTTTCGCGGAACGTGTTCACGACATCGCCCGCCGTCAAAGACTGCGCCTGGTCCATTCGCATATCCAGAGGCCCTTCACGCATAAACGAAAAACCTCGCCCGGGATCGTCGACCATCATTGATGAGATGCCGATGTCCGCCAGCACTCCGTCGCATTCCAGAAAACCGCTCCGCGCAGCCACTGAAGCGATTTCTCTGAAATTCGAGTGAATGAAAGTCACCCGTGATCCATATGACTGCAAAGCAGCCTTCGCATTTCCCAATGCCGGCTCGTCCTGATCCAGCGCAAGCACCCGCCCATCGGGATCGGTCCGATCGAGAATTGCGCGCGTATGCCCTCCCGCTCCGAGTGTGGCGTCGATAAAACGTCCGCCCGGCTTCGGATCGAGGAAGCGAACAGCCTCTTCCAGCAGCACTGGAGTGTGCGCGTGCATGCATTTCTAAACTCCCAACTTGCTCAGGATGTCCTGGTCCTCTTCGGTGAACTCATGCTCTTTGATGCGCCCGAGGAACCGCTTGTGATTCCAGACATCCAAATGATCCAAATAACCAAGGACAGCGACTTCTCCCGTCATCTGGGCGGATTCTCTTAACAACGTAGGAATCAGAACCCGGCCCGACTTATCCGCAGAGGTGACTTGACCGTAATAGTTCGTTCGATCAAGGAACTTCTTTTTCGTTGGATTTAAGGAAGGTAGCTTGGCGAGTCGTTCTTCGATTTCTTGCCAGACAGGAAGGGGATAAATCAGCACGGATTCACCCGAGAGAGACGTGACGTAGAAATCGCTGCCCCAGGACTCATCGATGTGCGCGCGGAAAGTGGACGGAATTTTGAGCCGTCCCTTTTCGTCAATCGTAGCTGGTGCGTTTCCACGCAACATCGACTCTGTTCCCTCGCATGCCAATTATTTGCAGGTTTTTCCACTTTTGGCCACTTCAGGCTACTAAGGGAGCTGAATCATGTCAAACAAAAAAGAAGGGTTCAAAACAGAAACTCGTTAGGTAAACAAAGCGGAGACTGCGATTTCGATTTTCGCCAGAACGTGGGAACGAACCATCTCGCCGGATTTGAATACGGCGGAGCGATCCACTTCAAATGATCGGACTTCGACTTCTTTCGTTTCGTTATCGAGCAGCCACATTTCACGAACGCCCATTGCACGATAGGTATCGGATTTGGTTCTGCGATCGTAATTCGCGTTCGAGGGTGAAACGATCTCAATCACGATATCTGCTCGAGTCCAGTGACGAGGTTTCATTTGAGCCTTGAGTTCGTCGGACAGATAGATGAGGTCAGGCTCGAGATAGGTATCGTCGTTAACCCAGATCGCCGTACGCGGCACATAGACTTTGCCTTTATAGCCGCATCGCTTGACCTCCTCGACAAGCAGTCTATTGAGGTCTGCAGATGCCTCGTTATGCGGAAAATCCGGCGGAGGCGTCATGTAGAGAACTCCCTTGATCAACTCCAGCTTCGAGTGATCCTGGGGTTCGGGCAAATCCCAGAATTCCTGGAGGGTATAGGTTTTGACCAAGGGCGAGGTCGTAATCACCATGACGTCATTCTAGAGCACGGCCGATTCCATTGCTAGGTTATGCTTAGGGATTGCACTTATGAAAGCTGGGATCATCGGGCTGACGTCCGTCGGAAAGACAACCATATTTAACGTCCTCATGCAGGGCAAAGCTGCGGCGGGTTCAGGTGGCCGAAAGCTCGAAGCGAACGTCGGTATCGTAAAAGTACCGGACGCGCGGCTGAATTTTCTTTCGTCGAAATTCAATCCGGAAAAAGAGACGCCGGCAACCGTCGAGTTTGTCGACGTGCAGGGGCTCGTGCGCGGCAAGGGCCAGGAGATGGCGCTCGCTCCAGTGAGGACCGTCGATGCTCTCGTCCACGTGGTTCGCGCATTTCAGGATGAGTCGGTTCCCCACGCGGAAGGATCCGTGGATCCCGAGCGCGACAAACGCAACCTCGATTACGAGCTGATGCTGGCCGATATTGCGTCGATCGAAAAAAGAATGGAACGGCTCGAGAAAGATCTCAAGAAACTCAGAAATGCAGCGCTCGAAAAGGAACTTGAATATCTCATCCGGGCGAAAGCGTGGCTCGAGTCGGAAAAGCCTTTGCGCGAAATGGAAATCAGCGGCGACGAAAGAAAGCTCGTGAAGGGGTTTGCCTTTCTATCGGAAAAACCGATGATCTACGTGGAGAACGTCGGCGAAGACCAACTCGACCGTCTTCGGCAACCGGATGCGCACGCGGCGCTGCGTCCGAACACGGAACTCGCTGTCGTCTGCGGCAAACTCGAAGCCGAGATGGCGGAATTGCCGCCCGGCGAATTGAAAACATTTCTTGCGGACTACGGATTATCGGAGCCCGGCGCCGAACGATTGATTCGGACGACGTACCGGCTTCTGGGTCTGATTTCATTTTTCACCGTTGGGGAAGAAGAATGCCGCGCATGGACCATCACGCGGGGAACGAATGCTCAAAATGCGGCTGGAGTGATTCACACCGATCTTTCAGACCACTTTATTCGCGCAGAAGTCTGCCACTATGACGACTTTGTCAAACATGGAAGCATGAACGCCCTGAAGGAAAAAGGGCTCCTGCGGCTCGAGGGTAAGGACTATGCCGTCAAAGACGGCGATATTATGACCATACGCCACTCCGGATGACGCGCGAATCATGAGTTCCCTCCTCCAATCCCTTGTCTTCGCATTTGCAGCGGCGCTTGCGAACGTCATTGGTGGATTCATCGTGACGTCGAACAGATGGGCCCATCGTTCATTGCGATATTTCATCGCACTCGGATCGGGATTCATGCTGGGCACGGTTTTCCTGGAAATGTTTCCGGAGAGCCTGACGTTGAATCGCGCTGCTCCACTGCTGGTGCTGGTGGGATACCTCATTGTGCATATGTTCGAACACACGTTCGCATCGCATCTCCACTTTGGAGAGGAGACTCATCACGATGAAGTTGTCGATCCGGTCGTTGGAATCTCGGCCTTGATCGGCATGGCTGTTCACACATTCTTTGATGGCGTTGCAATCGGAGCGGGATTCGTCGTGTCACCCGGCGCGGGCCTTTTGATTTTTCTCGCAGTGCTGCTTCACAAAATCCCGGACGGTTTCACGATTGCATCGATAGTGATCACTTCCGGCCATTCGACCAAAACCGCTCTGGCCGCGGCGAGCACGCTGGGTGTTTCAACGCTCGCGGGAGTGCTGGCCGTGCATCTGTTCGGCGGAAACGCCTCGTATGCGCTTCCGATCTCAACGGGATCGACGCTCTACGTTGCGGCGACGGATCTCATGCCCGAGGTCAATCGTGAAAAAGGCGTCAGGATGGCGATTCTGGTGTTTGCGGGAATGGGATTGTTTCTGCTGATCCGGACCTTCGCAGGAATTTAGCGAACACGAAAATCAAACGGGGACAGTCGCCGAAAATCCGGTTTTCAATTTTCGATGTCTGTCCCCGCTTAATCTTCGTTTGTTTTTTTGTGCTCTTAGTTTTCGTCGTCGCTGTCGTCGTTCTTCAGCATTCCCGCAAGAACGGGACGAGGAGAACTACTTTCCTTCTCGGCCTCTTCCTGGCACTGAATGCAGAGCGTGGCCCACGGCACCGCCATAAGGCGCTTTTCGTTGATATCTTCGCCACAGCGTACACATTCGCCGTACTCACCCCGATCCATGCGTTTCAAAGCTTCCTGAATGGACTTCAAGCGCTGGAAGTCGCTTTCATGGAGGTTATAGAGGAGTTCCTTATTATGACTGATCGTCGCGAGATCACCTTCATCTTCGGTGTTCTCGAGTTTGATTTCTTCCTCCGCCAATCTGTTGCGATTAATTGAACGAATGAGTTTCTGATATTCCTCCAACAATCGTTGCCGAAATTTCTGAGTCTTTTTTTGGTCCATTTTATTTTGTGTCCTCTCTTCTCTCCTCCAAAAACCTTCATGGTTTCGATAACCGGGAAAACGAGTATATGTGCCGCTACACTTCTGTCAACCCACCTACCTTCGACCTAATAACCTCAGCACGAGAAGCGCCAGCGACTCTACGCTTGTTCTTCGAACCCCGCTGGCAACGCATCCGCGGAGCAAGCATTATGCCAAACTCGCAAAGAATTTGTATTTTTTATCGCTTCCCTGCTGTTCATGGGTCTTACAGGAGGCTCCAAGCCTTTATTACCGGTTGGATACAAGGCTTGAGTATTTGCAAATCAAGGTAAAAATTGCCGAACGCCGCGAAAATCCATCGGAATGTTTTCCCTATTTTGTCGGTTTGAAGCACGGAACATTGACATCAGAAGTTGTTTCAAATCAACACATGTAAGACACGCACGGACAGAAAAACCCAAAGCCGATGAAATTGCTAGCGTTCACTCGATCCGTCACGCCGCCAGTCCTGCACCGATCTGAAGTGAGGAAAAGTTGAAACGAGTTACTCTACGGACGAGCGCGATCATTCAGGAGACGCTTGCGCTTATTCTTGCAGGCGGACAAGGCGAGCGACTTTATCCACTCACTAAACACCGCGCAAAGCCGGCCGTTCCGTTCGGAGGAATTTATCGAATCATAGATTTCGCATTGTCGAATTGTATTAATTCGCAATTGAAGAGAATCTGCGTCCTCGTCCAGTACAAATCGGATTCTCTCGATCGTCACATCCGGCTTGGCTGGAATATTTTTTCCTATGACCGCGGTGAATTCATTTTCACGATTCCACCGCAATTCCGTGCTTCGGAAAAGTGGTATCAGGGAACGGCGGACGCCGTATACCAGAATATTTATACGATCGAGCGTGAGAATCCCGAGTACGTTCTGATCCTTTGCGGAGATCACATTTACAAGATGGACTACAGCGAACTGCTGGAGTTCCATGTGGCCTCGGGCGCTGACGTCACAGTTTCAACCATCGAATTCTCACGCGCGGAAGCAAGTCATCTGGGAGTTCTCGAGATCGACAGGAATCAGCGCATCGTCGGGTTTGAAGAAAAACCAAATGACCCCAAACCCATGCCGTCCAACCCGGGTTTTGTTCTCGCTTCGATGGGCATATACGTTTTCAAAACCCCGGTTCTGATCCAGGCCTTGCTCGAAGATGCAGGCAGAGATACAAGCCATGATTTCGGGCGGAACATTATTCCGAATCTCATCGGCGACAAGGCCGTGTATGCATTCAATTTCAAAGACATGAATCAGAAGGACGCCAAGTACTGGCGAGACGTGGGTACGCTTGATGCGTACTTCGACGCCAACATGGATCTGATCTCGATCGATCCGCAATTCAACCTCTATGACCGGGAGTGGCCGATCCGGACACACGTGCGTTCTTATCCGCCGGCAAAAACAATCTGGTCGCTCGAACACGAAGGCCGTGTCGGTGTCGCAATCGATTCCATCATTTCGCAGGGATCGATTGTCAGCGGAGGCCGCGTCAAGAATTCGATCATCTCACCGGAAGTTCGAATCAACAGCTACTCGCAGGTCGATGATTGCATCCTCATGAACGGTGTCGATATCGGACGGCACGCGAAACTGCGCCGGGTCATCGTGGATAAAAATGTTCGTATACCAGCGGGCATCGAAATCGGCTACAACCCCGAAGAAGACAGGCGGCGCTTTACTGTAACCGAATCCGGAGTTGTTGTGATTCCTCGCAATGCTTGCTTCTGGGATTAGAATTTCTGCAAGGAGAATTCAATGACTGAGATTACCGTTTCACCGAATGGTCCGCTTCGCCTATCCGGCGACTTCGTCATCAAAGATGGCCAGGGGAAAGAATTCGATCTGGCTGGACGCACGGCAATTTCACTTTGCCGCTGCGGGCACTCCGCAAATAAACCTTTTTGCGATGGTTCGCACGCGAGGCAGGGCTTTCAATCGGCAGTCGAAGCGCGCACGCTGCCGCCGCCGGCTCCCAAGCCGTAGGGGCACATGTGAAGATGATTCGGTGACGGATGCCGAGACTTGAGAAACGAATTCGGTGGCTGTCACCGGTTCCCCTTTTCGTGTCTATGTGGTTCAACCCACCATGCACTTCTTGTGAGTTATGTGATATTCGAACTCTTCGCGATACTTATTGATCATCGCCTCCACGGGCATCGCACAGGCATCGCTTAATACGCAAATCGTCACGCCCTTCATGTTTGAACACATGTCGAGGATCATTCTGAGATCCTCCATCCTGCCGTGCCCATGTTCGATTCGATGCAGGACCTGTTCCATCCACCATGTGCCTTCCCTGCATTGTGTACACTGTCCGCAGGTTTCTTCCGCGTAGAAGCGGGCGGTTCGCAACGCCAGGCGGACCATGCATGTTGTTTCGTCGAGAACCATCATGCCGCAGGATCCGAGCAATGTGCCTTTCGCGGCGAGAGAGTCGAAGTCCATGCGCACGTCGCACTCTTCAGGCCGGAGAATGGGCACCGACGAACCGCCCGGAATGACGCCCTTCATCTTCCTGCCGTTGAGCATGCCGCCGCATTCGTCGTTGATCAATTCCATCAGGGGAATTCCCAACTCCCTTTCGACAACTGCGGGTTTATTGACATGACCGCTCACGCAGTAGAGCTTGGGACCGGTATTCTTTTCATTCGAACCGATGCTCTTGAACCAGTCGACACCGCGATGAAAAATGTGCGGCAGGTTTGAAAGCGTTTCGACATTGTTGACCACGGTGGGACAGCCGTAGAGTCCCTGTACAGCCGGAAACGGTGGCTTCTGCCGCGGATGACCCCGCTTTCCTTCGAGGGATTCGATCAGCCCCGTTTCTTCGCCGCAGATGTAAGCACCGGCGCCGGAATGAAGGATGATGTCGAGGTCGTAATTCGATCCGAAGATCTTTTGACCCAGGAACCCCTTCGCGCGTGCCTCCTCCAGAGCCTTCTCGACAACGCGATAGCCGAGCGAGAATTCGCCGCGGATATAAATGAAAGCCAGGTGGCAATCGACGGCGTACGCGGCGATGATGATTCCCTCGATGAGTTGATGCGGATCGCGTTCCATGATCACGCGATCCTTGCAGGTGCCGGGTTCACTTTCGTCGGCATTGCAGCAAAGGTAAATCGGCTTACCGGTATCCTTTGGAACGAAACTCCATTTCAACCCGGTCGGAAAGCCCGCTCCACCGCGGCCGCGCAATCCTGTCGCTTTCGTGGTTTCGATGACATCTTTCGCGGTTAACTCTCTAACGACCCGTCCTGCGGCTTTGTATCCGCCCAGTTCGATATAACGGTCGATTTCTTTCACACGCGGATCGTTGATGTTCTTGAAGAGAACAAGTTCGTAAGGCATAAGAAATGAATTGTAACAGTGTCAGTTCGTTTTCGATGCGGGGGAAACACCGGCCTCAGCCGAAGAAACCTGATCGAGCAGAATGCGAAACGACGGCAGAAACTCAAGCCTGCGGCGCTCCAATTCGCTAACGCGCTTCCTGCGGTCCGGACGATTTGCGAGATCTTTGGTGGGAAGAGTTTTGTACCCTCGATTGGTATGCGTTACAACCTGAAACTCGCCGCGCGACAAATCGAGATAAATCCAGTCGCCGGTCCGGATTGCGGCAAGGCCGCCTCCGTCGAGAGCTTCGGGCACCACGTGCGCGATCGAAATCCCTTCGTGCTGAAACGAGACACGGCCGTCCGTAACAACAACGCAGATCGATCCCAATGGACGCGACGACGCGTTCATCGCCAATTGCAGTTCAGGCATTCCCGACGCATGGGGCCCGGCTCCGGCAACAACGATCATGACGCGCAACAGATTCTGCGCGAGGAGATAATCCCAGAGCCTGGCCTTGTTCCATTGCGACAGATCGGGGCCGCCATTAACTTGTTTGGAATGCCAGTTGAGAAGCCACGAATAATATAAATCCTCACGCGAAACCTTGCGCTTGAGCCGGTCCAGCACTCCATCCTGTACCGCGAGGTCGGCATAAAGATCATTTTGGCCAAGGTAATACGCAGTCAGATAAATCTTGTGATCAAACCGGTCAACGGTGCCGTTGCGATTCTGCGGACTGAGCCGCGCGATTGCGGCCGAGCAGGCATTCCCGTGCATTCCGACAATTCCGCACGACGGCAGAAACGGAGTCATCGTCGAATACACAAAATTGCCGTTTGCTGAGCGCGCTTCCATGATCCGCTGCATCCATGATCCATCCAGAGTTGGAGCGCGATCTTCAATCAAGCGCTTTTCGGCGAGAGTCCTCATGATCGTGTCGATACCCGAATTCCCGCCGTTTTCCGTTTCCATGGCCATGGAGTAAACGCTGTTGCCGGCCGCATCATCGACGGCGAGAATCTGCGGAACCTTTTGTGTCTTCTTCGTCACATCTGAAATCGAAAGTTTCTTCCCAATCGCATCGGCGAGATAAGTCAGATGCAGTATCCACGCCGGATGACCACCTGTCGCGCTCCAGACGGATGCGGCATTCGTCAGGTTATATCGCGCGAGGCTGGCAACGCTGACACGCCGCTCTCTTTTCTGAATAGCCTGGATAACGCGCTTCACAACTTCGCCAAGCTGAGCGTCATTGGGCGGCCTGACCGTGATATCGAGGCTGCGCGGAACAAGTCCGAACGATGCAAGAATCATCCGATGCGCCATTGAAGCTTCCGATGCCGCGCAATTTGCTCCGGCCACGGACGCGCACTTCGCGATCGTTCGCTCGAGTTCGTCCTTTTCCCCTTCCTGAACGACTCTGCGATGAAAGCACCGGTCGAGCACGGCCTTCACCTGCGCGTACACATGGGGCTTCATTGGACGATGGAATAACTGATCGAGTTCCACACGTTCGCTTTCCGTCAGACGGTGGCGCAGCGAATCGAACTTTCGGCGATCTTCGTCGCTGACGTGGTTCTCTCGCCCGATCAATGAAGGAACGAACACGGCAAATACCGGACGAGACTTTCGGCGCTGGCGCGCAAGGTCTGCCTCGATGAGGGCCCGAAGGCTTCCGACCATCATCTTGTCGCAGACACCCAACACGATAGCTCCGTCGTAACCGTGAGCTTCCATCAATGCAGCCAATCCCGCCGTGCAGAAGTTCCGCGTCAGCAGCGCATAGTTCATTCCCTCGCCGCCCTGCGACAACTCCTCGCATGGAACGGATTGTGATACCTCGAAAGGAATTCCGCCGTTGGCCCAGATCTGCCGAATGAACCTTCTCGTCGTTTCCTTCAATCCAACATTGGGTGGATGATCTTCGCCGCCGTGAACGACCGCGATGCGCGGTTGTCCATTCATGAATCGATCCAGAATCTGTTCCCGAAGTGCGGCGACACCGGCCATGCGCAACGTTTCGTCAACGACAGGAGTGATGATCGTCACCGGTTGCGCCCTGCTGATCAAGGGATCGCGGAATTTATTGGAGTGCATTCTCACAAAGTGCGCGCAATATACAATAAGTGCATATATCGTTCAATGCTCACTTCAATCCGGCCAACAGTTTTGTAGGTAAATGAACCCATCCATTCGCGTAGACAATCTGCGGTTCCGGTACGATGCGGGCGAGGTCCTGCACGGTATCTCGTTTGAGGTGAACCGGGGCCAGGTCACGGGGCTCCTGGGGCCTAACGGGGCAGGAAAATCGACGACGCTCAAAATCCTAACGTGCATTCTGCAGATTCGGGAGGGAAACGTCAGCATTGAAGGCCTCGAACTTCCTCAACAGGCGTTCGGCGTAAAAAAGCGGATCGGCTATGTCCCGGAGTCGGCCGAACTCTACGAAACCCTGAGCGCGCTGGAATTCCTGGAACTGTGTGGCCGCCTTCATGAAATCGAGGAACCCGTACTCCAGAAACGCATCGATGTGTTGCTGGAGAATTTCGGCCTGTCCTCTCAGAGACGCAGCCGGCTTGGCAGCTATTCCAAGGGAATGCGGCAAAAGGTTTTGATTTCCGCCGCGCTGCTTCATGATCCCACTGTCATCATACTGGATGAGCCTTTGACGGGCCTCGACGTCGAAAGCGCGATGATGACGAAAGACCTGCTGGCATCCCTTGCCGCTCGCGGCAAGACCGTCCTCTACAGTTCGCATGTGCTCGACGTCGTCGAACGGTTCTGCGACCGAGTCCTGATTATCAACCAGGGAAACCTGATCGCAGACGGAACGCCGGGCGATCTCAAATCCAGGACCCAGGAGGCCAGTCTTGAAGCCGTCTTCAGGGATTTGACTCACGCCGCGAGCGCAGAACCGCGCGTCCGCAATATCATGGACTCCTTGATCTCATGAACCAGATTGCGCGGCATCCCGTCATCGTCAAAACCCTTCGAACGATTGGCGTCGATCCGGCGCAATATGCGGTATTGCTTGATTTGTTTTCAGCGCTTGGCGATCGTCAGGAATTCGAAGCCGGCGGGACGGCGCATTCTCTCCGTGTCTTCGTCGGCATCTTTGCTGTGTTCAGCGGTTTCATTAACATCATCATCTGCCTGGGTCCGCGTCCACCCGTCAGGTCTTTCGTGCTCGGTAATTTTGTTTTCACAACATTTCTCTTGATGACCATGTTGTCGATTGAAGCCATCAACACTTTCATGAATCCTGTTGAGACGTCTGTGCTCGCACACCTGCCGATACGTGACAAAAGCTATTTCGCAGCGAAGCTGACTTACCTTGCCAAAGTCGTTGCCTACGTTGTAATCCCTATCAACGTTATTCCTGCGCTTGGCGGGCTCAACCTGAAGGATTCATCCTGGATTCACCCGATCACGTATTTACCGGCGGTTTATCTGCTCGGACTTTTCATCGCTTTGTTCCTGTGCGGTATTTTGGGTTTTGCGTTCAGAATCATCCCGGCCGCGCGCATCCGGAATCTGATTCTGTGGATACGGATCGGCCTCGTCGCTTTCATGTTTGCCGGATCCGGAGTTATAAGGATGTTTGCCCCGGTTTCCGCGCGGTTCAATATTGCGGACTCAGCCGCATTTCCGGTCAACTGGTTCGTCGCGCTTGCGCTCCCCGGATCCAGAGTTCTTCAAACGGTGGCAACGCTGCCGGGAATGCTGGCGATGGCAGTATCTGCGGGCTTTATCAGTTTCGGAATTCACTCGCTTTCTGAAGGCTATCTTTCGCGAGTCCATATCCTGCTTCGCAGTGGCGTTTCCAGGAAGTATGGGCGGCCAGGATTGATCGGTCCACTTATCGGTATTCTCACAGGCAGACCTTCGGGCCGCGCGGCGTTTCAATTTGTTTACGGAATGGCGCGAACCGATTGGCAATTCCGGCGCGCAGTTTATCCGGCGTTGTTTCAGCTTCTCCTTCTGCCGTTGATAGGAATGGTTCGGGGAATCGGCCGGTCGCCGTTCCTGCCCGGAGCGATCACGGCAGCCCACTTCCTGCCGCACGTGGGATTGATCGGTTTTCTCATCTGCCCTCTGCTCCCGTTTTCGGATCAACATCGCGCCGCATGGATTTTTCTCATGGCTCCGCTCGAAAGCCTGCGGTCGTTTGCTCGTGGAATCTACTGGGCTCTCTTGTTTCCGGTGGCCGTACTGCCCACCGTCCTGCTCCCTTTGTACGTGTGGAAGTGGGGCCTGGCCGACGCTGCCTTGTTTACCGGCTACAGCATCGCCGTTGGTTCGCTGTACGTCAGCATTGAACTGTTCAACATCGACGGCCTTCCGTTTGCCAACCTGCCCCAGGCGGTCCGAGGTTCACTCGCAGCGCCATTGGTGATCGGCATCGTGTTATCCGCAGGAATCTTTGTGCTGCTGCAATGGTTGTTTTTGTTTCAGAGCCGGCTTGTTGCCGCAGGCGCAACAGTGGCTTTTGCAGGACTCGCTTACATCGTCGCCCGATATTCCCTTCGGTATCTTTAGGTCAACATCGCTCACAATCTCAATCTCATCGCCATGGGACGCCCGGCTTCCTCGATGTACAACCCTATCGGCTGACGCGTTTCCAAAGCCGTCCGGCCATCAAGTGAAGCTTCTTGTTTTCATTCAATGAGAGTTTTTCCGATGAGGATTTCACAACAGCTTCCCATGATGAGAGCTCAATGCGGGTCCTCACCGCATATCCCTGTTCTTTGAGCGAGTAATAGAGGTCGCAGTATTCGCCGCAAAGCTCACGAATGTAATCAAAGGACCGGCGGTGAATCGGGCATGGGCCCAATTCTCGTATCGCCCGTTGATGCTCGGGCGTGGCATATCCCTTGTGACTCGCGAATCCGTAGCCGGGATACGTTTCGTCCATGCGCATCATCAGGGCATCGCGATAAACCTTGGCGACGATCGATGCCGAAGCGATCGAGAAATTGATGCCGTCACCTTTATCGAAGCTGTTCTGCGGCTGCTTGAAACCGGGAACAGTCCGGCTGTCCACGAGAATGTGCTGAGGCTCAACAGGCAGACTTTGCAGCGACAGTTGCATCGCGCGAATTCCGGCATGATAGATATTGAGCCGGTCGATTTCGTCGACTTCCACCATGCCGATAGCGAATGCCGAGGCCTTGCCGCGAATCTCTTTATCGAGCCGGTTGCGGGTTTCTTCGTCGAGGGCTTTGGAATCATCAACGCCTTCGATCTCGGTGCCGGGAGGAAAAACAACGGCCGCCGCAACAACGGGCCCTGCGAGCGGCCCCATACCGACCTCATCGACACCGGCGATGTGCTGAATGCCGGCCTTCCAAAGCAGGCGCTCAAAGTGGAGCATCGCATCGAGCCGATTCCGTTCTTTCTTCTGTTCGTCGTAACGCCGCGACAGGGTCTTATAGAGCTGACGCGCACCGGCGCGTGAATCGCGCTGAAGCTTGCGGAGAATCGCAGGTGATACGGCCGCGCCGTTCGACGCGTATTTCTCTTGGATTTCTCTGAGCGATAGTTGTTTCATCTTTACTTATGGGCACCATTCGTCAAACCACGCCGGTCAAACTCTTTGTTGGTGTTCTCGTATCCCACCACAAACTCATTTCCGAAATCGAAGCACGGCTGGCCGGAGCTTTTGGAACGATCGATCACCGTTCTCCCGTTATTCCATTCGATTTCACGAACTACTATGAAGCCGAGATGGGGGACATCATCGACCGCGTGTTTTTTTCGTTCGAGGGGCTTATTGAACCGGATCGATTGTCCGAAATCAAGCGGCAAACGAACAACATGGAAGATGAACTGGCGCCGTTGCTTCAATCGTTCAAACGGCCGGTGAATCTGGATCCCGGCTATATCGAACAGGCAAAAGTCATTCTCGCTTCAACAAAGAATTTTTATCACAGAATCCATCTGGGCCGCGGCATCTTCGGCGAAGTCACGATGCATTTCAAAAACAATACCTTCCAGTTTTTCCCGTGGACCTACCCCGATTATCAATCGAAGGAATATCAGGAATTCTTTCTGAAGATCCGGCACATCTATCGAACACAGCTTCGCTCCATGTGCATCGTGAATCGCCAGGATGGAGAGGAATAATTCATGAGCAAGCCGTTTTGGAGAACATCATTGTCGGCGGTAGAGCCGAATAAGATTTTGATTCGCGGTTATCGCGTTCAGGATTTGATGGAACATTGCTCGTTCGGCGACATCATTTATCTGACATTCACGGGAGAGCTTCCCGCAGGCAATGAAGGCCGGATGATCGAAATGATTGTGGTGTCGAGCACGGACCATTCTGTATTCGCGCCGTCGATCGACGCAGCGCGATTCGTGGCGTCTGGTGGTGTTCCACTCCAGGCTGCGGTCGCCGCCGGGATCATTTCTCTGGGCGACCATCATGGCGGAGCGATCGAACAATGTTCGAAACTCCTTCAGGACAGCGTCAGGAACGGACGCAGTGCTTCGGACGTCGTCGCCGAGTTTCGTTCGCGCAAGCAGCGGATTCCCGGTTTCGGTCACCCGTGGCATGATCGCGATCCGCGCACGCGATCTCTGATGGACAAATGTCGCGAATGGAAACTGGCCGGGCCTCATCTGGAATTAACGGAAGCCATTTCCCGCGAGCTTCAGCTTCCCGCGAATATCGACGGCGCCATTTCGGGCGTCATCTCCGATATGGGAATCGCGTGGGAGTACGGCCGCGCGTTCTTCATCATTCCGCGCGCAGTCGGCCTCGCCGCGCACAGTGTTGAAGAAGCCGCCCGCGAGCGGCCGTTCCGGGTCATCGATATGAAAGATGTGCAATACGACGGACCGCCCGAGCGGGATCTGCCGGAGGGATTTCGTAGATAGGTCTTCTTCCCCTACAGACTTATCCCGGAGGCCAACTGAACATCCTTCCGCCCAGCAGATGCAGATGAAGGTGATAGACCGACTGGCCGGCCCCCGCGTTCACGTTAAATACAGTTCGATACCCCTTCTGATGGACATTCGATTGCATCGCAAGTTTTTTGGCCACCTGAAATAAGTGACCGACGAGCGCATTATCTGCAGGCGTTAAGTCGTTCAACGTCGCGATGTGTTTTTTGGGCACCACCAACAAGTGGACGGGCGCTTGCGGCCGAAGGTCTTTGAATGCCACTACGAGGTCGTCTTCATGCACAAACTCGGCAGGTGTATCGTGGCGCATGATCCTGCAAAAAAGGCACTGTTGATCCATCGCCTTAATCTAGCACTGCTCGGGTTGGTGCTGTGCACAACTTTGTTGGCTCGCGCGAGACCGATTCAAACCCAGACGCCGACCGATACATCGGCCGTCAAGAGAACTGAAGTTCTCTCCTATGAAGGTGAGATGGTCTCCTCTGTAGAACTGGCGGGCCGGCCGGATTTGAAATTCGATGAACTGACTCCCCTCATCGCGCAGCGGAGTGGAGAAAAGTTTTCCAGCGAGAAAATCGATCAGACCATCACCGCGCTTCAGCGGACCGGAAACTTTCACGACGTGCAAGTGGATTTGCGTCCCGAGCAGGAAGGGGTTCGCGTCATATTCATTCCGCAGCCGGCAGTTTATTTCGGCATGTACCAGTTTCCCGGAGCCGAACAATTCCCGTATGCGCGCCTGCTTCAGGTTTCGAATTACGTGTCTCAGGAACCCTATTCCGCCATCGATGTTCAGAAAGCGAAGGACTCCCTCACGACATTCTTTCAGCGCAATGGATACTTCGAAGCCGCAGTCGACCCTGAAATTCAAACGGATCCGGCCAGAGCGCTCGCCAACGTTGTCTTTCACGTCAAGCTGAATCGCCTTGCAAAATTCGGCGGCCTCGTCATCAGCGGAACGACACCGCAGGAAACCGAGCGGCTCGCGGCAGCGCTGCATTCCCTGCGCGCTCGTATCCGCATGTCGGCTGTTCGCGAGGGAAAATCCTATTCGCTGAAAACACTGCAACGCGCGACTCAATTCCTCGAATCACGATTGCAAAGCGAAGATCATCTTGCCGCGCAGGTGAAGCTGATCGGCGCGAATTACAATCCGAAAACAAACCGGGCGGACATCAATCTCGACGTCGACGCGGGTCCGCTCGTACATCCCCAGATTGAAGGCGCCCGTCTCTGGCCATGGACGAAACACAAGCTGATTCCGTTCTATCAGCAAAATGGCCTGGGACCGGAACTGATCCAGGAGGGACGCCAGAATCTCCTGAGACATTTCCGTCAGAAAGGCTTCTTTGATGTTCAGGTCACCACGGCCGCCAATATTGGTCCGGACGGCGTCACGATCCTGTACAAAGTGATGAAAGGCGACCGAAAGAAAATCGAGGATGTCGCGTTCACCGGCAACGAGCACTTTGGCGAAGAAGAACTCGACCGGCACGTATCCGTGCAAAAGGCGCGTTTTCTGTCGAAGGGCAGTTACAACGAAAGCAGCATCAAAACGCTTCAGGCGTTTTACCAGTCGCAGGGATTCAATCAGGCCAGGGTCACGCCTCAATTCAACGAAAAGGGCGACAACGTCATCGTGACTTTTGCGGTGAACGAAGGGCCCCAGGACACGGTCGAGTCGATACGCATTGACGGCAATACCTCAATGCCGATGCAGCAACTCGCTCCGGATGGCCTCCGCCTCGGTCCGGGCCAGCCATACGCACAGAAGTCCGTGGATGATGACCGGAACAAAATCATGTCGCACTATCTGGAATCGGGATACCTCAGCGCGACGTTTCATGCGCGCGCCGAGCCCACCGCAGGCGACCCGCATAAGTTTCAGATCATTTACGAAATCACGGAAGGTCCACAGGTGAAAGCCAGCAACATCGTCACACTCGGACGGAAAGTGACGAAGCAGGCGCTTGTCGATAAGGAAACCGAGACTGTCAAGGTTGATCGGCCGCTTACGGAAAAGGAAATTCTGTCGTCGGAAAGCAAGCTTTACACGACAGGCGTCTTCGATTGGGCGGAAGTCAATCCTCGACGGCAGATCACATCCCAGGAATACGAAGACGTCATCGTGAAAGTTCACGAAGCAAGACGCAACAGCATCACGTATGGATTCGGATTCGAAATGATCAATCGCGGCGGCAGTGTTCCGGCTGGAACCGTGGCCCTGCCTGGATTACCGCCGGTCGGGCTGCCGTCCACGTTTAAAACGAGCCAGCAGAATTTCTCCGGACCGCGGGCCAATTTCGAATACACCCGGACCAACGTTCGCGGCAAGGCGGAAACGCTGACACTGGGCGCGCTCTACAGTCCTTTGGACCGTCGCGCTTCCATCGTCTTAACAGACCCCAACTTCAGGTGGACAAATTGGACGGCCAGCCTGACAACAACCGGCGAGCACAACAAAGAGAATCCCATCTTCACGTCGCGCCAGGGTCAGTTCGGATTTCAATTTCAGAGACCGTTGAACGAAAAGCGGACACAGAACATTTTTCTGAGATACACGTTCACTGAGCTCGGCTTGACGAATCTCGTCATACCGCAACTCGTTCCCCGCGATGACCTGCATACGCGCCTTTCGACTCTGGCCGCGGTATACATTCGCGATACGCGAGACAATCCGCTCGACGCACACCAGGGGCTCTATGACAGTCTCGAGTTGGATGTGAATCCCGCGCTGCTGGGCTCGAGCGCAAACTTTGCAAAACTGCTCGCGCAATCGGCGTATTACCGGAATCTTCACGGCATCATCTGGGCCAACAGCCTGAGACTTGGCTTCGAACAGGCATCTTCAGGCAGCCACGTTCCGCTGAGCCAGAAATTCTTCACCGGCGGTGGAAGCACGCTGCGCGGGTTCCCGTTAAACGGCGCAGGGCCACAGAGCACGATCCCGGCTTGCAGCAATCCGTCTGATCCATCGAGCTGCGCTTTCATTCGCGTCCCGACGGGTGGAAGCCAACTGGTGATTCTCAATTCAGAGTTTCGAATTCCTGTTCCATTGAAGAAAGGCTTGAGCCTGGTAACGTTTTATGACGGCGGAAATGTTTTCGATCGGATCGGCTTCAAGAACTTTACTCAGAACTATTCGAATTCCGTTGGCGTCGGCTTGCGGTATGCAACACCTGTCGGTCCGATTCGAGTCGACCTTGGCCACAATCTGAGCCCCGTCGCCGGCATTAAAGCCACACAGATCTTCATTACTTTAGGACAAGCGTTTTGAGCACAGTACCTTTACCACCGGATTATTACGAACGGCCTCAACCGCCTCCGCGGCGGCGCCGCAACTGGAAACGCATCGGAGCCTGGATATTGGGGACCGTGCTGGTCCTCACCGCCGGTTTGCTCATCGGAATCGTCGCGCTGATGCACAATACTGCGTTTCGCCAGTACCTCTTGCGGGTTGCCTACTCCAAACTCCGTGAAGCAACGGGCATCGAGCTGAAGATGTCGGACTTCTCTGTTCACTGGTCGGGTCTGAACCCGGCGGTCGATATGTTTAACGTCGTCATCGACGGCGCGCCGCCGTATCAAAATACGCCACTGTTGCGGGCGGATCGCCTGAGCGCCGGAGTGCAGGTGGTTTCACTCATGCAGCGGAAGTGGTACCTCAAAGACATTGTCCTCGACCATCCCGTCGCTCGTGTTTTCGTGGCAGAGAATGGCGACACGAATCTGCCAAAGCCCAAAAGCACGGGCGGGCAGACGGACATATTCGATCTCGGGATCCGTCATGTGCAGGTGGGTGGCGGCGAAGTTTACTACAACGATCACAAGAGCGCGCTCGAAGCGGATCTGCACGATCTCGAATTCCAGTCCAGATTCGATCCGGCATCGAAGCGCTATTCGGGCGGATTGAGTTACAAAAACGGGAATATCCATTTTCAAAACCTGAACCCGGCGGCCCACAGCTTCGAAGCGGAATTCGAAGCGACGCCGGATAGTTTCCGCCTGACGCGCAGCACCCTCACCAGCGGAGCTTCTCAATTGTCTGTTTCGGCAACACTCACGGACTATGCGCACCCGCACGTCACTGCGACATACCAATCAACCCTGGATACGGGGGAGTTGCGGCAGATCCTGAAGGACACCACAGTGCCGGCCGGTATCGTCAAACTTGCCGGATCGGCGCAGTTTGAAAGCGATCCGAATAAACCGGCAATCGAAACACTTGAACTCGACGGACTCCTGTCGAGCGGCGCGCTTCACATTCGCACGACGTCCGTGAACACCGTGGTGCGCGATATCGGTGCGCGTTACAGTCTCAAAAAAGGCGATGCCGCAGTTTACGATTTGAAGGCCCTGGTACTTGGCGGCAAATTGAGCGCCAACATCAAAATGCACGATGTGACGGGCGCGCAGGTATCGGAACTCCAGGGCGAGGTTCGCAATGTTTCCCTGCCCGCAGTTCAATCGCTCATTTATGCAAAGGCGGCGGAGAGTCTGCGCCTTCAGGGTACGGCGAATGCCAAAGTCGAAGCATCCTGGCGCAAGACGTTCGACACGCTGACCGCTGACACGGATGCAACCGTCAACGGCACAATCAGCCCTCCGAAGGGGCAAGGTGCGGGCTCCATCCCTCTCGACAGTGAAATACACGCCAGATACTCCGCGGTGTCGCAGGAGATTTCGCTCACACGCAGTTTCATCCGCATGCCTCAGACTTCCGCAAACCTGAACGGAACGGTCAGCCGCTGGTCCACAGGACTGCAGGTTCAATTTCAATCGAACGATCTTCGAGAAGTCGAAACCGCCGCCGATGTCTTTGGCGCAATTCCACAGCCGCTGGGACTTGCCGGCACTGCGTCTTTTAACGGCACGGTCACAGGCTCGACAACGGAACCGGACATTCGCGGACAGTTATCAGCGGCTCAACTGATAGTCAAAGGAAGCGAATGGAAGACACTCCGAACCGCCGTTGACGCGAGCCCCTCGCATGTGGACTTCAGGAACGGCAGCATCGTTCCGGCAAACAATCGCGGAGAGATTGCTTTTGACGTTAATGTCGGGCTTGATCAGTGGGCCTACCGCGAAACGAATCCAATCCAGATCAGCGTGAATGCATCTCAACTCAATATTGCCGATTTCAAAAGTCTTGTGGACGTGAAAACGCCGATGACCGGCACGCTATCGGCAAATGTTGCTTTGCATGGTTCCCAGCTTAATCCCGTGGGCCAGGGGACCGTCACTCTGACACAGGCAACGATCGCCGATGAGCCGATTCAGTCCGCCAACATTGCTTTTGACGGAACCGGCAACGAGATACATGCGCGCGCCGGAGTGCGAGTACCGGCGGGCAGCGCGCAAGGCACACTCACGTACTTTCCGAAGAACAAAGGCTACGACGCGGAGTTGAAGGCCACCGGCATTCAACTCGATCAATTGCGATCGCTGAAAGCAAGAAACGTTCAAGTGGCGGGATCGCTCGATATCACCGCGAAGGGCAGCGGAACTTTCGACAATCCCGGCGTCACATTCACGGCTTCGATCCCGCGCCTTCAAATCCAGAACCAGACGATCAGCGGATTAAAACTGCAGGCAGACGTCGCTGATCACGTGGCTAATGCCACGATCGATTCTCAAGCGCTCGACACTTACATTCGAGGCCACGGAAAGGTCGAACTCATGGGCGCTTACGAGACCGATGCGGTGTTCGATACTTCGCCGATTTCACTTCAGTCGCTCATCGCCGCTTATCTGCCCGCGCAGGCGGCCGGCATCACGGGCCAGACCGAGATTCATGCCACGATGCGCGGACCATTGAAAGACACGACGCGTCTTGAGGCGCACATCACGATTCCTGAACTCTCGCTGGCTTACAAAAACACTGTTCAAATTGCTGCAGCACAACCTATCAAAATGGATTATGCGCACGGCGTGTTGACCGTTCAGAAGACATCGATTCGGG
>CAZWGA010000035.1:0-2687 GCA_964633285.1 uncultured Solibacteraceae bacterium | reverse complement strand
ATCAAAATGGATTATGCGCACGGCGTGTTGACCGTTCAGAAGACATCGATTCGGGGGACCGGAACAGACCTGCAGGTTCAGGCGACGATCCCGACGGATGGCGTATCCGCCATGTCCGTGCTTGCCCTGGGCACGATCGATTTGCAGGTTGCTCAGATTTTCAACCCCGATGTCACAAGCTCCGGCCAGGTCCAGTTCAATATCAACGGATACGGACGCGGCGCCAATCCCAATGTTCAGGGACAAATCAAGATCGTTAACGCGAGTTTTGCCGGCGATGACCTTCCGATCGGATTGCAGAATGGAAACGGCGTCATGACGCTGACGTCGAGCCGCCTCGAAATCGACCAATTCACCGGCAAGGTCAGCGGTGGAACACTCACCGCGCGAGGCGCTGTTACCTATAGGCCCGAGATGCAATTCAATCTCGTGTTGAGTGGAACGGGCATTCGCACGCTGTATCCCGCAGGCGTGAGAGAAGGTGCGGATACCTATCTCACGCTGACAGGCTCGAATCAATCCGCGTTTCTCCGCGGCCAGGTAAGACTGAATGAGCTCTCGTTTTCACCCGACTTTGATATCGCCGACGTCGCCGGCGTGACCGGTGGAGCGAATACCTCGGCGCCTCCAGGAAGCTTTGCGCGCAATTTGAATCTCGATATCGACGTTCAGTCGACAAATGATCTCAATCTCGCGAGCAGCAAGCTGAGCCTGCAGGGAGCGGCCAACCTGCGTATTCGTGGAACCGCCGCTGAGCCTGCCGTTCTCGGCAGAGTCAATCTAACGGGTGGTGATCTGATCTTCCGCGGAAATCGTTATCTGCTGCAGCCGAGTTCGCTGGACTTTGTCAATCCTTACAGAGTCGAGCCTCGCGTCAACTTGTCTGTCGATACGAAAGTGCAACAGTACGATATTCACATGTTGTTCCGTGGCAACCTGGATCAACTGCGCACCACGTACACATCGGAACCTGCGCTTCCGCCGTCGGACATCATCAATCTTCTGGTGTTTGGAAAAACAACAGAAGCATCCGAAGCCAACCCGACGCCCGGTAATCTTGGCGCCGAATCGCTGATCGCTTCTCAAGTCAGCGGCCAGGTGACGAGCCGCATTGAAAAGATCGCGGGGATTTCGCAATTGTCGGTCGATCCCGTGCTCGGCGGCAGTTCGCAGGATACCGGCGCCCGTGTGACCATTCAACAGCGCGTCACCGGTAACCTTTTTGTAACGTTCTCGACCGATGCCACATCAACCCAACGCGAAGTCATCAAGCTCGAATACCAGGCTTCACGCCGCGTGTCTCTTAGCGGAGTGCGCGATCAAAACGGCGGCTTCGCCTTCGACGTGCGCATTAAAAAAACCTGGTAGCGCGAAAGTCCCTCTTGAAAATCGTTATTGCATTTCTGAAAAGTACTTTTGTACGCTGATTGACGCTGATTCTGGGGACGCTTGGAAGGGGTCGTCGTCCTAAATGCCAATATCTGGGTCGCTCTGCCAACAGTTTGGAATCTATAAAACGGAGTGCTGCGGATACGAGATCGTCTGTATCGAGGGCGCCGTTTTTCCGGATTGCCCGGAACATAAAAGACCCGCTACCTGGAATCTTGTTACGGCCATTGGTCCTCCAAAGAGCGCTCAAGCCGATTCCGCCGCCTGAGTTTCCAGTGGTAGCCGCATACCATTCTTAGCCGATTTTTCCCGGCTGTTTCTCCGATAAAGCGGGAGAAAAGCCTCGCTCTGTCGCCGCCTATATAGATGATGCGGCGATTCCTAAAGCATGCCCCCTCTCTATCAGTGAGTTGCAGACGAGATTCCTTTGGAAGATCGGGTGCACCACTGCCGGGTTCGACAAGGACAGGAGTGTCTGTTTTAGACCATCGGACCCCGCCCAAGGGCCACGGAGAATCAATGTATGAGAGCTAAGCCTGCCAAAGTTACAGAACTATCAACGGAAACAATTGATGCGCGAATGCTTCTGAAAGTCCTCTCGGACTTTCGGAAAGGCGATTTCACTTCCCGGTTGCCTTCAGAGCAAACGGGGTTGACCGGAAAAATCTATGACGCACTCAACGAAGTCATCGAGCTCAATGATCGAATGGCGAAGGAGTTTGACCGCGTCGCGAACGTCGTCGGCAAGGAAGGACGCATCAAACAGCGCGCCTCCCTGGCAATGGCGACCGGTTCATGGGCGGACTGCGTCGATTCAGTGAATACGCTTATTGCCGACCTCGTTCAGCCGACCACGGAAGTGGCGCGCGTGATCGGCGCCGTGGCAAAGGGCGACCTTTCTCAAACGATGGCTCTTGAAATTGAAGGCCGGCCGCTCACAGGAGAGTTTCTCCGAACCGCCAAGATCGTGAACACGATGGTGGACCAGCTTTCGACGTTTGCTTCGGAAGTGACGCGCGTGGCGCGCGAGGTCGGTACCGAAGGAAAACTCGGCGGCCAGGCCCTCGTGAAAGGCGTGGCCGGTACCTGGAAGGACCTCACGGATAACGTGAACTTCATGGCGAACAACCTGACCAACCAGGTGCGAAACATCGCCGAAGTGACGACAGCCGTGGCCCGCGGCGATCTCTCAAAGAAAATCACCGTGGACGTGAAAGGTGAAATCCTCGAACTCAAGAACACCATCAACACCATGGTGGACCAGCTGTCGTCCTTTGCGTCGGAGGTCACGCGCGTCG
>CAZWGA010000034.1:0-58841 GCA_964633285.1 uncultured Solibacteraceae bacterium | reverse complement strand
GTATCCGCGGCGATATTCGAATTTGTCGACAGCCTTCATGAGGCCGATGTTGCCTTCCTGAATCAGATCGAGAAACTGCAATCCGCGGTTCGTGTATTTCTTCGCGATCGAAACGACGAGACGCAGGTTCGCTTCGACCAGTTCGCGCTTTGCAACTTCCGCCTGAACCTGTCCCTGCATGATGGTTTGCAGAGTGCGCTTGAGTTCGAGAGCCGAAGACTTGGTTTCTTCCTCGATTCCCGCGATTCTGGTTTTGACCCCGCGGATATCCTTCTGTATCGCTTTCCGGTATTCCTTCTTGGTATGGTCGGCCTTTCGTTCAAGTCTTCCCAGTTCCTGTTCAAGAGGACGAAGCTTCTCGACGGTGGATTTCATGAGACCCATCAACCGAAGCTTTTCGGAATTCGAAAACTCGAGCGAACGGACGAGCTGCGAAAGCAGCACGCGAGTCCGTCCCAGGTTCCAGGCGGCACGCCGGTACTGGGGCTTTTTCGACTTTGCCGTTCCTTCGAATTTGGATCGAAGCTGATAGACCTTTTTCTGAGTCCGGTTGATCTGCTCGATCAGGTCGATCGTCTCCTGATGTTTCTCTTCGATTTTTTCATCGGTGAGTTCTTCATCAGTAAACTGAAGAATGTCCTTGATGATGCTCGGATCTCTCTTCAATTGCTCCCCGATCGACACGATCTCGTGGACGATCACCGGAGAACGAGACAGGGATTTCAATACCGTCAACTGCCCGCGTTCGATGCGCTTGGCAATTTCGACTTCGCCATCACGCGTGAGAAGCGGGACGGTTCCCATTTCGCGCAAATACATGCGCACCGGGTCGTTGGTTTTTTCAAGGGCTCCCGGAGTTAAGTCAAGTTCGATGTCCTCCGGTTGTTCGCTGTCGGGTCTCTTTTCCGCCTGGACTTTATCCAGAGGCGCAAAGCTCTGATCGTCGGTATCGATGACTTCAATACCGGCGGTACCAAAGGCTGAAAAGAGATCATCGAGATCTTCGGCCGACGAGCTGATCTCCGGGGGGAGGAGATCACTGACTTCATCGTAAAGGAGGTATCCTTTTTCCTTCCCGATATCGATCAGCTTCTGGACTTCATCGTATTTTTCTTCGAGACCATTCAGGGGGTCTTCCACCGAAACTGCAGAACGCTTTTGATTTGCGTCCGCCGGGGTGGCGCCTTTTTTATGAGTTCCTTTATTCATTCCTTTATTCACTAATAAGCTGCTCCTTCGTGTTTTCAAGCCGGTAAAAGCCTTTCGGTAAAAGGATTCAAGCTCGGGCCAGTCTGTTTTTTTCAGCGATTATTTCCATATGCCGTCTCACCAGTTCGGCCGGTGCGGCCCCGGAGCCGTATTGTTTAAGTTGTTCACGGATCTCCTCTATTTTTTTGACGAGATGGGCATCGTAGAGTCGTTTCACTGAAGCCAGCGCCTGTTCGCTGGAAATGCGTCCAAATGGCTCCAAAACCGCGGCCCGAACCTCTTTTCGGAGCTCTTCATCTTGGACTGTTTCTAAAGCGTTTTCGATGTTGCGGCCCGGATCTTTAACAAGGTTTTCGAGCACGGGCGCACACCAGATCTCAGACAGAAACTCGCCTTGCAACAACGGTTCGATCGCTCCGGCAACGTCCTTATCCTGAAGCAGGGCCTGCAACAACTGCTTTTCCGCCAGACTCAGCCGGCGTTGAGCTTCCGCCTGAACTGAAATGCGAGCCTTTGGGCGAATTTCAGGACGTGCAGGCGACAGCTTAAGCCTTTCAAAGATGAGACTTTCCGGGACTTTGAATCCTTCCGCCAGGGACCGGGCAACTTCGAGCTGCTCAATGCGATCCTGGATCCTGGCTACGAAGTGCATGATGTCCTTGACCGCGTTGGCTTTCATGGCCGGTTCATCGAGATCGTATTGCCGGGCTGCTTCGGCCATCAGGTATTCCCAGAAGTAAGGCGCCGCGTCGAGTAAACGCCGGTAAACTTCGACGCCTTCCTTTCGTACGAAATCATCCGGATCCAGGCCACCTGTCAGTTTCAAAATGCGGATTCGCAATCCTTTTTCAAGCAACAGATCGATGGAACGCCGCATTGCATTTTGACCCGCCGCGTCCGGATCGTAATTCATCACGACCTCTGGCACGTAACGGGCCATTATTGCGATTTGTTGAGGGGTCAAACTCGTTCCACACGAAGCCACGACGTTATCGATACCGGCCTGATGGAGACTGAGACAGTCGAAATATCCCTCAACGACGACAATCCGTGCCGCCTTTTGCGCCGCATTACGGGCAAAGTGCAGCGCGTACAACACGTTGGATTTTGAATACAGCAGCGATTCTGCCGAGTTCAGATACTTGGGCTGCGCATCCGTCGCCAGCGCGCGTCCACCAAAAGCTATCGTTCGGCCTCGTTCATCCCAAATCGGAAAAATCAATCGCCTGCGAAATCTTTCATAGATCTCCCCGCGTTCATTCCGGATAAAGAGTCCGGAAGTTGCCGGATCCTTCAATCGCAAATGATTCAGCAATCCGGAAGCGGGGGCAAATCCAAGTTGAAATCGTTCTGCAAAGGACTGTTGAATGGCCCTTTTGTTCAACACCTCCCGGGCAGCCGCTGCATCATCCGTGGCGAGCATCCGCTGGTAATACGCCGATGCCCGCTCGTAAATTTCAAAAAACTGTTTCCGCTCTTCGAATTTTCTATCATCCAGGCCGGTACTCTCCGGGACAGTTATCCCGCAGGTCTCGGCAACAAACCTCACGGCTTCCGGAAATGAAACTTTTTCGACCTGCATCACAAACGAAAAGACGTCCCCACCTGTCTTGCAGCCATGACAGTAAAAGAGTTGTTTGTCTCGATTAACGGTGAACGAAGGCGTTTTTTCGGAGTGAAAAGGGCAAAGCCCTTTGAGCGAATTCCCCGAACCCTTCAAACTCACATAAGCCGAGACCACGCGCACAATATCGGCAGAGTTTCGAACGGTTTCAGTAATGTTGTTCATTAGGCTGCCGGGGAAGGATCCAAAAAAACGAAATCAGATAACTTATACGTTTTGAATTGAAAATATCAAGCCGAAATTCGGTGTCAGAGGCCTAAATCACCCAAATTAACTCGTCAGGGGAGAGGTCCTTTTATCGCGCGGATTCTTGAACTATGCGGATCCGCAAAATAAATATTGCCGGAGGCATCGACCGCAATGGCTTGTGGCCAGAAGCCGGCGTTGTTCGCCGGACCGTTATCCCCTGAAAACTCGAAGGAGACGGACGTGGCAACGGTTGTAAGCGTGCCTGTACTTGCGTCGACTCTCCGAATACGCTGGCCCTCGGTAAAGTAAATATTGCCATTTGCGTCGACGTCCATGCGATTGACGCTGATGTTGGCCTGGGTCGCAGGCAGATTACTGCGTCCAAGGGGATCCGAAGGACTCCCTCCGCCCGCAACGGTCGTGATGATGCCCGAGGCATTATCCACGCGGCGGATCCGGTCCGGACTCGCGATATAGAGATTTCCCGAATGGTCGAACGCCAGGTCCCTTGGACTGTACAAGGACGCGTCCGTGGCAAGACCACCGTCACCGGTCGTTGCCATCGTCCCGTTGCCCGCAACACGGGTAGCATCACCCGTAACGTGATCGAGTTTCTCAACCGTGTAGTTTCTCGAAACGAAGATGTCTCCACCAGGACTCACCGCCAGTCCATTGATCGATGGGAATCCAACGGTTGGCAGATTCGTAAGAATGCCGGTTGCTCCATCCACTCGACGTACCTTGACATCAGCTATCCAGATATTGCCGCTGCTGTCCGAGTCCACGAGACTTGCCCCGGGCAGTGAGACCAGTGTAGCGGGTTGTCCGTTGGCCGGCTCACCTGGGTTTTGAATTCCGTTTCCGGCAACTGTTGTGATGGTTCCATGGGAATCGATCTTGCGAACTCTGAAATCGATGTCATCCGCGACCAGGAGGCTGCCTGATGTATCCACCGCCAGGTCTCTCGGCAGGTAAAGGATTCCTCCAACCGCTGGACCGTTATCACCGCTTAACCGGGCCACGCCGCTGCCCGCGCGGATTGTTACAATCCCTGTACTGATGTTGACCCGTTTGACCTGATTCGTTGAGGGATCGGAAAAATAGAGGTTGCCGCCGGCATCGGATGAGAGATGCGACGGCGACGGACCGGTGGAATTGAACAAGAAAATCCTCGTCGCGGAACCGGTCGAAACATCAATTTTGAATATTCCGAGCAAATAGTCCGACGGAAGGGCGCCGATAGCGAAGAGATTACCCTGAGTATCCACGGTGAGGCCCGAAAGGAGACGCAGGCCGGAAGTTACGGTCGTAATAATTCCTGTTGCGGCCGACACCATTCGAATCCGATTGCCGATTTCTTCGGATATAAAAATATTTCCCGCGGCATCGACTGCAATGCGAAGCGGTGAATTCAATGCCGCTGTGACCGCGGATTGTCCATCTCCAAGCCCATCCGACGGGGAGCCACCGCCGGCAACGGTGGTTAGCGTTGAAGTTCCTGCCGCAATTCTGAAAACCTTGTAAGCCACTTGATCGCAGATATAGAGGTTCCCATTCGCGTCCGCCACAAGCTGGCCGTAAAGAAGTCCATGAGTGCTTATTGTGGTGAGGATTCCGGTATGGGAATCGACACGATGAATGCCGAAACCGGATGAGAAAAACACGGTGCCGGCATTGTCCACGGCAACTGAAATTGTCTGATCAATCGGAGACGCAACGGCGAGAACGCCGTTCTGCACAGGATTGTAAACTCCGTTGCCGGCGACTGTCGTGATAATGCCTGTTTGAGCATCCACTCTTCTGATCCGGGAATTTCCATAGTCCGCAACGAACAAGTTACCCGTGCTGTCGAGCGCAATCCCCTTCGGCGCAGACAGCGCTCCGGATGAGCCCGCTCCACCGTCTCCGATATACGTTCCGCCGCCCGCGACTGTCGTGATGTAACCCGCAGGCAGATCCGCGAGGGGACGCGGAGAAATGATGAGTTGCTGCTGGGCGAGTCCACCTCGATGAACCACGGTGACTGTCGTCCGGCCGCTGGGAAGCGGCGGGACAATAATCGAAATGGACTCTGAACTGAGCACCTGCGGATTCGATATGACCACACCGGCAACAAGCACAGCCGTTTCCGGCGCGAAGTTTTTTCCGGCAATGGTGACCGTATTGTTCGCCGTATTCAAAATCGTTCCCGGCGAGATCGAGATGATTTCGGGTCGGCCGTAACTGAGTTCCTGGGCGGCGTGACCACTGTCGGCGATCAGAACTTTACCGGATTGAGTAACCACGATTCCTTTTGGCGCGGTGAACGTATTCGGCTGAACCGCAGGAACCACGGATCCATTGCGCAAGATTGTCTTCACGTTGCCCGTGGACGGTTCGGTGATGTACACATTGCCGGACGCATCGGCTGCAATTCCTGCGGGTAATGAAAACGAAAGCGGAGTAGCAGGCGATGCGAGGACACCTCTGATAACCGCAGGCGCAGATGGTATCGGAGCGCTAGTCGTGGTTGCAGCCGGCGCGATGGTTTCAACCACGCCGGTTTCGGAGACTCTTCGAATGACGCCGTTGCCTGTGTCGGCGACAACCATCTTCACTACAGGCGGCGCGCCGTTTCTGAAAAACCGATCGAGTTGTTGAGTAACGTCTTCCGCAAGGAGCGCGATCCCAATCGGTGCGTTGAATCGTGCCTGATCGCCGGTTCCGTCTGTCGACCCCGAACTTCCCGCGAGTCCTGCGATCGTACTTACCACTCTGGTGGAAAGATTGATTCGTCGAATGACGTGATTGCCTGAATCCACAATCCAGAGGTTCCCCACTCCATCCAGAGCGATCCCTTGAGGATTATTGAACCTCGCATCCAGTGCCGCCCCGTCCTGAAAACCTGAGGAACCGGATCCTGCAAACGTCTCCACGGTTCCAGCCGGCCCCGGCACAATGCGGCGAATCACATTGTTCGCGCTATCGCTCACATAAAGACTGCCGTCAGCCTGGCTGAATGCGAGGAATGCCGGATTGCGGAAGAGTGACTGAAGTCGCAGGTCATTGCGAAATCCCGGTGTCTGATTCACACCTGCGTAGGTGACGGGCGTCTGATTCAGGTCCTCAGCGAGAAGAATCGTCTGATTCTGACTCGATGCGAGATACAAACGTCTCGACAAATCCTGAGCCACACTGTTTGCATCCTGCAGAAAAGTTGAAGAGGCAACCTGAACGACGGTGATCGTCGCTGTAGAAACGACTCCGTCGGATGTGGCCGCGGTGAGTGTGGTAAATCCCGCCTCGCGGCCCGTAATTCGTGCGGCCGTATCGACCGTTGCCACAGCGGCATCGAGCACGCGGAACGATACAGGCACCCCCGTTCTCGAATTTCCTCCGGCATCGAACACCCGTATTGACACCTGCGCGGTGTTGCCCTGATTCACAACCAATTCCCGAGTGGGCGAACCAGACGCATCAACAAAAACGATATTCGCCACCGGAGAAGTGTTTGGACCTCCAGCGCTGCCGATGTAATCAAAAGTGTTCGAAGAGTTTGCGCCGTTGTTTGTAACTACCCGGACTGTTCCGGTAAGAGAGCCCGAAGGAACCAGCACAACAAGCTCGGTCCTTCCGGAACCCACAACCGAGCCGCTGACTTCCCCAGTGCCGCCTGAGAACAAGACCTGGTTGTTCGATGGATTTACCGGATCGAATCCCGTCCCTTCGATAAGCACGGGTTCTCCTTCGGTCTCGGGATAATAGACGTGCTGAATCGCAAGCACAGCGGGCGTTCCGGAAACCATCAAAGCCTTCCGATTCGACGTGCGTCCTCCGGTGCTGACCCAGACCGCACCAGTTACTGCCTGCGCGGGAACGGGAACGGTTAAAGAAGCCGGAGAAGCGGACGTGGCGGCCGTTGTGATCGTCGAACCATCGGCAGACGAAAATGTGACCGAGTTGTTTCCGGCAATCGCATTGAATCCGCTTCCGGTAATCGTGAGAGTCGATGCGCCGGCGGCGACTCCAGTAGCGGGGTTGACTTTCGAAACGTACAGCGGAACCGCCGAGTTCGTGATCGTCACCACGAAAGGCTGGCCGGGAAGGCCGAGATCCTTGCGCTTGACGAAGACCGGACCACTCGCGGCGTTGTCGGGAACGATTGCTGTAATGGTTTTGGGGCCGGGGCTGGGGGTGACGCTCATCGCCGCAATCGAAATGAACCCGCCGCCTGCTCTGGAAAAAATGATGATGTTATCCGCGGCATTCGAAGAGAACCCGGTACCCGTAAGGCCGAGTTGTGAACCTGTAGACAAAGAAGACGTGGGATTCATCGAAACAATAGTGGGCGTTGGAAGATTTGCCGTCACTCCACCGTTAAACAATGCCGTTACCAGCGCATCACCAATGCTGATCGAGTCGTTAAGATTCACATCACCCAGCGGCAGCGGGATTGGAAGCATCGGCACTCCACCGGAATAATTTGCCAGAGTCAGCGCATCGCCGATGCTGACCGATCCGCTTTTGTTCACGTCTCCGCGATATGCGACCGTGAGATCAATGGCGTTGGAGACTACCGGGTCATTCAACACAGTAACCGCTTGAGGTCCCACCGTCTTCAACAGAGCCGCCGGAATCACTGCAGTAAGATTTGTGGAATCGTTGAAAGTCGTCACGAGATTCACGGTTCCCAGGCGAACGATCGAAGCGTTCGAAAAACCGGAACCGCGTACCGTCAGAACAAACTGGCTGCTGCCGACTTGAGCGACGTTCTGAGATAGTCCCGGTGGATTAGCCGACAGAGCGTTGATCGCGGGCTGGCTGAATAAAAGACCATTCGACAGCGTTGTGGCGATCAGTGCTGCGAGACACAGCCTGCGAATGGATTTCGTGCGAGTCATCGTCAATGAGTCTTCCACTGTGACTTCTGATTAATTCCGAAAAAACCCGTATGCCTAATAAACTTCCGGCACGGCCTTTTCTTCAAACTTGCCGGCTCGCACAGCCGAACGCATCATTTCCAGAATCTCGAATCGCCGCTGCCAGGAAACTGAGATTGCGCGCGGCGTCATAAGATTACGAAGCGGCAGATATCCGATTTCATATAACTGGACGAGACCCCAGAACTTGAAGTCCTCGCGCATGCAACTCTTTTTCACCCAAATCCGCATGCGCTTGGAGATGTGTACGAAAAACAGGATGTCCTTGGATAAAGCGTCCATCAGGACTGCAGGATGAACCTTCACAATCGAGTTTGTATCTCCAGGCAGATCGTCCGTTTCATATGTCTTCCACTGGTGGAAATCCGCAACCCAGTAGCGGTGTTTCGCCGCGGGTTGATCGAAAACAATGACTGGGCAAAACACGAATCGAATGCCGGCCGGCAACGCGCGCATGAAGGCGTTCATGTATCGAAGAAACGTCTCGAAATGCGGCTGAACACCCGCTTCTTCCTCATACACGCGTTGGAGGACAGGTCGAGCGGCTACAGCGAGGCTTGATAGAACCGCATTGAGGTCTTTATATGCGTCGGGATTCGAAAGGTGAAACCCTCCACTGTCACTCCACGAATCACCCGGCGTCATCAGCACCACAGGACTCCCTTCGCCGAGTTCGGCCTTGCAGGTCCGGGCGACTTCCAATGGAGTGATGTTGTACTTGCTGAACTCAAAAGTCTCGGAATGCAGATGACAGACGTTGCTCGCAAACGGAATCGCAAACTTCGGCCGGATAATTTGAATCGAATTGAGAAACCGGACGATGTAATCCTCGCGGCGGTGAAAGCTCAAATCGGCGAAATCTTCAGCTTGATAACAAACCGGATAGCCTTGAGCCGGAGCATGACTTCGGAACAGGAAATCGATGCGTGGATGACGGCGCATGATCTGGCGAAGGGCGAGTCCGGTCACATGACTGTCGTTGAGATTCAAAATCGTACGGTCACCGGCAACGATCACCACCGCGCTGTCATCGAAGCCATGCTGGTAAGAATAGACAGTGAGACCACCTTCGAGTGCGTAAGGAACACCATGCGAAATCTCGACGATATTCGTGAATCCGATCGACTCGACTGCCGACCGCATCCGATCGGTAGCGAAACGAGCCAGGATAATCTTCACGGACCGGTCGAATTTGCGAAGGGATGGGTAGTGGAAGTGATCGAAATGGCCGTGAGTCAGATAAATCGCGTCGACATCGAAGACATCCGGCGTGGCTTCAACCGGCTTTGGAAAATGCCACCACGACCGCCAATAGCACGACCCGACGAGCCACGGATCGACGAGCACTTGACGACCGCCATGTTCGACCAACATACAGGCGTGCCCAAGAATCGTAAATGAAAGCGGCATGAGGCGCGCATCGTACAACCGCGCCGCTGCGGGCGCAAGCGCAGCCGGCATCCCCGGCCGCGCAATCGAGGATCAGCGTCGTGAGTTGGATGCCGCCGCAACAGTGGCAACAATGGGCTGGGCGAACCAGGATTCGTTGCCATCGAGTTGATCGGATTGATTGTCGCGGCCGGTGTCGTAAGCCGTGATCGTCACGTTATAGATTCCCGCCGGCAGGCCCGTCAGCGTAAACGATGTCACGTTGCCCACATCGATCGGCGATGCGCCCTGGGCCGCGCCGGTTCCCGTGTAGGGATATCCTGCCGTCGTGTAATACACCTTGTACCCCGCCCGGTCCGATTCCGGATTCGCATTCCATTGCAACGATAACGTCCCGTTTCCGGCCGTCACCTGCACCCCCGACGGCGGCGATATCGGCGCCGATATGCTCGCACTGGTCAGAGCGACCGCATAGGCCACAACTCCTCGCGAGCCGTCATCGCTGAAGTCGTATATCAACGATTGAATCGCCGATTCGTTCGCCGTCCCCCACCAGTTGTCTGCCGCATTCAAGGCGGGAGACGTGTTGGCATTCAGATAGTTGAGCGTGTAGTCGGCCACATTGTTGAACCAGTTGTTCTGACTCGCCGTCAGCGTCGCAGATACATTTGCCGATATCACCGCCCCCGCCGGCGCCGTGGAACGGTTCTGCGTCACGGTATTGGCCGTGAAGTAATAATCGTAGCCTTGCAGCAGATTTAATCTCGCCGCGGCATTCTTCGGCGCCACATTCCCCGCAAACACATTGTTGGCGATCGTGGCCGGCGTTCGTGGATGCACTTCCGTCAGATTCAGATAAATACCTCCGCCATCCTCGGCTGCCGTGTTGTTGGCGAAAATATTGTTCGTTACGATTACCGGCGCATAGCCGGGGAATCCCCCCATCAGCAGGCCTCCGCCCATTCCTGTTCCACCCGGACTGTCGTAGTACGGCGATGCGATTCCCGATTCCATCGCATTGAAGATCACCGTATTCCGGCTGATCGTCACCGCGCCCGCCGCGCTCACATACATCCCTCCCAACGGCCGATTGTTCTGAACCAGATTCCCCACCACCATCAGATCCCCGCCAAGGTTGAAGCTGATATCGATTCCCCGTTGATTGTCCGTTATCCGATTATTCTGAACCCGCAGCGGCCCGGCGTTGGATTCCGATCGCAATCCTTCCCGGCCGTTTCGCTGCATCACATTGTTCAGGATCGTTCCTGTTCCCCCCTCGCTTCGGACCACCACTCCATCCACGCCGTTGTCGGAAACCGTGTTCCCTTCCAATACAAACACGTTGGTCGAGTAATCCGCCCACACCCCCATCCCGTTATTCGTGATCGTGCTGGAGGTGATTCGCGGCGACGCCACCCGGTTCATCCCCAGATTGACTCCGATTCCTGTTCCCCGATTGTTCCGTACCACCGATTGATTCACCCATGGCGCCGCATCCGCCAGATACAATCCGTAGCTGTTACCCCCAAGATCGGCTCCCGCATATTCGATCACCACATTCTCCAGAATCGATCCCGACACGTAGTTCCCGTTCCCATCGTATTGCGCATCCACGCTCGTATCCGTAAACACGATCCCTCCCCAATCCCCTGCCTGCGGCTGTCCTGACCTCGATGTGAACCGGATCGGCGATACCGCCGTCCCTCGCGCTACCAGTGTTCCGGCGGCGACCAGCACCTTGCCTGAAGCAACCATTACATTGACACCGGCCTCGATCGTGAGCGTCGCGCCTTGAGGCACAAAGGTATTTCCGGTAATTTGAATGGGACTATCGGCAAGCCTCCACGTTGTCGTTGAGAGGATGCCGTTGACTCCGTTTCCTTGAGACGGGGAAGTATCTGCGAATGTGGCCGTCGCTGATTTATCACTCGACATCACAACACTGCATGTACCGGTTCCCGTACATGCGCCAGACCAACCGGTAAATGCAGAACTCGTATCCGTAGATGCAGTCAGGATGACGGTTGTGCCCTGTGCAAACGCCTGCGAACAATCGTTGCCGCACGTGATTCCGGCAAGTGAACTCACGACGGTTCCTTTCCCGGCGCCGGCCTTCGTTACGGTAAGTGTTGCCGAAGGGGAAGTCGTTCCACCGCCCACAATGGCGGTTTCCTCAATCGAAAACCAGGATTCATTACCATCCGTCTGATCGTTGACGTTGTCGCGACTCGCGTCATACGCAGTGATGGCCACGGAGTATCTGCCCGGCCCGAGTCCGGTCAGTGTGTAGTTCGTCACATTGCCGACATCAATGGGTGACAGGCCCTGGGTTGCGCCGGATCCGGCGTAGGGAAACCCTGTCGTGGAGTAGTACACTTTGTATCCGGCTTTGTCGCCTTCCGGATTTGCGTTCCAGTTTATTGTCAACGATCCCGCGCCGGCAGTTACTGTGAATCCGGACGGTGGAGAAATGGGCGCGCTCGCGTTGGGACTCGTCAGCGGCGTAGCGGCAGTCACCACACCGCGCGACCCATCGCGGAAAAAGTCATAGATCAAGGATCGAATAGTTGCCGCATCGGCCGTTCCCCACCAATTGCCGGGGGCATTGAGAATGGGCGCGGTGTTGACGTTCGCGTATTCAAGTGTGTAAGCAGTGCTATTGTTGAACCAGTTGTTCTGTGTCAGGGTCAGCGAGTCGGGAAAGTTGAGCGATATCGCTGCAGTGCCGGGTTTCGTGGAACGGTTTTGCGTAATCGTGTTCGCCGTCACCGTGTAATTGCCGGAGGCGACCTTGCGCAGAGTCAGGGCGCTGTTTCGCGCGGCAACATTGTTGACGATCACATTGTTGGACACCGTAACGTCTGTCGCACCGTCAATCGTCGGGCCAATGTAAGCGCCTCCGGCCTCCGCGAACGGACTGTCGCTCTCAACAATGTTGCCGGCGATAACATTATTCAGGATCGTCACCTCCCGGCGTTCCGGCCAACCATGATAATTAATGCCGGCCCCGGCAACAGCATCGGCTGACTGGTACCAATCTACTTTTTTATTGTTCAAAATGATGTTGCCGGTGATGACGACTCCGCCGTCGTAAGCAGTAATTCCGCCTCCGAGCGAGTTCCCCTGAACCAAATTGCGCGTAATTGTGCTGCTTGAGCCAAAAGACCTTTGGTAAATACCCTGTCCGTTGCCGACAATGCGGTTGTCGGCAATCGTCGCGGTCGCGCTGGATTGAAGGCCCGGGCCCAGATTGTTTGCAATCGTGTTGTTGATGACACTGAGATCGGCGCCGGTGAGGATCAACCCCACGCCACTGTTGTCGGAAACGGTGTTCCCCTCCAGAGACAAGCTGTTCGAAAGAAAATTCGCCTGCAAACCTCCCGCATTGAATCGAATCGTGCTGTTTGTGACTCGTGCCGAATTGCGTTGGACTGGATTGAATTCAATCTGCATGCCGAACTGGCGGTTTTGCTGGATTGTTACGGCATTGAAGAAAGGAGATGCGTCGAAGACCTGCAGTGCCGATGACGTACCCGGCGCACCGATATCCGCCCCTGCGTATTCGATGATCGAACGCTCGATGATGGACCCCGCCACATAGGCCCTGTTCGCATCAAGCTGCGCATCCACACTGGTGTCGGTGAAGACGATATAACCCCAATCACCGGGCTGTGGGTTGGACTGGGCCGATGTAAAGCGTATGGGGGCGGCTTCCGTCCCGCGAGCGATCAGGGTTCCGCTGACCGTTAGTACCATTCTCGGGCTGAACAATACTTGAACGCCGGGTTCAATCGTGAGGGTTGTCCCTTGCGGAATACGCACATTGCCGACCACGCGAATCGGGCTGTCGCTCACCCGCCACGTTGTGGTCGTTAACTCACCACTCACACCATTTCCAGATTGCGAAGTCCCTTGAGTGAATGTAGCGGTGACGGATTGATTCGATGTCATCGTGATCTGACAGGTTCCAATTCCACTGCATGCTCCCGACCAGCCAATAAATGTGGAATTCGCCGAAGTGGACGCAGTCAGAACAACCGTGGTTCCTCGCACGTAAGCTTGCGAGCAGTCGAAACCGCAAACGATTCCGGCGGGCTGACTGGCAACGGCGCCTCGACCGGATCCGGCTACGGCAACGGTCAAGGTGAACGAAGCATCGGTGCTTGCTCCGCCAACGATTGCTTTTTCTTCGGGGGCGAACCAGGATTCGTTGCCATCGAGTTGATCGGATTGATTGTCGCGGCCGGTGTCGTAAGCCGTGATCGTCACGTTATAGATTCCCGCCGGCAGGCCCGTCAGCGTAAACGATGTCACGTTGCCCACATCGATCGGCGATGCGCCCTGGGCCGCGCCGGTTCCCGTGTAGGGATATCCTGCCGTCGTGTAATACACCTTGTACCCCGCCCGGTCCGATTCCGGATTCGCATTCCATTGCAACGATAACGTCCCGTTTCCGGCCGTCACCTGCACCCCCGACGGCGGCGATATCGGCGCCGATATGCTCGCACTGGTCAGAGCGACCGCATAGGCCACAACTCCTCGCGAGCCGTCATCGCTGAAGTCGTATATCAACGATTGAATCGCCGATTCGTTCGCCGTCCCCCACCAGTTGTCTGCCGCATTCAAGGCGGGAGACGTGTTGGCATTCAGATAGTTGAGCGTGTAGTCGGCCACATTGTTGAACCAGTTGTTCTGACTCGCCGTCAGCGTCGCAGATACATTTGCCGATATCACCGCCCCCGCCGGCGCCGTGGAACGGTTCTGCGTCACGGTATTGGCCGTGAAGTAATAATCGTAGCCTTGCAGCAGATTTAATCTCGCCGCGGCATTCTTCGGCGCCACATTCCCCGCAAACACATTGTTGGCGATCGTGGCCGGCGTTCGTGGATGCACTTCCGTCAGATTCAGATAAATACCTCCGCCATCCTCGGCTGCCGTGTTGTTGGCGAAAATATTGTTCGTTACGATTACCGGCGCATAGCCGGGGAATCCCCCCATCAGCAGGCCTCCGCCCATTCCTGTTCCACCCGGACTGTCGTAGTACGGCGATGCGATTCCCGATTCCATCGCATTGAAGATCACCGTATTCCGGCTGATCGTCACCGCGCCCGCCGCGCTCACATACATCCCTCCCAACGGCCGATTGTTCTGAACCAGATTCCCCACCACCATCAGATCCCCGCCAAGGTTGAAGCTGATATCGATTCCCCGTTGATTGTCCGTTATCCGATTATTCTGAACCCGCAGCGGCCCGGCGTTGGATTCCGATCGCAATCCTTCCCGGCCGTTTCGCTGCATCACATTGTTCAGGATCGTTCCTGTTCCCCCCTCGCTTCGGACCACCACTCCATCCACGCCGTTGTCGGAAACCGTGTTCCCTTCCAATACAAACACGTTGGTCGAGTAATCCGCCCACACCCCCATCCCGTTATTCGTGATCGTGCTGGAGGTGATTCGCGGCGACGCCACCCGGTTCATCCCCAGATTGACTCCGATTCCTGTTCCCCGATTGTTCCGTACCACCGATTGATTCACCCATGGCGCCGCATCCGCCAGATACAATCCGTAGCTGTTACCCCCAAGATCGGCTCCCGCATATTCGATCACCACATTCTCCAGAATCGATCCCGACACGTAGTTCCCGTTCCCATCGTATTGCGCATCCACGCTCGTATCCGTAAACACGATCCCTCCCCAATCCCCTGCCTGCGGCTGTCCTGACCTCGATGTGAACCGGATCGGCGATACCGCCGTCCCTCGCGCTACCAACAACCCGCTCACTAGAATCACCGTATTGCGTTCCGCGCGTAACGTAACACCCGGCTCCAGAGCAAGCGTGATGTTTGGCGAGACCAGCAAGTTTCCACTGAGAGTATGCGGCGTATCGGCGGCACGAAGCGTGAGATCGCTGGTCAGAATGCCTTGAAGGCCGCCGCGATTCAGTACCGTGAGGCTGGCAGCGATCCCGCCATTCGGAATCGGTGGAACCGTAAGCACAATCGTCTCCGTATCCCTCACATCAAAATCGGTAACGAGCGCGCCCGAAGCGATAACGATGGATTCCGGCGCGAAGTTTTTGCCTCGCACGGTAACGCGGGCGCCGCTGAGAGGTTGCGGATCAACGCTGTCGATCTGCGGCTTACCGAAATTGATTTCGTCAAGCGAGTGATCTCGATCCGTCACGACAACTTTTCCCGCTGAAGTGATTGCCACACCCCTGGGACCTCTCACGGTGTTTGCCTGATTGGCGTCAACCACAGTGCCGTTTCGAAGAATGGCTTTTATTCCATGGTCCGGTTCGGTCACGTAAATATTTCCGAGTGGATCCACGGCGATCCCAATCGGCCTGTCGAATCGCAATGGCGGACTACTATCGGCTGCAATTACAACAGAAGCTGACGAAGGCGACGTGGCCGCGGCAGCGGCAATCGTTTCGACTTCCCCGGTAGCCCGCAGCCGCCGAACTCTTCCATTGCCGGAGTCCGCAATGATGAAACGAGTAACGGGAGGCGCGCCGCCGAACCTGAACAGGTCGAGTTGTTGAGGTGCAGTTTCGCTTTCGATTGCAATTCCGGCAGGAGAATTGAAACGCGCTTGTAACCCTGTCCCGTCGCTCGAACCCGGATTACCGGCCAGACCCGCAATGGTCGTGACAATGCCTTGAACAAGATCGATTTTTCGAATCGTGTGATTACCGGCATCCGACACCCACAGATTCCGTGAACTGTCCATGACAATGCCTTGCGGATTATTAAACTGCGCGGACAACAGCGATCCATCCTGGCTTCCGAGGGCTCCGGTCCCGGCTACCGTTTCGACACGCCCGGAAGGACCCGGCTGAATGCGTCGGATAACGTTATTTGCCGAATCCGTTACATAAAGTGATCCATCGGATGAATCCACTGCGATAAACGACGGTCCTCTGAAAAGGGCGTTCAGCCTCAGATCATTGCGCAGACCCGGAGATTGCGAGATTCCGGCATAGCGTTCCAATGGTAGGGTTACGTTTGCCGCCGTGCGAATCGTGTGATCCAGACCGGCTGCAACATAAATCCGGTTCGTGGAGTCCTGAGATACACCGATCGCGTCAAGCGCCGCCGAACCCGAAGCCACCTGAACGACAGCGATCGTCGCTACCGCTATGCTGCCTCCACCTGTTGCTGTCAGCGTGGAGAATCCGGCTTTCTTTCCCTGAATGTTGCCCGTTCCGGTAACAACGGCGACTTCCGGATTGCTGCTTGCAAAGTTGATAGTCACATTCTCGCGCTGAAGCCCTGCCGCATCGAAGGCGCGTGTACCGACTTGAAAAACGTTTCCTTCGGTTACAACAACTTCTCGAATTGAAATGTTCGTCGTGGAATCCAGGAAAAGCAGAGTGTTGATTCGCGGTGTTACCGTAAACGTGATCGCATTCGAGTTTCCTCCGGGTGTGGTGACAGTGACCGTCCGAGCCCCGGCCGCGGCCGACGCATCCACGATAAGTGTCGCTTCAACGGAAGACGGTCCCCGAACCACGATGGATCCGGCACTGACACCACTTCCCGCAATAGTGATTGATGTCTGACCGCTGACGAAGTTCGTTCCCGATATCGTTACATTCACCGATGACGCCGCCAGCGCACTCGGAGGAGTCATTGAAGCAAGCGACGGAACAGCGAAACCGTCACTCACGCTCGCATACTGAAACGTGTTCGAAACGACGCTGCCATTGCCGGTCCTGACTCTTAACATTCCGCCTGCTGCTCCGGCAGGAATCAACGCAATGATCTCGGTTCGACCTGCGGACACGACAACGCCTGCGGTTTCGCCCCCACTTTCGTTGGAAAACAAAACTTCGTTATCGGAAGGACTGCTGACGTTGAACCCGGTTCCTTCGATCAGGATGGGTTCACCCGGCGCGTCGGAATAAAAAACGTGATTAACGAGAAGAGGGGCCGGTGTACCCGATACCAGGATGGATTTCCGGTTGGATGTCTGACCGTTCACATTGACCGACACAAAACCGCCAACCGCCTGCGAAGGGACTAAGACCATCAACGAAGTGGGCGATGCCGCAGACGGTGCAACCGTAACAGTCGAATTTCCTGCTGCTGAGAACGTGATGGTATTGTTCGCAGGAGTCGAGCTAAAACCACTTCCGTTGATCGTGATGGACGTGATTCCCGCTGATAAGCCCACTGCAGAATCGACTCGCGAAATGTAGACCGGCATCGGGGAATTCGTCACGGCGATCCGGAATGGTTGTCCGGGCAAACCCAGATCGGCGCGTTTAACAAAAACGGGACCGCTGGCGACCTCACTGGGAACGGTCACGGTCAGAGTTTTGCTGTCTGCGTTAACAAGGACAGATGCCGCCACCGCCGAAGTAAACCCGCCACCCGACTTTGAAAAAACGACAACATTGTTCTCCGGTATCGACGAGAAGCCTGAACCTGTCAATGTGATTGGAGTACCCACGGAAACCGATCCGGAAACATTTGTCGATGCAACAACGGGTGTATCCAGATTTGACCGAATGCCTCCGGTGAAAAGCGCGGCGATGAGTGCGTCGCCTATGCTCACGGTGTCGTTAAGGTTGACGTCGCCGACACTTTCCGGAACCGGCGGCCGGACCAGTCCACCGGCAGAGCGCGCAAGAACCAACGCATCGCCAACATTAACGGCGCCATTCCCGTTCGCATCGCCGCGATTGACAACAGTCAGAAAGACAACGTTCGACGTTACGCCGGCATCGATGACCACTGCGCCCTGAACACCGGTTGTCTTGATCAGACCGAACGGGACAACAGCCGATAATGTGTTCGCATTCACGAATGTCGTTGTGAGATTCGTCGCACCCAGGCGGGCTACTGAATTGACAGAAAACCCTGAGCCATTCAGCGTCAGTGGGAACGAGCCCCCCCCTACCCGAGCGAGATTCGGGGAAATACCCGGCGGATTATCCGTCAGGCTGTTCAGCGAAAGTTGCCCAAACGCCGCGGGAGCAACCTGAACTATCGCCAGCGTGACGGCGAGAATTTGCAGTCCCTTGCGCATAAAAGCTCTCGGCACTCGCAATTATGGTTGTGAGGAAAAAACAAGAATGAATTAGGTTGTACAAGGTCGCAGGCGAATCCGTCAAATGTTTTGCCCCACGTTTCCATTCCGATCTTGTGACGGCAGGAGGGACACTGACAATTTCCGAAGAATTCCCCTGGCTGGGATATCGCGGCTTTCAGTCCCTCAGGGTCACCACGGTCACTCCGCGGCCGCCCTCGGAGTGTGGAGCAGACTCGAAACGGCTAACGTGGGGATGTGTGCTAAGCAGTTCGGATATGGCTTGGCGCAGGGCGCCGGTGCCCATGCCGTGAACAATTCGAATTTGGTTCATCTGTGCGAGAAATGCATCGTCGAGGAATTTGTCGGTCAACTCAACGGCTTCGTCCACTTTCCGGCCGACAACATTGAGCTCGTTGTTGTCCAGCGATTTGGTCGAAACGCTGATGTGAACTCCTTCCGGAAGTTTCATCGGGCCCTGTTCGATGACTTCAAGATCATCAACCGGCCGCCGTAGTTTGATGTTGCCGACCAGAACTTCAGCTTCCCCACCCTTGATGGATGTTACGGTTCCCGTCACCGCTAACGACAAAACCCGCACCGTCTTTCCCTCTCCGACTGCGCCCGGAAGGCGCGCAGGCGCGCCAGGTGAGGCTTCAGGCTTTGACGAAGGCTCGACTCTTTCTTTTTCCCGGCTCAACTCTCTGCTTGCGTCGGCCTTCGCGTTTTCGAGTCTCCGTTGAAATTTCTTCGCGGATTCTTCGCCTGCGGATTCCAGTTCGCGCGACGCACGGTCGGTCATCTCCTTCACAATTCTTTCGAGTTTCTTTTCGACTCGAGCTATCTCCGCTTTATGCCTGGCAGAAAGTTGATCCAGCTCTTTCTGCTTCCATTCATCGAATTCCTTCCGCTCCCTTTCCAACACAGTTTTCTCATGTTCGAGGTCCGTAATTCTCCTCCGCAATTCCTCGACGTAATGCACCGCTTCGACGTCAGCCACGTCGAGAAATCCAACCGCGGACTCCAACACCGGGCGCGGCAACTGCAAACGTTCGGCAATCTTCAATCCACTTGAAGCGCCGGCGAGACCGTGAATCAGCCGGTAGGTGGGCTCGAGAGTGAGTTCGTTGAATTCCATGGCGGCATTCGCCACGCCGGCCGTCGTCTCGGCGTAGATCTTGAGACGGTTGTAGTGAGTTGTCGCAACTGCGAGTGAGCCAATGTCACGGAACTGATCGAGCACGGCGCGCGCGAGGGCCGCGCCCTCACCCGGCTCAGTGCTGCTTCCAATTTCATCCAGGAGGATTAACGATCGCGAAGTTGCGGCCTCCAGCATCGATTTGATCGCGAGAACATGCGCGGAGAACGTGCTGAGGTGATTCGTAATGGACTGTTGATCGCCGATATCCGCGAGAACACGATCGAATACCGGAAGCACAGCCTCTTCTGCGGGCACAGGAATTCCCGATTGCGCCATCAAAGCGAAAAGGCCCACCGTTTTTAGAACGATTGTCTTGCCTCCGGCATTCGGACCGCTGATGACCAGAATCCGCCGATTCCCGTCCATGTCGAGAGAAACGGGCGATATGCGAGCGCCTTCCCTGCGAAGATTATCTTCGAGAAGCGGATGACGCGCCTTGATCAGACTCAACAAGCGATCGCGCGAGAATGCAGGCTGCACGCAGTCGAAATCTCTTCCGAACCTTGCCTTCGCAAAAACCAATTCGAGATAGGCGGCCCGCGTTCGAGCCGCTTCGATCAATCCTGTGCTGGCTTGAATAAGGTCGGTTAACTCCGCGAGAATTCTTGCGACTTCTGCGCGTTCCTCATCCTGCAGGCGGACCAACTCATTGTTCATTTCAAGAACGGCAAGCGGCTCCATGAACACGGTGGCGCCACTGGAAGAACTGCCGTGAATGATTCCGTCAACACTTCTCTTCTGCTCGGTTCGGATGGGAATAACAAAACGGCCATTGCGAATGGTGACGATCTGTTCCTGGAGCTGTAATGAATACGCGGGGCTTCGAACGATGGACTCGAGTCTTTCCGTCAATCGCGACCGCGTTGAAGAAAGCGCCCGCCGGAGCCGCGCGAGTTCCGGACTGTATCTTTCATCGACCTCGCCGTTCTGAATCGCGCTGCCGAGATGCTTGCTCAAAGCGCGAAGATCCGGAAGCTGCTGGCTCGTTTGTGCAAGCTTCGGAAATTTTTCTCGTTCTTCCTTCCATCGAATGCGCAGCCCTTCAACCTGCGAAAGAAAGGATTGGATGGCTTCAATTTCCCCAATCTCGAGAACCGACCCGGCAATTGTCAGCTTATCCAGTGCTGGAGAGAGCAGCGCCACATCATTGAATGGAACGCGCTGCTCGCGAAGATACGCCATCGCCTCCGCGGTGATTGCATGCTCGCTTTCAAGAAGATCGGACTCTGCAACAGGCGTCAGGTCGTCGAGGGCGTAGCGCCCTGCTTCGGTTGCAACATAGCGGCCAAGCAATTCTTTCAGTCGATAGTATTCGAGGGAATCGAGAGAAAAATTCACTGGAGTCGATTGATGAGACTGGCAACAACGGCAGCTCCATAGCCGTTGTCGATGTTGACGACGGTAACATTTGATGCGCAACTGTTCAGCATTCCCAGCAGCGCAGCGAGGCCATTGAAGCTTGCTCCGTAACCGACGCTTGTAGGAACGGCAATAACAGGAACGGAAACGAGACCCCCGACAACGCTGGGTAACGCTCCTTCCATGCCGGCAACCACAATCACGACTCGAGCTTCAGCCAATCTCGCCCGGCGATCCAGCAAACGATGAATTCCGGAAACACCAACATCGTACAGAGGGTCGATCTTATTCCCCATCACTTTCAGGGTAACGACCGCTTCATCGGCAACCGGCATGTCGGACGTTCCGGCAGATATGATCATCACCGTACCTTTTCCATGTACGGTCCGGTCTTTCAGGATTGAAATTGCGCGCGCGCTTTCGTGGTACTCCGCTTCCGGAGCAATGTGACGAACACGTTCAAAGTGAGCGCCGGTAGCGCGAGTGATGAGAATGTTGTGATCGTGCTTGTGCATCGACTCAACGATGCGGCCGACCTGATCGGGCGTTTTGCCTGCGCCGAAAATGACTTCCGGAAAACCCTGTCGAAGCGAACGGTGATGATCTACATTCGCGAAGCCCAGATCCTCGAACGGAAGCACACGCAGGCGGTTCAGCGCCTCATCGGATGACAGGCCGCCCGCCTTGTACTCTTCCAGAATTCTCCTAATTTGGTCTTCCGTCATGTACCGGTCCGCTGGAGCCGAGCAAAGTATGCAGCTCCCGGTAACATTCTAGCGGACGTGCCGGTGTATTGAGAGGATCATGAAACAGGTCCTGGATTTGTTTTCGAGAAATCCGAGACTGCAGATAAGCGATATACAAACGCCTTCCCAACGCGTAACCCAGCAACTGCGCAAGCATCCTGCGCGCCTTTTGCTTCCCGGCTTTTGCCTCGACCACTGAGCGGAGCGCTTGAAAATGCTGGGCGCCCGGCCGTTTCCCGGGATCGATAAGAAGTTCGATGGCCCTGGTCAGTTCATCGTTTCGGCCGACCTGGCTGATGACTCGTTCGGCGAGCGATTCAATACCGTCCCGCGAAGAATCGATCAGCTTCGAGCAGAAATAACCAAAGCCATTCTCAATGACGTTTACAAAGAACTCATCGCGAGCCGGACGTTCCAGAGGTTTGTGCAATTCACCCCGGCACGACTGATGTATGAAACGGGCGAATTCCTCGGTGGCATCTCCAAGTTGAAATCGATCGACCAGAACAGAATTGAATTCGGGCGTCGGTATCTCGCCCGAAGGCGATCCGTTCTTCTTCACATTCAGGAAGTCCATCATGACTTTCATCAGCGTCTGGGTCAGAAGGGTCCAGTCACCGGACGAATCCTCCTCGATGCATTTGTGGAGGTATTGCCTGAATGATTCGTATTTCTCAATCGGGGTCGCATTAAACACGCAGTAGCAGCCTTCGCGCATTCTTACGGCTTGAGCTTCACCGAGACCGGCCTCCTGCAGTTTCCAATACAGCGCATCGATGTTTTGAAGGATCCGCACTTCCTTTGCGGAGATTCCTTTGCTTTGCAAAAGGACATGAACTCGATCCGGGAGATGATTCGTAGCGAGATGCGATTCTCCGAAAATTACAACCAGGGTGGAGCCCGGATCCCTTTCAATTAATCTCACGATTCGACGGGCCACACCCAGGTCGCGGCGGCCGATGCTGCGCATGTCGTTCCGCGGATGACAATCCACACCGTAAACGGGAATGTCGAGATCGCGGGCAGCCGCGAAAATGGCTTTGTAGCCTTCCCACTCGCAGCCCCATTCCTCCTGATAGTTTGTTCGCTCCAGGAATTCCTGTTCGGAGATTCGACCCTTCATCCACAGATCCAGAATCCTCTGGTTACGCGCGAAAACCGGTTCCACCGCAACGGCAACGCGTTTGTGGTTTGCGGCCAGGCTGCGAAGGAACTCGGCAGCGTAAAACTGGCTCCGAAGCAACGCGTGGTAATCGCCGATCCATACGAGGCCGGCATGTTCCGCCTCACGATGAATATCCTCGGGAGCACAAACCGATCTAAAGCTTTGGAATTCGCGGTTGAACTCCTGGATATATTTCCGGCTGGGCGAGCCATCCATTTGACATATGTCCCTCTGTATCCGGCGGACGGCCTGCCTCTTGAGGGCCGTAACTTCCTTAAGTCGTTGCTTCGAATACGTCATAGTGAGTTAGACTTACCCTTGTCCAGATCGGGAGCTAACTGTTGATATTGCAAAAGTTACGCATAACACTCGACATGATTAAGTTCGAGCACACTGTCTTCGCTTTACCATTTGCATTTATAGGGGCATTGTTGGCACGAAAGGGTTTACCGGCGCTGTGGCAACTGGGATGGATCGTTGTGGCCATGGTTGGAGCCCGAAGCGCGGCCATGGCTTTCAATCGAATCGTGGATCGGAGCTACGATCGCTTGAATCCCAGGACAAGCGAACGTGCCCTGGCGCGCGGGACGCTGTCGATTTCGTTTGCCGCGGTGTTCACGGTGATCATGTCCGTCCTGTTTGTTTTTGCGGCCTGGCGGCTGAATTCTCTTTGCTTTTATCTGTCTTTTCCAATGCTGGCAATCCTGCTCTCATATTCGTACACTAAGAGACTCACATCGCTTAGCCACCTCGTGTTGGGTTTCGGAGTGGGTTGCGCGCCGCTGGGGGCCTGGCTCGCCATTCGAGGGGAATTTGCCTGGGCTCCGGTTCTGCTCAGTGCAGCAGTGATGCTTTGGGTTGCTGGGTTCGATTTGATTTATGCATTACAGGACATCGAATTCGATCGCAGAACACGACTCTTTTCACTGCCTTCGAGATTTGGTGTTTCACAAGCGCTTCGAATCTCATCCTTGTTTCACGGGACAACCATCATGCTGCTCGCGGCGACGGCAATGCTGACAAGCCTGGGATGGATTGCATACGCGGGCATTCTGATCGTGGCCGGCATTCTGTATTGGGAGCATCGGCTCGTAACACCGAACGATCTGAGCCGGATCAACGTCGCATTTTTTAATCTGAATGGTTATATCAGCATTCTTTTGCTTGTGACGTTTGCATGGGACATTTTCATAAGGTGAACAAGTCAGGCTTCATGATGGCTCTGCTGATTCTTCCTCCAACGAGGTTGCATTTCTATTCGCTTCCTGCCATCGACAAATGGAATAACCTGTACCAACCTACGGCATTCGATGTTTTCATTCTGATTCCATATCTCGTGATTCTCACAATTCTTGCCGTATACGGCATCCACCGGTATCACCTGGTGTATCTGTATTTGAAACACAAGAACAAGATTGCCGAACCCCAGGCCAAACTGGAAGTACGTCCTCGAGTGACAATCCAGCTTCCGATTTACAACGAGATGTATGTTGTCGAACGGCTGGTTGAAGCCGCGTGCAACATTCGATATCCGCGGGAACTTCTCGAAATCCAGGTTCTGGATGATTCGACGGACGGCACCTTCGATATAACAGCCGCGTGTGTCGCAAAACATCGTGAACTTGGATTCAACATTCATCACATTCACCGGACGAACCGCCAGGGGTTCAAGGCAGGTGCGCTGGAGAACGGACTGAAACTGGCAAGCGGTGAATTGATCGCAATCTTCGATGCCGACTTCATTCCTTCACAGAGTTTTCTTGAAGATGTTGTGGATTATTTCAGCGATACGCAGGTCGGCATGGTCCAGACGCGGTGGGGCCACATTAATCGCGAGTATTCGTTTCTGACGCAGGTGGAATCCGTCATTCTCGATGGCCACTTCGTTATCGAACACGGCGGAAGGCACTTCTCCGGGCGCTTTTTCAATTTCAACGGCACTGCAGGAATATGGCGGCGAACAGCCATCGAAACGGCAGGCGGTTGGGAGCACGATACGCTTACGGAAGACACGGATTTGAGCTATCGCGCACAGATGGCAGGGTGGAGATTTCTGTATTTGCCGCACATCGTTTGTCCGGCGGAACTGCCTGTAGAAATGAATGCGTTCAAGAATCAGCAGGCACGATGGGCAAAAGGCCTCGTGCAAACCGCAATCAAACTGCTCCCCAGAATCCTACGCAGCAAACTGCCCTGGAAGATCAAACTCGAAGCGTTCTTCCACTTGACCGCGAATATCGCGTATCCGTTGATGATTGCTCTCTCATTTCTTTTGATGCCTGCGATGATCGTGCGGTTTAATCAGGGCTGGTTCCAGATGCTCTACATCGACCTGCCGCTTTGGCTCGCCTCGACCGCATCGGTGTCGACTTTCTATCTCATATCGCAGAAAGAGTTGTATCCGGACTGGAGACTGCGACTCAAATACCTTCCATTTCTGATGTCGGTGGGCATCGGATTGTCCGTCAGCAATTCAAAGGCGGTGATGGAAGCGTTGCTGGGAATCAAGAGCAGCTTCAAGCGGACACCGAAATATAGAATTGAGAGCAAGAAAGATCGATGGGCGACGAAAAAATATCTTCGGGGAACAGGCGTGATGCCGTTGTTCGAATTGATCCTCGGAGCGTACTTCGGACTTGTGGTTTTCTACGCCTTCAGAAACGAGAATTATCCGACGATTCCCTTCCTCATGTTGTTCGTCGTCGGCTTCACCTACATGGGCCTGATGTCGATCCTGCACATGACATTGCATCGATGGCTGCGCGGTCTGTGAGTTTCAGGGACAGACACCTCATTTCTGAAGTGCAGGAAATGAGGTGTCTGTCCCTGAAATTCACCATCCCCATTTTTCTCCTCGTGCTGACTACCCTATCGCTGGGTATCGAAAAGGAACCCCTTCAGGAATACCATTCGCGTCGAGATCGCCTGACGCAGCGCATCAAAGGAAACGTTCTCGTGCTTCGCGCTGCGCCGGATCACGAACTCACCAAATACCAACAGGAACCCAATTTTTATTACCTGACCGGGTTCTCTGAACCGAACGCCATTCTGCTTCTGGATGCGGCATCCGATACGCCTCGTGAATTCCTTTTTCTTCCGGAGAGAAACCTTCGTGAGGAACGTTGGACCGGGACGAAGCTGGGACCCGGCCCGGAAGCCGAGAAGGCCACGGGATTCGAGAGAGTCCTGCCGATTTCTGAATTCGAGGCCACACTGAAACGAGTTTCGGAAAATGCGAAGGCGACATACGGTCTTCCCGAAGCCGAAAAAGACATCGCGTGGCTCAGACAAACAAAGTCGTCCACCGAAGTCGCGCTCCTGGAAAAAGCGATACAGATCACTTTGAAAGCGCAGGAAGCGGCGGCAAGAACAATTGCGGCGGGCGTGATGGAGTACGAAGTGGAAGCGGCGCTCGAATATGAGTTCCGGAGAAACGGCGCGGAGCGTCCGGGATACCCATCCATCGTCGGTTCGGGGCCCAACTCCACCGTACTTCACTACGACGAGAGTAATCGACGAATGCAGGCCGGCGAAGTCGTTGTTGTTGATATTGGCGCGGAGTACGGAGGTTATAGCGCGGATGTCACGCGCACTTTCCCCGTCTCCGGAAAGTTTTCAGCGAAACAGCGCGAAATCTATCAAATCGTACTTGATGCGCAAAAGGCCGCGATCGCGAAAATCAAACCGGGAGCCAGAATCAGCGATCTTCACGCGGCTGCCATGGGTCATATTCGATCCAAAGGTTACGAGAAGTACTTTATCCACGGGACGAGCCACCATATCGGCCTAGAAGTCCATGACGTCGGGGAAACGAACCGGCCACTGGAACCGAATATGGTCATTACCGTAGAACCGGGCATTTACATTCCGGAAGAGCAGCTTGGCATCCGCATCGAGGACGATGTCCTGGTAACCTCGAATGGCCATCGGATCCTTTCGACGATCGGCAGGGAAGTCTCCGAAGTTGAAGCCATGGTCCATCCCCGATAGGACGGTAGGCCTTTCCCGCCGCCACAGCCTGGGTTACAATAGCGGTTTTCACATACCAACAGGAGCCTGTCTGTAATGATTCAAGCAACACAACTGCGCCGGGGAAACACAATCCTTTTGAACGGCGAGCTTTATCAGGTGGTGGACTACCAGCACATCACTCCCGGAAACTGGCGCGGAATGGTCCAAACCAAACTGCGCAAACTGAGTACCGGGTCGATCATCGATCACCGGTTTCGATCTGAAGATCGCGTTGAACGCGCGATCCTGGACGAACGCGAGATGGAATATCTCTATGCCGACGGAACCGATCACTATTTCATGGATACCGAGAACTACGAACAAATCCATTTCAATGAGGAAGTTCTCGGCGATGCCGTTCATTACCTGGTGGCGAATTCGAAGATCAAAGTCGAATTCTATGATGGAAAACCGCTCGGAGTAGAACTGCCGGCAACGATGGACCTGCGTGTTATCGAAACCGAGCCCGGGATGCCCTCCGCAACTGTCAGCAACGTCTTGAAACCCGCAAAACTGGAAACCGGCCTGGTTGTCGGCGTTCCCCACTTTGTACAGGAAGGCGAACTCATTCGCGTCGATACCACCGAAGGGAAATACGTCGAGCGCGTCCGGGGATAATTCTGAGGCAGGGAACCAAGACATTTGAGAGTGGAGATCCCAATATTTGAGATCTCAGATTCTGGGATCTCCACTCTCAAATGTCTTGGTTCCCTGCCTCAGAATTTCCAGAAGGGCGGATTCATCCGAGGGAAAGATGGTACGGAAGTCGAGAATCACGCGGCCTTCCTCGAGTCTCACAATGACAGGAGGATTGGCATGCCGTAATCGGCGTTCCAATTCGGCGTCCGACAGCTCTTTGAACTCGAGCGCAACACCCCAGGAGGCAAGATAGGCTTCGGGCGCTGACCCGCCTCCTACAAGGGATTTCAGTTCGATTGCCTTGGCCACATCACCAGCCTTCGCCGCAAATGCTTCTGCCCGAATTTGAAGTTCGCCCCGAGTCGCGCGCAACATTCGCAGGGCAGGAATGTTGTCGACGTTACCCGTGAGATAGTCGCGAAGAACGCATTCGAGGACGGATATCGTCAGCTTATCTACTCGCAAAGCCCGGAACAGCGGATTCCGGCGCACCTTTTCGACGTAGAGTCTCTTGCCTGCAATAATCCCCGCTTGAGGACCGCCTAGAAGCTTATCGCCGCTGAAGGATATGAGGTCCACTCCCGCGCGGATGCTATGGGCGGCCACGGGCTCATCGGAAATTCCCAGCGACTCGAGTTCGATCAGACAGCCGCTTCCCAGGTCTTCATACGTGGGAATGCTTCTTCTGGAGCCCAGGTCAACGAATGTTTCCAACGCCGGCCTTTCCGTGAAACCGATCATGCGAAAGTTACTGGGATGGACGCGCAACAGCAGGCGCGTGTTCTCATTGATCGCCTTTTCGTAATCTTTGATGCGTGTTCGATTGGTCGTGCCCACTTCCCGGAGCCGTGCGCCGCTGCGCGCCATAATTTCCGGAATCCGAAATGAATCGCCGATTTCAATCTGCTCGCCGCGCGAAACGATGACCTCGCCGGCTTCGCCAAGCGTGTTCAGAATGAGCAGTACGGCTGCGGCATTATTATTCACGACTAATGCAGCTTCGCAGCCGAGCAGTTCCTGAAGCATTCCATCGACGTGCACGGCGCGCTTTCCGCGTTTGCCTTGTTCGATGTCGAACTCCAGATTCGAGTAACTCGCACAGACGCGCCGCATGTGATCCATGGCGTCAAGCGGAAGCGGCGCCCGGCCGAGATTTGTGTGCAGAATCACGCCGGACGCGTTAATGACTCGGCACAGCGAAGGTTGAAGAAAGTCCCGGATACATCGAGCGACCTCCTTCGCCGCCCGCGAAGTGAGTTCTGCGCGGGATGTCACCGGATTGGATTGCGCCAGCTCCCGGCGTATACCGGAAAACACACGATCGATGATCGCCGCCACAAAGGGCTGACTGAGGATATCCTTGAATTCAGCGAGTTCCTGCGATCGAAGAACATCATTGACAGGCGGGATTTGACGCAACGCTTCCATAGCCGCCGGTATTTCAGCACACGCGCATTTGATTTACAATTGCCGCTCCATGTTTTTGAAGTTCCCGGCAACGCTTTTGGTTCTTTCGTCTTTGTTGTTTCCGGCACCGCTTTCGGCATGGCCGACATCGGCGTGGTCCAGGCTTTTTCACGATGCCGAACAGCCGCTTCCCAAAAGCCTGAGCACGCTTTTGAAGGACTTCGAACCCATTCTGCTGCAGCCCTGCAGGACTGTGCCTTTGGAAGAAGCTGCCAGGACCGCGATCACGGAGCTCCGGAAGAACCGTGGAAACCTCTCTGCATCGGTCGCGGCGATGCGCGATGCCGGCTGTGCCGCAGCGGCGCTGAATGATCCACATCTGGACTCGCTGGTCGCCACACAGGCATCGAAGTTTGCGGTCGTTTTCTATGGCTATCACGAACTGATCCAGAAGGGCGATCTGGCAGGGTTTCTTCAAGTCCGCAATGAGGAGCGGCAACGATTATTCAATCGCCTCCGCCGCTCGGCCGAATTGCCGGATAAGGAAACGGCAATCGAAACATCTTCTCAATTTGGAATTGCCTCCATCGCGTTTTCACACGCCGTCACCGATGTGGCAAATGTCTGGTTTCATATCTGGAAGTCGGCGAACGGCGACCTTAAATAATTCGGGAGTTTACCTGTGAGACGAATCGAACGCGCTCTCATCAGCGTTTATGACAAGACCGGCATTGTCGAGTTTTCGCGCGCTTTGGCCAGCCTCAATGTCGAAATTATCTCCACGGGCGGCACATCCCGCCTGCTCGCTTCAAACGGCATTGCAGTGCGCGAAGTATCGAGCCTCACGGGTTTCCCTGAAATTCTCGATGGCCGCGTAAAAACCTTGAATCCGAGAATCGCCGGTGGATTGCTTGCCATTCGCGACAACCCCGAGCACATGCGGCAGATCACGGAACACGGCCTCCCACTGATCGATCTGGTTTGCGTCAATCTCTACCCATTTGCGGAAACGATTCGGAAGCCGAACGTGAGCTTCGATGAGGTGATCGAGAACATCGATATCGGCGGCCCCTCGATGATTCGCGCATCGGCAAAGAATTTCCAGGACGTAGCGGTTGTGACTTCGCCCAGCGACTATGAAGCCGTGGTGCTGGGTCTACAAAAAGGCAATGGGATCCTGAGCCGCGAAGTGCTGTTCGACCTGGCTCGAAAAGCGTTCCTGTGCACGGCAAGATATGATGCGGAAATCGCGCAACACCTCTCGGGAATCGGACGGGAAAGCGAGTTCACGCCGAATTTGTTCATGGATTTCGAGAAGATCTCCGACCTTCGATACGGCGAGAATCCTCATCAGCGGGCTGCGTTTTATAAGTGGGGAGGCCAAGCCGCGGAAGGACTCACCGGAGCAAAACAGCTTCAGGGAAAAGAGCTCTCTTACAACAATCTGGTCGATCTCGAAGCGGCATCGGCATTAATCCACGAATTCGAACTGCCGGCCTGCTGCATTATCAAGCACACCAATCCCTGCGGTACTGCGGTCGGACACTCCTTGAAGGAAGCGTATCTGAAGGCATACGAAGCCGATCCCGTCTCGGCGTTTGGTTCGATTATTGCTCTCAACCAGATTGTCGACCCAGAGACCGCTGCCGAACTTGCGCAACTGTTCGTCGAAGCTGTGATTGCTCCAGGATACGAACCCGATGGACTTACGATTCTCTCCTCGAAAAAGAACCTTCGAGTCCTGGAAGCGCTGCCCGAAACGGCACATTCGCGATGGGCCGGCTTTGAGATCAAGCGGATCTCCGGAGGAATTCTGCTGCAGGACGTGGATGACGTTCTGATCGGCAAAGATGCCCGCGTTGTGACCCAACGACAGCCGACCGATGCCGAACATCGAGATTTGCAGTTTGCGTGGCGAGTTGCGAAACACGTGAAATCGAACGCTATCGTTCTGGCAGAAGGCGGTCGAACGGTGGGTGTTGGAGCCGGCCAGATGAGCCGCGTGGATTCCGTAAAACTCAGCATCGAGAAAGCGCGTCCAACGTCGAAAGGTTCGGTACTTGCTTCCGACGCGTATTTTCCGTTTCGCGATGGAGTTGACGAAGCGGGAAGGGCCGGCGTGACCGCGATCATTCAGCCGGGCGGCTCCGTACGGGATCCCGAAGTGATTCAATCGGCCGACGAACATGGAATCGCAATGATTTTCACGGGTTTGAGGCATTTCAAACACTAGCACTAAGGTATAATGACCGGAATATCCGACGCTAAGAAAGAGCTTATGAACAAACATCTACTCGTATTGCTGTTGCTTGTGGCTTTTGCAGCGAACAGCTTTGGCCAGGGACAAACGAATGCGCGGGCTCAAGCCTATTACCATTTTTCAAAAGCACGCCTCCTGGACGATCAGGGCCAGGGCAATCAGGCCATTGACGAGTACAAAAAAGCTCTCGAACTCGATCCGAATAATTCGCAGATCTACTCGGAAATGGCTGAAAGCTATGCCCGAAACAATCGGTTTCAACTTGCTGTCGAAACCGCTCAGAAAGCGGTGAAAGCCGATCCGGATAATATCGAAGCACACAAGCTCCTCAGCAGCATTTATATCCAGATCATCGGTCGCGCCACGCCCCAGCAACCGCCCAGCAACGACACGATGAACAACGCCATTCATGAATACGAAGAGATCATTCGGATCGATCCGACGGACCATCAACCGTTCGTGATGCTCGGAAATCTCTATCGAATCAAAGGCGATCGGAACAAGGCGCGTGAAATCTACAAAAAAATCCTGAGTCTCGAGCCGGGGTCCGAAGAAGCCGTAACCGCACTCGCACAACTCGACATAGACGACGGTAATTACAAGGAAGCCGTCGGCCTTCTCGAGGAATTCGTGAAGCAGCGGCCCGATTCTGATGGCGCACTCCAGAAGCTTGGTGAGGCGTATTCGGAGATGTCCGAGTACACCAAGGCAGCCGATGCTTACAAGAGAGCGAGTGAACTCGATCCCGACGACATCGAAATCAAAAAGGCACAGGCCCAGGCCTTGTTTCTGTCGGACAACATTGACGAAGCAGTGAAACTCTACGAAGCATTGGCCAAGGCAGAACCCGATGACGGCGTCGCACTGTTGAGGCTCGGTCAAATATACCGCCGGCAAACGCGATTCGACCTTGCGCGGCAAAATCTTCAGAAGGCCTCTCAGGCATTTCCCGACAGCGTCGAAGTCCAGTTCAACCTTGTGCTGCTTGATCGCGATCAGGGCCTTATTGAAAGCGCATTGAAACGCGCGAACGACATCTTAAAGAAAACTGAAAAACAAAACGGCAGATATACCGAAGCCGAAAAACAGAATCGGCGAATTTTCCTGATTAATCAGGGCATTCTCAACCAAACGTTGGGCAACTACAACGAAGCCGTGAAGACGTTCTCGGAAATCAAAGCGCTTACTTCCGAGAAGGACGGCAGGGTTGATGCGATGATTATCGAGACGTATCGCATTGCGAAAAACCTCGATAAAGCGCTCCAATACTCGGAACAATCTCTTTCCGAAAATCCCGGCAATCGGCAGCTTCAAATGGTCCATGCGGACTTGATCGCAGAGCGCGGCAAAGTCGATGACGGCATCAAAGCCCTTCAGCAACTGCAGAAAGGTTCGGACGAAGATCTCAACATTCTTTCAGCGATGGTCGGCGTGTATCAGCGCGCGAAGAAATACGACGAAGCTCAAACTGTGCTGAACAAGGCGATTCAGCGTTTTCCTCAGGAAGAACAGGTTTATTTCCTGCAGGGATCGCTCTACGAAAAACAGAAAAAGTACACCGAGGCCGAAAAAGCTTTCCGGAGAGCTCTCGAGTTTCAAAACGACGACCCGGCCGTTTTGAACTATCTCGGATTCATGTTCGCGGACCGGGGACAACACCTTGATGAAGCCCAGACCATGATTCAAAAGGCCGTTAAGTCCGATCCCATTAACGGCGCATACCTCGACAGTCTGGGTTGGGTGTACTTCAAACAGAACAAGTTGGACCTTGCCGAAGAGTATCTTAAGAAGGCGATCATCTTCCTGAATACGGACTCGAATATCCACGACCACCTGGGTGATCTCTATTTCAAGATCAAGAAATACGATGATGCCCGGACGGAATGGAACAAATCGCTCCAGTTATCGACCGAGCAGGACGAAATCGATAAAGTTAAGAAAAAACTCGACGAACTCAAGACGATCAAGGCTGCTAAGAAATAAATTCGAACCTCCCCCCACCTTGAGGCTGTCACTACTAAAGACATTCGCGGATGAAGACAGTCGTACGGGCTGAAGATATCGATTTCGAGAGTGCTGCCCGGGAGCACCGTAATTTTCTGCTTCAAATTGCTGTCGCTTCGACTCGAAATCCCAGCGATGCGGAGGATGTTGTTCAGGAAGCGCTGATGCGCGGTTATCGCGGTATCAAACGCTTCCGGGGCGATTGTCCTCTCAGGATATGGTTGTCCCGCATCGTCGTGCGTGTATCCATCAACCATCACCGCAGTGTTTCTCGAAGATTGAAGCGGTGGGTCTTCTTCGCAGATCTTGAGGCGGTTTATGATGACGGATCCGTCCAGGAATTCGATCCCGCCGATCCGGCCGGCGTGTTCGACCGGGAAGCTCTTATGGATATCCGAAAGCATGTGAATCGCCTTCCCGATGAATTTCGCATGCCGCTGGTGATGCTGGCTGTTGACGGGATGACGATTCCCGAAATAGCGTCGATCCTCGAAATTCCGGAAGGCACGGTGAAATCGAGAATCTTTTACGCGCGCAAGCGCCTCAAAGAAACGTTGCAAGGTGACAAAAGAAAATGACTGTGGACTGTAAGTGGATCGAGAAAAACCTGGAAGCTTTGTTTTGTGACGGCCTGGACGCCAACGACAACCGTCTCGCGCACGAACATATCGATTCGTGTACGGCATGCCGTAAGGAGATCCAGGCATTGAATGCAATCGAACCCATCATCAGGAAACACTTCGCCGGCGAATTGGCTATCGCCCAACGGCCTCGAAACCTTCACCCCTCGAGGGTCTTCGGATTGAGTGCGGCCGCTCTGGCGGTTGTTGCAGTACTGGTCTTGATTGTCTTGCGAGTACCTCAGCCGAATAACGTGAGACTGCCCTTACAGTCTCCGCCTCAGCCGAAGGCAACGGCTGCGAATCAACCGGTCCCACCGGACAAGGATTCTGTCACCGGTGAAATCAGTCGTGCAAAACCCGAGGCTGCCCCCGACAAGCTGCCCGAAGTGAGACAGGTAAATCCGGTTGTAGTCCCGTCGAACGCGCCCGATTTTCTGATCAAAGATCTTGCCGGCTATACCCACGCATCCGATGAATATCGTGGTCACGTGGTTGTTGTTGGTGTGTGGAGTCCGGATCAATTGGAATCCGCAATGAATATCGAACGACTTTACAAGGCGTTTGGTACTAATCCTCGATTACGGTTTCTCGGTGTCGCCAATGAACCTTTCGCCAAACCTGCGAATACGACATTTCCTGTTTTTTACAATCAGGGTTCGAAACTGTTAGGCGCTCAGGCAGGAGACTTTGTCGTATTAGATGAGCGTGGAAACCTGGCCCTCCGCGGTTCCTTGACCAGGGATTTCGAGAACCTTCGTCAGATTCTCCAAACCAAATAACAAACGCGAGTATAAACCCGCCACTACATACTCAATTCAGATTATGTAGTCGCGGGTTTTATACCCGCGTTCGCTTCTCTCTTCCGATGTCCCCTAGAAATGGAATCGGAAACCGATTTGGATCTGACGTTCTCTGGTGAGGAATTGAGTTCCTGCCTCACTGATCGTCCTGAAAGCCGGCTGATACGTCAGCACTGCAGCTTGCGCCGTACCGCTGATGCCATAGGACGTGTTGTTGCCGTTGGTGAACTGCGTTCGATTGAAGATGTTGAATCCTTCAACCAGACCCTCAACGTTCATCTTCTCTCCGATGTAGAACCGCCGGGAGAGCCGCAAATCGGTGTACCACACGTTGGGCAACGTAAAGTTATTTCGAGGACTGATCGTCAGCCGGTTGGTTCCCCCTGAACCATTAATGCCGCTGGATGTTGCGTTAGGAATCGTGGCAACTGCGGGACTTGCGCTGGGAAGAGAACCTGTAACGCGCGCATCAATCGGAAGTCCGCTGAAGAAGGTGTAGATCGGCGAAATGGTCCAGCCGTCCAGAAGAGCCTTTAATCCCTGATTGCTTCCTTTGAAGCGCGGGGAATAAACAACATTCATCACAATTTTGTGAGTTCGGTCAAAATTGGATCGGCCTTCGTCGGCATCAGGATCAAACACATTCGTTGGAGTGTTGTTTGCGGTAAAGGTCGTCGAAGTCTGCAATGAATCCGTTGCCCTTGCCAATGTGTAGTTGAAGCGATATTGCAGTCCGCTTGAAAACTGCCGGTTGAGTTGAAGCGCCATTGCGTTGTATTTCGAGTGAACCCTGCTGGCGATCTCGGTAAGTGATCCGTAATTGGTATTCGGACGTGTGCCGCGGAAAGCTGGAACGGTCACCGTCTGGCCGTCATATGGACCACCCGTGATTGAATAACTCTGGGTTCCCGTCGGCGCATTCAGGTTGCGATCATAGAAGGAAGGCAACCGGCGGCCGAGGCTCGCGAGGTACGATGCGGATACAACGGTATTACGCATGATCTGCCGCTCGACAGTAAGATCGAATTCATGAATCATCGGATTGCGAAAGTCCGACGAAAAGAATTGGACCGATCCGGCGCCGGCCGGCGCGGACGCCAGCACGTTTGGAAATACGGGTGCGCCCGCTGCCGTCGCCGAGAGGCTGACCTGCGACTGACTGACCCCACCGGTAGCACCGGTATTGACCAGCGCATTGTAAATAGTTGAATTGATCGTGCGCCCGTAATACAAGCCATAGCCCGCACGAACGGACGTCTTTCCGTCACCGGTAAGATCAAATGCAAAACCTCCACGCGGACCAAAATCGATCTTGTCATTCGGCAAATGTGACGTTGCCGCATTCAGCGTGAGTTGAGTGTTTGGAATCGTGTCGGTTGCAGGATTCGGAAGCTGAGCTGCCGGTAGTTTCTGATATTCGTAGCGCAGCCCCAGATTTACCGTCAGGCGCGATAATGGCTTCCAATCGAACTGTCCGTAAAAATTGAAGTCATTGGTCGAGAACTCATCCGCGGTCTGCCCAAAGCCTTGATTGAAATTGCTCGTATAACATTTCCCGGCAAAACGCGCCGTCGTTGCGCAGGTCACGGTCGGCGGCAGTGGCGTTCTCCAATTCACATAATCAATGATGAAATCATTGATGTTGCTGTAGGAGTAAGCACCGCTCTCGTTACGAAGATTGCTGAGCACGTCGTGGACGTGGTTGAAATCGAAACCGAATTTCAGCGTGTTCGCGCCCATTGCGATCGTCATGTTGTCGGTGAACTGCTCACGCTTCTCGAGCGGGAATTTTCCGCGTTCCAGAAATGTCGCCTTGCCGAATTCGATTCCGTTTGTCAGAAAAACATCCGGCGCGCTGTTGTTCAATGCCGTGCGCGGTTCGCCGGCCAGTGGCGTCTGGCTATTCTGAAATTCGAAATCGCGGGCGTGCTGGAAACGGAATTCGTTGACGATTTTCGGCGAGAGCGTTGAAACCAGGCGCGCAGTTCCCCAATCGATTTTCACAAAGTCATCACCGAAACTCGCGCGTCCGAGCGTGTTGGTTGGCTGGGTTTGAATACCCGCGGGTGAATTCCAGCGCAAGCGGTTGTAATTAACCGACAGCGTATTGTTGTTATCGATGTGCCAGTCCAACTTCGGAAGGAGCAGCAACTGATCGCCACGGCGCGGGACCTGTCCGGTCAGTGAGGTCAGGAAGCTCACCGTGTCGTTGATCTGGGCATCCGTGAGGTTTCTCGGCGCGGCCTGAAGAGTGGCGCGGTTCAGCGTATCCAGATAAGTGGCGCTTGAAAAAATTCCCAATCCCGGGAAACTGCGCCTTTGCTGATCGTAGCTGAAAAAGTAAAAGAGTTTGTCTTTTACAAGCGGTCCACCGACGGTGCCGCCGAACTGATGGCGAACATCTTCAGGTTTGATACCGATTCGTGTTGCAACGCCACCCTGCAGGACTGTCTGAAACGCGAGCGGGTTCCGGGCGCCCCAGTCGTTGTTGCGCTGGAAGTAGAAAACGTCGCCGTGAACGTCATTCGTTCCGCTTTTGGTAACGGCATTGGTGACGCCGCCGGCTGCGCGTCCGTATTCCGCAGAGTAGTTGGATGTGTTGACCTGAAACTCCTGAATCGCCGATTGGCTGATCGAGTAACTGATGCGTGTTCTACCGCGTTCTTCACCGAAGAAGGCTTGATTGTTATCTCCGCCATCGACAGTGTTGTTGTTCAGCAGGCCCGAAACGCCGCGGAAACTGAGCAGGCCGAAACTGCCGTCCGGGACCACACCCGGCGTCAACATCACAAAGTTGGACCATCGGCGCCCATTGATGGGAAGTTCATTGATCGCTGTTTGATTGATATTGCTTGCGAACTCTTTGGACTCGGTGTTCACGATGGGAATATCCGCCGTGATACTGATTTCCGCCTGTGCACCGCCGACCTTAAGGCCCGCGTCCACGGTCGTCGTTCGTCCAACTTCAACGGTTATCATTTCCTGCCTGTAGTCGGCAAAACCGGAAGTCTTGATTGTGAGCGTATAAATGCCGGGCTGAAGATTGCTGAATTTGAACCGGCCGTCGGCCTCTGTCGTGGCCATCTCTTCTTTATTGGTGCCGGAATTGACCAAAGTCACTGCCGCGTTGGGAATCACAGCATTGCTGGGATCCATGACCGTGCCACTGACCGCGCCCGTGACGGCAGACTGGGCAAACGCGCCGGCCGCCATCGCGACGAAAAGCAATAGAATCGCTAATGTTCTTCGCATACTCAGATTTCCTCCATCGTGTACTTCACCATATGGAACCGGCCCAAGATAATACAGCCGGCTGTTCAGTGAAAATGTTAATTACCGGTGAAAAAAGAAAAAGAAATTAATCGTGTTGTTCCTCGAGACGAACCAGGTCCTCGTAAGATTCGCGCCTGCGAATGACTTGATAGGTTTCTCCAGTGACCAGGACTTCGGCAACACGCGGCCGTGAGTTGTAATTCGAGGACAAGCTGAAACTGTAAGCTCCCGCGCTCATAACGGCAAGCAATTCTCCGCTCTGCAAAACCGCAACATCACGATCCTTCGCAAAGAAATCAGCGGATTCACACACGGGGCCCACGACATCGATAGTCTCCCTGGCCTCCTGTTGCCGTACGGGCCAGAGTTGGTGGTGCGAACCGTAAAGTGCAGGCCGTATGAGATCGTTCATTCCTGCATCGACCACGAGAAATTTTTTCGTTCCCTGGTTCTTCTTCAACAAAACCTTTGTCAGCAAAACACCCGCGTTACCGGTGATCACGCGGCCCGGTTCAAGCACGATTGTGAGTCCCAAATCCTTTGTCGCTTGTGCGACGGTTGCGCCATACACGGCGGGTGACGGCGGATCTTCAGCATTGTAAGGAATACCTAGACCGCCGCCAAAATCGAGATATTTCAGAGCGACACCATCGTTGCGAAGCTCCATGATGAACTGCCGGAGACTTGCCAACGCGTCCTCAAAAGGACCGATCTCCGTGATCTGCGATCCAAGGTGGCATTGCACTCCTACGATATCGATATTTGAAAGTTGGCGCGTGCTCCTGTAGAGCTCTCGAGCCTCGGGCAGACTCACACCGAACTTATGTTTCTGCATGCCCGTTGAGATATAGGGATGCGTTTTGGGATCGACATCAGGATTTGCGCGAATCGAAACGCGCGCCCTCTTGTTCATTTCCCGGGCGACTTGGTGGATCAATTCCAATTCGGAACTGGATTCCACATTAAAGAAGAGGATCTCCTCATGAAGCGCGTACCGGATTTCGTCTTCTGTTTTGCCCACCCCGGCAAAGATGACCTTCCCGGCGGAACCGCCGGCCTTCAAAACTCGGAACAATTCACCACCGGACACAATATCGAATCCGGTTCCCCAGTCCGCAAATTTGCGAAGGATATTGATGTTTGAATTTGCCTTAACGGCATAACAAATCAAATGAGGCACAGCCGCAAAGGCTTCGTCGAAAACTCGTACGTGGCGGCGGAGAGTACTCTCACTATAAATGTAAACGGGTGTGCCGACTTCGAGGGCAATCCGATGGAGCGGAACTTCTTCGCAGTGGAGCTCGCCGCTACGATATTCGAAAAAATGCATGAAGCATTATAAACAGGAACGCGGGTGTAAGACCCGCGACTACATATTGAAATCTGCATGTAGTCGCGGATTTTACACCCGCGTTCTCGTTTTCAATTACTGCTTGGTGCGGGAATCCAACAACGCTTTGCGTTGCGCGGGGGTGAGGACTTTGGCAACTTTGGCCATGGTGGACTTTTCCAGGTCCGCAAGCTTTGCCGGATCCGGACGGCCCTGAGCTTCACGGGCCAGTTGAACCCGTTGTTGCGAATCTTCGTTGTAGAACGTTTGAATTTGCGGTTGTTGCTCGGCGGTTAACGGGGCGCCGGCTTCCTCCATGATGACTTTCAATGCGCCGAAGCCGCCGGCTTTTTTGATTTCATCATTTTGGAATTTCTTGAAGACGGCCTGTTGATCCGGCTTTAAGACTCCCGTGATTTTGGCAGTCAGGTCATCGTTGATCTTTTTGATTTCCTGCGCCGCAGGACCATTCGATAAGGCCGCGAGTTCATTGCCGCCGCCTCGACCCTGTCCGCCGCCATCTCCGCCGCGTCCGCGGCGTTCACCACCACCGCCGCCGCCGAATCCGGCGCCACGGCCGCCGCGTTGGGCTGCCGCTCGTTCACTGATATCGCGAATCTGCTGCAATGCGGCTTCAACACTCGGACGGAGCGTCTTCTCCTGGTCACTGCTCAAGGTAATGTTCATCTTTCCCAGAAAAGTCTTCACTTGTTCCATCGGATTGACGGAATCGACGCGAGTGAACACCTGCGATCCGCCGCCGCCACCGCCGCCGAATGCGGGTCCACCGCCTTCTTCCTGGGCGAATACAGGTGCGGCGATCAGCACGATCAAAAGCACCCATAAGGATCGTTTCATATGTTTGGCCAGCTCCGTTCTTTTAGAAGTTGAATCGCAATCCCACTTCGAGTTGGCGCGGATTGCGAGCACTGTTCGTTTTTCCGAAGAGTGTCGAAGTCATTGTACCAACATAGTTGTTGTACTGAACGTTGTTCAGCAGATTCTGAGCCTGAATCTGGAACGTCATGGTCGGACCACTGTTTTGATTCTGGTTGAAGCCGCCATTGTTTCCACGATTGCCGCCGCGATTGCCACCACGATTGCCGCCGAAGTCACCACCCCGATCGCCGCCACCGCGTTGGCCGCCGCCAAAATCACCGCCCCCGCCACCGAACCCGCCACCACCACCGCCGCCGCCGCCGCGCTGCGGTTCGGCGAAATTGTTCACACCGTTCGGGCCGCTGTTGCCGGCCCTGCGGCCGGGAGAAGATTTCTCAGACTTCAATTTGAAAGACTTCTGAAGGTTCATCTGAATGTTGAAACGGCTGGGACCGATTCCCGTGTTGCGCGCAATCACAGCGCCGGTCAAAGCCGCACAATTACTTTGCTTCAGAAACTGGCAAAGCACGATGTCCGTTGGACGGTCATTGATGACTTTGTCGCCGTTGTCGTCCTTGCCGGTTGTGATGTTATACGGCTGGCTGGAATACCAGTTGATTTGCGTCGTCAAGTTCGTACCACCTACAACTTTGGACAGCGCCATCAAAGAACTTTTGAAAAAGGCCGGTCCTGAAGCAGCCGGCAGCGAAGGCAAGCGCACCTGCGCACCCGTGAATATATGGTGACGCGTGTCCTGTCCTGAGCGCCCCCATTCCGATCGCATGTCATAGCTGTTGACCGGCGTCGACTGCCAGCCATCGGTATCGCTCTTCGTATAGCCAAGAGAGTAGTTGCCGAAAATCTGAACGTTCACCTTTCCGCGAAGTTGTTCACGGAAATTGAGGGTATAAGCGCTGGCCTTGGAATTACCGGTGGATTCCAACTGATACAGGATGCCTTTCGTCGGATCGGGCGTCACGCCGGCGATCGGGGAATTGGTGTTGCGGCTCCGATACAGATGCACGCCGCGTTGATAGTCCCACGAGAACGTCAGTCCGAGACCTTTGGGAAGGGTCTTTTCAATCGACAACGAACCGTTGGTCGTATAAGGAGTCACCAGATTCGTCGACCGGGCCCGGATTGTCGGAGGCGGTGGAGGAAGAATCGTTCCGGTCCCGCTCAGGAAAGGATTGCAATCATTTCGAATATCGCAATCCAACTGATAAGACGGGTTAGCCACGGTGATGGATGTCTGACGCGTACCGTCGAGTCGCAGAAGGCTCTCCACGATGTTTTCACTCAGTCGATCATGAAAGATACCCGCGCCGCCACGCACCGCGATGGTCTTGGTCAACTCATATGCAAAGCCCGCGCGTGGATCGATGTTGTTGTGATCGCTCACATTGGTTTGGGCTTCATATCGAGTCCCCATTGAAAGATTGAACTTTTTCGAAATCTTCCAATCCGTTTGAAGGAACGTGCCGGCTTCAAACTGATTTACATCGAGGAGCGGATTGCCTGATGTTCGGGTGAATTGCAAAGGCCGTAGAGCGACAAAGTCCGCCAGGCTGGAGAACTGGTATGTTCCGACGAAATTGTTCTGCTGCGATGAATGGTTCAATCGCTGCAGGCCCTGAAAGCCGGCTTTGATCGTCCATTTTGGACCCGAGTACATCAGCAGGTTGCCGACTTCAAACTGGCGATTATTCGTCAAACTGTTGTTCTGCGCGCCGCCGCGGTTGAACGAATCCTGGACGTTGACTGCCGGCGCAACGAGCCGTGGCGTTTGCTGCGAAGAATCTTTCCGGAATTCGAAGCGGATTTCGTGCACCGTGGTCTTCGTCAGGATTGAAGTCTCACGCAATTGAAATTCGTTGTTGTGATTCGAAGAATCCGCCGCACGCGATTCCAAAGTGAACGTTCCCGGTCCCTGGTTCGTTCTCTTCTGGTTTTGATACTGGAAGTTCACGTACAGCGTGTTGTTCTTGTTGATCGCATACTGGCTGCGCGCGTTTAAATTCCTGTTTTGATTTGGCGTGATGGAGGGCGCCGAATAAGCCGCCCCACTTCCATCAGAACTCGGCAGGACCGCGCGGATCGTATTCGTATTCTCGTTGAAGAATGTACGTGCATTCAAATTCAACGACAGCTTGTTGCGGATGATGGGCCCATTGAAATTAGTCTGAAAATTCCTGGTTTGCGCCGGAGGTCTTTTGAATTCGCTTCCGTCGCTGTGAGTCAGAAACGGATCGCGCGCATTCAGCGATTCGTCGCGAAAATTGAAATTCATATTTCCATGAATATCACCCGTTCCCGCCTTTGTGATGATTTCGGTACGGCCATAACCGATGCCGCTGAATTCGGCGCTGAAGGGATTATTGCTGATGCGAATCTCCTGAATCTGATCCTTTGGAGGAACACGGCCACCGGTGAAACCGTCGATGACGAACGTCGCGCCGCCGCCGACTCCGCCGCGCGACCCGGCAATCTGTGAGAGGTATGCCGTGAGTTCATCTTCGTCGTCGGGAAGCGTATCAATGAAATCTTTGCTGAGAATTGTTGTTTGAAGGCTCGAATCGGAATCGATACTGATTTCGCTGCGAGTATCGGTCACTTCAACATTCTGCGTGACCTGCGCCAACTGCAAAGTTACCGCGAGCGGTTTCAGGTCCGGAGTGACTTTCACCATCTCCGTGTAGGGATCGAAATCCGGAGCGGTGATATCAAGCTTGTAATCGCCGGGATTGACCGGCAGTTCGAAATCGCCCATGCCGTCCGTGAGTCCTTCTTTGACGACTTTGTCGCCCTGAGAAATCTTCACCTGAACTCCGGGCATCACGGATCCCGATGAATCCATGACACGGCCCTTGACTTTTGCCGACTGTCCAAATGTCGCTGCTGTGGGCAGCAACGTCAGCAATATGATGAGCAGATTCCGCATCCGCATTTAAATAGACCCTCCGTGATAATTGCTAAAAATGGAAATAAAGTGCTTAGTTCGGTTTCGATCCGCCGCCCGAATCCGGACCACGATCATTTTTCAAGTCTCGATTTCGATTCTTCCGCTTCTCGTCCATATTGCGGCGGAACTCGTCGTACTTGTTGCGCTGTTCATCGGTAAGGATGGCGCGGATCTTGGCGCGGGATTCTTCCTGAATCACCTGAAATCGGGGCTGCGTTTCCTTTCGAAGATCCTGGAATTCCTTGCGCGTTTCCTCGCCGATTTTGTGCATTTGCTCGCGCTGAGGCTGGTCGAGACCCAGATAATCGTAGAATTTATTCATGTCGCGCTGGGCGCGCTGAGCGCGGTCGGGCGGTTGCTCCGGAGTGCCCGTCACACGCGTTGTATAAAAATTCGCAATCAGTATCCCTGTGGTAATACCGATAAAAAAAACGGTAAAAACAAGAAGCTTGGCTTTCAACGAACTCGCGATCATTGCTGCTCCTCCGGCGTGATCAGTTGCTGCAGCACCACCTGGCGAGCAGGAACGTCCGTTTCACTGTATAGAAAACTTTCGGCAGGATTCTGTTCAGGTTCCAGAATCGACTCAACCATTCCACGCTGAGGAACCTGCGGAACGAAGAATTCGACGAGGACGAAGCAAAGAATCAGGGCTAATGCCAGAGCCAGGACCGGGCGCGTCGAACCCGGCACGATTTCCCAGATTCCAAACTCGTGCGCGCGCTTCCCAGACCCCAGATGCGCCATCACACGCTGAGTAAAAAAAGCGTCAGGCTGGATCACTCGTTTGCGTTCGTATTCAAAAAAATCTTTTAATGAATTCATTTATTTGATCCTTCGGAATCACCAAGCATGCCCTGAAGTTTCTTACGAGCCCTGAAAAGGCGGACTTTCACGTTAGTCTGAGTCAGTCCCATGGTTTTGGCAATTTCCTCTACGGACATTTCTTCGACTTCTTTCAACATCAGCGGAATTCTCAGTTTCGGATCCAGGCGCTGAAGGGCCAACCGGGCTCTCCCAAACGATTCCGGCTCCTGTGGAGCGACGGTCTGTTCTCCTGCGACCTCAGGACCGTATGTCTCCATTGCCGCTTTCCGCCGGCGCGTTTTTCGCAACTCATCGTAACAGGTGTTGACCGTTACCCGAGCCAGCCAACCCGGAAAATTCTCGTCAGGCCGTACCTGATCGATCCGGGCAAAAACCTTCAGGAAAACATCCTGCGCGATGTCTTCAACATCTTCGCGGGTCCTGAAGAAGCGGCCTATCAGCCGGAATACCATCGCCGAAAACTGATTCACGATGGTCTCGTGAGCCAACCGATCGCCTGCCTGAGCGCGAACAATAAGCTCACGATCAAATTCCATAGTTCCAATACGTTTGTGGATAGATGGGGTTACAGCTTTCACACCGAAAAAAACGCCCGACAGCGCTATGCAAGCGGGAAAGGATCGCACGCCCAGACCTTCATTTGCCAGTACTTTAGGAGGACGCCAAACGTAAAAAGTTGAAAAACAATGTCCCCGGCGCGGTCACCAATTGATCCGAAGCGCCCACTGGATAACCCGGGAGGTGACGCCGCCGCTCCGGACTGTGTCGACGGTAGACGTCATTTTGCCGAAGCTCGAACTGTCCAGGTTGCCCGATTGATTGGTTCCGGTAAGGGTCGCAAAGTTTGCGGTATTGAAGGCATTAAAGAATTCAGTCCGAATCTCGACATTGAAGGCCTCACTGATTCTCGGAATAGGAATCCGCTTAATGACACTGAGGTCCTGATTAAAGAAGCGGGGGCCGTTGAACCCAAAATAAGGCGTGTTTCCAAGCTGATTCACACCCGGATGATCGAAGCATGGGGTCGTCTGGCCTGACGTACACAATGTAGCGCGGCTCGTGGCGCCGCTTACCGTCACAAGCCCCGAATCCGGATTGAGCCAGAACACACCGCTTGGAGTGCGATAGACGCCAATCTGCTGCTGCAGTTGTCGAACGGTCATATTGCGCAGCATCACCGTCTCCGGCTCGAGTGAACCAATCGCCTGGCGCGGCGACACGATGGAGAAGGGAGCGCCGCTCGCCCAGCGCGTAATTCCCTGGATGCTCCAACCTCCGATTATCTTGCCTGCCACCGAATCCACACCCGGCCGGAGTTTTTTCCCAATACGAGCCGGAAGCGGATACACAAAATTCGCCGAGAACGAGTGAGGAACATCGAACGAGGCCCGGCTCTTATCCAGACGGCGGTTCCGCAAGCTCAGATAGTTTTGATTTTCATTCTGGCTTGCGAGAAAACGGATATCGGTCAGGACCTTCGAGTAGGTGTAATTCGCCTGAAAGAAAAGACCGTTGGAAAATCGCCGCGTCGTCTCGACTTCGAGGCCGTTGTATGTCGACCATCCTGCATTGTCCAGCATCAGAGCCTGATTCGCGTACGGATTGGCGACAAAATAATTGAGCGGAAAGCTCGCTTCCCGATTGGTGGCATAAACCGGAGAACGGCGGATGTTGTCGAACAGAGCCCCGATTTGATTCTGGTTGAGCTGGGTTATGAACGCGCTGTTGCTGTATCCCGAAGCTGCGGCAATCCCGCTGAAGAGCTTGTCAAAAACCGGAAGTGGAACCTGTCCGGGCAGGCCCTGGTTGTCGAAGCGGCTCACGCCGATCGTGAGGTTTTTTTGAGCGTTGAGAAATTCGGTCTGCAATCCATTGTTCTGCACATCGAGTTCATTGATGTTCCATGAGCGCAACTGCTTGACCGCGTGGTTCCCGGCGTATCGGGCTTCAATCGTGAAGCGCTTCCATAGCTCTCGCTGCACGGAAAGATTCCAGCTCAGCACATACGGCGTTGCAAGATTCTGATTGAAGTACCAGAGGTTCTGCAGATTCGAAGCCGCGAAGTTCGCTTTTTGCGAAACTGGAAATGCAGCCTGCGGTACCGCAGGCACGGGATTCGACGACAGCGAGAAGACACCGGTGGGTGAACTGTTGGTCAGGACACTGAATAATCCCGCATTTCCCACCGAAGCGAGCTGATAAAGCGCAAGGCCATCCTGTGTGTACTGTGTCGAGAAACTTCCGCGAACAGACGTCTTTCCTTTTCCGTTCGGATCCCAGGCGAACCCGAGAAAAGGTGCGAGATTGTTGATATCGGCGTTATAGACCGGCTTTCCGTTCCTGCCACCGGCGAAGTCCAGCAGGGTATCCGTTGACTTTGGCGCGGACAGCGGATTGAAGAGGTTGTTGATTCCTGCCGGTCCCCACAACCCCGCCTCGCCGTCCTTCGGAAGCAGCACCAGCCTGTTGCGTACATCGTAGACACCCTGATACTCCCAGCGCATGCCGGCCTGAAGGGTCATATTGAGGCGCACTTTGAAGTTCTCTTGAAGGTAGAAAGAAAAATTGTGCTGGAGCGGATCAATCTTTCGCGGCACTCCCGGCACAAAACCGGACGCGGGCGAGGTAAAGTTGAATCCCTGCTGGATCGATCCCAGCAATCCTGTCACCGCATTGAAGACGTTGCCGGCGCGGGCAAGATCGCCTGAGCTGATTCCGCCGGGGAACTTGCTTGCAACAATTCCATTCGGATTTGCGGAATTGGATCCGAGAGTGATGCGTGGAACCACAACGTTGTAGACGTAGAAATCTCCTTCGACGCGGCGGTATTCGCCTCCCAGGAGCAGCGTGTGTTTTCCTTTCATCCAGGTGAAGTTGTCGAGCAACTGTCGAACCGGCGTATTTCGTCCCTGCGGAAAAACTGTCGATGTAATCGTTGGATCGGTGAACCCGTTCGCGACATTCAGTTGAAATCCGCCCGTGTCTTTGTACTGCTCGAAGAGTTTCGCTTCAATCGGCGCGCGCTGATATCCCGCCCGGATTTCATTCGTCTTGTTCGCGCCCAGAACCGAATGAAAAGCCCAGGTGAACATTTGCCGGGTCGATGTTTGGCCGCCGCCGTTGGACTTTGGAAAATTCGGTTCGAGGCCGGTGGCAAGATCGGGAGTGCTGTCAAGGTTCGACTGATTGAAAACGAATTCCACCGAATGGTTCCGCGTCAGCTCATGATCGAAACGCAATGTGTAACGGTCCGCAATATTCCGGCTTGCCAGGTTAAACCGAAGGCAGCGGATATTGACTCCATCGCCGCCGCTGCATCCCGCGTCGGTCAATCCATCGGCCGGAACGAGGTTGTTGTAGAAGTCCATGACGGCATGGTTAACCGTGGGAGTTGCGACACTCGTCCCGAGAGTGCCCAATGACAAAAGGTTCACGGTTTGAGGCGCGCCTCCCGCCGGCGGCGTATACGTAAACATTCCGAGCCGCGCAGACGGCGTCAGAACGGTACGGGTTCGCTCACGTGATAGAGGTTCACGAAAAGCCTCATACATGAGGAAAAGCCACGAACGGCTCCGGTCCTTGTGAAGTTTCGGTATTTCGAGAGGACCACCCGTGCTTCCGCCAATGCGGTTTTGAAGCTGGAAGGGACGGGAAACACCCGATGCATTGTTAAACCAGGTGTTCGCATTCAACGCATCCGTACGCTGGAACCAGAAAACAGAGCCGTGGAAATCATTGGTCCCTCGCTGAGTGCGCATACTCACCTGCGCGGCGCCAAAACCCGAATCCACACCGATGCCGCCAACGGACACATTGAATTCACCCACGGTATCCACCGTTGGAACAGTGAGCGCAACGAAGGAACTCGTCTTGATAGCGTAATCCGCAACGTTGATGCCGTCCTGCGTAATATTGGTCGAGTTGCCGCGCAACCCGCGAACATACGCGTCCGCGACCGGCGACGATGTCGGAGTCGTGATGCCGGCCATCGTACGGACAAGATCCAGAGGATTCCGCGTCGGCAGTGGAAGACCCATGATCTGCTTTCGATCCACGCTGTTTTTGATTTCCGCTGATTCCGTCTGAACCACGGCCTGTTCGGCATTCACCGAGATTTCCGTACCGACGCCAACGAGTTTCATCTTCGCATTCACCTTGGCTGTCTGGGCCATCGACACTTGAACGTGTTCGAATGTCTCCTGGACAAATCCGTGCGCCTCGACGATCACTCGATAAAAGCCATTGGGCAGGTTTGTGATTGCAAAGTATCCGGCTGGTCCGGTAGCTATTGAATATGGACGGCCTGTGTCGAGATCCACGACGGTTACATTGGCTTCCGATATCGCCGCATCGGAAGGATCAACGACAGATCCGGTTAGGGTACCGGCCAGGACCTGGGCGTAAGAAGAGGGGTTTAAGTAAAGCAGGAAAAACATCAGGGGAAGCAACGCGGCCAGGAATGTAACTTCGGCCTTTACCCGGCGGGCTTCGCGGGCCGGCCACTCCGCGAACAAAAAGTATTTCAGTTGGGACCGCCCGTACAAACGTCACCTCCTTTGAGCGGCGAATCTTTCCACATGGGAAAATGGCGGTCAAGCCGAACTTCACTTTGGTATGATCCCCGAATTCATGAACCGCCGGACTTTTCTAAACAGCGTGGCCGCGAGCCTCCCCTCTTTGCTCAGTTCACGAACGGAAGCGCGCGCGACGAACCATGTGATCTTCATCATTAATGGGGGTGGCGCGCGGAAGAAAGACTACTTCGAAAACCCGCTGCTTGGGACTCACGTTCGAAGGATGGCGAGCGAAGGATTCGTTTTTACCGAAGATCATTCTGAGCGGATCGCTTTCCACGATCAGGCTGTGGCGGAGCTGATGCAAGGCCGGCCCTGGACTGCAGACAGTTCCGCCTATCCGACGATTCTGGATTATGAACGCGCGTCCTGCATCGCGGAAACGATAGAAGCGGTGCCCGGAATCATGGAACGCGAACGGCCCAGGCTGCTCGTTTGCCGGGAAACCGCCCACGATCGCGGCCACGACAACTATGATGCTTATTTACAGACCGTGAAAGCGACCGACGGAAAGATAGGAACGACACTGGCCTGGGTGAGGAACCATTCTTACTTTAGCGGCAAGACGGCGATCATCGTTCGGCCGGAGTTCGGCCGCGACGATGAAGTGAATGCGGACGGGCATCTCCACCATTCCTTTGGCTTCTATTACACGCACTGTGTAGCCAGTATTTTCTGGGGACCCGATTTCAACCGGGGTACGAGCCGGACGCCGGTCCGGAATATCGACATGACGCCAACGATCGCGCGCATCCTTCGCGTCGATGCGAAGTATGCGAAGGGCCGTGTGATGCCCGGACTTCTCAAGCGGGCGGCCGGATCCAGGACGCCCATCGCTTTCGGATAGACACCAATTCCGAATTCCTGCGATTCCATTCGCCGACGTAATCATAGTCTTCGTTAATGCTCATCTCCGTCCGAATGATGGCCAGTTCTTCATCCACCAGTTCGTAATAGTGAACAAGCTCGTGCTGTGCCTTTCTTCCGGCCTCCGTCATCGGACGCTCGGCCTGAATGACGCGAAGGGCGGCTTTCGCATTTCGATGCGCATCCAGAAAAAAACGCAGCCGCCAGATTTCGTCCGTCGCTTCTCCGGCTTCACGCATTGTGCCGAAGAACCGGCTTTCGGCTTTATCGATTTCAGGCAGGATGTATTTTCGATAATGCGGCCGTTCGTCGAATTCGCTTGTAAAAGCAAGCGCCACAGTCAGGACTAGCGCGATGGCGGACAGAAACGCGGGAAGCTTGTTGCGGCGGATGCCGTCCGCCGCGCTCCGGAGCAGCGATTTGAGAAAGGCATAAAGATCCATTGCTGGATTCTACGGCTTCGGCTTTTCCGCTTGAGGAGGAGGTGCCGCCTCTGCCAGTTCGTCGGCCTTCACGTTGAATTTGTCAAAGACATCCTTCGACACGACCTTCACCGCAGGACTGTCCGATGCCTTCAGATAAATTCCTTCCGGCATTTTGCTGTCGGTTCCAAACGCAATGCGAACCGGATCACCCGAACCCTGATGGATCGCGACCTCGAGCTTCGGTTTATCTAGACCGTATGAAGCCGCGGGTTTGGGCATATCCACAATGTCTTTCGCTTTTTCAAAATCGAGCATATTCAGCATGCTCGAAATCTTGTCCCATTGAAGTTTTTTCCCATCCGGCAACTTCCAATCGGAACCGGCCTTGAGAAGAGTCAGAGTATCGGAACCGCGCTGAATCTCGACTTTGTCGATCTTATCCCGATCGAGCCTGGTGATGGTCTTGTCGCGCCAGTCGAAAACAGGCCGCCGGGACTTTTCAAAGATTTCTTTGTCGATGATGAAAATGGGATCGCGGGAAGCGTCCTTTGCATAATACCTGTCTTTTTCGGAGCTCTTCCCAACCAGCAGGACTCGATCTGTTTTCGCTTTGGCATCATGAAGCGCGATCCGCAACGCCGGCATGTCGAGGCCTGCAGCTTTTAAATCGACTGGTGGACCGGGAAATGTCTGAGCGCGGGCAAACCGGACAGTTGTGACAAACGTGGAGATCTCTCCGTTGTCCGCCTTCGTGTCGATCGGCTTTTTCAATTGCCAGTTCTCGCCGGACTTCTCCGCCGACAGTTCTTTCGGGCCTTCCGCGATTTTCAGGCCATCGATATCGTCGGCTTCGAATTCCAGCACTTTCTTGTTGCGCAGATCATTGATGCTCTTCGTAAAGGTTCGCGCCCAGTTGCTCGGCGTCAGAAACACATCATTGCTGCTGCCGAGTTTGGCGTAATTGAATGTCTTTTTCGGATTCTCGGCGCCAAAGAGAATCTCGATAGTTTTTCCGTCCTTGAGTTTCGCGTCGAGTTTGACGGCCGGTTCCTTCAAGCCGAACGATGCAAGGTCCTGGGCATTCTGCGCGACCGTATCCTCTCGATCGATTTTCGGAATACTCGAAGCGAGCTGCTCCCATTCATCCGGATCCGCTTCGATGCCGGAAGGGGCAGTGACTTCCCACTGTTTCTCGCCTTTCTTCACACCGCTAATCGTGCTGCCGGGATAAGTCAGGCTGATCTCAGTGATGTCCTTCGACTCCACCTGAAATGTTTTCTTTTTGGACTCTTCCTGCTTCTGTTTTTCTTCCTTGCCCCGATACTCGGTAAAATAAACATACCCACCGAGGCCAAGGAAAAGGACCAACAGAATTAATGTTCCTTTGAAACGCATCTCACTTCCTGCGCGTTATAAAGACGCGAACTCCAGCCACAATAATTCCGACAGGCAACAACAAAACCAGAACATAGTTCACCAACCGTCCCTGAGATTCGGTCATCGTCAATCGCCGGTCCTCGGGGTTTTTCGGCCGGATCGAAATAAAGTTTTCATCCTGCGCAAGCCACGTCACGCTGTTGAGAAACAGATTGCCGTTGCCTTGAAGCCCGAAAAATTGGTTCGACGCAAAATCCGAATCGCCGTAGACCACCAGACGGGCTTTCTTGTTCGGACCAAGATCCTTCGATGCCACGGCCGCCAGCGGGACAGGACCCTTAAGATCCACTTTCGGATCGAAGCTCGCCTCGTTCGACTTCATGTTCGTCTCGCCCCAGCTGCGCTCGTTTGAAGCAAGCAACTGCTCCACATTCACACCGTTTGCCGGTGGATTTACAGGCGATACCGAGCGCACCAGCGGAAAGAACGTCATGACTTTGAAGTTTTCGGTGATCTTATGCCGGCTGTAATCCCGCACGAGCGGAATGCTGGGTCCCGCGCCGAACAGGCGGCCCACACCGCTCGCATCGACCACAAAATTGTTTCCAACATCGATCGACCATTTCTTGAGGAAATCGCCAAGCGATGCAGCCGGCGGTGGATCCAGCAGGATCAGGACGCTTCCACCTTTATTCAGATAGGCGTCGATGAGTTCGACTTCATTGGGGAATGGTTCGGACGTTGCGCCGGCCATCACCAGCGCTGATGCATCATCGGGAACTTTCCCGGATTCCACGAGATTCACCGTCTTCATCACATAGTTTTCTTTTTCGAGCGCTGCCTTGGCGTTGGCATAACCGGTCCGGTCTGAATCCTCGAGATTCTTCTCGCCATGCCCCTGCGTGAAGTAGATGGTCTTCGTCTCCCCTTTGACGATCTTCATCAATGCATTCGTGACATCTTCCTCGCGCAATGGTTCCGACTGTTTTTCAATTCGCTCCGTCTTGCTGCCCATTTCCAGAATGACGGTTCCGAAACGATAGGTCTCTCCCGTCATTGGATTCTGGAAATCACCGTACTGGGTCACTTTGTAGTGCTGTGCGATCTGGGGCTGCTTGTCCGGATCGATGAACTCCATGCTGATCTTGTTGTTCTTTGCCTTGAACAACTGAAGGATGTCGCGCGCAGGCGCATAGTCTCCACCGGGATAAAACGCTTTGATCTCCAGGTCGTCCTTGATCTGCTGCGCTACATTTGCCGACTGATCGGACAAGCTGAAGATTTTCTCGGTCGTCATATCCACGCGTTTCACGTGCTGGGCTCCGAGGTAGTTCACGAACGCCAGAATTCCCAGAAGAAACACAACCGAGGCCGCGGAATTGATTCCGAAACGTGCGGATCGCCGGCCCAGTCCCTGGCGAATTTCGCCGGACTTCACAGCGAGAGCTACACCGATAAACACCACACCGATGACGACGGCGATCGTTTGATACAGGGTCCACGTCATTCGCACGGAATAGGAAATCAGAGCCGCAGCGATGATCGTCAACCCCATGATGTCGGCTTTTTTCAGTTGTTCTTTCATGCTTATCCTCTCCACCGCAGGGAATCGATCGAGCGATAGGTCAGGAACAGGCAGAAGACGGTCAGCGACAAATAGAAGATGATGTGCGTCGTCGACAACACGCCCTTCGTAAAGTCATCGAGATGCTTCAGCACCGAAAGATACGTCAGCACATCTTTCATCCACGATTCGGCAGAACTCGCGGCGGCATCGATGATCCACAACACCAGGATCGCCGCAAAACTGATGCAGCCTGCGATGATCTGGTTTTCCGTTAAAGTCGAAATAAAGAGACCGAGCGCGAGCACCGACAGACCGTAAAGCAACAAACCAAGATAGGCCGTAAGAATCGGGCCGGACGCCGGACTGCCGTAAAGGTAAAGGACGGCCATTGGGATCCACGTCGTGGCCAGAAGAATCACAAAGAACGAACCCGCAGCCAGGAACTTGCCCAGCACAACCTGCAGGTCCGTCAGCGGCGCCGTCAGGAGCAACTCCATGGTTCCGCGTTTCTTCTCTTCCGAGAACAAGCCCATCGTGATCATCGGCATCAGGAAGAGCAAAATGAAACCGATCAATCCGAGAAAATTGCGGCTGATAATGCCCGGCATATCCATCGGCTGAGGCCCTGTTTGTTGCGCGCGCATGGTGTTGATGAGCGCGGCCTGCAACACTTCCGAAAGAATCAACCTGAAGAAAAAACCGGACAGGAAAACGAAAATCGTTAGAATGACGTACGCGATCGGCGATATGAAATAAGCGCGCAGTTCACGTTCAATTATGGCAAGTATGTTCCGCATGGTTTATCAGGCAGTGCGCTCCTCCTCCGCAGTCGTAAGTTTCAGGAAAATATCCTCGAGGCTCATTGTGACCGATTGCAGTTCGTAGAGGCCCCAGCCGTTTTGAACGATCATTTTCGCCAGGTCGCCGCGTATATCTTTTTGAAGTTCGCCTTCAACCTGAAATCGATGCCGTCCATCCGTTTCGCCGATCATGTTGATCTCGATAACCCCGGGCATGGCCTTTAATTTCGATGTGACTTCGGAAACCGGCCCCTGAATCTCCAGGAAAATTCGCGCTGCGCCCTGCAACTGGAATCTCAAATTCTGGGGCGTGCCTTCGGCGATCTTCTTGCCTTTATCGATGATGATGACGCGATGGCACGTCTGCTCGACCTCGGGCAGGATATGCGTCGATAAAACTCCCGTGTGATTACCGGCCAGCCCTTTGCTACATTAACGGTACTCATGGATCTGTTTGGGATCGAGACCGATTGTCGGTTCATCCAGAATGAGCACAGGCGGATCGTTGATCAACGCTTGAGCCAGCCCTACACGCTGTTTGTAGCCCTTCGACAGCTTCGCGATGATTCGCTCCTGCACGTCGGTGATATTGACGCGCTCCATCACTCGCGCAACCTCGTCCTTCAGCTTTTCCTTGGGAACGCCTTTGATCTTCGCAACGAAGCGAAGGTATCCGGTGACGCTCATTTCCAGATAAAGCGGCGGATTCTCCGGGAGATATCCGATGCGGCGCCGAACATCGAGCGGCTTATCGAAGACGTCGAATCCATCAACCTGAACACTTCCATCGGAAGGTGGCATGTATCCGGTGATGATCCGCATCGTCGTGGTCTTGCCCGCGCCGTTGGGCCCCAGAAAGCCCAGGATTTCGCCCTTCTCAACCTGGAAAGACATCCCTTCTATGGCGACTTTCGCAGGGTATCGTTTCGTGAGGTTCTCTACTGTTATCAAGCCCGCATACCTCCGGGTCGGATATTCTAAACAAACAAACTATGAAGTATAGCACTCTGATTTTTGATGCTTTCGACACTGTCGTCCACATTAATGAATCAAAATTGCCGACCTGCCCGGTCGACGGGAAGAACGTCCCCACTACCGCGCATGCCGTTCACACGGCGTACAACCGTCTGTTTCCTGAACTGGATTTTGACATCTTCTATGGCGCTTTTTCTCAAAGCTTCACGCAAGTGAACAGACGGCGCCGCGCGGACCTTCGAGAAATCCCCAGCCAGGAGCGATTCCGGCTGATGCTTGAACTCCTCGGGCATTCCACCGCCGAAATCACAGACGACCGGACCGCCAAAATCACAAGAGCCCATATGATGCAGCTCCAGGAAGCGTTTGAAGTACGGCCGGACACCATGAAGATTCTGGAATGGGCCAAAACGAGGTACCGCGTTGCTATGATTTCGAACTTCGGCTATGCGCCAACACTCTACGACACTCTCGAGCGAGCGGGAATTCGATCGATCTTCGAAACCATTATCGTTTCCGTGGAAGCCGGATGGTGCAAGCCCCACCGCATGATCTTCGATCAAACGTTCGAGCGCATGGGCATTGGCCCGCGAGATGCATTGTTCATCGGCGATCAACTGTACGTTGACGTCTACGGCGCGCTCAACAGCGGCATGGATGTAGCCTGGATCGAAACAGAGCGCCAGGATTGGCTGCCGCCGGAAGTGAAACTGCCCTTGTGCAAGCCGACCTATACTGTGAAGACCGTTACCGAGCTCATTCCGATACTGGAGAAGAACTGATGACGTATGCACATCCTCATTTGCTTTGGGCTGTTGACGAGCTGAGCAGCCGTCTTGCCGATCCCCGGCTTGTCCTGCTGGACATGAGGCCGCCCGAAGCATACGCGAACGGGCACGTTCCCGGCGCGCGAAGTTTTGACATCTTCGGCATTAGTCTGATCGATACGCGGCCCGAACCGCTGGAAGCATTCCTGTGGATGATCGAACACCTGATTCAGGCAAAGGGTGTGAATAACGACAGCACCGTAGTTGTGTACGACGATGTTGCGGGCATGCGCTCCGCCCGGCTCCTCTGGTTCCTCGAGTACTTCGGCCACGATGACGTTCACATCCTTAATGGAGGATTCAATGCCTGGCAGGCCGCGGGATTGCCGGTGACACAGGAAGCCTTTGTTCCCAAGGGCGGCAACTTCAAAATGAAACCGAGGCCGGAGCGGATCGCGACAGCAGACCAGGTTCTGCGGAAGCTTGGCAACTCGTCGGTGGTGATCGTGGATACACGAAGCGACGGAGAATATACAGGTCAGCTCGTTCGCTCAAAGCGCGGTGGCGCGATCCCCGGAGCGGTTCACCTCGAATGGACCCACAACCTCAACGAAAGAGGCTTTTTTAAATCTGCCGATGAATTGCGAAAGATGTATGCCGACAAAAAGATTACTCCCGACAAGGAAGTGATTCCGCATTGTCAGGGCGCTTATCGATCCGCGCATACGTATCTCGCGCTGCGACTGATTGGATATCCGAACGTAAAAAACTACCTGGGCTCATGGGGCGAGTGGGGAAACCGGACGGATCTGCCGATCGAGCATCCAACGGAACCTTAATTCGGCGGAGCATGCTACTCTAGCTCCTTATGCCCAAGGTCACGATCAACGGACAGACATACGAAGCTGAGAAAGGCAAGACCGTCATCCAGGTGGCGGATGAGGTGGGCGTCCAAATCCCCCGCTATTGTTACCATCCCGACATCGGTATTGAGGGCAGTTGCCGCATGTGTCTCGTCGAGGTCAAGGGCGCGCCGAAGCTCATGCCTTCATGCGCGACGCCGGTGACCGACGGCATGGAAATCCGCACGAACACCGAGCGCGTTCACGACGCGGTGCGCTACGCCATGGAATTCCTGCTCCTGCACCATCCCATCGATTGTCCCGTGTGTGACCAATCGGGTGAATGCTGGCTCCAGGATTACTACATGGCCCACGCCGGCCACGACAGCCGCTATCCGCTCGGTCAAAAGACAAGGCGCCGCAAAGCATTTAATCTTGGACCGCTGGTAAAGCTCGATCAGGAACGCTGTATTCTCTGCACCCGGTGTGTTCGATTCACACGAAACGTCACAAAGACGAATGAAATTCAGGTGTTCAGCCGCGGCCACAATTCGGAAATCGGTGTATTTGAGGACAAACCGTTGAACAACGCCTATTCCGGAAATGTTATCGATGTCTGCCCCGTTGGGGCTCTGACAAGCGCAGACTTCCGATTCAAGGTTCGAGTCTGGTTTCTGAAAGGCACCGAGTCGGTGTGTGCCGGTTGCAGTACCGGTTGCAATCTGCGCATCGATCATTCCGCACGCGCTCAAGGTGGAGGTATTCCCGGATACACGGCCACCGATGGAACAATTTATCGCACGGTCGGCCGCCGCAATATCGACGTCAACAAGAGCTGGCTTTGCGACGAGGGACGTTTGAGTTTTCACACTCTCGACCGATGGCCTCGCCTGCGCACGACGAAGGCGGGCGGCGAGCAGAACAATACCGGCGACGTCCTTTCTACAATTCATGAACGCTTCGAAACCGTTCGCACGCAGCACGGAGACGGTTCCGTCGCCGCTCTGGCGTCCGCGACCCATACGAACGAGGCGCTGTTCTTAACGAAAAAGTATTTCAAAGGGCAAATCGATTTCAGATTCGGAAAAGAAACGGAGCTCTACCAGCAGCGCCAGGACGATCTCCTCCGGCGGCTCGACAAACATCCCAACACGCATGGAGCGCTCGACCTTGGCCTCGCGTCCAATCTCGGCGGCCTTCGTGGCATGCGAGAGCGCGCCGAAAAGAAAGAGTTGCGCGCCATGTGGATTTCCTTTCATCCCCAGCTCGTCGGCGAAGACAGTCCGGAGATCATCGACGATTTGAAGCGATTGATTGAGGCCCTGGATTTCAGCGTCGTCAGCACCACTCACGACTTCGAGTGGGCCCGAAAAGCGTCCATGCTGATTCCGATGGCCGCCTGGGCCGAAGAAAAAGGAACGTATACGAATTTTGCGGGACGCCTCCAATTGACGAATCGCGGCGTGATGCCTCCGGGTGAAGCGCAGCCGTTGCACGCTCTGATGGCTGCATTGCTCAAGCTTTCCGGCACACCGTCGGCTTCGGAGCCCTCCGCAATCTTCGATTGGCTGGTGCGCGAAACGCCACTCTACTCCGGGATCGACTACGACACGATTGGACCGCTCGGTACTGCCCCAGCTCAAACACCGCAGGAGGTTTTGCGATGACGCCCGTTAAGGGAGGCTATGCCGTCGATGTGCCCGTCATCAATGTGAGTGAAAAGGCGCGCAAGGAACACGATTCCGTCTGGTCTACTTTCAAAGCCTTTGGTGTAACTCTGCGCCGCTTGTTCACGAGCCTGTTCAAAGGAGACACACCCACCATCTATTACCCGGAACAGACGCGGCCGTATTCGGAACGATTCCGTGGAACCCACATTCTTACTGTTCGCAACGACGGCAGCCTGAAATGCGTTGCTTGTTACATGTGCGCCACGATTTGTCCCGCCGAGTGCATCTACATCGAGGCCGGCGAACATCCCAATCCTGAAATCGAAAAATTTCCGACTCGATTCGATATCGACATGATGCGATGCATCTATTGCGGCTTCTGCGTTGATGCATGTCCCGAAGAGGCCATTATCATGAGCCGCGAACATCACCAGTCGGTCTATAACCGTTCCGAAACGATCTATTCCATCGAAAAACTAATGGCTCGCCCTGGAATCGATGCGAAAGGCCCCGGATATCGGCCCAACCGCCCGCTTGCCGAAGCGAAGATCTTTAATAAAGGCGAGCAACAGTCCTGCGCATTTCCATCTGTGATAGACGAGCGGCATCCGGCCGTTCTTTACGAATCCATGATCCGCCGCCGCGGATAGACCATGGGGACCTTGGGCCATTTGCCCACTTCAAAAATTCCTCGCTGTCCCCTTTTTTGTTTTGATATAAGGTCGCCATGAAATTCACTGCCCTGATCATTTTCATCCTATTCACTGTGGCCGTTTCACCGAACGCGCAGGCGCGACAAGCGGCGGCCCCGGCCGCAGGACCTGCGAAGACAACGCTGAACCTGACCGCAAAGTCCGCCAATGTTGCCGAAGCGGGCATCCCGATCCGAATAAATATCCTGCGATGGTCCAGCGATGAGGAGCGCAATCCGTTTCTAAACGCGCTCAATCCGAACGCCGCTCCCGCTCCGGCCCCAGCGGCCGATGGTAATCGCGGCGGTGCCGGCAGGGGAGGACGCGGTGCTCGCGGTGGTGGTGACGCTCCCGCAGATTCCGGCGGTGCTCCGCAGGCGGCCGCGGGTGGCGCTGGTGGCGCCGGCCGGGGTGCACGCGGTGGACGTGGCG